>JAFXZY010000065.1 GCA_017541025.1 Bacteroidaceae bacterium | reverse complement strand
TATTATATATATAATATAATAATAACTTTTTTCCCACCCAAAATAGAAACTGAATAACTGAATACTGAATAACTGAACACAAAAAAAAATCTGCGAAATAATTAGAAAATATTTCGCAAAATATTTGGACATTCTAAAAAATTGTTGTACCTTTGCAGTGTCAAAAGAAAGGGATGAAAAATTACTCCCACACGAGGCGGTAAAAATTCTCACACGAGGGAGAAAGAATTACCACGAAAGCCCCCTCCATTTCCCCCTTTGGGGGAGTGAAACACGAAAAAGAAAAATATTTACAAAGACCCCCAGTCGCCACCTTTGGGGGAGTGATGAATGCTAAAGGCCACAGCATAAAGGCGGCATAAGAGAAAACTAAACTTTAATTATGAACCACGGTTCCCAAACTAAGCACTCCCCCAAAGGGGGAGCAGGGAGGGGGCCAACTAACACACATTAAACTATGTTGAAAGTAAAAGCAAACGAGAAACTACAGAAGATTGGCACCTTTGCCGGTACTTACCGCTACATCATGGCGCCTGAGTTGTACACTACCCTTAACCAGGAGAAGGTTATCAAGGAAGCTGCTCTCCGCAGCGGCATCAGCAAGGGTGTAATGCAGGCGGCATGGGATGCTGCAGGCGAGGTAATCAAGGCGTGGGCCACCGAAGGTCACAGCGTGGCAATCCCCGGACTGGGCAGCATGCGATTCGGTCTTCGTGCCAAGAGTGTAGCAACCGTGAACGAGGTGAAGGCTGGCCTTATCCGTAGCCGCCGCATCATCTTCACTCCCACTACTGACCTGAAGGAGGAGCTGGCTGACACTGCCATCCAGATTACCTGCTACGACCGCAACGGCAACGAGGTGAAGCGCGTAACGAGTGCCGACGAGGGTATCGTTGAAGATAACGATAACGTCAACGGGAACGAGGGTGGCGGAACCAACGACAACCCTAACCCTAACCAGGGCGGGGAGGATGAAGACTAGTGAAGAGCGGGCCTTCGGGCCCCTCTTTAGAGTTTAGAGTTGATAGTTTAGAGTTTAGAGTCAGTTTAGAGAGTTTACAGTTTACGGTTTATAACGCTAAACTCTAACCGCTAACCTTTAACCTCTAACCGCTAACCAATAGAGAATAATTTCAGTAGTTAAACCATTAACAAAGTCCTCAGAACCTTGGCTCCCTCTCCTCGGAGAGGGCGGGGGGAGAGGCCCTTATTATGAAAAAAGAAA
The DNA here is from genome assembly GCA_017541025.1 of Bacteroidaceae bacterium. GTDB lineage: Bacteria > Bacteroidota > Bacteroidia > Bacteroidales > Bacteroidaceae > Physcousia. Next base: position 10,570 of record JAFXZY010000065.1, on the reverse strand, counting down.
CTTGGAAGACTATACTTCACCTTGTGGCAAGCATTATTGCTTCTATCATTACCGCATTGGGAACTACCAGTTGCATGAACTAAGAGCGAGCCTTCGGGCCCCGCTTTAGAGTTTACCGTTTACCGTTTACGGTTTATAACGCTAACCGCTAAACCAAAGAAGGGGGCGTTTGCGAAAGCAAGCGTCCCTTTTTTCTATCTTATCCATCCATTTTTATTCCCTATACCTACATTATATTGCTAATCTGGTGGAGGAATCCAACTTTTTATATATTTTTGCAGCATGAACAGATTATGTTTCTTGCTGATGGCTTTGTTGCCGATGTATGCAATAGCTCAGGTGGATACGACCACCGTCAAAGAGCGGAAGTTGCACGAGGTGGTTATCAATGCCAACAATGCACAGCGACGCATAGAGTCCGTACAGATAGGAGCCGAGCAGATTCAGGTGAAGGAGCTGACAGCCGCACCCGCCCTGTTCGGAGAAGCGGATATTATGCGTTCATTACAACTGTTGCCTGGCGTGAAGTCGGAGAGCGACGGCTCGAGCAGCTTTCAGGTGCGAGGCGGCACAGCAGCACAGAATACTATCCTTTACGACAAGGCACCAGTCTATAACATAGGACATCTGGCAGGCCTTTTCTCTGCCTTTAACGATAATGCGCTGGCTTCTGCCACTCTTTACAAAGGGTTGGTGCCAGCCCAGTATGGCGGAGCCTCATCAGCTGTACTTGACATCATCGGTCGTACGGGTCGTACCGACCGCTGGGGCGGGAATGCCAGCATCGGACTGATTTCGGCCAAGGCATCGGTGGAAGGCCCTATTGTTAAAGACAAACTGGGGATGTTATTCAATGTCCGCCGCTCGTACATCGACCTGTTCATGAAAGCCATCAAAAAGTATCGCGACAACTCTCTCTACTTCTTCGATACCAATCTGAAACTGGACTGGAGCATAAACGACCGCAACAAGATGTTCCTCTCGTTCTTTGGCAGTCACGACAAAACCAGACTTAACGATATGGTGGATATGAGGTGGAGCAATCTGGCAGGCAGTCTGACTTGGGGACACAACTTCCGCGGACTGTCTTCATCACAGACCACACTGTTTGCCTCTTCTTACCAAACGAACAACGGCATACACATTGTGGGTATGAACATTGAATATCTGGGGCATATCCGCCATGTTGGTTTGCGACAGAACTTCCGACTGCTGTTGGGAAATCACGAGTTGAACATGGGTGCACAGACCATGATTAGCGATGTTAAGTCGGCTGAATGGACGCGCTGGAACAATCATGAGAAAGAGCAACGCAAGGGATGGGACAACAGTGCCTGGGTAAACTGGCAGTTCAGTCCCATACGACAACTGACGGCCTCAGCAGGTCTGCATCTGACGGCTTTCTCTGCATTGGGCGGCCCCTACTACTACGACATCGACGAGCAAGGTAATATTACCTGGATTTACAAACGGAGGAAGAACATGCCCGTGAAAACTCACGTCACCTTGGAACCCCGCCTGAGCCTCGCATGGCAACCAATAGAATGGATGAGCGTCAAGGCTGGATATAGTCGTACCAGCCAGAACATCCACGCGTTGCGCAACCAGAACACCACCACCCCATTCGACCGTTATGCCATTAGCAGTAATCTGGTGAAACCCGAGGTGGCAGATCAAGTGAGCCTGGGCCTCTTCATAATGACTCCTTCCCAAGACTACGACTTTTCGCTCGAAGGCTATTACCGCCATGTTGACAATGTGCTTGACTACCGCGACGGCATCAGTTTTGCCTCAGCCATCGAGATAGAACGGCTGGTGCTCGCTGGTGAAGGCAGGGGATATGGTGCCGAGTTGTGTGCCCGCAAGAATACAGGACGACTGACAGGATGGTTCAGCTATACCCTATCGTGGTCAAAGACACGCATCGACGGTATCAGCGAAGGACAATGGTACAATGCCAATAACGACCGCCGTCATGATGTCAACATCGTAGCCCGCTATAAGCTCAGTCCCACATGGACACTTAATGCTACATGGATTTTCAACTCGGGACAAGCCCTCACAGCTCCCAGTGCCAAGTATCAGATAATTGACAACTACATATACTATTACGCTGAGCGCAACGGCTACCGTGCTCCCGACTATCACCGATTGGATATAAGTGCTACGTGGGAAAAGAAAATCTGTAAGGGCCGCCTGACCCGAGAGTGGGCCTTTGGCATCTACAACCTCTACAACCGTTACAACCCATACCTCATCACTTTCGAGGACAGTCAGTATGGACGAGGCACAAAAGCCAAACAGTACAGCCTGTTCGGCATAGTACCATCGGTGAGTTTTAATCTCAAATTCTGAGAATTGAAAGTTGAAAGTTGGTTTACCGTTTACCGTTGAACATTTAATTGTTAATTTTGAATTATGAATTATAAAAAAGCCTTCCTCCTGTTGCCACTCCTGCTGTCCTGCGAGAAAGAGATACCCATTGACTACCACGAGACAGACCAACACTACGTGGCAGAGGCCTCGCTGACGCAGAATGGTACCAACGTACGGTTAAGCACCACACAAAACGTCACAGACAACGAACTTAGGAACCACGTTGTGGAAGGTGCCGTCATTGTGATAAGCTGCAAGTACTATGAGCTCAACGACACCCTGCGCTATACCCGCAACGGCATCTATACATCGGAAACCGTTGGTGATCCAGGTATTACCTACAACCTGGATATTTATGTGAACGGGCACCATTTCAGTTCCTCTTCTACCATGCAGGATGTACCAGACGTGAAGTCGTTCCGCTTCGTATGGCAGAAAATGTTTTCGGAGCGCGTACTCTACGGCGACCTGCGTATTCAGGACGACCCCGACCGCAACAACTACTATTTCATGCACATCTATCGCAACAGTATAGGCTATCGGTGGGCTGTTATGAACGACGAGAAGAACAAAGGAGGTGAACTGCAGCAACTATTCAGCTGTACCTCAGAAAGCAAGATGAACGATGGGGATTCAGACGCTTTGCGGGAGAACGATGATATTCTCGTAGAAATACGAGCCATAGACCGTGCGTCATACGACTATCTTTACTCCATGCAAGTTATGGGAAGTGCAGGAACCAACCCCATACCAAACTTCACGGGAGGCTGTCTGGGCTATTTCTCGGCATACAGCTACACCAACCTGCGCACCAAATTCCACAGAAACGAAATAGAAGAGCAATAGACTACTTCTGCCTGTCCAGCGTTACCACAACCGTAAAGCTCTGGTCGTGATAATCAAAACTGTATTCTGCAATAATCTGTTTGGAAGATAAGGATAGGACACGCCATAGGATAATACGCTCCTGGTCATCAATATCACTGCTAACAATGCGTATCATGGAACTTGTTGCCTGATAAGTGCCGTTCAGCGCACCATCATCATAGGTCAGGGCACATGTTCCGTCCTCGTTGAACAGCACAAACTTGTACTCAAACTCCAGCCCGGGGTCGGCATCATCCTTGAATATGTAGGAGAACGACCACTTACCTGGCAATATCTCGTTCATGATATCGCCGTCACTATCATCCAGTTTGTCACAGCCCGTCAGCGCAAAGCACGCTATACAGGCCATCATACTAAGAATAATACAACGTCTCATGCTGCAAATATAATTATATAATGTGAACTGACAAAATAATACCGGAAAAAACTGTCTTCACCTCTCCCAACCTCGCATCAACCTATTACAGAAGAGATTCCCTTTTCATCAAAAACGAGTATAGAGAGTACTTCGGTCAGGCTTGCAATTTCATAGAATTTGTGTATTGCGAGACTTCACAATACGCCGTACCTTTGCAGCCGGAAAACAAAACACGTTTGTATGATGAAAAGGTTACTACTAACATTATTATTAATAATTGGTGTCTGTCAATTCTCAATTCTCAATTCTCAATTCTCAATTGGCGTCGCCTACGCCCAGTGGAACAACGATTCTACTGAGATGGATAGCTACGGCCGTTATCGTGTGGGCGGTTATGGCGAGATTCTGGCTCAGTTTAAGAACTACGGTATCAACCGATTTAACGGAACGGCTCAGGGAAACAGCGACTTTAAGCGTAACACCATTTCTATTCCCCGTTTTGTGCTGGCTGGCGACTACAAGTTCAATAAGCATTGGAACCTGGGTGTTGAAGTGGAATTTGAAGCTGGTGGTACAGGCAATGCCTATGAGATTGAGAACACCGAGAACGGTGAATACGAGACAGAAGTAGAGAAAGGCGGCGAAGTGGCCTTGGAGCAATTCCATATAACCTACCGGCTGAATAATCATTTTATGGTTCGTGCAGGACATCAGATTATCCCCGTAGGCTTGACCAACACACATCATGAGCCTGTCAACTTCTTCGGGACGGTTCGTCCTGAAGGTGAGACAACTCTTTTACCCAGTACTTGGCACGAAACAGGTATCAGTTTTCTCGGTGAATTCGGCAAAAAATGGGCCTCATTCGATTATCAGGCTATGATAGTGGCAGGCCTTAATGCTAACGGATTCGACCGTAACACATGGGTAGCTGGGGGAAAGCAAGGATTCTTCGAGGTAGATAACTTCACCTCGCCTGCTTACATCGCCCGCATTAATTATAGAGGTGTTCCCGGTCTTCGGTTAGGTGCCTCGGTCTATTACATTAACAATGCAGCTGCCAATAGCGATAAGCCTCAAACCTATACCTTTAAGGTTCCTGTAACCATCTGGTCGGTAGATGCTCAGTACCGGCACCGTTATTTTACCGTTCGTGGAAACCTGTTGGGTGGAAACGTAGGCAACAGCTCTCTGTTAACTGCAAAGAACAATAAACTGAGCAGCAAATCGCCTTACAGCCGTCTGGCTCCAATTGCACAACGCGGCGTAAGCTATGGTGTGGAGGCAGGTCTGAACCTGAAGGCCTTCATGAAGAATCCGAAATACCTTGATTTCGTTCCGTTCTTCCGCTACGAATATTACAACCCACAGGAGAAGGTGATTGTGGATGCCAACAACCTGAAAGCTGCCGACGACAGGCTGAAGACCCAGATGTGGGTTGCAGGTCTGAACTACCGTCCTCTGCCCTATCTGGTGATAAAGGCCGATTATACCAACCGCCGTATCGGTAACGGGAAGTACAAATCGGAAAACGAATTTGCCCTGGGCGTAGCCTTCGTTGGATGGTTCCTAACAGACAATAAGTGGAAAATTAAGAATTAAAACGGGAACGATAACGGGAACAACTAAATTATGAATTAAAACATACAAAGAAATGAAAAAACAACTATTTTTGATTGGCCTTATGGCTATGAGTATGAGCTTTACAGCTTGTAACAAAGACGACAACAACAACAACAACGGCAACGGCAATACAATTCCAGAAGGAACCGCCGATGTGACCATCCAGGAAAACAACATCGATGTTACATCTCAGAACATCGGCACCTGGACACAGTACGCTACTGCCGTAGCTAATCTGCTGGCAAAGGATGCTAACGACCTGAATAAAGCATGGAGCGTTAGCTACAACGGAGGTGAGCCCTATGCACAGACCTTCAAAACCTTTGGAGGTGAGTACCAGAGCGCTGCCGCCTGCGTACAACAGATAGTTGACGGGTGTATAGACATCGCCGGAGAGGTTGGCACCGCCAAGATTGGTGAGCCTCGCGATCTTTGGGAAGCCAAGAAATACACAGAGGCAGTATATGCTGTAGAGTCTTGGTACAGTTGGCACTCTATCGATGACTATTCCAACAATATCGTCAGCATTCGCAATGCTTTCAACGGAACTCGCAACAATCAGGAAGCCGTTCACTCACTGGCTGCCTTCACCAAAGCACAAAATGCCACACTGTACGCTTCCGTAAAGGGTAAGATCGAAGCTGCCTACAACTCTATCAAGAGTATGGCTGCTCCTTTCCGCAGTCACATTGGCAGTCCCAGCGTCTTGGTTGCTCAGGAAGCTTGTGCCGCTTTGGTGAATGTATTGGAAAAAGACCTGACAAGTTTTATCAGTCAGCATGCAGATGACGATGAAATGGAGGAAATTGTAAGCACATACGTTGATCAGGTAGTACTTCCCACCTATGCAGATTTGGTTACTAAGACCAATGCATTGCGTCAGTCTATCGTTGTGTTGAGCAACCAGCCTTCAAGCGCCAACTTCAAGAGAGCTGCAGACCTGTGGATTGAGGCCCGTGAACCTTGGGAAACCAGCGAGGCCTTCCTGTTTGGTCCTGTTGCCGACCTGGGCCTTGACCCCAATATGGACTCTTGGCCTTTGGACGTAGATGCCATAAAAGGCGTTATGGAGAGCGGGAAAATCGAGGAACTGATAAAATGGGAAGGTGAGTACGACGAAGAAAACGAAGATATAGAAGCTGTTCAGAACGTACGCGGATTCCACACATTGGAGTTCCTGCTGTTCAAAGACGGTAAGGCTCGCACATACTAGGATAAAGAAGTTAAAGCGGAAGTTAAAACGGAAGTTAAATTAAAATGGAAGTTAAAGGGGAAGTTAAATTAAAATGGAAGTTAAAGGGGAAGTTAAATTAAAATGGAAGTTAAAGGGGAAGTTAAATTAAAATGGAAGTTAAAACGGAAGTTAAAGTGGACACCACAAAAAAACAACAGCTGGAACTATCGTCCAGCCTGTTTGCAGGCTTAACTTCCTGTTTAACTCCCTATTTAACTTCAATCTATAACTCCAGAAAGTTAAATGAAATATATAACTCCAGAAAGTTAAATGAAATATATAATTAGGCTATTATTAGCCGTCGTTCTCACAGCTCTATGGAGTTGTGAGAATGATGGTTTAGAGGTGAATGACATCCGAGACATAGAGGTGCCAGAAGGTTTTGTGCTTTCTGCAGGCACCTCTACGGTCTTTAAGAACTCCAGCTATGCTTACGACACTGACGCTAACTGGGTTGCCAGTATTCCTGCCAACGAAAAGCGTTTTACACATGGCGACCGCCTCTACGACAATCCGCTGAATTCGGGATCCGGTTTAGGTCCCGTTTATGCAGGCTATTCGTGCGGTTCGTGTCACCGTAATGCCGGCAGGACCAAACCGGGCCTGTGGACTCAGAACGGTCAGGACCCAGACGGGACGCCTGTCTATGGCAGTGGAGCCTACGGATTTTCGTCGATGCTGGTCTATGTGACCCGCAAGAACGGAGCATTCTTTCAGGATTATGGTCGTGTTATACACGATCAGAATATTATGGGCGTAACAGCTGAAGGAAAACTGGAATGCCGTTGGCACAGTCAGCAGTTCCAATTCCCTGACGGAGAACCGTACGAACTGGTTTATCCCGAATATACGATTACCGACTGGTATAAGCCTACATACAGAGATACAGACGAGCCCATTCGCCCCGAAGATCTCTTCTGCACCGTGAGAATTCCGCTCCGACACGTAGGTATGGGACAGATGATGGCCCTTGACCCCAACGAGATAGAAGCATTGGCACAAAGATCCAATTATCCGGAATACGGGATATCCGGACGATGCAACTACATCACAGAGCGAGGCAAGTTACGTCTGGGCCTATCGGGCAATAAGGCTCAACATGCCGATTTAACCGTTGAATTGGGCTTTTCCAGCGATATGGGTGTAACAAACAGCCGTTATCCAGAGGAAATTTGCGAGGGCCAGATGCAGATGCAACAAGGCTCTATGATGGGGCTGCTGTACGACAAGTTGGACATCTCGACCGAAGATATGGAAGATGTAGATTATTACTTGCACGGATTGGGCGTTCCTGCCCGCCGTCTGGGAAGTGCAACGACACAGGTCACCTACAAGGGTAACCGTATCTCGGAACGCCAGCTGATAGAAAAAGGAGAGCAGATGTTCTTTGAAGCCAAATGTCACTTATGCCACGTAACCACCTTGCATACAAAGCCGCGAGGTGCTACGCTACTGAACGGAACAGAGCTTCCCTGGTTGGGCAATCAGACGATTCACCCCTACAGCGACTTCCTGTTGCACGACATGGGTTCTGAGATTATGGGCGTAGGACTGAACGACAACTATGTGAGTGGTCTGGCCAGAGGAAACGAATGGCGCACCACACCCTTGTGGGGTATTGGTCTGCAAGAGAAGGTAAACGCTCACACCTATTTCCTGCATGATGGAAGAGCCCGAAACCTGCAAGAAGCCATCCTATGGCACGGAGGCGAGGGCGAGGCTTCCAAAAACCTGTTCAAGAAAATGCATAAGGATGACCGAGGGGCGCTGATAAAGTTCCTGGAAAGTCTTTAACGACAACGACAACGATAACGTCAACGACAACGTCAACGATAACGATAACGACAACGACAACGTCAACGTCAACGATAACAGATAACCAATAACCGATAACCGATAACCGATAACCGATAACCGATTAAGCTCTTAGACGTTAGACATTAGAAAAAAACGTTAATTATGAAACGATTATTAATACTTTTGATTCTTCATTCTTCACTCCTCACTCTTCACTTGACAATGGCACAGGATGCGCCAAACATAGACATGGAGAATGGTGTATTGGGCATTGCCGACGACCGAGGTTTCACGCTTCAGTCGAAAAACGGGAAATTTGTCTTTAAACCTTATCTGTTCCTGCAGACACGCGGGCAATTTAACTATTACGACGACGAAGGATTGGACAAGGCTTACAATCAGGACAATGTAGCCAATTCAGGCTTTGCTATCCCGTATGCCATTCTGGGTTTTACCGGTAAGACATTTGGCAGACTGGACTACAACCTTTCTGTAAATGCTGCAGCCAAGGGGGCAGACATCCTGCAACAGGGTTGGGTGGACTTAAGAATTAATCCTGCTGCCCGTTTCCGCGTAGGAAAGTTTAAGACTCCTTTCACACACGCCTATCTGACCACATTGGGAGAGACATTGTTCCCCATTCTACCGACATCGCTTACCACTTCCATTATCATGCCTCACACCCTGAACGCTGTCAATCCCATCATCGGAACAGGATTTGATTTAGGCGTTGAGTTTCATGGCGTAGCCAAACTGAACAAGAAACAGGACAGTTGGCTGATAGGCTATGAAGTGGGTCTGTGGAACGGAAGCGGTTCTTCGGTAAACGCAGCAACCAAAACATTCTCGGACGACTGGCATATTCCTGCCTTGCTCTATGCAGGACGCCTCACTTTTATGCCCTGGGGACAGATGCCTGCTACACAGGGTAATGCCAAGATGTTGAAAGGAAGACACATGCTGTTTGGCATTAGCGGAGGTCTGAATGTAGAGAGCGAAAGCGAAAGTACCAATGACACCCGTCTGGGAGCAGAATTCTCTATGCTGCTGAACCGGTGGTATGTGGGAGCAGAAGCTTACTGGATGCACGTAGGTTTTACCAAACGACAGAAGATTGATGAGACATTCAACTACTGGGGAGCATACGCTCAGGTGGGATATTTTGTCCATCCTACCGTACAACTGGGTGTACGATATGACTTTATGGACAGAAACGGAACGACAAAAGACGGATTCCTGAATATGCCTGCTGTGGTATGCAACTATTACATACCCAAGGTACACATCAAACTTTCCGCCATGTATCAGTTTACCGGAAGGTATGGTCATAAGACACAACTTGATCGAGATAATGACGACTTAGGCATCTCTACCCATCATGCTTCTGTTCAACTGCAATTCAGCTTCTAAGGCCCCTCTCCCCGCTCCCCCAAAGGGGAGAGCCGCTACCGCGAATGATAATTCATAATTTAGAAAGCAATATTCAAAAAGCAAAATGACAGATGATAAAATTCTCATTTCATAACTATTCTCTCCTCCTTTGGGGGAGTTGGAGGGGGCTTTTACTCTTCATGTTCTTGTTCGCTTCTTGCGATTCAGGTGATATAGAAGAACAGTCTTACACCATCACAGATAAAGGGCATACGGTAAAACTGACAGCCGTTCTTTCTGGTATTGACACGTGGGAAAGCAAATATTCTATTTCATTGGCAGGATTCAGCACAGGCGACAACTACGCACAGGTAGTACGCAGTTTGCCCAACACCACACCTGACGGAACAAGAGTAGAAATGATACTCTCCAACATCGGAGATGACATCAACACAGTGGAACTGGCTATTACAAACCGACTGCGCGAACGCATCATCACCCTTGCCCGTGTGAATCTGGAAGATTATGCCAACCAAAAGGATACTATCCGCATGGACCTGGGACCGACGGATGTGAGCAGGTTTGGCGCCTTGCAGTTGGGCCTTTTCAATATGGCATGCATACAGTGTCACGGAGGAAACGGAGGGGCCGGAGCTGCCAGCCTGAATCTGACGGAAGGCCGTTCCTTTGCTAATCTGGTAAACATACCCAGCACCCGCAAAGAAGGCATGATGCGTGTGGTTAGCGGAAATGCCCAAGAATCACTCTTGCACCAGATAGCAGCTGACGGGGGTGAAAACCTGCTGCACGTCAACCATACAGAGATTCTGAGCAATCAGTTCAGAGAGAATCTGAACGAAGTCAGACAGCTTATTGATGACTGGATTAGGGAGTTGGGAATTGAGAATTGAGAATTGAGAATT
>JAFXZY010000064.1 GCA_017541025.1 Bacteroidaceae bacterium | reverse complement strand
TTACCGCTGCTGATGAGGTTCTTCAGGCGGAACTCCAGACCGATGCAGAACAACACGAACAGCACGCCGATGTCGCCCCATTGCTTCACGTTGTCGGGATTCACGAGGCTCTTGCCAAACAGGTAAGGCCCTACCAGGACACCTGCTACGATATAGCCCAGCACCACTGGCTGTTTCAAGAACTTAAACAGAATACTGACTACGGCTGCCGTAATCATCAAAACGTATAAATCTTGTACCATAATTATTGATTATTTCGCATATTACTGCTCAAGATTATACTTCATTAATAACTCTCTGAAAGCTTTTGCTTCATCTGACTCTTTTACATCTTTTTCAGCTCCAAGCATCCGAGCCGTCGCATGGTCTCTCAGTTCAAAAAACCTTTTTGCCTGAGGCGTCCAGTACAAGTACTCATAAGCGTGGGGAACTCCAGGCTCAACATAGAGCTCTGTGAAAATACCGGCCTCCATAAGCTTCTGAGCATAACTCATGTCTTCATCGCAGAAAAGATCCAGACTGCCGACAATCATGAAAGTCTCAGGCAATCCCTTCAACTGCTCAACGGTTGCGACTGCCGGTGAAAAATAGATCATTTCCTCATCGGTAAGCTTCTTGTCCTGTCCGGCAATCAGTTTCCCCCATCCAAAGACGTTGTTCTCCTTTGTCCATACACAATGCCCGGCATATTCATTCTTGTAAATATCCTTTTCACCGCCGGTACGGTAGTCCAGCATGGGATAGATGAGCACCTGGCCCTTCAGGGGAACCTTTCCTTTGTCCTTGTTATAGAGACCCAGACGTGCGGCTAGTCCACCACCGGCGCTTTCTCCCTCAATGACAAAATTATCGGGATCGATATTTAATTCATCCGCATGCTCGTATGCATAATGAAGTCCTGCATATACCTGTTCAAGCTCCATGGGATATTTGTAAGAAGGATCCAGAGAAAGTGTATAGTCAGGGGCAATAACCGTGGCACCGCTCCCATCTGCCACGCCCTGTATCTTTTCCTGATCCATGCTGACATTGCCAAAATGATAGCCACCACCGTGAATGAAATAGACAAGCGGTGTCGTCTCACCCGCTTTGTAGTTTGCAGGACGGAAGACATACATGTTTATCTTCTCATTCCCTACGGCAATGGTCAGCTTTTCAGCGTTCAAGGGCTCCTTTCCCTCTACGTCCAAATCTATATTTGATGTCCCAACAGGTACCGTTATGCCATCAATCAGTTCATATCCTTTTGCAAGGAGATTTACACTTTTCGTTTTCATCTTTTCATTCCTCTTTTATTTCATTTTCTTTCCGCCAATATACACCTCACTCGGCATATTGTGGCTGAATCCTTCATGCGCTGCGGTGAGCAAATCGTTGTCGAATGTCAGGAAGTCTGCGTCCTTGCCAACCTCGATTGAACCCTTGGAGGCTTCGATACCGAGCTGCTTGGCACCGTTGATGGTATATCCCAGAATCATTTCCTCTATGTTCATCTTCTCTTTGGGAGACGGGTATTCTGCATCAACTCTGACCCTTTCAGGGGCGCTCGACTTTTCGTTGATAAATCGCGTCATACCGATTTCCATACCAAGATAGGGACTCCAGGTTAGGAAATCACCATAAATGATGTTATCGCTCGAGAAAGTCACATTGGCACCTGTGTTCCACATCGTTTTGCTGCGGTACATCTTATTGGCACGCTCTTCACCCAACAGACTGCACCATATCTTATAAGGATTACCACCTGTACATCCGGAATGCCACCATGGTGTGTAATTAGCGGTGACATCGAGTTTCGCAAAGCGTTCTATATCTGCATCATCCTGGATTTCCAGATGTGCACAGGTCACTTTCACGTGGAAATTGTCGCCCAGTTCTTTTCTAGCCAGTTCTACACCGTCGAGCACGGTGCGGGACGAGCGCTCGCCTACGGTATGTGCATGGAAGTCCAGTCCAGCCTCGTTGAGCAACTTCATCACCTCTGCCATCTCCTCCTTGCTGTAGGTGGTACCACCTCTCTTGTTGGTATCTACGTATGGCGTCACCTGGGCAGCCGTCTCGATTCTCAAGGTACCATCCATGAATACCTTAAAGGTATGCACATTCAGGTGCTCGCTGTCGAACTTCTGGCGGAAACGCTTCACGTCCTCCACCACTTCCTTCGTCTTCTGGGGATTGGTAAGCGCAATGCTTCCGTCGATATAAACTGGCAGCATGCCTTGTTTGTCCAGTTCGTACAAACGTTCATAGATGCGCTCGTGAAGAGCCTCGCCCTCAGGAAAACCTGCGTCGAAGACAACGGTCACACCAGCCTTTACAGAATAATCTATCCAGCGCATAAGCTCTGCATCAATCTGCTCATCTGTTACTTCTAAATCATCAAAGAGCATGTGCCAACCCGATGACTCGAAGGCATTGCCTGTCACGTGTCCGTCTTTACGTACATAATAACTCAGCTCGGGCACGCGATCGGGTGTCTCATCGGTAATTCCGTGCCTGTCAAGTACCTTGGAGTTCACCCAGACGCTGTGGCCTTCGCCTTCCAGTATCAGGACTTCGGCATCGGGACAGATAGCATCCAGATCTTCCTTGACGATGTCATTCCCATTCAAGTATTTGCGCTCCAGAATAAATCTGTGACGTTTCAAACCTGGATTGTTCTTGATGCTTTGCGCCATAAAGTCTAGGGCTTCCTTTTTGCTGGCGCAAAAGATATATTCCCCGGGATCCATATAGGCGAATCCGATGCTGGTGGTCACATGCACATGACTGTCGATAATACCAGGCATAACAAACTTTCCACCAAGGTCGGTGACCTCTCCCTCATAAGCCGAAAGACCGGCTTCGTCGCCTACATATATAAATTTACCGTCCTTCACAACAAGTGCGGTCGCCTGAAGATTGTTCTTGTTTGCAGTAAAAATCTTCGCGTTCTTAATAATCTGATCTGCTTTCATATTGTTTTTCTTTTTAAATTAACGTTATGATGAACCCATCAGAGCATGTAATACTTGGTTAGGAAGTATGTCTTCTCCCAATCCACAATCTTTACTTCGGATTCCTTTGCAGAATGGATGTCGAACTCGTCAAACACCATGACCTTCTTGTCTTTCAGGTCATAGAGTGGCCATTCTGGTGACGGGCAACCGGTCCTTGCAAACTGGACCCACATCTGACGCATAGCCTTTGAGAAGGCGGGGTCATAGGGTCTTCCATCAACAAATTCTGGATGAGCGAAGACGATTGGCACTTCTTCAAAATGTGCACTCTTGCGGATCGGGTCTGAAGACTCCACCCTATAGAAATAGGTGTAGGACTTACCGCCGCCTATGGCCTGGCTCTCCGCCAGCTTTATGGAGCCGTCGATAAACCAGCTATGGCTGAAAAGACGGCTGTCTGGCTCCCAGTCCTCTACGGCCCCTTCCTTGCAGTAGCTTTCTATCTTCGCTTTCTCCTCATCTGAGAGCAGATGGGCGTATTTCTTCGTCTTGCGGTCTGCGGCCCATACCTTGAAGTTTTCCACTTGCCAATCCGCCACGAAGCAGTTCATCTCATCCTTGTTGCAACCCTGCAGGAAGGTGATATCCTTAGCCACGCCGTTTTCATATTCCTTCCAGGGTTCCAGGGGCAGGATGCGTCCGTCGCGCTCGGGGAAAAGGCGCAGGGTAACCGATTCGGCTGCAGCAGCGATAAGCTCATCGGCCGAGAACTTCATCATGTCAGCGACAGTCTTGCAGCCAAGGGCCTCAATAAAATCATTCGCTGCCTCGATAGCTTCTTCCCGGGAATTGGTCTGGCAGGGGGCGCCGCTCTGAGCGATAACCTTCTTGAAGTACTGCTGCGAGCCCTTGATAAGAGGCTGCATCGTCACACTTCCTGCGCCGGCCGATTCACCCCAGATGGTCACGTTGCCGGGGTCTCCGCCAAAGGCTGCGATGTTCTCATGAACCCACTTCAGCGCCATATTCTGGTCCAGCAGTCCAAGGTTCTGAGAGTCAGGATAATCCTTGCCGTCCGGGAGGTGCGACAGGTGGAGGAAGCCAAGGGGTCCAAGCCTGTACTGGACGGTAACAAAGATCACATCCGGATTCTCTTTTGCCAGGTTGGCACAGTCAAACAACTCGATATTTGTTCCTCCAGCAGCAAAAGCACCGCCATGAATCCACACCATGACTGGTTTCTTCTTCCCCGGCTCATCATCCGACCGCCATACGTTCAGATACAGGCAGTCTTCACCCTGATACGGAATGACTGATTTGTCCTGGCAGGAGGCTTTGGGAAAATAATAGGCCTCATATACACCATCGTCAGGCGTAACATCTACGGGTGCTTTCCAACGCAGGTTACCAACAGGTTGTTGCCCTACGAATGGAATGCCCTTGAAGGAAATTATGTTCTCTGCCTTCGTGCCGACGAAGGTTCCGTTAATACACTTTACGGCCAAAGACTTGTTGTAATTGCCGTCTGTAATCTTCTTGTTTTCCATGTTCTGTTCCATAGTGTTATTTTTAATATTATCAGTTAAAGCATATAATACTTGGTCAGGAAATAGGTTCTCTCCCAATCCACAATCTTCTTCTCGGATTCCTTGGCAGGATGGATGTCGAACTCATCCAGTACCATCACCTTCTTGTCCTTAATATCGTAGAGAGGCCATTCCTTGGCCTTGCCGTCAGGAGAGAGGTCGGCGCTAAGCGACGGATTGCCGGTCTTGGCAAACTGCACCCACATCTTGCGCATAGTCTTGCAGAAGGTCTCGTCGAAAGCTCGTCCTGTGTCGGCGGTAAACTCCGGATGATTGAATACTACCGAAAGCTCGATGGCATGGCCACACTTCATGATGGGATCGGGTGACTCGGGCGTGAAATAATAGGTAAACGATTTGCCGCCGCCCATAACCTGGCACTCAGACAGTTTGATGATGGGTGCGTTAAACCAACTCTGGCTGAATAGGCAGCTGTCTGGCTGATAGTAGTCGCCCTTCACATCTTTCATGTAGCTCTCTACCAGCGCTTTCTCATCGGCAGGCAACTTGTCAAACTTCTCCTTCTTGCGTTCAGCAATAAAGTTATCCCAACCTTCCTTTCCGAAACTGGACACAAAGAAGTCCATTTCATCTTTGTTGCAGCCCACCAGAATCTCCAAATCCTTTGCAGCGCCATTGGCGTATGCTTCAAATGTATCGGTGGGTAGATATTTCCCGTCTCTTTCAGGTATCTGGTGTACAAAGAGTACAGAAGAGGCTTCCAACAGCTTGTCGCCATCTACCTTCAGAAGGTCGGCTACGGTTTTGCAGCCAAGCATTTCCATCAGTCTATTGGTGCAGGCGATACCTTCTTCCGGAGATCTGGTCTGGTTCACAGAACCGCTCTCAGCAATCAGTCGTTTGAAATACTGATGTGAACCAGGAATCAACGGCAGCAAGGTACAGCTGGCAGCACCTGCAGATTCACCAAAAATGGTCACGTTGTCGGGGTCACCGCCAAAGCCTGCAATGTTCTCATGTACCCACTTCAGCGCCTTAACCTGATCCAGGAGTCCCAGGTTCTGTGAGTCTGGGTAATCCTTGCCGTCCGACAGGTGGGACAGATGCAGGAAACCCATAAAGGCGAGTCTGTAAGCAATGGTAACTACAACAACATCGGGATTCTCCTTCACGAAATTGATACAGTCAAACATCGGGTCGATGGTACCGCCTGACTCAAAAGCACCGCCGTGAATCCATACCATGACAGGAGCCCCCTTCCCCGCTTCCCCCCTTAGGGGAAGAGCCACATCGTCCGACCGAAATACATTCAGATACAGGCAGTCTTCATCCTGATAGTATATTGAACCTACTTCAAACCCCGGATTGCCGTAAGCGCTCTTCGCATTGTAATAGGCCTCATATACACCATCGTTCGGAACGATATCCACAGGAGCCTTCCAGCGCAGCTCCCCTACGGGTTGCTTGCCTACATAAGGAATGCCCCTGAAGACAGTAACGTTCTCCGTCTTTCTGCCCACGAAAGTACCGTTTATGCACTTTACGGCCACCTTCTGGTCATAATTACCATCGGTAATTGGCATGTTCACGCCGCCGTACATTTCTTTCAGTTTTTCTCTAATTTCCTGTAATTCCATGATATTTGGTTTTTGGTTAGTATTAATCTTGTTTCATATAGCATATTAAAAATACCAATACTAAGACAGCGAATAGCAATATCAAAGCAACGATGAGATACAAGGCAGCTATGGCTAATCGCCAGATGGTGTTCCAGTAGCCGTAGCCCGATAGCTGTTTAATGGGAAAGAGCACTAACAACAGGGTAAGTATCCCGTAGATGACTTCTGCATTCGTGCTAAAGCACAGTAGCGAGGGGATAAGGCTATAGATGATAAGCATATTGCTGATATAGACCATCGCCACAAAGCACTCCGAAAGGCGTAGATCAGGTATGGCAGGACAATGACGGAATAGCAGCCAGAGCGGATAGCAGAAGAGCAGCAGGCTAACGAGTAACACACCTGAATAGTGATCTTCCATCCATTTGCTGAAAGTTTCCAGTATGCCTTCAAACTGTTTGTCTGCTTGATGTAACCTTCTCTCTTTGTCGAGTTCCTCTTCTGTCATTTTTGGTGATTTCTTTTCTTGAACATCATCCTCTTTGTTATCTGCAGTGGCCCTAATAATGACTTCAGAAATATCCTTCTCTTGTTGTTCCAAGCGGTTTATGCCCTTGATGTTTAGGCCCGTATCTATCAGCAGTGACAACGCGAAGAGCAGGAAGTACATCTTGAAAGGTGGGAAATAGGCCATATGCATGCCCCTGAGGTAGTCGCGAATCATGTAGCCGGGTCGGAACAAGAGGTCGCGGATGCCGCGGAGCATACCCCTATTGCCTAAGCCCCAGACGTCAAGAAACAGCATGAATGCATTCTTGAAGGAATAGCGCCCTATCATGGCCGACTGCCCGCAACGTGGACAGTAGTTGCCCTGGTAGTGCATTCCACAAGTAGCGCACTCGCGCTGTTCCTCTGAGAGTGGCGCCACCTGATAGGGCTGTAGTTGCCACTCCTTAAAATGCCTGTATATGTCTCCTAGTCTTCCCATTAATTATTGTTGCACTTGATAAACTTCCTCACCGTCAACGATAGTGGCGATGAGGTTGGCCTTTGCTACCTTCTCAATATCGTCGTGCAGAAAGTCGCAGTCGAATACGGTCATGTTGGCAAGCTTACCGTACTCGATAGTGCCCATACGATGTTCCTGATGGAACTGACGGGCTACATTAATGGTCATGGCACGCAGCGACTGTTCGCGGGTGATGGCTTCCTTGGCATTACGACAGGTATCTAAATCGCCAAATAATTCCTTTGGAGCAGCGCGTTTTTCTGCCATGTAAATGCTGAGCTTGATATCCATCAACGGGGACACCGGATAGTCAGAATGGAACACTACATTGGCACCAGCATCATAGAAAGACTTGATGGGATATGCGTTGTCAGCCCACTCCTGACCGACATAGGCAACTTCCATATCATAACCACCAGGCATCTTAGCCGACCATAGCGGTGGTACAGCAGGTATGGAACCAGTTTCGGCCATGCGACGGATATCCTCGTCGTTAACATACTGCAAATGCGCCAGGATGTTACGCTGATCCTTGTCTCCGGTAATCTTCTCAGCATCCTCGATACAACCCAGCATGAAGTGGGTCGCACCGTTTCCTACAGAGTGAGCGTGAACGGAGAGCCCTTCCTTATCTGCCTCAGTAATCAGCTCCACCATCTTGTCGTGATCATTGAATCGTTCCACGCCGTGATAGCCAGGCTGATCCTTATAGTCTTCAATCATCCAACCCGTATGAGCTTCGGTCACACCGTCCAGAAGAACCTTGGCACCGATGATATTATAATATTCGTTGCTGTATTTTGCGCGTATAGCGGCCACATTGGCAATCTCTGCCTTCGGGTCTGTGGGGTTATCTGGAATAATCACGTTGGCATAAGTGCGTAGCTTCAGCTTGCCCTCCTCCTCCAGCTCGTAGTATGCCTCAGCTTCCGGAAAGCGAAGATCATCGCCGGCAAAAGCGGTGGCAGTTAAACCGTTGGAGAATGCAAAATCCTGCCATGCAAGGATATAAGTCTTGGCCTCCTCAACTGTAACGGGAACCTTATTGATGATAGCAAAAGCCGGTCCCTCGCAGATAAAGCCAGTAGGTTCGCCGTTCTCATCGACATACACCAGATCGTAACCGTATTTTTTTGCGAACGCCGCGTCAACACCAGCCCACTCCAGCGCCTTGGTATTGAGCAGGCAGGAATGAGCGTCGCCAGTGTTCATAATCAACGGCTTGTCGGGACATATCTCATCCAGATATGCTTTGGTAATGGATTTCTCATCTTTAATCCATCCAGCAGCCAGGTAAATCTGGCGCTGTGGATTCTTCGCGATGAATTCTTTGATAATCTCACGGTATTTGGGGTAGTCGGTTTTTAAGCCAGCCTGCGCTAGAGGAGCCTGTCCGACGGCACGGTAACCGGCAAAACAACCGTGGGCATGAGCCTCTATGAAGCCGGGATAAATGTAGTTATCACCATAGTCCAGCACCTTTGTATCTTGACTAGCAAGTTTCATCACGTCCTCCACGCTACCGATATAAGCAAACAGGCCGCTCTTCACTAAAGCAGCTTTGGCAAAAGGCCGCTTCTCATCCATCGTGATGATATTACCAAGAATAATAGTTTGTTTCATGGATTGTTGATTTGGTTTACGGTTAAAACCTATAATGTTTATTATATTATAATGTTTAAGGTTTAGTGTCTAATTTAGTTTAGGTTTACTGTTTGTGAGTCTTTTAAGCTAAGGGGTCTTTTCCTTCGTTTCCGTTACGAAACAGGCCACAAGGCCGTAGGTAATGGTGGGACGTATCCAAATTTCCGTCAGCATATAATTGGTGTACTCGTCGAACGGCTCGAACCACATGATGTCGATTTGGTAGAGTGTGGCTATGAGGATGTCTACGCCGCAGATAGCCCATAGGTTAGCCTTCGAGTAGCTCTTCCAGTCCTTGCGGGCATAGAAGTAAGTGAGCATGCAGACCAGCAGCACCGACAGCGTGAAACACGTAAGCCGTATAGGGTAACAGGCCAATGCGGGCGGAAAGAGGACATCGCGCAGCAACACCGTGATGCCCGCCGAGATAGAGCACCAATAGTTGAACCGATTGGTATCCATACGGTTGAAAAAGTACATGACTATCATCACCAGACAGGCTATGTAGAAGATGTTGAGCACCAGTTCGGGCCATGTCTCCTCCAGGCCAAAGTGAACTACACCATAAAGCACAATAAGTACCGAAAGAATTGCTGCTACAGCGGTTATGACAATATCAAAAATCTTAGCAGTTTTCTTAAATCTTGTTTCCATGTTATTATTGTTTGCTCACAAAGTAAGTTAAATTTCTTCAAAATACAAAGCTATGTGGGCAAATAAAAGTAAAATTTGCATATTTTGAAACACTTTTTGCATATTTTGAAAGTCATTCCCTCCTATTAAACCAAATTAGGGGGATATATCATTCAGCAGTGTTGCGCATCCATGCTGTTACAGACTGGCCCATGCGCTGCTTGAAAGCGAGGCTGAAAGTACTGTAACTCCGGTAGCCACTGTCATGAGCAAGTTGTTGGGCAGTGATGGGGCTTTCCGTAGAAACAGCCTCGTGATAAAGACTGACGAAATGATTGATGCGCAAGTCGTTAATATAGGCATTGTATGTAATGCCTTCATGGATGAAATAGTTGGTAAGATAAGTGCGGTTAGTACCAATGGCGTGGGCTAACTGAGAGAGAGTAAGGTCATGCTGCAAATAGAGTTGAGTGTCTACGCAATACTTCTGCAGCAATGGTCCAAAGTTGGCGGTGGGGGCCTTTTGGCGTACGTCGATTTCCCGTTTAGCGGGAATTCTCAAATCTATAGGTTGGTTTTCTGGTTGTTGGGAGAGGCTCAGGTCGCTTAACGTCTCCACTCGCCACAAGAGATAAAAGACAAGTACTAAGATGATTACCTGCATGGAATATTGGTAAAGCGGGCCTTCGTAGATGAACGCATAGACGGCGAACACCAACATAATGATGGCCAGCACCACGAAACTCTGCCACACCTCCTTGTGCTCCAGGTCGGCATAGTTGTCGCGCAGCCAGCGCCCATACTTTCTCAATGCGCGTACCATATATATAATTAAGCCTATGCACATTAATAAGAGATAGCCTATTAGCACTGGGAGGAGGGCATAGCTGCGGGTAAAAACGCACCATACCCCTGCTAAAACAATCGGTGCCATCATCACAGCAACAGGCCACAGCGGTCGTTTGCAGTCTTGGAGCATGGCGAGCAACACGATAATTGCCAAAGGAAAAACTGTCATGCTATCAAGCAATCCGCCTACAAGGTCAATCATCATAATATCCTCAATTGAGGAGAGAAAGAAGATCGGCATATACCATAGGTGATTCAAAGCGAGGGATGCAAAGAATATTCCCGTCCAGCGGCGCAGGTGTGCTGGAGGTGTAATGTCAGAGGCAAAAGCGTTGCCACGACGAAACAGTAAGTAACAGCTGGTAAGAACCGCCGTAACTGTCACTACTGTATAAAGCATAATATAAACGGGATCCTCCTTAATCTGATCGTACATGATTGATAAGTCTTTGCCTTTTGTTAGTATTTGAATTAAGCCACATCCGAAGTCCATGAAGGGCATGGAGTGTACAAGGTCGGGCCCCGCTTTATTAGAGTGTAGCGAAATAAATGCATTTTTAGCGCCTCTGTGTTAGTTTTTTGGTTTGCAAAGATAGCGAAATTCATGAAAAATTCCAAACAGAAATTGCACAAAAATGGAGAATTTATTCATCATTTGAAATAACTATTTGAAATACAGGAGATTAAGTAATGAATAAAATATTGCATTTATTCATCCATCATTCATTATGTGGAAAAAACCGATTTTTGGTCCTCACATTTCACTCGTTCAAATAGTGTTTCTCACATGTGCAATTAATGGAAACAAAGTGTTTCTCCGAGGGAAACAAAGTGTTTCGTCAAAGGGAACAAAGTGTTTCACTTATGGTTACTGTCGTGAAACACGTTGATTTTTAAAGACTTATCCTCTTAAAAAATTTGATTCAAGTCGGAAAAAAGACGATTTATGAATAAATGATGAACAAAATGAATGCATCATTCATTCATTAATCAACTGAATATTAGATGGTTACAACGAATAATGAATAAAAAAGGGAAAAATGAAGAAAAAATGAAAAGAGAATTTTGTACTATCACATTTTTGCACTATCTTTGCATAAGAATTATGAACTATCGGAAGTAAAAATGGAAAAGAAAAAAAGCATCTATACAATGACGCGCGAAGAGAAATTCGCCGAGAAAGCTGACAAAGGGTTTGGCGTATGTCTTACACAAACATGCCCTTTGCGCGAAGAATGTCTGCATTGGATTTTGCGCACCTACGTACCAGAAGACCGTTACTACACTAACACAGTCAATCTGAACCATCCTCTAATACAGACCAATAAGTGCCCGCTGTATATGAAGGACCAAACCGTACGTATGCCAATGGGAATCTCAAATATATACTACGACATGCCTGAACGTATTGCCAAGCCGTTGAAGCAACACCTTATCCATTACTTCAGCCGTAAGCGATACTACGAGTATCACAACGGTACCCGTCCTGTTCCACCAGAACATGAACAACACATCCTGCAGGCCGCCAAAAATTATGGTTGGGATAAACCCATAGCCTTCAACCGCTACATAGAGGACTACCTGTGGTAGTATAAAAGTGTAGTGATTCTATACCAAACACACATGCGAGAATTATTCCAGGATTTGCTTTCCTATCTGAACTCTCGCCTTGCCAGTAACCTCTAAACCAATTGCATCAATTCCCACCCTTTTCGCGCCACTTCTTAGTTCTAACAGAGATGTTCTTCGCAAGGCACTCACTGTAGAGCCAGGGTTCGCAACTGTGGATATCGCCCACATTGAGGAAGTCTTTGTAGGGGGAATACTCTGAACCGCTGTAGCCAGTGACTACAAGGACATGATACGCAGACGAAACGGTGACGGTAATGGTGTCGTGGAGTGTTGCGGGTGTGGTGTCCGTGCGCCAGTTAACGGGATTGATACAGATGTCGGAGGCGGAGATAATGGGTTTGATGTACTTCACATCCTTCACTGTGTTGTAGCAGATGGTAACGAATAAGTGAGCGGAATACAAAATAAAATCGCTTTTATTTTTATTCCCGAGCGAGAGTATCTTCGAGACGAAGTTTCAAAGATACATCTTTTATTTTTCATAGCCAAATAACAATGGATAAAAAAAGTGAGCCAACACATTGGTTAGCTCACCTTTAACTAAAGCCTTTTTCGATTAGCAGTTAATGGTTAGCGGTTAGCGTTTTTGTTTTTGGTTTTTGTTCTCACTAAGCACTAACCTATAACCTTTATCAATATTCCTCATAAGTGAAAGTGGAAGTAGTTGTTTTAGTTGAGTCATCTTTATAAAACACATAATCAATTATCATGTGTGTGACTTCCACCATTTCCACGATATGTCCGTCAGCAATGGTGTAAGTATAATCGTAGTCAAATAATGCGTAGATTTTGGAGTCTTTAGTTTCTGACTTTTTATGTGATTCCAGGTGCTTCGATGGCTTGCCGAAATATCCCATCATGTACAGTGGCTCATCCATAGTGGTATAAGGTGTATTCAGATAGCCGTGATCAACACTCAGTTCCGTACGCGTATAGGTATATAAGACCGGAGACACTTCCACATCTTCCCGTTGGAAATACATCAGGTCATCACCTTCGTAATGGAAGACTGTCAAATGTTTGGCATTAGTATCTTCGATAGATAGTATCCTGCCGTCCTTATACTGGAGATAATCAGGATACCCGGGGGTTTCTACGCCGTCTTCTATCGATGCTGACTGCACCTTGACTACCAGCCCATCATCGTTCAGCGTATAATAGTAAATATAATTACTGTTTAGATGTCTCTCAATAATGCAGTGATCTTCGTATGTGTAGGTATAATTGGCATCCACGAAAGCACCATCACTATACTGGGTATTATAGCCCACTCTTTTAAGTGAAATCAGACGTCCCTGATCATCGTACCCGTAGTCGGTGATGTAATAGGCATCGGTATTATCATATACCTCCTTGCGCTGTACTAGCCTGTATTTCTTCTTGGAAGGAACAGGGTTGTCACTATTGTTATCGCACGATGTAAATACACTTGCGCCGCAGATAAGGGTGGCGGCAAGCATCCAATGCATAAATTTTATGACCAGTGGTCGAAAATTTTCACGTTCGGCAAAGCTCAAACCCGTTTGACTTTGCTCTCTCTTAATCAAATTTTTCACGATATATATTGTTTCATTAGTGTCCCGTTAAAATGGGACGAGTTTAAATAACAATCAAATAACCCCAAAATAGGGAGGCAAATTGATCTTTGACATCGTTGAATTTAGTCTTATCGAACAGTGCGGGTAGGTGAGTTTATCCTGTAAGTGATAGCCAACCAAATTAGACCGCAAAGGCACAAATTCAAAACCGTTGACTCCTAAAATTGTCCGTAAAAGACTGTAATTCAATTATTTTAAAGAGCAATTAGACCCTTTAACGGGACAGTAGTGATATTGTTTAAAGTTTAAAGTTTGCGGTTAAAACTCTACATTATATCTATTCCTTATATGTTATTTATTGGAGTTACGTAAGCGACGTAACATTTCTTTGTTGATAGAAAGGATTCGCTGATGCTGACGGTTGATGTCCTCACGAATGACATTCAGTTCAGCATTCATATTGTTATAGAAATCGGTAAAGGCGCGAATCAGAGGGGGTGTGTACAACTGCTCGTTGGTATTCACCACCATGCGAATACCTTTTGGTTCAAGGCTTACCTGAATATCTTTTCCTTCGTCCTTGGGGTCGCCATCAAAATGGATAACGCCCGGTTGACTACGATGAATACGCATGCTTTTGCACTTGAAGGTACGGATGCGGCTGTTCTTGTCGATGGTCTTATTAAAAAGCTGAATAGCTATCTGCGGAGCCTCTAACATGGTGAAGGGTTCCATGATGGTAACATCCATCAGTCCGTCCGACATACTGGCCTGTGGTGCTATATATACATTATTTCCGTACTGACTGGCATTGGCACAGGCAATAAGGAAGGCCTTGTAATGCTGTTTCTCGCCATCGATTTCTATCTCGTAAGTATCAGGCTTATATCTCAATCCCTCACGCAAGGTATTCTCGATATATGTAAGAAGGCCTCTGCGTTCGCTCTTGGCAAACATACTGCTGACAAAGGCATCAAACCCTATTCCGCAAGTGCAGAAGAAGGGCGTGTCGTTTATCATACCGTAATCCAAAGCCTCTATCGTACATGATGAAAGAACTTGCAAAGAGCCTTCGGGGTTCATAGGTATAAAAAGATGGCGAGCCAATCCGTTGCCGCTGCCGCATGGGATAATGCCCAAAGCAGTCTGAGTATGAATCAGACTACGGGCTACCTCGTTTACGGTTCCATCACCCCCCACAGCTACACAAACATCTATCCCCTCCTCCACCGCCTTACGGGCATACTGAGCAGCATGACCACGAAACTGGGTATATAGAATCCTCACAGAGAAGCGCTTTGCATCCATGTAGTCAGGTATCAAGTTGATAATACGGCTTTTATCAGTGGTACCTGAAATAGGGTTTACAATGAACCAAACAGTTACTCTTTTTTGCATAAATTTCTGCACAAAGGTAATAAAAAGTGTATAAAACGAAGCTGTTCTGAACATGAATAATCTTATTAAAGTGTATTTTTTCAATCCACATAACGTGTTTTTTGATAAATTGTCGTAACTTTGCAAAAATTTTCATGAGGGAGGCTACCCTCGAAACAATAAATTTCAAACATGGGATTATTACAAGAAAAACTCTCTAAGCACCCTTTTTACTCCTTATCAAAGGAGATAAAGGAGAAAGGTATATACCCTTACTTCCGTGAAATAGAAGGAAAGCAGGGTACTGAAGTTGAAATGGGCGGAAAGCACGTTCTGATGTTTGGCTCTAATGCATATACCGGTCTGACGGGTGACGAGCGAATTATAGAAGCAGGATGCAAGGCTATGCACAAATACGGTAGCGGATGCGCTGGCAGCCGTTTCTTGAACGGTACACTTGACATCCATGTTCAGTTGGAAAAGGAATTGGCTGAATATGTAGGAAAGGACGATGCATTGTGTTTCTCAACCGGTTTTACCGTTAACAGCGGTGTTATCCCCCAGTTGGTGAGTAAGGATGACTATATCATCTGCGATGACAGAGACCATGCCAGTATTGTAGATGGCAGACGCCTTTCCTTTGCTACCCAGTTGCACTACAAGCACAACGATATGGCAGACCTGGAAAGGGTGCTGCAGCGTTGTGAGCCTGATAAGGTGAAACTGATTATTGTAGACGGTGTATTCTCAATGGAGGGTGATTTGGCTAAATTGCCTGAAATCGTAGAGTTGAAGCATAAGTACAATGCCAGCATCATGGTGGACGAGGCTCATGGTCTGGGTGTATTCGGCAGACAGGGTCGTGGTGTTTGTGACCACTTTGGTGTAACAGATGACATTGACCTTATTATGGGTACATTCTCCAAGAGTATGGCATCAATTGGCGGTTTCATTGCTGCCGATCAGATTATCATTGATTCGCTGCGCCACACGGCAAGAACATACATCTTCAGCGCCAGCAATACGCCAGCTGCCACAGCAGCAGCTTTGGAGGCTCTGCACATTATACAGGCTGAGCCCGAAAGACTGAAGGCTCTGTGGGATGTTACCAACTACGCTCTGAAACGTTTCCGCGAGGAAGGTTTTGAGATTGGCGAGACTGAGAGCCCCATCATCCCCTTGTATGTAAGAGATACCCGTAAGACTTTTATGGCCGTTGCCATGGCATTTGAAGAGGGTGTGTTCATCAACCCCGTAATTCCACCTGCATGCGGTCCTCAAGACACTTTGGTACGCTACGCCTTGATGGCCACTCATACTCATGAGCAGGTTGACCAGTCGGTAGTAAAACTGAAAAAGGTATTCAAGGAATTGGGTGTACTGAAATAAAAAGGGAACCCTACCCCTGCCCTCCTGAGGGAGGGGCACAAAAAAATATAAGCATCTGTCCGATTGGGCAGGTGTTTTTTTATTCTGCTAAAGCAAAGATGGTTTTGATGCCCTTTATTTTCTGTCCTTTTATGCGGGAGAGGAGGGCCTTGACTGTACGTCTTTCCACAGCCACATATGACCACTGGGGCAGGACGTCAATGCGGCCAATCTGCTTACCCTCAAGCCCGCCAATCTTGGTAAGGAAACCCAGAATGTCTCCCCTACTGATTTTATCCTTCTTACCCTTTCCTATATATAGAGTGGCCCATAGGGGCATGGACGGCAGGGACAGGCTATCGGGCAGCGGGAACTCCCCGTCAGTAAGCTCTGCATAAGGAGGCAGCGCTTCCTCAGGACCTAATATCAAAAATACATTTCCCACATTATCCCATCGGGCGGTTCGTCCGTTGCGGTGGATATACGATTCCTCGTCGATGGGAAGGTGGTAATGTATGATGTTGTCCACATCAGGGATGTCGAGGCCACGCGAAGCTAAATCAGTACAGACAAAAACATTGCAGGATCCGTTCATGAAACGATACAAAGCACGTTCGCGGTCGCGCTGTTCCATACCGCCGTGAAAAATATCAGCCATTACACCCTCTTGAGCCAGATAGGAGCCTATACGTTCCACACTCTGGCGGTGATTGGCAAAGACCAAGTTCTTCTGGGTACCCAGAGTGCAGAGTAAGCCCTTCAGGGTGGAGAGTTTATCCTTCTCAGGCGAGAGAACACAACGGATGCTTATCCGGGAAGAGACGGGCTCTTCCTCATCGAGATAATAAAGACGACAATAGTCAGTACCCACAAAATCCGGAATGGAAGGGCTGTCTGTAGCAGAAAGGAGAATACAACGTACAACGGATGTCAGCTCTGAAATGATGGCTTTCATATCCTCCTGGAATCCCAACTCCAGACTCTTGTCAAACTCATCTATAACCAGATAACGGACTGTTGCAGGAGTGATATTCTGCTTACGGATATGATCCAGGATTCTGCCAGGTGTTGCTACAATAAGGTGAGGGAGAAGACCATTTATCTGCCTGTGCTCGTCCATTGCCGGACGTCCGCCATAGCAGGCCAGAACACGAGCCTCTGAACAGATTCGCTTTACCACATCAACGGTCTGAATGGCAAGTTCTCTGGAAGGTACCAGCGCCAAAGCCTGTAACATATCCTGACTGGAATCCAATAACTGCAACAACGGTAACAGATACGCCAATGTCTTACCAGAACCCGTTGGGCTAATCAAAACCAGCTGATGCTCACGACGTACCATCTGCTGCATTTCCTGCTGCATGGGATTCAAGTAGTCGATGCCGAGCTTGGAAACATCGTATTTCATCGGAAAGACATTATCTCAAGAAATAATCAACAAGGAAATAGACACCCAAGGAAACAAGCCAGCCGACAAGCACCTTGCCGGAAATGAACTTGAAATACCACCAGATACCAATGCCGTCGTGCTTCATCAGCGCATAACCGGACGTGGAACCTATGGGCAGCAGGCAGCCGCCTACACATCCGCTCAACGCCACAAGATGCCAGTACTGTCCGTTCTGGGCAAATGCGGCCACGTAATCGGGCATAGCGTTCTGCACTTCCACAATGGGGAATATGGATATTGAGGTCGTTACCAGCGCTATATTATCCATAACGGCACTGACAAAGCCGATTACGACAGACAGCAGATATATATTATGAATATAGGTGTCGCATACCTCTGCAACATGTCGCATAGCACCGACCTCAACCAACAAATTCACGCAGAGACTGACACCAACAAAGAACATAATCATCTGAATCATTTCATATTGGAGTGAACGAATACCCGTCAGGGAGATAGGCTGTCCCGAAGTGATACGCTTGCGGTTAAAGATTTCGTTCACCACCCATAGGACTCCCAACACACATAGGGCACCCAGAAACGGGGGCAGCATGGTTAGGCGGTGGAAGGTAGGTACAAACCAAAGTCCGCCCAGGCCCAGGAATAACATAACGGCCCGCTGCCAGACAGGCATTGCAGCATCGTCGCCACGGAAGAAAACCCTTGGACGCTTCAGATCAACATGTTCGGGAAGCATCCTACCAATAAGGAAAGTGGGAATGACGGTTGCCACAATGGTTGGTATAATCAGCGCTGAAGTGTAGTTGGTGGGCGTAACAGCAGAACTGGTCCATATCAGCAGAGATGTTACATCTCCGATAACGCCGAAACAGCCACCGCAACTGGTTGCTATCACCACAATGGCTCCTAAAATGGAACGCTGGCGGGGATTTATCACAAGCTTGCTTAAGATTGTAAGCATGATGACAGCCGATGCCAGATTGTCGAGATTGGCACTAAGTAGAAAACTACAGGCTGCCAAAGTACACGTCAGCTGCCATTTTGTCTTAGCACGACACCAATCGACCATAAAATCAAAACACTCGTTGCTGGCAAGTACCTCTACAATGGCCATTGTAGCAAGCAGATACATCACTATACAGCACATCTGCACCATGTGTTTCACAAACACGTGATGATAGATATATTCGTTAACTGCCCGAACACTATAAGCATCATCGCCCAAGTAGTTCATAAAATCCATACCATGCAATGACTGAATGTAATGCGGCCCTACACACATAAACATTACCCAACCACATACACCACAAAACAGGGCTACGGTAGCTTTGTTAATTCTGGTAATATGCTCAGAGCAGATAAGAGCATATCCAAATAACATTAAAATTACAATTGCAATGGTCATAACACAGTCTATTTCGTACTGATAACGATTTTTTGTTATGCAAAGGAAAAAAAAATCTTTCACTTAACAAAGATTTCTTTTGTAAATTCACATAAAATCTGTAATTTTGCATCTGTTATGAAGATTTTAAAGGTATTCATACTCTTAATCATACCTGTCAATCTGTTTGCTCAGAAGGTAGAGCTGAAGGTTCGGGACAACTTTGCGACAATTCAAGCAGAACAGACGCAAAGTGAACTTAAACCTGGATGGATTGTTTTCGACATCAAACTTAAAGACAAACTTATTCATTATCTCTCTGGAGGACATTCTTCACAGCTGACCGACGACAATATGCCTGAGTTCCATATTGTTCCAACAGAAAATGAGGTGCTAGCTGACTATGCCATCATACGTTTGCAGAATAAGAAATACTACAGGAAATTACCTAAAAGTGAAATTCTGGAAAACAGCTACAAAAGGGTAGAACCTGCACATTTCTTTGTCAAGTCCGATGGAGATGACGGTTTCATATGCCATCCTTTAGAGGCCCTCGTTAAGGGAGAATACATCTTGCTTAACATTAAGCAGCCCCCAATTGGAGATTTAAAAGACCTGAAAGTCTTTTCCTTCCAAGTTCCATAACAGTTTGTTATCATACAGACTGATTTTGCCCAAAAACAAACGTTTTTCCCTCATTTTTATTAACAAAAGTTTGTCACAAGAAGAAAATACATTAACTTTGCCACGGTGTTTTGTAACTAAAGGTAAAATGATGAAATCGTACAAAGTTAATGACGATGGGTTTTATGGTCCGTATGGCGGTGCATATATTCCCGAGATATTATACAAAACGGTTGAAAACTTAAAGGCTCAGTACCTATCTATCATCGAAAGCGAAGAGTTCCTGCAGGAATACTATCAACTGCTTCGTGACTATGTGGGCAGGCCATCGCCCCTCTATTATGCCAAACGGATGAGCGGGAAATACGGCTGTCAACTTTACTTGAAGCGCGAAGACCTGAACCATACAGGAGCCCATAAAATCAATAATGCCATAGGTCAGATTCTGCTGGCTCGTAAGATGGGGAAGACACGTATCATTGCCGAGACCGGAGCCGGACAGCACGGTGTAGCCACAGCCACAGTATGTGCCCTGATGAATATGCCCTGCCGCGTATATATGGGTGCCTTGGATGTCGAGCGCCAGCATGTTAACGTAGAGCGTATGCGTATGCTGGGTGCCGAAGTATTCCCCGTTCAGAGCGGAAACAAAACGCTGAAGGATGCTACCAACGAGGCTATCCGCGACTGGTGCTGCCATCCTGCCGATACCTTCTATATTATAGGCAGTACGGTAGGGCCTCATCCCTACCCCGAGATGGTGGCCAGACTGCAGAGTGTTATTAGCCAGGAGATAAAGTTCCAGCTTCAGGAGAAGATTGGCCGTGATTACCCCGATTACCTGATAGCCTGTGTTGGCGGAGGAAGTAATGCCGCAGGAACCATCTACCACTATCTGGACGATGAACGCGTGAAGCTGGTTCTGGGTGAAGCTGGCGGATTGGGAATGGATACCGAACAGACAGCCGCCTCCCTTCATGTGGGCAGTACAGGAATTCTACACGGCAGCCGTATCAAAGTCATGCAGACCGGAGACGGGCAGATTATCGAGCCCTACAGCATAAGCGCCGGACTGGACTATCCCGGAACAGGCCCCATGCATTGCAACCTGTACGAGACCGGCCGTGCAAAAGTGTTCTCCATCAACGACAACGAGGCGTTACAGTCAGCTTTTGAACTGACAAGACTGGAAGGCATCATACCTGCCCTGGAAAGCAGTCACGCCTTAGCAATTCTACCCAAAATGAAATTCAAGAAAGAAGATGTGGTAGTACTTACCATCAGCGGACGAGGTGACAAGGACCTCTCTACATACCTTTCCCATAAAAATGAAATCGATTATGATGCCATATAAATACCACACCGCCAGCCGTAAAATCCTTGGCGACCTGATAACTCCCGTAAGCGCTTATCTGAAAGTGAGGGACGCTTACCCACAAAGTGCGCTCATGGAGAGTTCCGACTACCACGGAGGCGAGAATGCCAAATCGTTCATCGCCGTTCATCCTATCGGGAGCGTGAGCATAGAACACGGAATGGGTATCTGCAAATACCCAGACAACAAGATTACGGAAACACCTATAAACGAGCAGTTTACATCAGCCGACCTCATTAATCAGTTTATTGATTCATTCGATATCACAGGTCCGGAAAGCAACTACTGCGGACTATACGGTTACACCTCTTTTAACGCTGTCCGCTACTTCGAGAATATAGAAGTAAAGGATGAGACTCAACCTACTAATGACGCTCCCGACCTATTGTATATTTTATATAAAGATGTCATTGTCTTTGACCATTTCCGAAATGAACTGACCATTATAGAAATGCTGACAGACGGCGAGGAAGATGACCTGGATGTACTGGAGCGGGACCTTAACGGACGACCCTATCAGACATACGAATTTCATCCCGTAGGAGATTATTGCAGCACACTAACCGATGATGAGCATCGTGAGAATATCCGCAAGGGTATTGCTCATTGCCTGAGAGGTGATGTTTTCCAGATTGTACTCTCCAGGCGCTTCAAACAGCGTTACGAGGGTGACGACTTCAAGCTCTACCGAGCCCTTCGCAGCATCAACCCCAGTCCTTATCTGTTCTACTTCGACTTCGGCGGTTTCCGCATCTTCGGCTCCAGTCCCGAGACGCATTGCCGTATAGAGGGCCGCAAGGCATATATAGACCCCATTGCAGGAACCACAAAGCGTACCGGTGATGCAGAGACAGACCGAAAGAATGCCGAGTACTTGCGCAACGACCCCAAGGAAAATGCCGAACACGTAATGCTGGTTGACCTGGCTCGCAACGATCTGAGCCGCAATTGCCATAACGTAAAGGTAGATTTCTACAAGGACATGCAGTTCTACAGCCACGTTATTCACTTGGTAAGCAGGGTTAGCGGAGAACTGGACGAAGGAGCCGACCCTGTTCAGGCTTTTATAGACACCTTCCCTGCCGGCACCCTGTCCGGTGCACCCAAGGTGATGGCGATGCAGCTGATAAGCAAGTACGAACCACACAACCGCGGTGCCTATGGCGGCTGCATCGGATTCATCGGATTTAACAAAAGTCTGAACCAAGCCATCACCATACGTACCTTCGTAAGCAGAAACAACGAACTGTGGTTCCAGGCTGGAGGCGGCATCGTAGCCAAGAGCGATGTGGAATATGAGTTACAGGAAGTGAACAACAAACTGGGCGCACTACGCAAAGCCATAGAAATTGCAGGCAAGATATGAAGATAGTTATCATAGACAATTACGACTCCTTTACTTATAACCTTTCGCATTTGGTAAAGGAACTGGGAGCAGAAGTAACCGTACTCAGAAACGACAGGTTCGAACTCCCCGAACTGGAGCAGTTCGATAAGATTATCCTCTCCCCCGGCCCGGGCATACCCAGTGAAGCCGGCCTTCTGCTGGATGTCATCAAGACTTATGCCGGCAAAAAGCCAATCTTAGGCGTTTGTCTGGGGCATCAGGCTATAGGTGAAGTCTTTGGTGGAAAACTGACCAACTTAAGCAGCGTCTTCCACGGAGTAGCCACTCCGACACATATCTGTGTAAACGACTATATCTTCGAGGGATTGGAAAATACCCTCGAGGTAGGGCGCTACCATTCTTGGGTTGTGGATACCGACAACTTTCCTGCATGCTTGGAGGTTACAAGCACCAGCCCGGAAGGATATATCATGTCGCTCCGTCACAGAGAATATGACATACGCGGTATTCAGTACCACCCAGAGAGCGTACTGACTAAAGCAGGTAAAACAATCATCAGAAACTGGCTCAAACACAAATGAAACAATATCTATCACAACTCATAGAAGGTGCGACCCTCTCACGCGATGACACCCACACCATCATGCTGGGAATCACCGAACAGAAATATAACGAGCACCAGATTGCCGCCTTACTGATGGCATTGCAGACCAGAGGCGTAACAGTAGATGAGATGCTTGGCTTTCGCGACGGGCTGTTAGAAACCGGAAAGAGGGTAAACCTCGACGATTACAATACACTGGATATAGTTGGCACAGGAGGCGATGGAAAGAACTCCTTTAACATCAGCACCTGTTCGGCCTTTGTTATTGCAGGAGCCGGCTACAAGGTTTCCAAGCACGGCAACGGAGGCAGCACCAGTGTAAGCGGGGCCAGCAATGTACTGGCAGGACATGGAGTGAAGTTTACAGACAACGAAGATTTACTCCGTCGCTCACTCGATGAAGCTGGCATCTGCTATCTTCATGCTCCACTCTTTGCCTATGGGATGAAGCATGTAGGTCCCGCTCGTAAAGCATTGGCTATACCTACATTCTTTAATCTGCTTGGCCCTCTGGTTAACCCATGCAGGCCCAAGAACTCGCTACATGGCACAGCCAATCAAAGTCAGTTGCGCCTCTACACCAACATCCACCAGAAGATTGGCGACAACTATGGTGTGATAACAAGCTACGACGGTTACGACGAGATTTCCCTTACCAGCGGTTTTAAGATAAATACCCGCTATTTCGAGAAGGTCTATACCCCATTGGAGATGGGACTGAAATACGTTAAGCCCTCTGATATCTATGGAGGAGAAACGGCCGAGGAAGCTATGCGGATATTCGACAACGTACTTGAGAACAAGAGTACTGAGGCACAGAAGAATGTCATTCTGGCCAACGCTGCATGCGGCATCAGTCTTATGGAGGAAGAGCTTACCATCTCCGAAACCATCCAGAAGGCCCGCGAATCATTGGAAAGCGGGCGGGCTCTGCAATGTTTCCGCAAGTTCGTGGAGATTAATTCGTAGCGAGGTTGTGAGGTTTGGGGCCTCTCCCCCCCCGCACTCTCCCGTGGGAGAGGGGGCCGAGGTTGTGAGGTTGTGAGGAATTGGCGATAACCGATAACCGATAAACAGTAAACAGTAAACGGTAAACAGTAAACGGTAAAGATGAAGGATATATTAGAGGAGATTGTTGCCCATAAGCGCATTGAGGTAGCTGAGCAGAAAGAACAAGTGCCGGCCCGCGAACTCTATGCTATTGTCGAGAAGATGATGGCCGAAGGCATTGAAGCCAGAAGTATGTCGGAGGCACTGTCCGGTGATGCACACGGCATCATAGCAGAGTTCAAGCGCAAGAGTCCGTCTAAGGGATGGATTAAGGAGGAAGGAAAACCCGAAATCATCCCCCTATCCTACCAGCAGAACGGAGCGGCCGCCCTGAGCATCCTAACCGACGAGAAATACTTTGGCGGAAGTATGGAGTTTGTCAAGATAGCTCGTCCTTTGGTAAACATCCCAATACTGCGTAAGGATTTCGTTATAGACGAATACCAACTCTTTCAGGCTCGCCACATAGGTGCCGATGCCGTCCTCCTCATAGCTGCCGACCTGAAGAAGCAAGAGGTTAAGGCGCTTACCACCATTGCCCATGAGTTAAAACTGGAGGTGCTGTTGGAAATGCATTCTCTGGAGGAACAGGACTATGCCGAACTGGATGTGGATATGTTGGGAATCAACAACCGCAATCTGGGGTCTTTCCATACAGATGTGCAGAATTCGTTCCACATGATATCACGCCTTCCAGAGGAGAAGGTTAAAGTGAGCGAGAGCGGAATTGGTAAGCCCGAAACTATCAAACTGTTGAGAGCAGCCGGGTACCGGGGCTTCCTAATGGGTGAACACTTTATGAAGCAAGCCGACCCTGGCAAAGCCCTTGGGGAATTTATAGCAGAGCTATAAGAGGTTAGTGGATAAAGGTTAGAGGTTAAAGGTTAAAGGTTAGCGAATAAACTAAAGCCTAAAGTATAAAGCCAATTGAGAATTAAAGTCTGTGGTATGCGCGACCCCGAAAACATACGCGCTGTAGAAGAAGCCGTCCACCCGGATATGATGGGTTTCATATTCTGGGAAGGTTCTAAGCGTTGTGTTACTAAGGTTCCTGCATATCTGCCTAAATGCACAAGAGTGGGTGTATTCGTAAACCCAACGGGGGAAGATATAATACATAAGGTTAAAGACTTTGGCCTGAATGCCATCCAGCTGCACGGGGGAGAAAGTGCGGACTTCTGCCGTCGCATAAAAGAGGCAACAAACCTTCCTGTTATCAAAGCTTTCAGCATTGCAACAACAAGCGACATTGCAGAAACCATCCATTACGAGGATGCAGCCAACCTGTTTATCTTCGATACAAAATGCAAAACCATAGGAGGAAGCGGTGAGCAGTTCGACTGGGACATCCTACAGCAATACGATGGTAATACCCCATTTCTACTTTCTGGCGGAATAGGACCAGGCGACGAAGAGAAAGTACGACGATGGCGTCACTCCAGATTGATAGGTATCGACCTGAACTCCCGCTTCGAAACGGCACCAGCCTACAAAGATGCCGAGGCATTAGCCAACTTCGTGACAAAATTGAGATCAGTTGGAAGTTGAAAATTGAAAATTGAAAGTTGAAAATTAGTTTACTGTTTACTGTTTGAGTTGAAAATAGAAAATTTTGAATAAAAAAAAAAAATGAACAGAATAGACAAGATATTCCAGGAGAAGAAGTCAGGACTTCTATCACTATACTTCTGTGCAGGACATCCTACCTTGGAGAGCACAGGAGAGATCATCAAGACTATAGAGAAAAACGGCATCGACTTTATAGAGGTTGGCATTCCGTTTAGCGACCCGATGGCAGACGGTCCCGTCATTCAGAATGCTGCCACCAAGGCTTTGCGCAATGGTATGACGCTGCGCAAACTCTTTTCGCAGATTACAGCAGTCAGGAAGGAAGGAGTAAAACTGCCCCTCATACTTATGGGTTACATGAACCCCATCTACCAAATGGGCTTTGAGACTTTCTTCCGTACATGCAAAGAAGCAGACGTGGATGGCGTAATCATCCCTGACCTACCCTTCCGCGACTACATGAAAGAAGTGAAACCCATTGCCAACAAATATGATATACGCGTGATTATGCTTATCACTCCCGAGACATCAGAGGAGCGCATTCGTTTCATCGACGATAACACCGACGGCTTTATTTACATGGTCAGTTCGGCTGCCACAACAGGTGCACAGAAGGAGTTTGACGCAGCCAAGCAAGCTTATTTTAATAAGGTAAACCAGATGGGGTTAAAGCATCCTCGCATGATAGGTTTCGGCATCAGCAATAAGCAAACCCTTGAGAGTGCCCAGAAGAATGCCGCCGGAGCCATCATCGGCAGTAAGTTTGTTACCTTATTGGATGAACTGGAAAATCCTCAGAAAACCGTTTCCGCGCTCCTTGAGGCGCTGAAACAGTAAGGCTCCTCCCCTTTCCCTCTATGAAGGGCGAGAAAGAAAAGATATAACCGCTAACCACAAGCCCTAATTTTTGGCAACAGAGATTGGGGCTTTAAATATCACCTTCACCTTAACAATGCGGCGCTCGTCCATTTCCATAATCTCGAACGAGAAACTCTTGTATGTTATCTTCTCGTGTAGTTGAGGGAATTCTCCTTTTATTTCCAAAAGC
Source organism: Bacteroidaceae bacterium (assembly GCA_017541025.1). Classification (GTDB taxonomy): domain Bacteria; phylum Bacteroidota; class Bacteroidia; order Bacteroidales; family Bacteroidaceae; genus Physcousia. The sequence continues at coordinate 26,992 of JAFXZY010000064.1, read as the reverse complement.
AGGCCTGCCAAGGTATCTGCCTCACCCTCTACTTCCTCAAAGTAATCATCATCTAAATCCAATATCTTCATAAAGTCAGCCAGCAGAATCTTGGCCTCGAAGATATAGGTGTTCTGATTCAGGCGCTGATAGGGTTTCTCCTCATCATCGTACTCATCACTAATCTCGCCTACTATCTCTTCTATAATATCCTCCATTGTCACCAAGCCGCTGGTGCCGCCAAACTCATCCACCACAATGGCCATGTGTACCCTGTTAGACTGGAAGTCGCGCAGCAAGTCGTCTATCATCTTGGTTTCCGGCACAAAATACGGGGGCCTTATCAGGCTCTGCCATCTGAAGCTTGTCGGTTTACCCAAATGCGGAAGCAAATCCTTAATATACAGCACACCCTTTATATTGTCCTGCGTGCCCTGATAAACCGGGATACGACTATAGTTGTTCTCTACAATACACTTCAGCACTTCCGGAAAAGGTGTATTTATATCCAACGCAACAATGTCCACTCGGCTGGTCATGATTTCTTTTGCCATCTCGCCGCCAAAACGGATAATGCCCTCCAGCATACTGCTTTCCTGAGCAATGTCTTTCTGATCGGTAAGCTCCATGGCTTTCTCCAAATCATCAACCGTAAGACTCTGTGTATCAGTATGTACAAATCTTCTTGTTACAACTTTACTTCTAATAAGAAGATTGCTCATTGGCGCCAACACCTTACTTATTTTACAAAGTTTGGGCGCAGCAAAACGGCAGAATGCAAGCGTATGCTGTGAGCTGTAAATCTTAGGGATTACCTCGCCGAAAAGTAACAGCAGGAATGTCAGAACAACAGTCATCAGCAGGAACTGGAGCACCTCGGAGCCACCAAAGTCCACCACCTTCATGAACACAAAATCCAGCAATGTAATGATGGCAATGTTCACCAGATTGTTGCAGATAAGAATATTGGCCAGCAGTCGTTCACTATCTTCCCGAAGGGCCAGAATACTTTTGTCCGAACTGTGTTTCTCTTCCTCCACCTCATTAATATCCGAGGGAGTAAGACTAAAGAACGCTATCTCGCTTGCCGACACAAAGCCGCTGCACATAAGCAGAAAGACTGACAGGCAGAGAGCTACTATCACACCGACGGTAGGCGTATGATAAGATACGGCATCAAAAGAGTCGGCAAGTGCCTGAAAGTATGAAGTTATATCCATTATACGTTATTTCCTTCCGTTGGTTCTTGAGACTTAGGAGTAAGCATCTCCATAGAGTCAGCCCATATTTCTGTTATGGAACGTTTTATTCCATTCTTATCGTCCCAGGTACGGGTATGTATCTGCCCTTCTATGAAGAGCTTGTCGCCAGTGTGCACATATTTCTCCACCACCTCGGCCAGTTTACGCCACAATATAATGTTATGCCATTCTGTACGGTCGGGCACCTCACCCCCATTTGGCAATTTATATCCACGCTCCTTGGTAGCCAATCTCACACTTGCCACGCAAACTCCGGCATCCACATATCTTACCTCAGGCTCTTTGCCCACATTACCAATTAGCATCACTTTGTTCATAATACCAAATTTTATGTCACAAAGATACGACAAAACGAGTGATTATCCAAATTTCTTTTGTATTTTTGTAGCCATAATTATAAGAATAAAATGATGAAAGAACTTCTTCTTACAATAGCCTTGCTTTCGAATCTTTTAACCTCGCATTACGACATTGACATGACTCGCCCGCAGCCATCCTATACCGACAGCCTGGGATATGGCTATGACCGTGGTACAGTTGCCTTATCCAAGAAACAGGTGGCACCCATGTTTTTCTCCATGAAGGTTCCTGAAGGCGATTATAAAGTAACCGTAACTTTAGGCAGCAAGCAATATGCCGGAGTTACATCTGTGCGAAGTGAGACACGACGTATGGTGGTGGACAAAATAGAAACTCGTAAGGGTGAACTGTGTGACGTAACGTTCAACGTTAACGTACATACGCCATTTATTGATGAGAAAAAGAATGTTAGACTTCATAACCGAGAAAAGACAGACTGGGGCTGGGATGACCGTCTGACACTTGAGTTTAACGGTGATGCCCCTGCTGTTAGCCGTATTCGTGTTGAGCCCAACACTCCTGCATGTAAGATATGGCTCTGTGGTAACAGCACTGTTACCGATCAGGACGGAGAACCATACGCCAGTTGGGGGCAGATGCTTCCCTTCTGGTTTACCGAACAGGTTTCTGTAGAGAATCTTGCCATGAGTGGACTGCGCACCACATCATTTATTCAGCAGAACAGGTTAGAAAAGATTAAGAAGGAACTGAGAAAGGGTGACTATGTTCTCGTAGAATTTGGGCACAACGATGAGAAAGACCGTCATTCTGGCAGTGGAGCATGGTACAACTTCACAACGAACCTAAAAACATTCATTGATGACTTGAGGCCCTTGGGTGCCCGCATCATTCTAGTAACCCCCACAGAACGCAGAAATTTTCAAGACGGAAAGGCACAGCCTACACACGGCGACTATCCTGCCGCCATCCGTACTGTAGCAGAACGTGAACACCTTCCGCTTATTGATCTAACAGAAGCAACTACAACACTCTTTAATACTATGGGTGAGGAAGGCAGCAAACATCTGCTGGTACACTATCCCATGGGCTCTTTCCCTGGCCAGCAGACAGAGTTGAAGGACAATACTCACGCCAATGCCTTTGGCGCATTTGAAATAAGTAAGCTTGTTGTTGAAGGTATGAAACAATTAAGCACTGACCTGACAAAATATTTACGTTATGAATGGCCAGGGTTCAGCCCTTCTAAACCCGATGACTGGCAGCAGTTCTATTGGCCACTTACCCCGTCAGGACATACCGAGAAACCTGCTGGCAATTAAGCAATAGCCGTGTCGCCAGCTTATTTGCGTGCCTTAATCTTATTAGCCTTAACACCTTCGAAGGTCATCTTAACTGGTTTGATAGTACCATCGGGGTTGAACTCCAACTTGTCGATACACGTTACACGATGGTTACCATCTGTCTCCTCCAGAGGACGACGATGATAGATGATATAATACTCATCTTTGCCTGGAACCTTGATTACACTATGATGACCAGCTCCACGAGCTATACTTTCATCACGCTCTAAGATCTTGCCAATACGCTGGAAGGGGCCAAAAGGACTATCGGCAATGGCGTATGCTACACAATAGTCGGGGCCAGTCCAACCACCCTCGCTCCACATGAAGTAGTACTTTCCATTACGCTTTAACATGAAGGGACCTTCAACATAAGTCTGGCTGGGCGTAATCTCATGGAATTTCTGTCCGTCCTCCCAAGGTACTATGGTGAGAAGGTCGGGACTGAGCTTACAGACATTGCAATGGCGCCATCCACCGTAGAACATATAGTACTGACCATCATCATCGCGGAAAACGAACTGATCAATAGGTTGGGCTCCGTTCACTATCTCATTAATAAGAGGCTTACCCAATGCATCAACGTATGGACCCTCGGGCTTATCAGAAACGGCTACACCTATACCACCCACTTCGCCCTCGTGTACATCATTGCCGCCAAAGAAGAGATAGTACTTGTTGTTGGCCTCAATGATGGCTGGAGCCCACAGAGCCATGTGCAGCCATGGGATGTTCTTCTGCTCCAGGACACGCTCGTGCTTAGTCCAGTTCACCAGGTCGCGACTGCTAAAAGCATCAAAGTGTAACTGCTGCTTGTAAGGTGCACTATAGGTAGGAAAAATCCAATACTTGCCATCAAGGACAACTCCCTCGGGGTCGGCATACCAACCCTGAGCAATGGGATTACCGCTGGTTTTCTTCTTTTTGGCCTCAAGTGAATTGCCTGCTACACAGAGCAGTGCCAACGCAATGATAATGGTTCTTTTCATGTTGTTAATTATTATTTTTTGTTTTTGTTTTCGTTAGCGTTAACGTTAACGTTATCGTTATCGTTAGGTCGCCTTAAACTCTCCTCCAATCCATTCAGTAGCTTCTTCCTCTTGTTCAAGCAGATGATAAGACAGCAGAGTTCCGTCTTCTGTCAACTCCACCACCAAAGGGCCTTCCACTACCCTTCCCTCAAGTGTCCTGAACCTATGATATCCACGTTTAATCATAGCTGGTATCGACGGCGAACCTTCCTGTTCCCTTGATTGCGCCTTGTATTATTGTTACGCAGCGGTTTCTCCTTAGTGACATTAATCTTCTTGTCGTGTTGCTGCATCTCACGAATCTCTAACGGAGAGAGGCGCTTCTCGGATGAAGCCGGCAAGGTATCATGAAGTAAGGAATCAGTTGACGTAGAATCCACAGCCGTGGTATCCTTCTTCTCAGGATGCATACGAATCATGGAGATATCCTGTAAGAGGAGAACCATCAGACCTTTCTCGTTGGGCTGGAATGTAGGCATAAACACAAAGCCGTTCATCTTGCGCAGCATAACTGTATCAAGCGGTGCAGTAGGTGTGAACCTTAAATCAAAGTTATTGTTGCCACGGATAGGCTGTGTAACACTTACAACGGAGTCGTTATCGTATTGCAAGGTAAAGACAGCGTATGTCTCGCGGTCAAATCCCTGAGTAATATACTGCGTATGGAAATGCCAGATAAAGGCATCGCCCTTCTGGAAGGTACTATCAGAAGAGATAGTAAACTGGTAGATGTTCTGAAGCCTGTTGGGGATGATGCATGCATTGGAATGGTCTGTCCAGATGTTAGCTGTATCGCCCTGATTCGTTAGATGCGAGTATTGGTTATGGGTGGCCCGTGCATCCACGCCGAATTTCTCGGCCTGAGCCTGAACCTTCAGACTTACATTCTTGTATATCTCAAAGAATTTTTCGGAATTTTCGAAATAATAAACCAACGATGAATCAAATTCCGCCTCGGTAATGTGGTGCTTCTTAAAGACTGCCTGAATATATTTGTAACGGGTTGCTTCCAGGTCTCCCTCGTTGGCAGCATCGGCCATTCCCTGTGCCAGATGGTAATCCACCATCACCTTCTCCATTTTTCCTTCCGAAAGGATTCCCTTAGGTCTTTTGGGCTTACACCCCACAAGGAAAAAACAGAGTAGGCAAAGGCAAAGGAAAGCAGAAGCATTACCCGTCTTCATCATAGCGAACAACCTTTCTGTTATAAAAGATAAGTATAGCCATTACACCGCATGATATACAGGCGTCAGCAAAATTGAAGATGGGACTAAAGAAGATAAAATGCTGACCATGCAACAGGGGAACCCACGTGGGCCAGTCCCACTCAACCAACGGGAAGTAGAACATATCAACCACTTTCCCGAGGAAAAGCTTATCGTAACCGGTTCCCCAGCTGACAAATTCGGCCACTATGGGAGCAGGCGGATTATTAAAGATCATACCGTAAAAGACACAATCGAAAATATTGCCTGCTGCACCGGCCAGTATAAGATTCAGACAAACCAGAACCCCCCATCCTATTCCCTTGCGTATATGCTTGGCAATAAAAAATATAAGGTATGAAACAGCTATGATACGGAACGAGGTAAGAAAGAACTTATCAAAGAGTTCCATACCGAAAGCCATTCCGCGATTCTCCGTAAAGACTATCTGGAACCAATCCGTTACGTGGATGCTCTGATGCAGGTACATACTCGTCTTTACAGCTATCTTTATAAGCTGGTCGGCACAGAGCATGGCCACGGAGAATATCACGCTGAAGAGCGTCTGTTTCTGTCTGCGTGTCATAAAGTTTACTTGCGTTTGTCGCGGGCGTTCTTGGCCTCTATGCTGAGGGTTGCATGGGGAACCAGACGAAGGCGCTCCTTGGGAATCAGCTTGCCTGTCTCGCGGCAGATACCATACGTCTTGTTGTTGATGCGAACCAATGCCTGCTCCAAACCCTGAATGAACTTCTGGGTACGAACGGCCATGTTCATGAGCGTCTCCTTCGACAAAGCCTCTGAACCTTCTTCCAACTGATGATAGGTAGGTGCTGTATCATCAACACCATTGTCGTTACGACGTGTCAACTGGTCCATGTAAGCTTCATAGTCACGACGTGTGACTGCCAACTTGTCCAGGATAATCTGGCGGAACTCTTCCAGTTCCTCGTCAGAATAACGTTTCTTTTCTTCTTCCATGATTAGCTATTTTTTTTTATTGTTAGTTCTTCACCTAAAGAGATACTATCTGCCAATACCTGAGTTGTGATGTACTCGCCAAAGGTCTTTACGCATGCCTCATTATCTGCATTCGTAGGAACGGTTACAACTATGCGGTCTGTTATCTCAAGGCCAGTATCTTTACGCATCTGCTGAATGCTGCGAACCAGTTCACGAGCCACGCCTTCCAGACGCAACTCTGGTGTTATGGTGATGTCCAAGGCTACCGTCATTATACCCTCACTGGTAACGCTCCATCCAGGCATATCCTGAGCAGAAATCTCTACATCCTCACGTATCAGCTCATAATCTGTACCTTCCACATTGATGGTGATAGTGCCGTTCTCCAGTTGAGCTATCTGCTCCTGACTCAGGGCAGAAACCACCTCAGCAGCAGCCTTCATTTGCTTGCCAAACTTTTTACCCATCACACGGAAATTAGGCTTCACATTCTTTTCTACCATCTGCCCCTCAACAAACTCTATCTCCTTGATGTTCAGTTCCTCCAGGATGATTTGCTTCAGGAAGATGATGCCTTCTTTTATGCTGCTGTCTGTTACGGGGATGGCAATACGCTGCAAGGGCTGGCGCACACCAATCTTCTCCTTCTTACGCAGAGACAGAGCCATAGAACAGATCTTCTGAACGATGTCCATATTCTGCTCGAGGGACTTATCTATAACGCTCTCGTTAGCAACGGGATAGCTATCCAGATGTACGCTTGTCTTAGCCTGACCAAAGGTTAGGTCTCTGTACAGACGGTCTGCAAAGAAAGGAGAAATAGGAGCAATCAGCTTACTTACGGTTAGCAGACACTCATACAGAGTCTGATAGCATGCCAACTTGTCCTGCTGCAGGCCTTCGCCCCACAGACGTTTTTTAGCCAGACGTACATACCAGTTACTCAGGTTATCAATAACAAATGTCTGAATGGCACGACCTGCACGTGTAGGCTCATAGTCGTCCAGCGCCTCTGTCACCTCTTTAATAAGAGTATTCAGCTGACTGATAATCCAACGGTCAAACAAGGCACGCTCAGCGTATGGAACCTGAGGCTGAGAGTTGTCCCAACCATCCACATTGGCGTACATAGCCAGTAGGCTGTAGGTCTGATGCAGTTTCACAAAGAAGCTGCCGCTGACCTCCTTTACACCATCAGGGTCGAAGCTCAGGTTGTCCCAAGGAGCGGAATTTGTTACCATATACCAGCGTACAGGGTCTGTTCCGAATGTCTCGATGCACTCAAACGGATTGATAACGTTACCCAGACGCTTTGACATCTTAATACCATTCTTGTCAAGTACCAAGCCATTGCTGATAACTGCCTTATATGCAACGCTATCAAAAACCATGGTGGCAATAGCATGCAATGTAAAGAACCATCCGCGGGTCTGGTCCACACCTTCAGCTATGAAGTCGGCAGGATAACATACACGGTTATCAAGAGCTTCCTTGTTCTCGAATGGATAGTGAACCTGTGCGTATGGCATTGCACCAGAGTCGAACCAAACGTCAATGAGGTCCAGTTCGCGTGTCAGCACATCGCCGTTCTTACCAACCAACTTAATATCATCCACGTAGGGACGGTGCAGGTCTATCTTGTCATAGTTCTCCTGACTCATATCGCCAGGAACAAAACCTTTATCTTTCAGGGGGTTGCTGGGCATAACACCTGCAACCACAGACTTCTCAATTTCATTGTAGAGTTCTTCTACACTACCGATGCAGATTTCCTCCTTGGTGTCGCGATTGCGCCAGATGGGCAAGGGAGTACCCCAATAACGGCTACGTGAAAGGTTCCAATCGTTCAGGTTCTCCAACCACTTGCCAAAACGGCCTGTACCAGTGGCTTCGGGCTTCCACTTGATAGTCTTGTTCAGTTCCACCATACGGTCCTTGCAGGCAGTAGAGCGGATGAACCAAGAATCCAAGGGATAATAAAGCACAGGCTTATCGGTACGCCAACAATGGGGATAGTTGTGTACATGCTTCTCAATCTTGAAGGCACTACCCTCTTCCTTCATCTCCAGGCAAAGTACTACGTTCAGGTCCATATCCTTGTTGGCAGCCTTCTCGTCATACTTGCCGTCTTGGTTGTATTTAGGGTCGTAGGCATTCTTCACATAGGCTCCGCTATGCTTCCAATAGGAATCATTAACACATTCTGCTACGAATTCCGGATTCATATCTTCCTTCAGGAAATACTTTCCCTGGAAATCAACCATTGGACGGGTATCGCCAGCCTTGTCTATAATAAATAAGGAAGGTATACCGGCATCTTTGGCTACCTTGGCATCGTCGGCACCGAAGGTAGGAGCAATGTGTACAATACCTGTACCGTCATCGGTGGTTACATAATCACCGGGAATAACACGGAAAGCATCTGCACTCTTATCCACTACCTTGTCACCTTCCAATGCACATGGTTTCACCCAAGGCATCAGCTGCTGGTAGTGCAGGCCAACCAAGTCTGTACCCTTACCACGCCACAGTATCTCCAGTTCCTTACCTTCTTCAGCCTGGAAATAAGCGCTCAAACGACTTTCTGCCAAGATGTAAACAGCCTCTTCACCGCTATAGGGATTATTGCCCTTAACTGCCACATAGTCAATCTTAGGGCCAACGCACAATGCCGTATTCGAAGGCAATGTCCAAGGCGTAGTGGTCCAAGCCAGAATATAAAGTTGAGAGTTGAAAGTTGAGAGTTGAGAGTTTTCTGTCCCATCAAATACAACTTTGAACTGGGCTGTAACGGTGGTATCCTTTACATCGCGGTAACAACCCGGTTGGTTCAACTCGTGGCTGGAAAGACCCGTACCAGCTGCGGGGCTGTAAGGCTGAATGGTATAACCCTTATACAGCAGGTCTTTATTATAAAGTTGCTGCAGGAGCCACCACAGACTCTCAATGTACTTATTATCGTATGTAATGTACGGATGCTCCAGATCCACCCAGTAACCCATCTTATTGGTAAGGTCGGACCACTCATCGGTGTACATCATCACATTCTTCTTACAAGCGTTGTTGTAATCATCCACGCTAATCTTCTTGCCGATATCCTCCTTGGTAATGCCTAAGCTCTTCTCTACGCTCAACTCTACGGGCAGTCCGTGCGTGTCCCAACCCGCCTTACGCTTTACCTGGAATCCCTGCATGGTCTTATAGCGCAGGAAAGTATCTTTGATGGTACGACCCATCACATGGTGAATGCCAGGATGTCCGTTGGCCGATGGAGGGCCCTCAAAGAAGATGAAAGCTGGGCAGCCTTCGCGTTCCGTAATGCTTCTATGGAAAAGGTCTTCACCCTTCCACTGCTCCAGAACCTCCTTATTGACATCACTGAGATTCAACTTATTATGCTCTGCAAATTTCTTGCTCATATCGCACTTTATTTAATACCTTGTTTAATTTGGGGTGCAAAGATAGCAAAAAACAACATAACAACCAAATTTTATCTGGGATTTTCATTATTCCGCCTAAAGGTGATACTAAAGGCATTTTCCCTCATTCTAAAATATAATTGTATTCGAATACTCTTCATATAATGGAAATTTTGCATTATCTTTGCACAGCAGAAAAGATACAAGCAATATGACTAAGACAAAGGAGATGCAGAACATAACAAGCGAAGGGAACGCCAGCACCCTTAACGAAACAACCAAAATGACCATCTGGGGGTTGCTGAAAAACATCCTGCCTTATGTGCTGCCTTACCGTGGGTTAGTGGCAGTCACACTTGTGCTGACATTCATTGGCTCACTCATGGCTCAGGTGAATGCTGTGGTACTTGACCGCGCCGTTGATCGCATCAACGCACTCATACAGATACCTGGGGGATTCTCTTGGGGAAGTGCCGTGAGCATCCTAACCGTCATCAGCATCATTCTGCTGGGTAAAGAGGTGGTGGCGGCACTGGTAACCTTCTTTCAGCGTTACTATGGCGAACGAATGCGTATCCTTGTCAGTCAGGACCTCTCGCTGAAGGTGGTGGAACGTGTCTTGACATTCCGGATGGCATTCTTCAGTACTGAAGGGAATGAAACGGGCCGTCTGCAATCACGTATCGACAGGGGTATTATGAGCCTGAGCAACACAGTCTATAACTTTTTCATTGAGATTCTGCCGCTCTTCACCAGTGCCGTGCTAGCTCTGGCCCTTATGTTCATGGCTAATGTATATGTGGGACTTGTGGCCTTATGCATAGTACCTATCTATTTTTATGTCACCTATATTCAGGCAGGACGTATGAAGGGAGGGCTTAGAAGCATCTTCGGAGGTCATCAGGCTGTAAGCCAAGGCATTCTGAATATCATAGAGAGCATCAATGTCATTAAGTCGTTCAACCGAGAGGAGATAGAGGCTAACCGTCAGGCCGAACTGCAGCGAAACATGACTGGATTACAGATAAATATGCGCAAGCAGAGCTATATGTTCAACGGTCTGAAGAGTTTCCTTGAACAGATAGGAACGGTGCTCATCATTATCCTTACAGCCTATCTTGTGCTAATAGATTACCCTGGCATGAGTATCGGAAAAATCATGTACCATGTAATGCTCTTTGCCAATGTAAGTGCGCCTATCCGACAGCTTCACCGCATCTATGACGATATGAACGATGCACTTATCTATGCCGAGGGTTTCTTTGGCATCTTACAGGCTAAGGAAGAGGTGGAACCTACAGGCACCTATCAGCCAGAGAAGGTGAGAGGCGACTTTGAGCTCAGCCACGTAGATTTTACCTACCCAGGCGGAACCAAGGCCCTGACTGATGTATCTATGCGCATAGAAAGCGGCAAAATCACGGCTCTGGTTGGACTGAGCGGAGCGGGCAAGACCACCATCGTAAACCTGCTTGACAAATTCTACCAGCCTCAGGGCGGCTCCATCAAACTGGATGGTACCAACCTGAATCAGTGGGACACCAGATGGCTGCGCGAGCATATAGGACTGGTATTGCAGAAGAACCACATCTTCGACGGTACCATCGAGGAAAACATAAAATACGGAAACCCTGAGGCCACACACGAAGATGTGATTTGGGCTGCCAAGCAAGCCTTCCTGTACGACCAAGTTATAGAGTTGCCAAATGGCTTTAACACCTCGGCACTACAGCTGAGCGGTGGACAGCAGCAGCGCGTGGCCATAGCCCGTATGTTCATCAAGAACCCGCCCATCATCTTCCTTGACGAGCCAACAGCCAGTCTGGATGCCATAGCCACAGAGCAGATAAAAGCCAGCATTGATGCCATCAAGCAGGGGCGTACGGTTATTATCATTTCGCACAATATCGGCCAGATAATAGATGCCGACCAGATATATGTACTTGAACATGGCAAGGTGATGCAGGGTGGTAACCCCGACGAGGTATATAAGCAAGGCGGGCTCTACAAGGATATCTTTGATGCCAGTGCCCGAAGTATGAATGTGGGCAAAATAGCAGAAACCATCTCAAATCCATAACGGGCACAATAGTCACCAAAACGATTTTATAGAATACATGTTTTTTCATCGCCAAAAACCCCCAAAAAAGCTGGCTCGAGCCAAATAGGGCATTGGCTCTAGCCAAAAGGGGAAATGGCTCTAGCCATTTTGGGCATACCCTAAAAGGCACTAAAAACATCACATGAATTTGAAGTCTGAATTTTCTAGAGTAATAAACATCTTCCTTCTTCCCTCTTACATCTTACATCATCAGTTATTCAGGCTTCTTACTCATTACAAAATAAAAAAATTGTGAGAATTATTGGTGGTATAAAAAATTATACCTACTTTTGCAAAAAAGATAAATGTATGCCCACATTATTAACAATATTTGGACTAAGGTTTTTCTTTTACATGGATGAGCACGAACCCATTCACGTACATGTTAGCTATGGAGGGAAAGTCGCAAAAATTGAGTTGGAACCGAACATACGTGTTATTTATAACCACGGATTAAAAGAGCAAGATTTAAGAAAAGCTGTAGACACATGTAAAACATTCAGGGAGAATTTTATAAGTGAGTGGCATAAGAGGTTTGACTAATTAAACTAATATGATTATGGAAACAATAAAGAATTTGTGGTTCGAAGGAAACCGAATATACATTAAGACCACCGACGACAGAATACTCAGCAGACCTTTGGAAGCATACCCCGAACTTGAGGAAGCAACTGCAGAACAGCGAAGCAACTTTAGTTTAGAGGATGACGGACTGGCTATTAGGTGGGAGCAGATAGATGTAGACATGCATATTTCCAGTTTCTACGAAACCTCGGAGCCAAACACTCAAAACGAAGTTGCCGCAATGTTTCGTCGTTTTCCATGGTTAAATGTTTCTGAGGTGGCTCGTTATCTGAATATCAACAAAAGTTTAATGGCTAGATACATCTATGGTATTTCTAAACCCAGCGCCAAAAGAATCCAAGAAATCAGGGAGGCATTTCACTACTTTGGTCGCGAATTAGAAAGTGCTTAAATTAGTTTATTCAGGAGGAGGAATAACCAACTAGGAAACTTTTTGGTATCGATTCGACAATGCTCCGTTTCCTGGGTGTGCAACTGTCATTCATCGGAAAAAGTGAACGGAAATGCTCCGTTTTCGCCACTTTTGTACACGGAATCAAAAACTATATAATCTAATGCATCAGGCATTTTTCAATCATCAAGGTCTTCATCCAATTGGCACGTTAAATCATCCTCAGCAGTCCAACGACTTCTACCTTTTTTGCTTGCATTATTCAGAGCACGGGCAAAAAGAAAGAATACTATCACAGCAATTATTATCCACATAGTTGATACACATTACCAATCCTCATCTTCTCTATCTTCATCATCATTGTCATCATCATCTGATGAATAAAGGCTTCTATCTTCCCTTTCTCTTTCACGCTCACATTCTTCATGAGCGTCCTCTATGGCCATCACAGCCAGAAAATCTGTAAAATCTAACATGATACACTTGTTTTTAGGTTACAACACTTACTCATTATTCTCTCTCATTCAGCCCTGCTGAGCTGAAACGTTTCCATTATTGTCACCAGATAAAATGAAAAGCATAAAAAACACTGCAAATACAATCCACATAATTTTATTGTTTTATTGGTTTACAGTGGCAAAGTACGATTCGGGTTGTACCATAGCGTGGCACAGTCTCGAAAAATCTTCAATTTTTCCTCATAATTTAACTCTTTTTAAGAATTTGAGGGCTATTTTCGTCTAATTATAAGCTTTTAAGTCGTCTCCTTGCACAAAATCTGGTTTATTCAGGAGGAGGAAAAATCAACTTAGAAAAATTTTTATTTAAGCTACTTTTTGCTCGGAAATAAGTTAGAAAATTATCATAAATAAGCTGCAAAAATTGGCTTGCTCACCTTTGCGCCATTCAGAGATAATCTTCATGATTTATTCCCTATCTCCACGTAATGTGAATTTACGTGTATAATGCGATGAGTTAATTCAAAACATGTAACGAATTAACTCATGACATGTATCGAGTTAAGTCCCTGTTTTTGACCCTAATATAGGTGACTTGATTTTTGGAAAGAATTTTCCCTTTCAAAACGCGTTTTTCGGGTATGAAATTTTTCATTGCCAAAAGCCCCCCCAAAAAAAGAGAATGTCGTATGGTTACATCCTCTAATTTGTATTATTGGGATCAAATCCTATATGGTTGCTGAAATTTTCTTCTTAAATCATTTAGATTGTAAAATGGATGGGGTGAGTTTAGGGAAATAAAAAAAGCGAGCCAACTTGGTTTATGTCAGGTCAGCTCGCAAAATTCACATTCATCTAAAGTGACAAACGCATCATTTCGCTCATTACTGATTCGTTGCCACTTTCTTTTACTTATTTATATCAGCGTACTTCGTATAGGTTAAAGTCTTACCACTCTCATCCTTCAAAACCATTTTTTCCCCATCGCAGGACTGAATAGTATATACAGCAGTTTTTGATTGTCCGTTAGTAAACCCATTATAAGACTTCTTACTGCTATCTGAATAATTAAATACGCTGACTTTGGTGAAATTGGCAGTGATTTTGTTTGAACTTAAGGTATAATTACCTTCAGCAAGAATTCCCCAGTCTGTAATCGCGTCATCATACAAATAAATCATCGTACCAGTTCCTTTGTGGTTGAAACTTATCGTTTCTTCCACATCGTCATTAGAGGCTGAACTTCTCCAATGACCAGGGATTAGTTTTGAATAATCTGTTTTATCAGTTTCCTCTGTGGGATTCTGTGGTTCGTTGTCATCATCACCACTACAACAGGCAAAGCCAAAACATAATGCTGAAGCGATAAACAGCATTGAGATAAATTTTAATGTTTTCATTTTCTGTTAATTTTAATGTTAATATTGTGAGCGAAATTACGTGTTAGTTTATTTATCCCCTTTAAAATACAGGCCGGACAGAATAACCATAGAAGCGTGTACTGCCTCTGATGTTGAGAGAACCAGAATAACCCTTGCCGTACGAATGGGGAGCGAGGCCGAACGCCAGAACGTACCCATGATACTCTATCGAGAGTGAACGCGACCAGTAACGACCATCTTGTTTATCGTAATCGAGAGACGTTCCTTTGCGATAGCCTGCAGCGGGCAAGAAAATACTTTTCATATTACTTTTACTTGTTATCTTTAATCCATTTACGCCATTCACAATTGTCATTTCTAAAGTTGTATAACTGCTGTTTATTAATTCCTCGAACTGATCTTCGGTCGGCATATGCCAAACCTCACCCCAGATAACCGTAGCGGCATCGTCTATTGGCTCAAGTTTCGTTTTGTTATCAACATTTCCGAATTCGCTATTAGTGCAATATTTCAGCATTGAGGTAGAGGAACCACCACAATGCTTATAAGTACTCCAATTGAATGATTTCTTTCCTCCGTTGTACCCTATTGTCTCACCCCAAGCAAAGTAATCACCATAGTCTTCTGGCTTTTCTGCACCGATATTCGTTGTTGCCCAAAATGTGCCACTCGGCAGTCCTAGGTCTACGTAATCGTGACCTTGAACTGTTCCGGTTGCAACCCATTCTTGATCATTGTTGTCAGGCATACCATTCCCACTTGTCAAAGATGAATCTTCATTAATTGACTTAAATGCTTTCCAGCCATTTGCTTTCTGGTAAGCTGATTTACATCCTTTAGGAACATATAACGTCCATGAACCAGCTGCATTATCGCCATTAGTGTTTAATATAATATAATTATATGAAGGTATCTCTAATGGTATACCCAAATTTACATACATATTTCCACTCTTTGATGACACAAATGGCATGTTTTCTATAGAAGTTAGCCCTGTTCCAATCCTAATTTCACTAAAGCTTCCTCTAAATGCCTGTGAACCTATATATTTTACGGAATTGGGTATTTCTAACTTGGATGCTGAGATTTTCACAAATACAGCGTTACCTATTGATTCTAATTTATCATTCAATGTCAAACTATTACATGAAGAAGAAATAAATGCCATGGAGCCTATTTTCTTTACATTTTTAGGAACTGTAAAATAGCCCAAATTGATAGGGCAAAATGCAAAAGCATAGTCACCTATTTCTTCTAATGCATCACATCCGTAAAAATTCACTTTCTTTAAGTAATCACAATCAGAAAAAGCATAATTTCCAATCCTTCTTACTCCTGTCGGAACCATAAATTCTTCAATACCTAAGTCGCAGAATGCATAGTCTCCGATTTCCTCAATGGAATTGGGTAATTCTATTTTGGAAACATTACTACCCCATTTCAACTTATGAAATGCATGACTTCCTATATAGGTGATGCCATTTTCAATTACTATTTCCGAAATGACTTTATCATACCAAGGCTGATTAGAAGCAGTATAATCATTCATTCTACCTTTACCACTTATAGTTAGCCTTTGTGTCCTGTCGTCATATGAATACCTCACATCATTCCCACCTGACCCTGTCTGAGGACCTAAGGTTTTTACAAACTCATAGTCGTTATATGTCATTCGTGATGGTTCGAATATCGTTCCCATACTTTCTGTAGTAAGATAGCCACCTTGATAATATAAAGTCAATGTGGTCCAATCCTCATAAGTAAGCGTTACTTTGTTTCCAGACACTTTATATTCGAACAAAGAATAATCCTTGGTTGTTGAATTACCAAGGTCTGTATCATAATCTTTCTGTATCCAATAGCTAATGCCGGAATTATCTGATGTGAAATATAAAGTCCACGTTTCATCATCTACCCAAGCATGGTTATTCGCTCCTTCACCGTATGAAAAGTCTTTTGTAATCCATTTGTTAGATTTAAGCGTCTGTATGATATCGGAACTGTTACCGCCTCCATTCTCTTTGTTGTTGTCATCATCACTGCATGAGGCGAGAAAAACACCCATAATTGTGACCATCATGATGGCCAGCAACTTCTCATAAAAATTCTTTTTGTTCATAAGATAATTAATTTTAGGTTAAAACACATTGTTCAAATATCAACAGTTAACACTAACCCATATAAAGAAAACGCAGACCTTCCATATCTAGCTCAGGCTCACCACAAGCCCTAGAAAGTTATGGAGAAACACACTCTAAAAGCGTACTGAAAATACGTTTTGGTTTAATTATTCACTATTCGTTGCTGAGGTAGTGATTCGAGCTGAAATTTGAGCAAAATGAGAACTTGTGTCATGTCCACAATCTAAACAACCACGTTGCATATATTCGATTAATGTTAGGAATCTTTATTCGTTTACGACTAAAGTAATTTCACACGTCTGAAAGTTAATCTCCCAATTGCCTTTCGGGTGACTCTCCCAGCCGTATTGTTTTGACTTACTGTCCCACCACTGCTGGAACTTGGTACCAGTTTCGCCCATGTCTTTTACCAATTTCTCGTAAAGTTCAGTATTGTCTGGCGTAAGAATTTTGGCTAACTCATTCAGACCATTCCGGCGTTCATAGAGGGTTTGAATCTCATTCTTCTCTTCTTCGGTCACTTGACCAACTAATTTTCTTTCCATATTTTTCTTTATTTTTGTTAATTTTTTTGTTTTCACACTTACTACTATCACATTTGGGTCGGGGGAAAGTGTCTGTGACTGTTTTCGCGGAACCAATGCATTTTCCATCACATGCTCCTTTGCAATCATTTGCTCGATCCGCTATTATCGGAATGCTAGGAATACTTGCCAACGCAATGATTGGAAGTATCCTTGCTGCTCTTCGGAACAATTCTCGTCTTGTTTTCTTTTCTTCCATAGTTATATTACCATTCATCTTTTACATCAAACGGGTCGAGATATGAGATTTCCTTTATTTCTTGTTTCTTGTCGTAAATACCTCTGTCTTGCAATTCGTTCAAGAGCAAACGGGCTTGATTACGCTCCATATGCGCTACAACGCATTGCTCATGGCTTGGCGTATTTACTTCAATCGTAGTCTTTTGATTAAGCCATATACAACGCTTGCAGTGATAAGCTTCGCATATCCGGCAAAGAGGTGCATGGTCAAGCCGATAAAGTTGCGGATTTTTTATGTCAAGACCATCTTCAAGACTTCCAACTGCGTCCAACCCATCATAATAAAAACCAGGACAGATGTAGAATTTGCCATTTGGAGCTAAGGTTATGCTTTCCGTTCCTGCATTGCAATTATTCATTGCATCGAGGACAATCCTGTCAGTTATCAGGTTGCACTGCGTCTGATAGCCTTTTAGATAAAGCCTTTTCATTATACCCCTCAACTCATCCAAGAACCTGTCGTATTTTTCAAAGTCCTCGTCATTCATTGTTTCTATATCCGTTAACACAATGTTGAGTCGTGTAACCTGATAGAGAACCGATTCGAGGTATTTTGGGTTCTCACAAAGTTGCTTCGAGTCCGTTCTAAGCACGAAAGTGCCCATATCTGGATAGTCAAACTTTAGGAATGTATCCCAATCGTTAAACACAACAACGTCAGCACTTACGGGACTTCCTGACGGAGCAATAACGCCATGGTCTATCGTCTCAATTGCTTTAAGATGTTCCAACGGCAATGCGTCCACAGGATATACAAACTGAATCATAAGATTTTCCATCATGCCAAAGCGAATGCCACCCTTCAGTGTCTCAATGGGCATCAATCGGGACTCTGACTTTCGATTATCGTAATGGCAGAAAGATGTACTCGTGTCATCGAGTAATATCACAAGGTATTTCAGCATATATCCTTCATTTGGGGTTGTTTCACATGTTCATTTGCGCGTTCTCTCTCTATTCCTTCCAGTTCCAGTTTGCGGAAGAGCTTATTCCAATAGTAATTGTTAGCTCTTACACGTGCTTTGTGCATCTTGCAGATAGCAGTTGAACGTTGGAATGCGGTGCAGGTGTCGGCAGCATCGTAGTTTTCTCCCTGACACCAGGCACAACCTTCTGCCACTTCGCAGTCGATACATTCTTTCGTGCTCTGTGTGCAACGGTCTAACGTTAGGAATCCGCGCAATTTGTTCTTATCAATGCCTTCATTAACATTGCCAATAATCCAAGCTTTCTTGTCGCGCAAAGAGTACTGGGCAAAGCGCGTACAGGGATAAAAGATGCCTGCAGCATCAACAGCTAACATCTTGCCTGCACCACACCAGTTCTGATTTTGCAGTTTCCTGTCGAGAGGTTTACCTAAATGCTCTTGAAAGAACGAGCAGACATTGTTTTCGTATAATCCATTGTCAATGATGGCATCTGCAAGTTCTATCAGTTGATTCTGAAAGATAAGGTCATCGCCTTCTTTCCAAACATCCTCAAAAACACAATTAATGTTCACTTCTGGAATGCCAAGGGAGAACAAATGCAGCACACTCTCTTTGATATAAGGAAGGTCGGCACTGCTGATGGTGACCTTTGTTCCCATTCCAGGGAACTGGAACTGCCACAACGGAATATTCTTGACCACATCATCATACGACCCGCGCTCTGAATTCTTATATACACGGTTAAGGTCATGCTTCTGCCGTGTGCCGTCGATAGTGATGCCTATGCTCAGATGGTTGCGATTCTTCTCAATGAATTGCTGAATTTTCTCCTCGTGGTAGTTGATACCATTTGTGGAAAAAGAGAAGCGATAGGAATTGAACCAATGATGGTTTCGACGGAACATTTCCATCTTGATATAGTCGCAAATCTTGTCAATAAGGTCTATCTCCAAGAATGGTTCGCCACCGATGAAATCCCAAATTACCGATTCCTCTTTGAAGTCATTTTCATGGTCAAGAATATAATCAACAGTTTGCTTGGCAATACTCCAAGGCATACGCTCCTTGGAGTTCTTGCCAACCAAATAGCAATATTTGCAAGCTAACTGGCAGTCCTTTGTAACAATGAACGTAATTCCTTTTGCAATTCCAGACCGCCATTGCTCATTTTGACTCTTAATAATAGCCTCCATACCGAAACACATTATTAGGGAAGTCTTGGGTATGGATTAAAATTCATATACCCCCAGCAAAAGCCTTTACAACTACCTCTACAAACATTATAACAATTTTCCTTACATCCAGTATAGCATCCATTAGAACAACTTCCCTGACAATCGCCTTTACATCCTCCTTTGCATGTTTCCTTGCATGATGAGTCGCAAGAAGTCTTGCATCCTTTGTAACAAGTATCATTACAACTTGTATCACATCCTGTCTTACAACCACCTGTACATGATTCTTGACATCCATCTTTACAAGTAGACGTACAAACAGTGTTGCAGTTAGAACAATTGTGAACCGCATCAGCAGAACCTGCACATGAACCTGTACATGATCCAGAGCATCCATTACCACAACCACCACCACAATCAAGAGAACAACTTCCTTGGCAAGATCCTGTACAATTTCCTTGGCAAGTACCTACACAATATCCTGTACATGTATGGTGACATGATTCTTTACATCCACCAGTACATCCTCCATAACAAGTACCTGAACAACCAATATAACATCCCCCCATACAATTACCTCGACAGCTATTTACAGGTGTTTCAGGTGCGGCGGCTTGAATAATAGGATTAGACAACGCAATAGCACCAATGATTGGAAGCACCCGCTTTGCTGCATTCTTGAAGAACTCACGTCTAGAGTGGAGTTCATCATTTTTTTTCTTTCCGTCCATATTCCATTTGTTATTTTAGAACTTAAAAATCATCTAATTAAAAGTAAATACCTGCCTTGAAACCGAAATCCGCTTTTGTCCCACCTGTAAATCCGACAGTTAGCATAGGACCTGCATACAAACCAAATTTTTTGCTACCTACATAAAAGGTTGGTGAAATTTCCATGCCCCATGCCAATTGGGTATCTGAACCGTGAAAATGTACATTACATAAAGCTGCAACAGGTAAAGTAACAAAAATGGTCGGTTTAAAATAATAGCCTAAAGCAGGGCCAAGTTTGATAACATCGCTTGTATAATCGCTATCAACCAAGCCGAAGTTAAAATTTAACGGAGACAAATAGTAACCTGCATAAAAATTACTCTTGATTTGCCATGGTAACCCAGTCAGAGAATTCCATAACTGCCAGAAAGTTTAACATCATCAAATGTGGAAGCCGCGTATCCCACTTCAAAGGTAAACGCTTTACGATCATCTTGCGCATTACTTATCAAAGGCATACAAAATAACACAACAGTATAAACAATAATCTGTATAACCTTTTTTTGAACTAAAGACTCTTTATTCATAGCATTTTTAGAATAAAATGCCTCCGAACTCCCACGTCAGCGGTTTATAATCATGGTTAGGTTATGGAAATAAAAAAGGCATGGGAGTCACTACTTCTGCCCATCCCTAATCTCAGGCTCTCGCATTGCCTCCAAGTAAGGATAAGCAACGCAGCCAGCCCACGCCAAGAGACCATATATACAACTTAATGCTTTACATTATTATATAAAGCAATAGTTGGGATATAATCTACCCACGTAAGCGTCACGTTGCATTATATTCTGTACTTGGATTCAAATTTGCGAGATTTGAGATTACAGAATGATAACGTCCGTAAACGCCTTTTCGAGACCAGCCCTACAAACGGCTTTGTGGTCTCTGTTCCAATAAGATTTTGACCTCACCCGCCCTTTTAGGCTGGCTTAGTCGTCGCAAAAATAGGATTTTTTTTTTATACAAGCAAAGAAAACTGCTGTTTTTTTTGCAAAAAAAGGATTTACGGAACAGTTATGGTTCAAGGATAAGATGGAAGAAGGAAGATGTAAGAGGGAAGAAATATCAACGATAACCTTAACCCTAACGACAACTAACTTCGTACAAGGCTGCGATTGAGCGAGAGGAGAGCAAAGCTTGCTTATACTTTTCCGAGCGTGAGCAGGCTCGACCGCAGGTCAAAACCGAAGACAAAAACAAAAACGAGAACAAAAATAAAGGTTATTGGTTATAGGTTATAGGTTATTGAAGAAGGAAGAGGGAAGAATCAATTAGACTTTAGCGGTATATGGATGCAAGCCAAAGGTTACAAAACTTGGTGGCAATACAAAGAAATCACAAAAAGTTTGGTGGTATAAAATAAAATGTGTTCCTTTGCAGTGTCAAGAAGAAATTCTTGGCTACGCCGCTGAGTGCGGGGAGCAAGGCTTTATCGATACTGCTCCATTTAAATAAAAGGCTGCATCATGTATGGTGCGGCTTTTTTATTTCTCATATTTCTTGCGGAATTGTCCTGAAAAAGTTGACAGTTGTTGATTATGACAACATATACCTTACCTTACGCGGAGCCACGATGGTTATCGGCGTTGAGGACAGGTATATGTTTGTACAACATGTACCTAACATATACCGTCGGTTAAGCTCGATAACAATCGAAGATTAGATAATCATTAAGGTATATTTTGGCTTCAAAGATAACGATGAACTTCGTACGGGAACGTTAACGGGAACGAGAATCAATGAACAATTAATAATTAATAATGAATAGTTAGCAAGAAAACATCTTGACAAACATTGACTGGGCTAAGATATCAAAGGATGTTCTTTAGCATAAGAATTTTTACCGCCTAACGTGGCGGTAAAAAATTTCTAACTAAGCGGCAAGTTTTCTCAAACTGGGCAGAAAAAAAGAAGAACAAAAATACATATAGAAAATTATTTACATTATTGAACGGCCATGAAAATGGGCTATAATGCATGTGTTAATAAAAACAATTACTACTATTAAGGGAAAATTTTGCGCCCCTTAGTAGTAGCAAAACCAGCCATTAAGGGTGTATTAGGAGAAATAGGTAAAATTTGTTTACACTCCAAAGAATAAACGGAAACGATAAACAAAATGATGGAAGAAGGAAGAGGAAAGATGGAAGAGGTATGGAGTTATAATACAAAAAAAAGAGTTCTGTAAAGAACTCTCTGAATGCATGATTTTTGAGCCGATAAGGGGACTCGAACCCCTGACCCACGCATTACGAATGCGTTGCTCTACCAACTGAGCCATATCGGCAAAACCGAGTGCAAAGGTAATTCTTTTTTTCAAATTAGGGAAATTATACAAGGCTTTTTTCTGTAAAGTAGAGAGAATTCTGTAATTTTGTGACCTCAATCAGACGTAGAAACATGAGCAAGAAAATAAAATATACCATTATAGGCGTCTGCACTGCTGTATGTGCAGGCATAATAATAACAAGCAGCCTCTTTTTCGGCAAACCCGCCAGCGTTTCGGAAGAGGGTATTATCTACATTGATAAAGACGATACACCTGATAGTGTGTTTCTGAAGGCCCAATTAGGTTGGAGAGGAAATCTGCTTAACAGAATTATACCCTACAGACATGTGAGGACAGGACGATATGTTATAGAACCCAACACGGACATCCTGACTCTATACCGCAAACTGAGGAATGGACAGCAGACTCCTATTCAGCTAACTATACCCACAACCCGGACAATGGATCGTCTGGCAGGCGCATTATCCAAGAAACTAATGCTGGACAGCCTAACGCTGGTAAATGCTTTTATGGATGAAGAGTTCTGCCAAGAATTGGGATACAACACGGTTACCTTACCCGCTCTGTTTATTCCCAACACATACGAGGTGTACTGGGACGTTTCCCTAAAGGGTTTTATGGAACGAATGCAGAAGGAGAATAAGGCTTTCTGGAACTCCGAACGGGAAAAGAAAGCTAAGGATCTGGGGCTGACACACGAGGAAATATGCACGCTGGCAAGTATTGTTGATGAGGAAACTGCCAACGATACTGAGAAACCTACCATAGCTGGGTTATATCTGAACCGTTTGCATAAGGGAATGCCGCTACAGGCCGACCCAACGGTAAAGTTTGCCGTGGGCGACTTTACGCTAAGACGTATATTAGGCAAACATTTAGAAAAAGAAAGTGCATATAATACCTATATTAATATAGGGTTGCCTCCCGGTCCCATTCGCATAGCCAGTATAAAGGGCCTTGATGCCGTGCTGGACCATCAAAAACATAACTACCTTTACATGTGTGCCAAGGCAGACTTCTCTGGTACGCACGAATATGCCGCAACCTTTAGCGAACACAAAAAAAATGCCCGCAACTATATACGGGCACTGAATGAGAGAAATATTCACTAAGATCGACCGCTATTGGAAATCAGATGTTGTATGCGCGAAGTAAGCTCTGCATTGGATCGGAGCTCTTCGATGTTAAGGTGCATACGATAACCCCAATAGTTCTTAGGATTAGCGGGCACATTTATTCGCTCGGCTTCGATATTGGAGAAGCGAACGCCCTCGTCGATGGAAAGCCAATCCTGTAGACTGATGAGACAAAGCATGGAGGGACACGCCAAATGACGTGCCACGATTTCCTCGCACAATTCTCCTGAGATTTGCTCTGGTGCAAAACCCTTATGCTGGAGTACCTGATTATAATAACGCTGAGCACGCTGATAATCCTCTTGCCACCATCCGCGTAAAGTTGGCATATCATGCGTGAAGATAGTTGCCACACTACGATAAGGATTGTCTGAGAGACGGGCAAAGGTCTGACCAACGGCCTTGGGCATGGTCTGAATCTCGAGTGAGAGAATCTTAAGGTTATCCAATACGGGGGCTACACACGAAGGCACCATTCCCAAATCCTCGGCACAAACCAGCATACGTGTACTCTGTACAAGGATGGGAAGTTTCTTCATGGCGTGAGCATACCAGAAGTCGTTATGACGATGATAGAAATAATCCTCGTAAAGATTATTGAATGCCTTTTGTTCCTCGGCCGAAAGTGACTGGAATACGCTCTCTGACTGAACAGAAATACGAGGATGAAGCAACTGAGGATTCTGGTCATCAGCTATAAAGAGAACATTATTGATGAGTTTAAACAACCCATCGCGATACAGTGGAGCTTTCTTCTTAGTTGAGCCCTCGAAGTATGCCATTACCTTACGCTGGGTAGAGAATTCCTCTTTAAGGTCATAGGTTCCGTCGCAGCAATCTATCAGGAAGTTCTTGGCAACCTTAACGGCTTCGGACCCGAAAATCTGCGTCAACACACTATCGGTAATATAGGGGCGGGTGAAGAAGTCATAACGGTATCGCAGGCCATAGCGTTCTATCTCGTCGGCACTCAAGGGAAGAGAGGGAGAGAAATATCCGAGAAGTCCCTGTACGCTATGAAGTGGTATCTGCCAGATACGGAAGAAACCTAAGACGTGATCTATGCGATAAGCATCGAAGTATTCGGCCATCTTCTGGAGGCGACGAACCCACCATCGGTATCCGTCCTGTGCCATTCGCTCCCAGTTATACGTAGGGAATCCCCAGTTCTGACCTGTAATGCTGAAATCATCTGGTGGAGCACCTGCCTGACTGTTCATGTGGAAATAATATGGCTCGTGCCAGGCTTCCACGCTATACCGACTGATGCCAATGGGAATATCGCCCTTAAAGACAACCTTATGCCTATGAGCATACTCTGTAGCTGCAGACAGTTGCTTGTGCAGAAGATACTGAACAAAGGCATAATATCCCAACTGTGGCTGATGCTCCTTAGCAAAGGAAAGAATCTGAGGCTCATTATATTTGCTATATTCCGGCCACTGATTGAAATCGCAGGTGCCGTATTCGTCGCGAAGCAGACTATAGACTGTATAGGGAAGCAGCCAGTCGTTATTCTTCTGACAGAATGTGACATAGCCAACATCATCGAGCAAATCAGATGCCTGCTGCTGGTAAAGCCTTCGGAGGTAACGATGCTTAAGTGCATTTACCTTGGCATATTGCATTTGCACCGTTGCATTTAAAGCAGCCCTATCCTTCTCATACTCCTGCATAAAATCCTTATCTTCAATAGCGGGTAGCTGCCTTATATCTATGTACATGGGATGCAGCGCGTATATGCTGATGCTGTTATACGGATAACTGTCAGCATCGGTATGCGTCTGGGTGATATCATAGATGGGCAAAAGCTGAATAACATGCATTCCTGCCCGTTCTGCCCAATCGGTCATTTTGCAGAGGTCGCCAAAATCACCTACGCCCTGACTCTGTTCACTACGTAAAGAGAATACGGGAACTACAAGCCCTGCCGTACGCCATCGGCCTTCGGAGAGATGAAGAATATTATCTGACAAGACAATGATTCTGTTTGGCTCAACTGAGTAGTTGGGAGAATGGCGGTTGTCACCCTCTTCCCAGGCAATGAGATTTCCTGTTTCCTCATCCAGTATTACATATTTATATTGGAATGGCGTGTCTACGCCCTCGGCACTGATAGCAAGTACCCATTCATTAATACCGGCACGCGACATTCGCAATGAATAGCGTGGTTCCCAAGTGCCCAGCTGAGGAATGCTGCCTACCAGAGCCAGCACCTGACCTGAGCGCAACTGAGGTGCCTGAATACGAAAGACAAGCGTCTTACTGAAATATGCCAAGAAAGCCTGCTGGGGAGGCACACCAGATATACAGTTAGTATAGGCAGAACTGTACATGTGGTTACTGAGAGGAATATCGCGCCAGGCATCAGAGAAGATGAAGACATGATTGGGAGAGGCATTGAACGCACGTGGAACAAGGTTCCATTCGCGACGTACAATCACGCCATTTTCATAAATTACATATTGGTATGAGAAGGACTGAGTGTCATTGTTATTATAAAACACCTCGCCTTTCCACAACAATCCATCCTGTGTATCAAGCAGAATATGTTCTGTGATACACCTTCCACCTATCATGTAACGTGAGATGACAACACCAACCTGTTGGCCCCATTCGGTACGATATTCGATTGAAAAGTGAAATTTCATACACTTATTTCATTAGTTTTGCACAAAAATAGGGAAAAAACGGGAAAAAAAAAGGTTTTTTTAAAAAAAGTAACGCGAAGACTTGCCTAAATGATAAAATGAGACTATCTTTGCCAATGAAGATGAGACAAAATACCGCACTGGTTAGATCGGGATACTCATCAGTAATATTTATGAAACCGAGAACGCTTCGCATGCTAATGGCGGGCCACGCCCTGTGAAGGGTAACCTTTGAGTCGGTGGATTACAAAAGCTGCGAGCACTCAAAACTTGTTCTTTCGGAGTTTCATCACATCACCAGTGCGGTTTTATATAAAATGAAGCGTGCCTCCCTTTAAAAGAGAAGCACGCTACTTTTTTTTGTAAATCTCAGAGAGGACTGAAATTACTTAACCTTAGCAACGATAGCCTTGAAAGCCTCAGGGTGGTTAACTGCGAGGTCAGCGAGCACCTTACGGTTAATCTCGATACCAGCCTTGTGCAGAAGACCCATCAACTGAGAATAGCTCAAACCCTCCATACGAGCAGCAGCGTTGATACGCTGAATCCACAAAGCACGGAAGTTACGCTTCTTGGTGCGACGATCGCGGAAAGCGTAGGTAAGACCCTTCTCCCAAGTGTTTTTAGCAACAGTC
>JAFXZY010000001.1 GCA_017541025.1 Bacteroidaceae bacterium | reverse complement strand
GCCTGACCACCCGTGTTGGAGTAAACCTCAGTATCGAGCACGAGGATATTAACATCTTCGCCAGAAGCGATGACGTGGTCAAGACCACCATAACCAATATCGTAAGAAGCACCGTCACCACCGATAATCCACTGGCTGCGCTTAACCAGATAGTGGTCGAGCGTCTTCAGTTCCTTGCAGAACTCACAACCAGCAGCAGCACCGGCAGCGATAGCCTCGCGCAACTTCGGAGCAATCTCCTTGGTCTTGTCAGCATCTTCCTTATTGGCAATCCACTCTTCGGCAAGTGCCTTGAACTCAGCAGGAGCACCTTCTGAAGCTTCTGTGAGCAGCTTAGCTACACGCTCCTTCATCTTCTTGTTACCCAAAGCCATACCCAGACCGAACTCGCAGAAGTCCTCGAACAAAGAATTGTTGAATACAGGACCCTGACCCTTCTCGTTCTTGGTATAAGGTGTAGAAGGAATAGAAGCAGAATAGATTGAAGAACAACCGGTAGCGTTGGCAATCATCTGACGATCACCGAACAGTTGAGAGAGCAGCTTAACATAAGGAGTCTCACCGCAACCAGAGCAAGCACCGGAGAACTCAAACAGAGGCTGTGCGAACTGACTGTTCTTAACACTCTGCTTGATGTCAACGAGGTGCTGCTTAGAGGGAACCTTAACCAGCTTGTCCCAATCGGCAGCCATCTTCTTCATATCTGCTGCATCGGGGTTGAAAGGAACCATGGTAAGGGCCTTACCCAACTTAGGATTACCCGGACAGATATCAGCACAGTTACCGCACCCCAGACAGTCGAGTACAGAAGGCTCGATGACGAAGTGCATGCCCTTCATAGCGGCAGGAGCCTTCATCTCGATGGTATCCAGACCGTCGAAACCCTTCATCTCGTCGTCGGTCAGAACGAACGGACGGATAGCTGCATGAGGACAGATGTAAGCACACTGGTTACACTGGATACAATTCTCTTTGTTCCAAGCGGGAACGAAAGCCTCAACACCGCGTTTCTCGTAAGCGGCTGTACCAACATTCCAAGAACCGTCAACGGTGTTGTGCTTTACAAAGTCTGAAACTTTCAGCAAGTCACCGGCCTGAGCGTTGATAGGACGAACCAACTCCTTAACGAATGCGGGTGCATCGTCCTGCTTCTCGGCATCGTCTGCCAAGTTAGCCCACTCGGCCTTCACTTCAAACTTCTTGTACTCACCACCGCGGTCGATAGCTGCATAGTTCTTATCAACAACGTCCTGACCCTTAGCTCCGTAAGATTTCAAGGCAGCTGCCTTCATCTTCTCAACAGCCAGTTCAACGGGGATTACCTCGGTGATACGGAAGAAAGCACTCTGCAAAATAGTATTGGTGCGGTTACCCAGACCTATTTCCTGTGCAATCTTGGTAGCGTTGATGGTATAAACCGTAATATTATTCTGTGCGAAATAGCGCTTCACCTTGTTAGGCATGAACTTCTCCAACTCAGCATCATCGAAGATAGTGTTCAGCAGGAAAGTACCGTTCTTCTGCAGACCACGAGTTACGTCGTACATGTGCAGGTAAGCCTGAACATGGCAAGCCACGAAATTAGGCGTAGTTACCAGATAGGTAGAGCGGATAGGTGTATCACCGAAACGCAGGTGAGAGCAAGTGAAACCGCCCGACTTCTTAGAGTCGTAAGAGAAGTAAGCCTGACAGTATTTATTGGTGTTGTCACCGATAATCTTTACTGAGTTCTTGTTAGCACCTACTGTACCGTCGGCACCCAGACCATAGAACTTGGCTTGGTACATGCCGGCACCACCGAGGGCAATCTCCTCAACGGCAGGCAGAGAAGTAAAGGTAACATCATCGACTATACCGATAGTAAAGTGGTTCTTGGGCTCAGGCATAGCCAGATTGTTGAACACGCTGATAATCTGTGCGGGAGTGGTGTCGCGACTACCGAGTCCGTAGCGACCACCAACGATGAGAGGCTTGTTCTCGACGTCGTAGTAAGCATCCTTCACGTCGAGGTACAGAGGCTCACCGTTTGCTCCGGGCTCCTTGGTACGGTCGAGCACAGCAATACGCTTAACAGTCTTAGGAACTGAAGCGAGCAGGTGCTTAACTGAGAATGGACGATAGAGGTGAACTGAGATCATACCAACCTTCTGACCGTTAGCGTTCAGATAGTCGATAGCCTCGCGAGCTGCATCGGTAGCAGAACCCATGAGGATAATCATGCGGTCGGCATCCTTAGCTCCGTAATAAGAGAAGAGATGATACTCACGACCAGTAATCTTAGAAATCTCACTCAGGTATTTCTCAACTACTTCAGGAACGCTGTCGTAGTAGGTGTTGCAAGCCTCACGGTGTGTAAAGAACGTTTCGGGGTTCTCGGCTGTACCACGAGTGATAGGACGCTCAGGTGACATAGCACGATCACGGAAACGCTTAACGAACTCATCCTTTACGAGAGGACGGATATCCTCCTGATCCATTATCTCAATCTTGTGATACTCGTGAGAGGTACGGAAACCGTCGAAGAAATTAACGAAAGGTACGCAGGTCTCCAGAGAAGCCAGATGAGGAACAGCTGTCAGGTCCATCACCTCTTGAACAGAACCAGAACAGAACATAGCGAAGCCTGTCTGGCGGCATGCCATCACATCCTGATGGTCACCGAAGATACAGAGAGAGTGAGAAGCCAGGGTACGTGCAGAAACATCGAATACACAAGGAATCAGTTCACCGGCAATCTTGTACATGTTAGGAATCATCAGGAGCAAGCCCTGAGATGCTGTGAATGTGGTTGTAAGAGCACCAGCCTGAAGCGAGCCGTGAACGGCACCGGCAGCACCAGCCTCTGACTGCATTTCCTGAACACTGACGTTCTGCCCCCACAGGTTCTTACGACCGCGGGCAGCCCACTCGTCAACATGCTCCGCCATTGGCGAAGAGGGAGTGATGGGATAGATAGCAGCTACCTCAGAGAACATATAGCTCACGTGAGCAGCAGCCTCGTTACCGTCACAGGTAATAAATTTCTTTTCTTTCATAACAAAATAGAGACCCTCTCCCTACCCCTCCCCCTCTTTGGGGAGGGAACTGCTAAACAGGGTCATGGGCAGTTAATTTTTATATTTATTCCGATTTATTTCATTCAGGTTATTCTCCCCATACAGGGGGAGTTAGAGGGGGGTTAATACAGGAATCCGTAAACCCAGATAGGAATCTCCTGCTCAGCCCCTTCAGCAATGCCGGAAAGTGCATACAGCACATCGGTATTCTTACGCTTGGGGTGCTCCAGGCAAATGCGGAAACGCTGCTTACCGTCAACAATAAACGTACTGCTACGGTCGCCGGCCTCCACCTTATGACGCCCCCAAAGAGCATTCTGGAAGAAAGTCTCCATAAGTGTCTCCTCCTCAATCTTACCGGGAGACATCGCATACATCAAGTTTGTGTTATGCAGATACAGGCCAGAAGGCTTCTTGGGGAATTCATCGCCATGACGATAAATCATATTGAGCAATCGGGCATCGCTCAAGTACTTGATATAATTCATTACCGTAGCACGGCTTGTCTGCATATCGCAGGCCAATTGGCTTACGTTGGGGGCACCTGTTCCACTTATAGCAAGCAGATAAAGGAGTTTCTTTATCTTACTCAGATACTTAAGGTCAATTTGCTTGATGAGAAGGATATCCACCTCAATCATCATGTTCATGGTCTTAAGCAGATTCTCGCTGAAATTGCTGTTCTCCAGGAAGAATGGATAATAACCATGATGCAGGTAGTTGCGGAAATGCTCCAAGGGATCCACCTTTGCCAGTACCTCCTGAGCGATACGCTCATGACGATTCTGAATCTCGCGGATGCTGTAAGACTTAAAATTCTCGCCCGTCATCATATTCAGGTACTCACGGAAAGAGAACCCCCTCAGGTTGTAGCTGTCCACGATGCCGTTCAGTTCAGGATTCTCTTCCTTTAGGCGCATAACGCTACTACCCGTAAACACGACACGCAAGCGAGGAATACGATTATAAATCAGTCGTAGCTCATGACTCCAATCCGGCTGCTTGAACACCTGGTCTATAAGCAAAACCTGTCCGCCTGCCTGCTGAAACTCCTGCGCGAACTGGAACAATGTCTTTCCTTGGAAATAGAAGTTGTTCATATTGATATACAAACACCTTTTATCCCGTGGCGTGAAATGCTCCTTGGCATACTGAAGCAGGAACGTTGTCTTTCCTACGCCCCGACTACCCTTAATTCCTATCAAACGCTGTTTCCAGTCAATTTCATCCATCAAAGCTCTCCTTACAGGAGCCTCTGTATGTTCTACAAGAAACTGATGAATCCGAAAGAATGTCTCTAACATACCCGAAATAGATTATTTTTCGGTGCAAAGATACTCTTTTTTTTGCAAATTGCAAACTCTACATAACAAAAAGTGCATTTTAGACCATTTTTTTATAATAATAAGGTTATAGGGGTGTGCATACCAGTGTGCTGTATGGCCTTAACTGGTATAGAAGAGCGAGATAAGGAAAAAAACGGCGATAATGGCCGCGAGAATAAACACGAAAAAGACTATCATGGCAAGGAAGAAGTTCAGTAGGGTGCGCCAGTAACCGTAGCCTGACAATTGCTTAATGGGAATGACAATGAGCAGTAAGAAACAACCCTCGAGTACCATGCTCAAACAGAAGAATTCGGAGAGAATAGAATAAAATTCTACCATATTCATGGAATAAACCATCGCGACAAAGAACTCGGAGAACCGGATACCAGGATAGGCGGGACTCTTGCGGAAGAACAGGTAGAGCGGCCCCGAAAATAACAGCAGGCCCAATATGCTTACCAAGCCTATGTGTTTCATAGTCCAATCATATACCCTGTTTGTCAGATTATCTACCTTTGTCACTAATTCTTTTTTTTCTTCATCCCTATCCGAGGTTTCTTCTTGTTCTTTTGCGTGGCTATCACTCATACCTTCACGGAACTGTTCCTGAGCTACCTGTAGGCGGTCTTCCATCCTGATGTTCACGCCTGTCTCCACAAGCAGAGAAAGGGCTATAAACAGGAAGAACATCTTGAATGGCGGATAATAGGCCATCTGCATACCTTGCAGGTAGTCGCGAATCATGTAACCAGGACGCAGGATGAGATCGCGTATGGTACGGAACATACCGCGATTGCCTAAACCCCATACATCGAGGAAAAGCAGAAATGCATTTTTGAAGGAGTAACGGCCTATCTTGGACGACTGTCCACAACGGGGACAGAAATTACCCTGAAATTGGGTTCCACACGTTGCGCACTGGTGTGTCTCTTCAGACATGGGAGCAACCTGATACGGCTGTTGCTGCCATTTCTGGAACTGTCTGTATTTCTCCTTTATTATTTCTATCATGGCTGTTAAGGTTTTATTCTTTAGGGAATACATCGATATGACGCATCTGTTTCATAATGGCAGTCTGACGTTTTAACATATAAGCCGATGGGGTCTTACTGCTGAACTTCAGCGGATTAGGCAATGTTGCAGCAATAAGGGCACAGTTGGCACGGGTTAGCTCGGAAGAGGAACGTCCGAAGTGTTGCTGCGCCACTGCTTCGGCTCCGTAAATACCATCTCCCATCTCGATGGAATTGAGGTAAACCTCCATTATCCTATGCTTGCTCCAAATAAGCTCAATGAGGCACGTGAAATAAACTTCCAACCCTTTACGTACCCAACTGTGGGCAGGCCAAAGGAAAACGTTCTTGGCCGTCTGTTGGGAAATGGTGCTGCCGCCTCTGTGTCGCTTGCCCACTCTACTCTCTTCGATAGCTGCATCGATGGCTTTGAAGTCGAAACCGTGATGTTTCAGATACAACTGGTCCTCGCTGGCTATAACTGCAACGGGCATGTATATGGACATCTCGTCGAGCGGCACCCAATGATGGCGAAGCCTGATCTTCTCACCATGCGCTACCTGCTGACAGCAACGGATTACCATCAGGGGGGTAACATAAACAGGCACCCAACGATAGGCTATAACAGCAAGGATTGTGCTTCCGAAGAACAGAAGCACAATCCATTGCATTATTTTCTGAATTTTCTTGAGCATAACAAAGCACCCTCCTAAGGGCGACTGGGGTCTTTAGAGTAGCCACCGAATGTGGCTGCGGCCCCACAAAGGGGCGAAGAAGGCCCTTCGGAAGAAAGACTGAATGTCTTTCTGTGCCTAATGAGGGGAAGAATCTTTGATTCTGACGGAGGCCCGAAGGGGAATCCCCATTCGCGACGGAGGGGTTCGAAGGGTTAGAGAGAGCCTTACTGCAAGGTACCTGCGTTAGCAGCTTTTACCATTGCATCGCTGGCATACAGATAAACCTCTACACGGCGGCTGGCATTTCTGTCCTCCTTGCCGTTGGCATCGTAAACAAGATACTGAGGATCCTCGCCATAGCCAGTAGCACTCTTAATCTGAGAAGCGCTTACGCCACAACTATTTGTCAAGAAACCGCGAACTGAGTTCGCACGACTCTGGCTCAATGTCAGGTTGGTTTCGTCTGAACCGTCGCTGCTGGCAAAACCATAGATGGCTACGTCACAGTCGGTATAGACATTCAGCACATTGTTGGCAAACTGGCGAAGAGAGTTTTGTGCCTTAGCCTGCAAATCGCTCTTACCTACCTTAAAAAGGATGCCATTGTCGAAGGTTACCTTAACGGCTTCCAGACCATTCTTGTCGGTAACAGTAGAAACCTCGGCATTATCTACTGCCTCAGCAGCAGCCTTAGCCTTATCCATCTTCTTACCAATCAGGATACCTGCTGTGGTACCTCCGGCAACACCAACGCCTGCGCCAATGGCAGCACCCAGCTTGGCACCACTTGAACCACCGGCCAAAGCACCTATAGCAGCACCTAAACCTGCACCTAAGGCACCACCGCCGGCACCACCGATAAGACCGCCCTTAGTGGTATTGTTCATATTACAACCAGAAACCAGAAGAGCTACAGAGAGAGCCCCAATAAATCCTTTCGTACCTTTCATATAATTCTTTATTTTAATAGTTAAACATTTTCATTGTTAAAATCTCACCGCAAAGTTACACATTTTTGAAAAGAAGCATACAAAATCCACGTTTTTTTAGTATTTTTGCAGCGGTTTTAACATAAAGGAAGGACAAAAAACCATATTTTAGATAAATAAAAAGGAAAAATATAATGGCAAAAGAATTGGAATTTCTCACAAAACGTAGTGAGGACTATAGCAAATGGTATAACGAATTGGTGGTTAAAGCCGACCTGGCTGAGCAGTCTGATGTTCGTGGTTGTATGGTCATCAAACCATATGGTTATGCCATCTGGGAAAAGATGCAACGTGTGTTAGATGATATGTTTAAGGAGACGGGCGTCCAGAACGCTTATTTCCCCCTGCTTATTCCCAAAAGCTTCCTCTCTAAGGAGGCCGAGCACGTAGAAGGGTTTGCCAAGGAGTGTGCTGTGGTAACTCATTATCGTCTGAAGACCAACGATACCCATGACGGCGTGGTAGTTGACCCTGCAGCCCGCCTGGAGGAGGAGCTTATCATCCGTCCCACTTCTGAGACAATTATCTGGAATACTTTTAAGAACTGGATACAGAGTTACCGAGACCTTCCCTTGCTCGTTAACCAATGGTGTAATGTTATGCGTTGGGAGATGCGTACCCGTCTTTTCCTGCGTACCAGCGAATTCCTGTGGCAGGAAGGCCATACGGCACACGCCACTCGCGAAGAGGCAGAGGCACGCGCCCAGCAGATGCTGAAGGTGTATGCCGACTTTGCCGAAAACTACATGGCAGTTCCCGTCGTTCAGGGTGTTAAGAGTGAGACCGAGCGTTTTGCCGGTGCCCTTGACACATATACCATCGAGGCAATGATGCAGGACGGCAAGGCGCTGCAGAGTGGAACAAGCCACTTTCTGGGTCAGAACTTCGGTAAGGCATTCGATGTTCAGTTCTTGAATAAGGACAACAAACCCGAATATGCTTGGGCTACCAGTTGGGGTGTGAGCACACGTCTGATGGGTGCCCTCATTATGACCCATTCCGACGATAATGGTCTGGTGCTGCCTCCCGCTTTGGCTCCCACTCAAGTGGTTATTATCCCCATCGGCAAGCCTGCTCAGATGGAACAGCTGGATGCTAAGGCTGAAGAGATTGTTAAGAATCTGAAGGCCCTGGGCGTTAGCGTTAAGTATGACAATGCCGACAACAAGCGTCCTGGCTTTAAGTTTGCCGACTATGAGCTGAAGGGCGTTCCCGTTCGTCTGGTACTGGGTGCTCGTGATTTGGAACAGGGACTTGTTGAGATTATGCGTCGTGACACCCTGGAGAAGGAGAACGTCAGCATCGAAGGCATTGAGCAGTACATCAAGAACCTGTTGGACGATATTCAGCAGAACATCTTCCTGAAGGCAAAAGCTTTCCGCGACGCTCATATCTACGAGTGCGAGAACTACGAGGAGTTCAAGGAGCGCGTTAAGGACGGCGGCTTCTTCCTCTGCCATTGGGACGGCACAGCCGAGACGGAGGCTCAGATCAAGGAAGAGACACAGGCCACCATACGTTGCGTGCCTTTCGGCGTAGAGCAGACTCCCGGCACGGATATGGTCAGCGGCAAACCCGCCAAGGCTCGCGTTCTGATAGCAAGAAGCTACTAAGCACATGAGGCAAGGAATCTGGATAAGCACGCTCTTTGCAGCCGAGGAGATTCCCTCTGCCATCGTTACCTTTGTGGCTTTGCTGATGTTCCTGCAGATAGGAGCATCCATTACCCTATCCACCACATTGGCAGCTCTATTGTTCCTGCCCTGCATACTCAAGTCCTTCATGCGGACATGGATACGCAGGGTTGGTCATTTTAGGGATATGCTACTACTTGTAGAGGGACTTATCTGTATTAGCCTTTTTGCCCTTGCAGGAGCATTCACGCAAGGGATATGGTATGTTTTCGGCGCCCTGATGCTCACAAGTTTTCTGGTTGCCTGGCACGAGTTGGCTGCCCGTATGTATTACGAGCGGTTGCTCTATCCGCGCCAGCAAAAATACTATACCAACCTGAAGATTGCCTCAGCCCAGTTGGCAGTCATTCTTACCTATGGTGTACTCATCATTCTGGTAGGAAATCTGGAAGTCTTTTTCCGTCAGATAAGGCATTCGTGGGCAATGGGCTGCTATATGACGGCAGGCGTATTCATGTTCTTCACCGTGCTGCACATGTTGGTTCTCAGAAATCCACAGATAGGTAACCAGACACGCAAATACAGCATGGGAGCATCTGTAATGGCTGAAGTTCATGTGATAGAGCGTATCAGAAGACAGCCCCATTGGTGGAAATATGTATTGTGCATGTTTCTGATGTTAGCGCCCCAAAGCCTAATGTTTTTCGCACGTGTACATTATTTATTTGACAAGACTTCAAACAGCGGACTGGGTTGTTCCATTCAGGAGATAGGTTTTGCTCAGGGAACCGTTGGCGTGATAGCCTTTACCTTAGGGCTGACCATCGGTCGGAGCCTGATGCGATGGATTCCTTCCGAGAAACTGTCCTGGCCCCTGACCCTTGTACTGGGACTTTCTCCGGCTGTTTATTTTTTTATGACCATAGAAACGCCTACCGACCTTGGGGCCCTATGCGTTGCCACTTTCCATGCCCAACTACTCTTTGGCATAGGCATTTGTATCTGCCGTTTACCTCTGGCCATGATTTCCGGCGAACGTTACCGCAACTGTGCCAATCTGCTTAGTGTTCCACTTGTTGCTTTGTGCATGCTCATCCCCATGATAGCCAGTGGACTCCTTTTATCATGGCTGGGTTACCACCAGTTCTTCCTCGTAAACACCCTCACAGCCCCCATTTGCTGGTTGCTAATTTGGATACTGCAAAAAGTATTCCGTTCGTGAATAACAAAAACATCAAAACATAATATACTTATGAAAAGAAGAGATTTTATCCGCACTGCTGCTATTGCCGTTCCTGCTATTGCTACTGCCAACATTGCAGCAGCACCTAAACCTAAAGTAACAGAAACACAGAAGCCAAAAGAGGAGGAATCACCTTCCATGCTATTCCGTAACGGCAAGTTTAAACTATTACAACTTACTGACACTCACTTTATTGGTGGTGACGAACGTTCACAGAGAGCACTTGACAATGTGGCAGAGGTGCTGGATGCTGAGAAACCGGATTTGGTGATACACACAGGCGATATTATCTTTGCCAAGCCTGCCAAGGAGAACTTTACACAGATTCTGTCGCTAATCACAGAACGCCACATCCCCTTTGCTGTTGCTTTAGGGAATCATGATGAAGAGTTCGGACTTTCACGTGCGGAGGTCTTGGAACACATACGCCAAATGCCTGGTTGCCTGAACACGCCAGTAAAACCTATGCATGGTGCTTCTAATGATGTGATTACCCTTAACAGTGCTGATGGCAAGAAACAATGGGCATTCTACCTGTTTGATACAGGTAACAGGGCCAAAGAATTCCCAGAACTAAAATCATACGATTACATTCATGCAGACCAATTGGATTGGTATCGCCAGATAAGCATAAAACTAAAAGAAGGAAACCAGGGTACGCCCGTTCCGTCTTTGGCTTTCATGCATATTCCTATTACGGAATATCTGGATGGGCTTTCCGACTCACGCCGACAGATACGTGGCAACTTAGGAGAGAATCCATGCTCACCTACCATCAACAGCGGCGCCTTTGTGGCCATGCGTGAACAGGATGATATAAAAGCCGTTGTTTGCGGACACGACCATAATGATGACTATGTGATGAAGTGGCGAGGTCTTTACATGATGTACGGCAGGTATAGCGGAGGAGACACCGTTTACAACGACCTAAAACCCAACGGAGCACG
Organism: Bacteroidaceae bacterium; assembly: GCA_017541025.1. Classification (GTDB taxonomy): domain Bacteria; phylum Bacteroidota; class Bacteroidia; order Bacteroidales; family Bacteroidaceae; genus Physcousia. The sequence goes on along the minus strand of JAFXZY010000001.1, from coordinate 54,458 downwards.
CATCTTTGAGTTTACAGAAGGAAGTTCCTCCTTCAAGACATGGATACGTCTTAAAGGAGGTCGTATAGAACAAACGCTGACTTTGCCCGACGAGTTTTAAGATTTCTCCGGATAAAGATAGTCGGCCGGCATTTGGGTATCTATGCCGTCACGACGTGCAAAAATGTGAGGTGACATAATCTCAACGCCAGACTCGAAGAACCGCTTCAGAAGATTTTGGTGCAGCTCAGAATAGACGCGAGGCATCGTTGCTGAATTGTCTGTATAGGCATTAATCTCGTACTCTACGTAGAAATCATCCAAAGCCGTTATCAACATGAAGGGCTTGGGATTCTTCTTGATGCCCTGGGTATCAAGTGCTGCGTTCTCCATAATATCCTTAATCTGCTGCCAGGGAACATCATAGCCGATGGTCACCTTGGTATGAACTATAATGCCAAATTCTTTGGCAGCCTCTGTGTAGTTGGACGTCTGCGCGCTGAGCATGTTAGAGTTCTGAATAGTGACTATTTCGTTCTTGCGGGTACGGATGCGAGTAACAAGGACATTTTTCTCGATAACTTCCCCAACGATATCGCCTACCTTTATGTAGTCGCCAATACGGAAGGGACGCATGTAGGTCATTACCATGCCTGCCATAACATTACCTATTATAGAGGTGGAACCCAACGAAACGATAAGACCCATGAAAACAGAGACGCCCTGAAAGACTGCCGAGTTGGAACTGGGCAGCAAAGGCCAGATCATCACCAGCATAAGTGCATAGCACAACACCCTGAGGATAACAAAAGTAGGTGGTGCCCAGTCGGGATAGAAACCGTTTATCTTAAGTCGGCCCGAGGCAATCTCGACAGAGAAATACTTCAGGACACGCACCAAGTATCGGAAACAGATAATGATGATGACAATCTTGAATAAATTGGGAAGAAAACCCAAAACAGAAGAAAGAATGTCCTTCACGGGATCCAAGATATATCCAATGATGGTGTCAACAAAGGTTTTGGTCTCCGGAAAGATAGAAAATAAGAGGGGAACAGAGATGAGCAACTGGAAGAGAATGAAAAGTATGCGCAGCACCCTATAGAAGAACATAAAGACACGCCCTTGACGATGTACATCAAAAAGTTCATAGTCCTTAATATTGATAGGCTTTAGCCAGTCCAAGACCCTGTGCATTACCTTGGAACGCCATCTGGCAAACAGCCAAATGGTTAGCTTGATGAGTATCACTTGCACGACAATCAACAGAACAGCAAAGAAAAGCCTCAGCAATTTCTTCTGTAAACCATAGGTTTCGTGCAGTTCAATAATTTTCTGCTGAATAACAGCCATATACTCATTGGCCAGTTGCGAACGCGGTTTACCTTGCCAGAGACCATCGGTATCCGTAACACTCATCACAACGGTATTGCCAGCCATGATATCCGTGGTAAACTCGCCTTCGAAGGTATAGAGTGTATCTACTTTAAAGACCAACTTATGTGCCAGCGACTCTATAATTTCTCTGGTTGCCTTTACTCTTGCTTCTGGCAGCATGCCACCCCTGCGGGCATAGAGAACAAGCAGCGTATCATCTTCGACAATGAGAGGAGAGCCTGTTGTAACCTTTCGGAGCGAATCTATACGCTGCTGACGTTGCACTTTTGCTATGGAGTCCATACGGGCACTCTGGCCCGAAATCTCCAACTGCTCTTGCAGCATAATACGCTGTAACTGCAACTCCTGCACCTGAGATGTCAGTTCACGTATCATAGAATCGGAAACAACAGTCAGGGAGTCAGACGGATTATTATTATGCTCTTGTGCGGAAAAAGGAACAAACAGACCTCCTGCGAGGAATAAAAAGATGGTAAAAAAAATCTTCATAAATGGTATCATTCTGTTCTAACAAAAGCCAAAGATAGCAATAATTTCTGAAACTTAACTACAAAAAATGAAAAAAAAGCGCAACTCCGACAGAGTTACGCTTTTCTTTATGCTGAAGTGCAATTATTATGCCTCTTCTTCGAAATCATCCTCTTCAACAGGAGCTTCAACTACAGGGACTTCAACTACAGGAACTTCTGCAGGTGTCTCAACAACTGGTTCACCCTCAGCAATTACCTTGAAGGGAACCAGAGCAGAAACCTCCTTGTGGAGCTTTATGGTAGCAACATAGTCGCCAACGCTCTTAACATCCTTTACAACGATAATCTTGCGATCAACGTCGAAACCAAGTTTCTGCAACTCGTCAGCAATCTGCAAGCTGTTTACACTACCATAGATAACACCAGAACTGCTAACCTTAGTAGCGATAACCAGAGATACTGCGTTCAGCTTCTCGGCCTTAGCCTCAGCCTCAGCCTTAATCTTAGCCGACTTAACAGCCTTCTGCTTCAGTGTCTCAGCCAACTGCTTCTTAGCACTCTCACTGGCGATAACGCCTTTTCCGTAAGGAATGAGATAGTTACGACCGTAACCAGACTTTACGTTTACAATATCATTCTTGTAACCCAAGCCAATAACGTCTTCTTTCAGTATAATTTCCATATCTATTCCTCCTTTTTTACTTCATCAAGTCAGTTACGAAAGGCAGCAAAGCCAAATGGCGAGCACGCTTAACAGCCTGAGCCACACGACGCTGATACTTCAAAGAAGTACCGGTGATACGACGGGGAAGAATCTTACCCTGCTCGTTCAGGAACTTCTTCAGGAATTCAGGATCCTTATAGTCAATGTACTTGATACCGCTTTTCTTGAAACGGCAATACTTCTTCTTTTTGACATCAATAGCGGGAGCGGTCAAATAACGGATTTCTGATTGCTGTGTCATAGATTAAGCCTCCTTACTTGATTTGTTGTTTCTTCTCTTCTCAGCATACTCTGCTGCGTACTTCTCCATCTTTACTGTCAGGTAGCGAAGTACTCTCTCATCACGACGGTAAGCAACCTCCAACTTCTTAATGGTCTCAGGTGCTGCCTTGAACTCTACTAGTTCATAGAAACCCGTACTCTTCTTCTCGATGGGATAAGCCAGTTTCTTCAAGCCCCAGTTCTCCTCGCTGATAATTTCTGCACCAGCTTTTACAAGAACGTCTTTGAACTTGTTTACCGCTTCCTTCATCTGATCATCAGACAAAACGGGAGTTAAAATGAAAACGGTTTCGTATTGATTCATAATACGTTAAATAAGTTAATTAATACTATTTTGCAAAATTGCGGTGCAAAGGTACAGCTTTTTAATGAAACTGCCAAGGATTTGCATCATTTTTGCAATTTTTATCCAAAAACATTTCGCCACTTCAAGAAAAATCACTTACTTTGTATTTGGAAAAAATATAAACATGTAAAATAAAGACAATAATCTTATGAAGAAACAGAATTTAGGTATTATCCTGATTGTTTTAGGCGCAGTACTGCTTATAATTAGTTATTTCGGTGCCAAATTTAACCTTGGTTTTTTTGCTGACTTGGTTGACTACAACTGGTATCAGATGATTTCACTTCTTTTGATTATCGCTGGTATTGTTACTCACATTGTTATTGCCAAGCGTTCCTGACATTAACCACCTTTTTTCCTACGCCTAATGAAATCATTCCGAAGAAGCATCGGGACAATGTTTTTGTTGTGCATTAGTTCCATTACTTATGCACAGTATGACAATTATGATACCGTTGACGATTGGACTTTGGAGGATGTAGAAGAAGAAACTCCCAAGCCTCAGCATAAGGAGTACAAGAACTTCTTCTATTTTCAGTATTCGCCCAGCAGATACCTTACTGATGATGAGACAATGAAGTTTAACGAGTATTCTGTTGGATATGCCCGTTCCATTCAAGTGATGGAAGACATGCCCTATTTTGTAGAAGTGGGAGCCAATATCAAATACTCACATGCCAATGAGAGGGGGGTGAATTATGATTTGCTCACATTCAGGCTTCCTGTAAATGCAGTTTACAAGTTCTACCTTTCCAAGACTAAGGATATTGCTTTGGCTCCGTATGCAGGTGTTCATATTCGCGCCATAGCCGCAGGAAAAAGGAATGATTGGAAAAGTTTCCAGGTCGGATGGCAAACAGGACTCAGGTTCTATTATAATAAGGTATTTTTGGGAATCTCCTACGCCCGTGATTTCCCTGGAGAAACAAAAATTCCCCATGTGCGTGAAAGCAGCGTTCACATAGGCTATTGTTTCTAAGTTAAACAAGAAGAAAGATAATAAAAAGAACGGGACCTCCGAAATGGAAGTCCCGCTCTTTTTATTGTTTAATCTGCCATTAGATTGGGAACTATCAAACGGTACCCCTTACCATGAACATTATTTATTTCTATTGAAGGATCATCCTTAAGATGCTTACGTAACTTGGTAATATAAACATCCATGCTGCGCGCATTAAAGTAATTGTCGTCAATCCAGATAGTCTTAAGAGCGAGTTCACGCTCAAGCACATCATTGGAATGTGCGCATAGCATGGTAAGCAACTCGCATTCCTTGGTGGTAAGTTTGGTCTGCTTGTCACCAAGAGAAAGAATCTGACGCTGGGTGTCAAACAGGAACTTACCCAACTGATACTGGGTGACATTACGTGTTGACTTTACTTTCACACGACGTAAGATAGCCTCCATACGATATACCAGTTCATCCATAGAGAAGGGCTTGGTCAGATAATCGTCAGCTCCTAATTTAAAGCCTTCCAAGATATCATCCTTAAGATTCTTGGCAGTAAGGAAAATGATGGGAACCTCAGCATTCACCATTCGGATCTCGCGTGCCAATGTAAAACCATCCATTTTAGGCATCATCACATCCAGCAGACACATATCGAATTTTGTTCTCATGAAAGCCTTATAGCCTGCCTCTCCATCAAGATATAACTCGGCATCATAACCTTTCGCCTGCAAATACTCACGAACCAACATGCCCAGACTCTCCTCGTCCTCGCATAATAGAATGTGCAATTTGTTCTCCATAACTTAATCTTTTACTATTGGTAATGTTATTATAAATTTTGTTCCTTGTCCTACCTCGCTAGTTGCTTTAATGGTACCATGATGCATATCTACCATTTTCTTCACGTAGGTGAGCCCTAAGCCAAACCCTTTGACATTATGCTTGTTACCTGTGTGTACACGGTAGAACTTCTCGAAAATACGTTTTAAATCATCCTTTTGAATACCAATGCCATTATCCTTGATGCTTATGCAGAGGTAATCCTCACCCTGATTCCATGTAACCACCTCTAAGTGAAGTGGCTCATCCTCACGACGGTACTTAACTGCATTGTCGAGAAGGTTGAAGATGATATTTGTGAAATGCATCTCATCAACATTCACAAAGGGATTATATGCCTCTAACCTGGTATCTAAAGTGCCACCGTTCTGACTTACCTTGAGAGAGAACGTTTGAATTACATTATCTATCAGCTCATTAGCATCTAGTTCCTGAAGTTTAAGCGCAATATTATTATGGTCAAAGAGGCTCATCTGCAATACCTTCTCCACTTGGAAGCGGAGACGACGTGTCTCATTGTTGATAACATCTCCCAAACGCTCATAGGTACCAGCATCCTTATTTACACTCTTGTCTGTAAGCATCTGTGCAGCAATGGAAATGGTAGAGATTGGCGTTTTAAATTCATGCGTCATGTTATGAATAAAATCATTCTTCATCTCACTTATCTTCCTCTGTCGTATTATAAGATATACCGTTACCAAAAAAGTGACAAATAGGATGAAAGTAAAAATCATAGCAGGCAGCACATAGTTGGCCACGCCACGAATATACTTTTGGCGATCAGGAAAATGAACGCAGACAATTCCCTTCTGTTCTGTAGGGTCACTACGGAAAAGCAACTGCTGATAAACGTGCCCCGTCCCCTCTTCTGTGTAGTCCTCACACCTGTACACTTCTCTACCATCAGCCGTATAAACTATATAATGAAAGTTGAGGTTGATACCATTACTCAGCAAGGCTCCACGCAGAAAGTTGTCAAGTTCTGCCTGAATAATTCGATCCTGGAAACGGAGAGTGCTGGCCGAACGCATAACGCCAAAGATAACCTCATCAAGCACACCGCGCTCGTACATATAGGCATCTTGCACTTGTTTGCTAAATTGTTTAATGGACTCTGTCCGATTAGGACGTGGCATGGTTAAAGAATTAGGCAACTGACCAAGATGACGCCCTACCATTTGCATGTTTCCTTTTTTTTTCAATTCCGTTGAATCAACAATTATAGGTTCAGAATAAGAATGATTAGGATTCAAGGAAGACCTCTTTTGTTTCTCTTGCTCACGATGGTTTATGACGGTTTCCAGATAATGGTAGGTCTCAGACCGCTCCATATCGCGAGAAGCTTGGTCAATGCTACGCCTAACATTCTCGTCGAATTGCTCCTCACGCATTCTCACCATCGCCGTAGCATACATTCCCTGCAGGTAAAGCAAGACAAGGAAGGAAATTCCAACCAGCAAACAGATAATTAGACTATAAACCCTTTTCATAATGGCAAAGGTAAATGCTTTTCTTAAAGAAAACAAAAAAAACTGGTACAAAACGTACCAGTTTTTAGTATATTTAACAACACCAAATGATTATAATTGCCAAAATAGCAACTATTTCTCTTCTGATAAGGTTGCTTGATAAGCAGCAATCAACTTAGACTGAACATCGCCAGGAACCAGTTCGTAAGAAGCGAACTTGGTGATGAAGCTGGCACGTCCGCCTGTAAGGCTACTGAGTGCTGTACTATAGTTAGACATTTCCTTCTGAGGAGCCTTAGCTGTGAGTTTCTCATAACCATTTTCACTGGTCATACCCGTAATCATAGCACGGCGTCCCTGTAAGTCACTCATCACATCACCCATCTTATCACTGGGAACAAAGACTTCCACATCATTGATTGGCTCAAGAATCTTGGGACCTGCCTCCTTGAAGGCCAAAGCAAAGGCCTGACGTCCTGCCAACATGAATGAAAGTTCATTGCTATCTACCGGATGCATCTTGCCATCATATACAATTACGCGAACGTCACGGGCATAGCATCCTGTCAAAGGTCCCTGCTCCATACGCTGCATAACACCCTTAAGGATAGCAGGCATAAAACGTGCATCGATAGAACCACCAACAATACTGTTTATAAACACGAGCTTACCGCCCCATTCCAAGTCGATGATCTCAGTGCCCTTAACATTGATACGATATTCCTGACCGCCGAATGTATAAACATCCGGATCCGGCATGCCTTCATAATAAGGCTCTACAATGAGATGAACCTCACCAAACTGACCTGCACCACCAGATTGCTTCTTGTGACGATAGTCGGCACGGGCTGCCTTGGTAATAGTCTCACGATAGGGAATCTTGGGCTCGTCGAAAACAATCTGAATCTTCTCGTTGTTCTCCATACGCCATTTGAGGGTGCGCAGGTGGAATTCGCCTTGACCATGCACAAGAATCTGTCGCAACTCCTTACTCTGCTCGACAACCCATGTGGGATCTTCCTCGCGCATCTTCTGGAGGGCATTCATCATCTTCTCAGTCTCGCTCTCGTTGACTGCACGAATAGCACGACTATACTTAGAATTAGGATACTTGATAAAGTTGAAACGGTTGTCGCAATCCTTTCCATTCAGAGTATTGCCCGTCTTAACGTCCTTAAGCTTAACGGTACAACCTATATCACCGGCTACCAGTTCTTCCACCTTAATACGGTTGGCACCAGCACAAACGAAGAGCTGTGCCATACGCTCCTTACTGCCACGGTCAGCATTTGTAAGGTCATCACCTTCCTTTACAGAACCGCTCATCACCTTGAAATACTGAACCTCACCAATATGGGGTTCAACAGCAGTCTTGAAGAAGAACAGGCTGGTAGGACCTGCAGGATCAGGAGTAATTTCTTCACCACGAGTATTGAAGACCTTAGGCATCTCGTCTACGAAAGGAACTACATTACCTAAAAATTCCATCAAACGACGAACACCCATATCCTTAACGGCATCTACGCAGAATACCGGGAACATACCACGTGAAGCCAAACCCTTGCGGATACCTTCGCGCATTTCATCCTCAGTTAGGTCTTCGCTTTCAAAGAACTTCTCCATCAGGCTCTCATCATGCTCGGCAGCAGCTTCTATCAATGCCTTGTGCAGTTCCATAGCCTTATCCATCTGGTCAGCAGGAACATCCTCGATAGTAGGAGCGCCACCTTCTGGACCCCATGAGTACTTCTTCATAAGCAGCACGTCAATCAGTGCATTGAAGTCCGGACCAGTTGCAATAGGATACTGAACAGGAACTACCTTTGGGCCATAGATGGTTTTCAGTTGCTCCAGAAGATTATCATAATCGCAATTCTCGTCATCCAGCTGATTAACGAGGAATATAACGGGCTTGCCTAACTTTTCAGTATAACGGAAATGGTTCTGGGTACCAACCTCTACACCTGCGCCTCCTTTAATAAGGATAACAGTTGTATCCGTAACGTTCAATGCTGTAATAGCAGAACCGACAAAGTCATCACTACCAGGGCAATCAATAAAATTCAGCTTCTTGCCATTCCACTCTGTATGGAAAACAGTAGAGAAAACGGAATAACCGTATTCTTGCTCTACTGGGAAATAATCACTAACGGTATTCTTCTGGGTAATACGACCTCTTCTTTTGATAATGCCTGCCTCATAAAGCAAGGCCTCAGTAAGGGTTGTCTTACCCGCACCATCATTGCCCATCAGAGCAATGTTTTTAATCTCATTTGTTTTGTAAACCTTCATATTTTTTGTTATTAATGCTATTAGTTTTAATTTTCAGGGGTTAAAATTAGAAATAATATTTGAACTGACAATAGAAAGTTTGCATGTTAAAAAACATATTTTTCAATAAAAGGGGGAACAGGAAAAAGAGAATTGAAGAAAGACGCTAACACATCAGGTCACTGATAACACTGTTGGAAATAAAAATACCTTTCCTTGAAAGACGCAGGATATCGCCTTCTCTTATCAGATTTCCCCAGCATAAATGCTGTTCCGCCATCTGCAGGCAATAGGATTCTTGCTCAGGAGTAAGAGCACGCAGATAAAGTCCTGAAGCTGTACGCAAACGTGTCATAATCAGCTCATCATATTGTTCCTCGCGAGAAAGAACCTCCAACTGATGAGGAACATCCGCTATTGCAGATACATATTCCTCTAACGACGTATTGTTCGACCTACGGACATTATCGCCATCATAAGAATGTGCTCCCGGCCCCAAGCCAAGATATGGGGAGCCATCCCAATAACTGCTGTTATGCCTGGCACGCATACCAGGTTTAGCAAAGTTGGAAATTTCATAATGTTCATATCCTGAGGCTTTTGTTTCATCCATTAGATATTCATACATCCTCCACGACAGTTCATCGGAAGCCTCTGAGACTTCGCCTCCCTGAAGCATCTTATATAAGGGAGTACCATTCTCGTATGACAGCGCGTAGGCACTCAGATGGGGAACACTAAGTTTCAGCAATTGCTGAACATCACAAGTCCAAGCTTCAAATGTCTGACTGGGCAGACCATATATCAAGTCAAGGCTGATATTGCCATAACCTGCATCCCTAAATAGTTGCACAGCTTGCAAAGCCTGTTCGGAGGTATGCCTACGGTTTAGGAATCGCAGCATTTCATCCCTGAAGGTCTGCACACCCATACTTATACGGTTCACAGGTGTTTGGCGCAAAGCATCAATCAAGCTGGGCGTTACATCATCAGGATTAACCTCAATGGTAACCTCTGCGCCTTCAGAAAGCGTAAAGTTGTCCTTTGCAGTCTGAAACAACTCTATCAGTAAATCTGAAGGTAACTGACTGGGGGTTCCGCCTCCTATATATAAAGAAGGTACGCGCGAGAAGTCTATTTCGGAACGCCTCAAGCGCATCTCACGCTTAAGGGCGGAGATATAAGAACGCTTCCACTCAAAACCACTGGTTGTAGAATAGAAGTCACAATAAATGCAACGTTTCTTACAAAAAGGTACATGAATGTATACGCCGCCTACCTTAGTCACGACATTCCTGATAAAGGATTTCGTAAAAACAGGGATAGACATTAGTAGCGGCATTGCTCTGACCTGCAGTATGGGGCACAATCAGTCTTACTTTGGCTATTTCACCATCTGCTGTTGTTTGCCTTCCAACGCGGATATAAGGAAAAGGAGCTAACCAACCCTCCAGAACCTTCTCTTCGCCGTAAGTCTGATACATGGCACCAGCCATATCGCCTATAACAAATTTGCCAGAGAATGTGCCAGATGTGTTGGTTACAGCAATGATGTCTGGATTTGTATGCCAATAGCTGACATCATTACGTAACTGCAAGCTGTCACCTAATATATTATATTCGACAAATCGGCAGGCTACCTGGCGCGTCTGCCCTTTGGAAATTTTCTCACCAACACCCCTCCTGACAATCTGCATATATATACCATTATTGGCAAAGAGTACATACTCGTTATTCTCAAGATTAGTGGTAGAATCCTGATTTATAAACTCCTGCTCGGTAATTACATTAATAACGCCAACGTTGCAGATGGTATCACCAGATGGGCCAACAATTGTCACATCACGCTTTAAGAATGCATCTACTGCCTTACGTTCTTTGTCTTTCTGCTCAGCGTAAGTCTGATCATCAGAACAAGAGATAAAACCAGCAAAGGCTATCATTAAACTTAGGGCTGTATAAAGAAGCTTTTTCATATTCTATCTATTTTGCGCACTTTTTTGTGCACAAAGGTACGAATAAGTGATAACAATACAAAATAATTGTCACTCACATAATCTATTTTAACAAATGAGCATAGGATTTTATGGCTTTGCGAACTTTCTCAATAGCCTCTTCCATGCTGCAATAAAGTTTTCCGCCACTGGCATTCTTATGACCTCCTCCGTTAAAGAACTGAGCCGACATATCGTTACAGGGGAAGTCATCAACGCTGCGCAGACTAACCTTTACCACACCATCATGCTCCGTATCCTCGCTGAGGAAAACACTCAGCCTCATGCCAGATATCTGCAAAGGCATATTAACAATGCCCTCCGTATCACCGTTCTTAACACATAGCATCTTTCGTTCTTGGTTGGTAAGCGTGATAATACTGGCATGCATTTCAGGAAGGGTCTCCATCTTAACATATAGCAGATAACCCGTAAGTCGCATCCGTGCAATGGAATACGTCCAGAAAACATTCCTGTATATCTTATCCTTGTCGATGCCACGATTCAGCAGATGCGAGATACATTCATACACCACAGCCCTGTTCGAGTTAAAGGTAAAAGCACCCGTATCACACATCATGGCAGCATAAATACAGGTGGCCTCATCAGGTGTAATCTGTTCCATCTCTCCCAACTGATACAGCAAGTGGCATATCACCTCAGCAGAAGCGCACATATCCGGACGGGATATCACCAACTGACAGAAATCCGTAGGATTAAGATGGTGGTCTATCATAATCTTGGGTGCAGGATTCGCCATTACACAGGCTTCCAACTCTTGCATCCTGGTAGAATCATTCAGGTCTGTAATAATGAACAAATTAGCTTCGGCCACAATGGACTCAACCGTTTCTTCCTGCTTTAAGTAAACCATTATATCCTTAGCTCCAGGCATCCAGTGCAGGAAATCAGGAAAGATGTTAGGAACTACCACTGTTACTTGCTTACCCTTACGGGTCAGCCAATGCTTTAGTGCTAAAGTAGAGCCTACAGCATCACCATCAGGTGACACATGGGCACAAATCACCACTTTCCTGGCATTATCTATCAAGCCAGAAAACCTACTCTGCTCTTCTTCTGTCAGTATCTTCTCCATAATAGTTTGCAAAGTTACGATTAAGTGAGAGATAAACAAAATAAATCAGAATATATTTTTTTATCCGAACGAAAGTGTGTTCGAGACGTAGTCAAACCGATAACTCGAACGGTTCTCATACGAAGTCCATTCTTTTTGCAAGAGTTTCTTGCTTGCAAGACATTATTTATATATATTTGTGGCGAATTAGTAATAGTTAAGGAAAACAGACAAGGTTATGGACTATAGGTTAAAGAAACAATTCTTCGTTCTATTACTTACGCTATGTATTACGTTCGCAATCAGGGCACAAAGGGCAGAGGTGCAGATGAGCAATCAGGAATCTTTCTCGATGATTGTCTTTGGCGATGCACAAAGTTATACACGGTTCGACCAGAACCAACCCGTCCTGGAACTCTGCACGGCATGGATGGCGGGCAATGCCGAAAAACTGAATTTACAAGCCGTACTCTTTACAGGCGATGTGGTTCAGACAAATGACAATCTAGTAGTGAAAGGCAAAAAGAACCACAACCAGACCAGCCGCCAGCAGTGGCAGTGGGTCAGTCATTGTCTGGAACGCTTGGATAATCGTGTACCATATATTATTGCAGGTGGCAACCACGAATATGGCTACATGCGCGGCGACGAGGACTTTACACATTACCCCGAATATTGCACACCTGAACGCAATAGCAAAACGGCCGAACACTTGGTGGCAACTCTACCCAACCGTATGGGACAAGCATCGCTGGAAAATGCAGCATGGGAGTTCGAAACGCAACATTGGGGCAAGCTACTGATAATAGGTACCGAATGGGCACCCAGAGATACGGTCCTCTGTTGGGCTCGTGAACTTTGCGAAAGCAACCGCTATAAGGACCATACGGTTATCTTCCTGACTCACAACCTGCTCAAGGAGATTAAAGGTGGTGGAACGCCCAAATACACCAATAGCAACTACAAGGTTTCAGACCCTAACTGGGGGCAACAGATTTGGGATAAACTGCTCTATCCCTGCAAGAACATCCGTCTGGCCATTTGCGGCCACACAGGGCACCCTGCTTCCGATGACGGAAAAGAGCCTGGCAGCGATTACGACTTCTTGAGCAATATGGCTTACCGATGTGATAAGAATGCTTCAGGCCTGAGTGTCCACCAGATGATGTTCAACGTGCAGTACCTCTCTGGCGGTGCTGGTGGAAGCGGTGGCGATGGATGGCTACGTCTGCTGGAATTCCTACCCGACGGCAAGACCATAAAGGCCAGCACCTACAGCGTGCTATTGGGCTGTTCGCCAATCACCAAACACTTAGCCAACCGAACAGACCCCTGTTGCCAGTTTGAAATGGTGATAGAGAAATAAAGCCGTTGCACACCAAACAAAAGTGCGGGATAGCCTACTTCTACGCCACATTGTGAATTATGCACAGGAATATCGTATTTTTGACCGTTGATCATAGATGATATAAACGCACTAAATGCGGTGAGTTAACTCAAAACATGTAATTAGTTAACTCAATGCATGTATCGAGTTAAGTCCCTGTTTTTGGGTTGCTTCTGAAGACATATTTCGAATCATTCTTATTATTTGACAAATAAAACACTATTTGGCAGTTATTGAGAAAAACACATATATATATATTTGCACTGAAAAAAAATAAGTTATCATGCAAAGACGAGATTTTCTTCTAACCTTGGGTGCGACAGCCAGTATCCTTATGATGCCTGGTCTGGCATCCGATGCTTTGGCCCGTGTCAGAAACGTTCATCCTGAGCGGTGGCGCGGATTCAATCTGCTGAATTACTTCACTGCAGACCACCCGGAACCCTTCCGTGAAGAGGAATTCCAATGGATAACTGACTGGGGCTTCAATTTCGTGCGATTGCCGCTTAGCTACTGGAACTGGAGCAAGCCTGGCGAATACTATGAGATAGACGAACGTATACTGGAGGATTTAGACAATGCCGTGAAATGGGGACAGAAATACCACATTCATGTCTGTCTGAACCTACATCGTGCCCCAGGCTATTGCGTTAACCCACCAGCCGAACCACAAGATATCTTCCGTGACCAAGAGGCATTAGACGGCTGTGCCTACCAATGGGGCGTTCTGGCTCAGCGATACAAAGGGATAAAGAGCAAGCACCTGAGTTTCAATCTGCTGAACGAGGTAGCGAAGATTAAGGACGAGGACTATGAGCGAGTAGTGCGTTGCCTGGTAAGCGAGATACGCAGTCACTCTCCACACCGTCTTATTCTCATCGACGGACTGGAATGGGGCGGACGTCCCCTGCTGACCATAGAAGACCTTCCCCAAATCATCCAGTGCGGACGCGGCTATCAGCCCATGCTTGTTTCGCATTACGGTGCCTCGTGGGTTTATGGCAACGGTCCCATGCCATTCCCTAAGGAAAAGCTAATGTGGCCTCTGGATGCTGACGGCAGACACTATGACCGTCAATGGTTACTGGACATGCAGCAGCGCAGTTGGGCACCCTTATTCCATCAGGGCGGAAGAGCCTTTATTGGTGAGTTCGGATGCCACAACCAGACACCACATAAAGTAGCCCTCAAGTGGCTCCAGGATAACCTGAGTGTCTTCCATCAGATGGGACTGGGATGGGCTCTGTGGAACCTGCGAGGCTCCTTCGGCATATTAGACAGTCACCGCAGCGATGTAGATTACAAGTATTTCCATGGCCACAAATTAGACCACCAAATGCTTAACATCCTGCTGGAAAAAGATTAATTTAATGCTTTTTTACTAGAGGATATCTGCCCTATTGAGATACCAAGGTCAAAGGCGAGAATTGGGTTTTAGTCATATCTTTGAGACTGTGTAGACAGCCTTGAAGATCGGCTGTACTTCAAAAATTCTCGAAAATGTTTGGAGAATTCCTCACTTACTAGTATCTTTGCCAATAAATTTTATATTAACACCATGAATATGACTCAGACACAGACGATTGCCGCGCTGTTCCGTCAGCAGGCGAAGGCGACTCCACAAAATGTCGCCGTGGTTTATAAAGATAAGCGGTACACTTATGCCGAAGTGGATGAAATCAGCGACCGCATAGCAGCATTTGTAGCCTCGAAAGGGCTGGGCAAAGAGGATGTCGTTGCCATTTTGATTCCACGTTGCGAGTGGATGCCCATTGCACCGCTCGGCGTATTGAAAGCTGGCTGCGCTTATCAGCCCCTGGACCCCACATACCCCCAGGAGCGTCTGAGATACATGATTCAGGATGCCCACGCCAAGTTGCTGATTGCCGACGAGGAGTTGCTGCCGCTGTTAGGCGACGTTACTACGCCACTCCTTCTGACTAAGGATATCAGCCAGTTGCCGCCTGTCACCGAGCCGTTGAAAGACCCTGACCCAACAGGTCTGGTGATGCTTGTTTATACTTCAGGAACCACAGGACAACCCAAGGGCGTTATGCTGGAACAGCGCAACGTAGCCTCATCTTCTGTTCCATTTGGAAAGTTCCTGGGCATGAAGGTCGGTAGCCGTGTAGCTAACTACGCCAGCTTCGGTTTTGTACCCACTGTTGTTGAGACATGGGGAGCCCTTTCTTTAGGTGCCACCCTGCACATTCTGGACAATGCCGAGCGCTTTGATATGGGACGACTGAAAGCGTACATCCGTAAGGAAAGTATCACACATATTTTCATGACTACCATGATGGCTTATCAGTTTGCCGGCAGTATGGATGAAGACACCACGCTGGAGGTGCTTAGTTGCGGTGGTGAGGCACTACCGCCTTTAACCCCACCGAAGCATATCCGAATGGTTAACTTCTACGGTAGTTCTGAGTGTACGAGTATTGCCGGACATAATCTGATAGAGCGTGAAGAGCAGTCTATACTAGGCACCCCTCTGGGTGAAACAACATTGGTTATTATGGCCGATAATGGTCAACCTGCTGCACCTGGCGAAGAGGGTGAGCTATGGGTGAGGGGACCTCAGGTATGCCGGGGCTATCTGAATGCTCCTGAGTTGTCTGCCCAGAAAATAATGGAAGACGACACATACGGCCGGATTTTCAAGACGGGCGACATCGTCAGGCAGCGTAAAGACGGTGAACTGGTATTCGTAGGCCGTCGTGACGGTATGGTGAAGATTCGCGGTTTTCGTGTTGAACTGAAAGAAGTGGAGGCCGTGATACGTGACTTCCCAGGTATCAAGGACGCCACAGTTCATGCTTTCGATACGGAAGGAGAAGGAGCTGGTAAGTACATCGCCGCCTACGTGGTGAGCGATTCTCCTGTCGACATTGAAGCACTAAACAAATTCATTCATGAAAAAAAGCCACCATATATGGTGCCTGAGGTGACGATGCAGATTGATGCCATCCCGATGAACCAAAACCAGAAAGTTGACAAGCGGGCACTTCCCAAGCCTGTTCGGTCTGCTGCAGTTCAGTCGCAACAAACAGCACAGGCCCCAATGAATGTGCTGGAGAAGGAGCTCCACGAGATTATTTCGAAGCTAGTGGGCAACAGCGACTTTGGCATCACAACGGTGCTGGGCTACACTGGCCTTACATCCATTACGGCCATGAAACTGGCGGTAGAGGTCAATAAGCGCTACGGCATAGAGCTTGACGCTAAGTCGATGGCGAAAGAAGTGACTATTCAGAGTATCGAGAACGAGATTATCAAAAGTCTGATGGATGGTGGAAGAAGTAAGAAGGGAGAGACGGAAACTCACCTTAATCTTACCTCTGCTCCGCTCAACTACGCCCAGTTGGGTGTATATTACGAGTGCATGAAGCATCCGCTTGATGTCACCTATAATCTTCCCATTGCCATCACACTTCCCTCTGGCGTTGATGCTGACAAGGTGGAAGAAACCCTGATACAGATTATCCAGGCACATCCTGCCTTCAACATCCATTTCGAGACACAGGGTGACGACGTTGTCCAGGTGTACGATCCTGACCAGGAACCGCTGGTAACCCGTAACGAGATGACAGAAGAGGAACTGGCCGACTATCAACATCAATTTACACTGCCTTTCCACTTAGAGCGTGGTCCGCTCTACCGCATGGAAATCGTGCAAACGGAAAAGCGCGTTGTCATTCTGATGGACGTTCACCATCTCATCTCTGACGGAGCTTCGACAGACCTGATGCTACGTCAGTTATGCACTCTCCTCGACGGAGGTACCATAGATCGCGAACAGATAGGCTATCTGCAGTTCTCGCAGGAGCAGCGCCAAGCGGAGAATGGTCAAGAGTATCAGGAGGCCAAGGCCTACTTTGCTGAAGTAATGAAGGAGTGCGAGGGGTGTACAGAGATAACTGACGATTTCTCGCCCAGTGAGCCTCACGGTCATGTTGCCCAGGTAGCAAGAACCTTCGATTACAACAAAGTGGAGCAGTTCTGCAGGAAGCTGAATGTAACGCCTGCCAGCCTGATGCTTGCCGCAGCTTACTACACACTATCGCGATACACAAACAATCGTCATGTATATATCTCCACAATCAGCAATGGCCGTTCCGACTTACGTCTGGCTGACACAACAGGTATGTTTGTCAATACCCTTCCATTGGCGGGACACATTACAGATCAGACCGTAGAGGAGTTCATCCGCCGTACAAGCCAGGATTTCGAACAGACGATGCGACACGAGCAATACCCCTTCGCACGTATTGCTGCCGATTATGATTTCTCGGCTAACACAACCTACACTTATCAGTTGGGAGTGTTTGAAAAACATACCGTTGGTGGCAAGAATATAGATGTCAAGTCGATTGAAGTAGATGTACCAAAACAGAAACTTGATATCATCATTATAGAACAGAACGGGCAGCCTGTGGTCTGCCTTGAGTATGACGATGCCTTCTATAGTGAGAAGACGATAGCAGGGCTGGCAGAGTCCTACATAAGCGTTGTGGAGCATTTCATGGAAGCACCCAAAGGCAGTCTTCTCAAGGTGTCGATGCTCAGTGAGGAGCAGGAACGTTTGATTAATTCGTTCCGTATGGCTGGCACAGCAGAAGTGCCTACCCGCCTGTTCCATCAAGCCGTTGAGGCAAATGCCGAGCAGAAGCCTGACGCAAAGGCCCTGGTGGCATGCGATGGTACCTTTACCTTCAGCCAATTAAATGCAGAGATGAACCGTGTGGCCAATGCGCTCATAGAGCACGGTGTAAAGCGCGGCGATCGTGTGGCTATGTTGCTACCGCGTACCAGCCGCCTCATCTTTACCATGTTCGGTATCATGAAGGCTGGTGCAGCATATATTCCTTGCGATCCGCATTATCCTGCAGACCGCATTAAGCTGATTCTTGAGGACAGTGAGGCTACCTATATCGTTACAGATGAAGAAAACCTTGCAAATCTGAAGACACAGGCAGGTGAGGGAAGTCTCAAGGTATTGGAGAAAGCCCTGAACGTAGTAGATTTGTTGCAATGCCAGAACACGGCTAATCCCGGTATTCCACAGGAAGGCAGCGACCTCGCGTACATTATTTATACGTCAGGTTCTACGGGTCGTCCAAAGGGTGTGATGCTTCACCACAAAGGCATCTGCAACGAACTCTTTGCCCATCCGCTCAACTTCCGCAACTGGACGGTGACGCAGGAGGTGAAGTGTATTCTCGGACTGGCCACCATATCCTTCGATGCCTCTGTCGAGGAAATCGGTATTCCACTGTACAATGGTCTTACCTTGGCATTAGCCAACGATGAGATTACCAATGATCCTATCCGTTTGGCAGAGTTTATGTTGGAGAACAACGTGGGCATGTTCCAAGGCACGCCCTCACGACTGATGCAGCTATACGAATCAGACATCTTCCGTCAGGCACTGGCAGGTTGCCGCATCATAGAACTGGGTGGTGAGAAATTCTCTGACAGCCAACTGTATGAACTGCAAAAGACCACCAAAGCCCATCTCTTCAACAGTTACGGCCCCACCGAGATAACGGTGGAGAGCAACAGTCACGAGGTGACGAACGACGAACACATCACCATCGGTCGTCCACTGGTGAACGTTACCGAATACATAGTGGATGCCGACATGAACCGCGTTCCCTTAGGGGTTACAGGTGAACTGCTGATAGGTGGTGCACAGGTAGGTTTAGGTTATAACAACCTGCCAGAGAAGACACGCGAAGCTTTCATCCCCAACCCGTTCTTCCCTGACGACCCCATTGACAAAACATTGTACCGTTCTGGCGACTATGCCCGTTGGGACGAACGCGGCTACGTTAGTATCTTAGGACGTACAGACAATCAGGTGAAACTGCGTGGACTACGCATTGAACTGGGTGAGATAGAAAGCGTGATAGCCCAACAGGAGGGTATCGGTCAAGTGGTTGTGATGATTCGCAAGATTAACGGCAAGGAACACCTCTGTGCCTACTTCACTGCCAATCATCCAGTGGACATCGATGAACTGAAAGTTGAGATAAGCAAGAGCCTGACCCAATACATGGTTCCTACCGCCTACCTGCAACTCGACAAAATGCCCACCTCGCCCAGTGGCAAGACCGACGTGAAGGCACTGCCTGAGCCTGTGCTTTCCGTAACAACAGAATATGTGGCACCGGCAAATGATCTGGAGAAACAGCTCTGCGACATCTTCGCTGATATCCTACAGGTAGAACGCGTAGGAGCCACCGATGACTTCTTTGAACTGGGTGGTACTTCACTCGTCGTAACACGTTTGATTATAGATGTAGATAAAATAGGGCACCATCTGGTATATGGAGATGTCTTTGACAATTCTACACCCCGACAGATTGCTGCTCTATTGAAAGGTGAGAATTCTGAAGAGAGTGGTGGATTGGAGTCTGAAGTTAAGGACTTCGACTATACCGCCATTGAAAAAGTACTGGCTGGTAGCACAATAGACGCTTTCCGTAAAGGCACTCCACTCACGTTAGGGAATGTTTTCCTGACGGGAGCTACAGGATACCTGGGCATTCACCTGCTCCACGAGCTCATCAATTCCGAGGCTGAGACGATTACCTGCCTTGTACGTGCCAAGACTCAATCAGATGCCCAGCAGCGCTTGCAGACGCTTCTGTACTACTATTTTGCATCAGCCTATCGCGAGTTCTTTGAAAACGGACGACTTCGGGTCATCAAGGGTGATGTGACGGACGACCTCTGTTCAATCTGTTGTGATGACGCAGCAACAAGCTACGATACCGTATTCAATTGTGCTGCCATCGTGAAACACTTCTCCAAGGACGGCGACATCGAACGAGTCAACGTAGAAGGTACCCAACGCTGCGTAGATTTCTGCCTGAAGACAGGAGCTAAGCTTATTCAGGTTTCCACGGTTAGCGTGGGCGGTTTCCTTACGCATGGTGAGACGGCAGACAAAGCCTTCCTGGACGAGCAACATCTGTTTATGAACCAATATTTCGGCAACCAGTATACCCTTTCGAAATTCCTTTCTGAGCGTATCGTTCTCGATGCCGTTGCTACCAAGGGACTCGTTGGAAAGGTTATGCGTGTAGGCAACCTCGCAGCCCGTTCTACAGACGGTGAGTTCCAGGTGAACTTCCAAACCAACAGCTTCGCAAACAGAATGCGCGCCTTCAGCTTAATTGGTTGCTGTCCTTATGAGAGTTTCAAAGACCCTGTTGAGTTCTCTCCCATCAACGAGGTGGCACATGCCATTTGTCTGCTGACTACCACACCACGCGAGTGTTGTATATTCCATCCTTACAACAACCACAGTGTGTTCCTTGGTGACGTACTCCGTGAACTGGATTCTGTAGGTACCCCCGTGTACATGGTTGAGCAGGAGGAGTTCCGGAAGAGGCTGGATCAGGTGAAGTCCGACCCGCAGAAGGTAGAGCGTCTACAGAGTCTGGTGGCATATAGTGATGTCACTCACGGCCAAGAGGCTATTCCCGTACAGGAAGTTAACGACTTCACCATGCAGGTGCTTTACCGTCAGGGCTTCTTCTGGTCTCCAACGTCATGGGACTATGTTGACCGCTTCTTCCAGACGATTGCAGGCTTTGGCTTCTTTGATAATTAACTCGTAAATCTTGAAATTATTATTCGCGTTCGAGAACCAAGAATTGGATGAAAAAAGACATAAGAATCGTATTTATGGGGACACCAGACTTTGCTGTCCCCTCATTAGCCAAACTGGTAGATAACGGGTATAATGTGGTGGGGGTTGTTACGATGCCTGACAAAGCCATTGGAAGACATCATGATGTCCTGCAGTCAAGCCCCGTAAAACAATATGCCGCCACCCATAATATTCCCGTGCTTCAACCAGAGAAACTGAAAGACGAAGAATTCCTGTCGGCGTTGCACAATCTTAAGGCTGACCTACAGATTGTAGTTGCTTTCAGGATGCTGCCTCAAGTGGTTTGGGGAATGCCTCGCTTAGGTACCTTTAACCTGCATGCAGCTCTGCTACCACAATATCGAGGTGCTGCTCCCATTAACTGGGCTATCATCAATGGTGACAAGGAGACGGGTATCACTACATTCTTTCTGGACGAGAACATAGATACAGGCCGTATTATCCTCCAGGAACGTATCCCCATAGGAGAAGAGGATTGCCTGGAGGTCATACACGACCGCATGATGATGCAAGGGGCCGACCTGGTACAGAAGACTGTAGACCTGATAGCTGAAGGTAAAGCTGAGGCTATTGACCAGGAACAGTTTATGACAGATGAGCCGCTCCGCCCTGCACCCAAAATCTTCAAGGAAACCTGTGAGATAAAGTGGACAAGCACCCAGAAAGCATACAACTTTGTAAGAGGTCTGAGCCCCTACCCTGCTGCCTGGACAACACTACATACTCAGGATGGGAAAGAATTGGTGATGAAAATCTTCAAGACTAGGAAAGAAACAGCATTGACAAATGTTAAAGCCCCCAACCTCCAGACAGACGGCAAAACATACCTGCGCGTAGCTTTGCCCGATGGGTACCTTTATCTGACAGAAGTGCAGATTTCCGGCAAAAAACGTATGCAAATTGAGGACTTTCTGCGTGGTGCACATACTGAAGGATGGACATTATAACAAAAAAAATGACATAAAATTTGGAAGATTGCTTAAAAAGTGTTTCCTTTGCACAAGTAAACTCGTAAAAAAACTATTTTAAACATCATTGCCTATAGAGAAAACATTACACCGAAACATTTAAAACAAGCGTAATGAAGAATCTGAGTACAAGTACCGACTATGAGTTGGTAGAATTGTATGAGAATGGTAATGATAATGCTTTTGACGAGTTGTTACAGCGTCATCAAAGTTATGTATATTCCTATATTCTCTTCCTTGTAAAAGAAGAGGGTGTGGCTGATGATATCTTCCAAGAGACCTTTACTCGTGCCATTATGGCCATACGTAGTCATAAATATCAGACAACAGGAAAATTCAGTGCCTGGCTTATTCGCATAGCACACAATCTGATAATTGATTCTACACGTGAAACGGAATCTGGAATGCTGGTTACCCAAGAGAAATTCTCCCCTATCATTCTTAACGACATTCGTCTGAGTGAAGGTGGAATAGAAACAAACATCATTGAACAGCAAAAAGCCGACCAGTTACGGAAGTTGCTGGACTACTTGCCTGATGTTCAACGTGAGGTTGTTCTTCTACGCTTTTATGAAGACCTGAGCTTTAAGGAGATTGCAGAGAAAACAGGCGTTAGCATCAATACGTCATTGGGCCGTATGAGATATGCACTCATTAATCTCAGGAAACTGGTACTGAAGCATAATATTGCACTGGTAGGATAAAATTTTCACTTTTTACACAATATTTTGCCGATTCGGTACGTTTTATTTGTAAAGACAGTAAGCAAATAAATAATACCGAATCGTGCCTATGGAACAAGTTTTACCTCTACCCTACATTCAGCCCAGCGTTGCCGTTTTGGCACGTATACGCCAATTTGCGCGAACATATCGCCCCCAGTTTACAACAAGCATAAAGTTCTGCTGACATGATAGTGTCACCCTCGCTATTGTCGGCCAACTTTTCCGACCTGAAGAGCGAAATGGAATGGTTCAACCAAAGTACAGCCGACTGGTTGCACCTTGATATTATGGATGGCGTTTTCGTTCCCAACATATCATTTGGTTTTCCTGTCCTAAAACATGTGGCAAGATTGTGCGAGAAACCGCTTGATGTTCACCTGATGATTGTACAACCCGAGAAGTTTGTGCAGGAGGTGAAAGATTTGGGTGCTTACCTTATGAACGTACACTATGAGGCCTGCCCTCATCTGCATCGTGTGATTGGTCAGATTCATGAGGCTGGCATGAAAGCTGGTGTTACGCTGAACCCTGCCACACCTGTAGGTGTGTTGCAGGATATCATAAAAGATGTGGATCTGGTACTGCTGATGAGCGTTAATCCTGGCTTTGGCGGTCAGAAGTTTATCCCTCACACTACAGAGAAAGTAAAGGAGTTACGTAAACTGATAGACCAAACAGGCAGCAATGCTCTTATAGAGATTGACGGCGGCGTGAACAAAGAAACCGGGAAATTGCTGAAAGAAGCAGGTGCAGACGTGCTGGTAGCTGGGAACTTCATCTTCAAGGCTCCCAATCCATCCGATGCCTGTGCTCAACTAAGCGCTTTATGATAATAAGACAGCCCCTTCTTTGGGTAACGCCCTTATATATAACAGGTATACTGCTGGGGAATTTGCTCTCCAGCATTTTCTTTTTATACGCTTCCGTTGCCATACTGGTAGCGGGTATGCTGCTAAGGAAGAAAACATTTGTGGCAGATGCCCTGCTCTTTGCCTTCTGGATAACGCTGGGAATGGCACGCATAGGAATGGAGAAGGAGATGCCATCCGAGAACCAGCTTTATAAGGTTGTATGCCTAAAGGCTCGACAACAGCAGGAAGCGATGACGGAACGGTTGCGTGATGCAGGTCTTGACGAAGAATCTTTATCTATCAGTTCGGCTTTACTTTTGGGACAAAAATCAGGATTGGCCAAAGAAACACGAAAGAAATACGCCCAAGTGGGTGCATCGCATCTCTTAGCCTTAAGCGGTATGCATTTGGGCATTATATACGGAATCCTGTACATGCTCTTTATCAGACGTATCCGATTCAGCGAATGGAAGTGGTTTTGGCTACCGCCCATACTTCTTACCATCTGGGGCTATGCTTTCATTGCAGGAATGCCCATATCATTAGTAAGAGCCAGCATTATGTTCTCCTTAGCTACCATTGCCACCTTTGCACAAAACGACACGCCCCCATTACACATTCTGGCATTGAGCGCTCTGACGATATTACTATTTAAGCCCAGCGCCCTCTTCGGAATAAGCTTTCAACTTTCCTTTCTGGCTGTGTTCTTCATTATTGTTTTATATCAGCCCTTAAGAGAGATAATAAGACTGCGCAATGTCATAACGGACACGTTAATGTTATCTGTCGTTGCCCAGTTAGGAACAGCACCACTAAGCATCTACTATTTTCACACGCTGCCCCTAACAGGTGCCATTGTCAGCGTTATACTGATTCCTCTCACCACCATTATCATCTATCTGGGACTACTCACATTGCTTATCCCTATAAAATGTATTGCATGGTTGCTAACCATCGCCATAAAGATACAAGACCGGATTATAGAGTCTTTGGCAAGTATTCCGTATACCACCATAACAGATCTTTACCCTAGCTGGTGGCAAGTTTTGCTGGTATATCTGCTATTGCTGTGCATAATAGCAAAAAGCCATATCCAATGGAGTCGTGAGGATTTTAATCTGTAGAAAGGTCCGCTAACATCTGCCTGTAAACAGTAAGGACGGCACTTTTACGGATAAAACCAACGAATACTCCCTCGTCATCTACAACGGGCAGCGTCCAGGCGTGCGTTCTGTCGAACGTTGCTACCACTACATCCATAGAGTCGTTAACCGTAAGGATTCCCTCGGGTTGCTTCATCAACTGAGCAACAGTAAACTGTCTGTATAACTCAGAACGGAAGATAAGATGACGGATATCATCCAGATACACAGCCGCCACAAACTGCATCTGCTTATTTACTACAGGGAAAACATGATTTTTGCTGTTGCTAACCTGAACGGCCACATCACCCAACGTCATATCTGGATACAGCACTTGGTCATAATGCTGAATCACACTATCCATACTCATAAGGGTGAGGATAGATTTGTCTGTATGATGGGTAAGCAACTCACCACGTTGAGCCAAACGCATAGTATAAATACTATGAGGTTCGAATGCCTTTATGGTCATATATGCCATAACCGAAACCACCATCAGTGGCATGAAAAGCTGATAGCCCCCCGTCAGCTCAGCAATTAGGAAGATACCTGTAAGTGGAGCATGCATAACACCACTCATGAGGCCACACATTCCCAACATGGCAAAGTTACGTTCTGGAATCTGGAAACCCAACAAGTCATATATATTCCACAAACGACAGAAGATAAAACCACATATACACCCCAAGAACAGACTGGGAGCAAAGATGCCACCACAACCACCACCTCCATTGGTAGCTGTAGAGGCAAATACCTTAAAGATAATTATCAGGAACAGGTAAACCAACAGATGGTTACTGCCATAGAATAGAGAGCGGTCCATAGCCGTATTCCAATCAGCTTCTCCTGTGCCATTCAGCAATAACGTAATTAAATCATAACCTTCGCCATAAAGCGAGGGGAACAGGTAAATGAGCAAACTCAGCATTATGGCTCCAAAAACAAACTTCTTATACCGTCCCTGGAGCTTTCTGAAAATGCCTTCCAGCATATTCATGGTTCTGGTGAAGTACAGTGCAACCAAGCCGCAGACTCCGCCTAAAGCCAGATATGCAGGAAGTCTTTCTACCGTAAAAGCATCCTGAAGATGAAACTCGAAAATAGGATTAATACCTGAAACTGCAAAAGTTAAAGCTGCTGCTGTGACACAACTTACCAGCAACGGCAGAAGACTGGTCATGGTAAGGTCTATCATCAGTACCTCCAGCACAAATACAAGTCCCGCTATAGGCGCCTTAAAGATACCTGCCACAGCACCTGCAGCACCACATCCTACTAGCAACATCATCTGCTTACTACTCAACCTAAATATCTGGCCAAAGGTACTACCTATGGCACTACCCGTCAACACAATAGGGGCCTCTGCTCCCACACTACCTCCAAAGCCGATGGTTATGGCACTGGCCACAACTGACGTCCATGTGTTATGAGGCTTTATCTGACTCTGCTTTCTGGCAAGAGCAAAAAGAATCTTGGTAACTCCATGACTGATATCATCACGCACCACATAACGGATAAAGAGCATGGTAAGCCAGATACCAAGAACAGGATATACAAGATATAGCCAGTTGGCTGTTGATTCCACAAAACTCTGAGTCAGAAGGTGTTCAATCTGACTAATCAGCCACTTTAGCAGCAATCCCGCACAAGCAGTAAAGATGCCGACAAAAAAACTGACAACAAGTACAAACTGATTGTCGTTCAAGTGTCTGCGACGCCAACGTAGCACATAGGCCAGTATATTCCTGCCTCTCTTTCTCATCCTTATCCTCTAATGATCTTCACCTCTCCGTCCTTTGTCAACTTAATAATCTGACTGGGTTGGGCCTTAGACTTTTCTCCTCGTCGGAAGTTGACAATATAATCCACCTGACTCTTTATCTCTTCAGAAATATCATAGAAGTTCTGGGGCGAAGGCTCACCACTGATATTGGCACTGGTACTGACAATTGCCTTCTGGAACCTGTAACACATCTGTCTGCTGAACTCTTCATGCGTTACCCTGATGCCTAAACTTCCATCTTCAGCCAAAAGGTTGGGAGCAATGTTTACGGCGTCATCCAGAATCAGCGTCAAAGGTTTGGTGGCATAATCTACCAAGTCCCAAGCTACGTCAGGTACGTTGCGGAAATAGCGTTGCATACGGTCGGCACTATCTACCAGACAAATAAGCGCCTTGCTGTCCTCGCGTTTCTTTATCTCGTACACACGGCGTACTGCATCAGCATTTGTAGCATCACACCCTATACCCCAGATAGTGTCTGTGGGATAGAGGATAACACCGCCCTTACGCAGTACCTCTACAGCATTCTTTATATCTAATTCGCAATTCATATCTTGGTTCCTTCAAGTCACCCTTTAACTTTTTAACATTTTAACCCTTTAACATTTTAACCTTATTAAAACTCGCTGGTAAAATGGAACTTTATATGTTCAAAGTCTTGCTGAGCCATACTGAGCACATACCCGCTGTCGGCAAGAAACACATCCCTATCCTCGCGGTCTTTAGCCAGATACTGGTACTTGCGCTTTTTGAACTGCTCCAGTTCTGCCTCATAACCTGGTTGACACTCTATCCAACAAGCCTTATACAGGCTTACTGGTTCCCAACGGCACTTGGCATTATACTCATTCTCCAGTCGGTATTGGATAACCTCGAACTGCAACTGACCAACGGTACCAATAATCTTGCGATTGTTAAACTGGTTGACAAAAAGCTGGGCCACACCCTCATCCATTAGCTGACTGATACCCTTCTCCAACTGTTTGGTCTTCATGGGGTCAGCATTCTCAATGTATTTAAACATCTCAGGCGAGAAAGAAGGCAGTCCGCGGAAATGCAATAGTTCTCCCTCTGTCAGTGTATCTCCAATCTTAAAGATGCCATTGTCAGGCAAACCAACAATATCTCCAGGCCAAGCCTCATCAATGGTTTCCTTGCGTTGAGCCATAAACTGGGTAGGACTACTGAAACGTACCGTCTTTCCGTTACGAACATGCAAATAAGGCGCATTACGGACAAACTTACCGGAACAAACCTTGCAGAAAGCAATACAACTGCGATGGTTGGGGTCGATGTTGGCTGTTATCTTAAAAATAAAACCTGTGAACTTATCTTCCTCTGGCCTTACCTCGCGCTCCTCAGCTGTAGTGGGACGTGGACAAGGAGCTATCTTCACAAAACAATCCAGCAACTCCTGAACACCAAAGTTATTTAGGGCAGAGCCAAAGAATACGGGAGCCACCTCAGCGTCCAGATAAGCCGATGTTCCTTCTTCATTAGTTCCAATCACCTCCTCTATTGTTGGATATACGCCCTCTATCATCTCTAAGTCCTCACGCAACTTAGCTGCATCCTCTTCACCCACGTTTTCGTCGAGCTCAACGGAATTAAGCTCAACACTGATTTTTTCTGTAACCTTCTGCTTGTCTGGACGGAACAGGTTAAGATTCTGTTCATATATATTATAAACACCCTTGAAACGCATGCCCTGATTGATGGGCCAGCTCAATGGACGGACCTTAATCTTCAGTTCCTCTTCTAATTCATCCAGCAAGTCGAAGGGATCTTTTCCTTCACGATCCATCTTGTTCACAAAGATGATAACGGGTGTCTTGCGCATACGGCAAACCGTCATCAACTTACGCGTCTGGGCCTCAACGCCCTTGGCTCCATCTACTACTATGATGGCACTATCTACAGCTGTCAGCGTACGAAACGTA
Organism: Bacteroidaceae bacterium; assembly: GCA_017541025.1. Taxonomy (GTDB): domain Bacteria; phylum Bacteroidota; class Bacteroidia; order Bacteroidales; family Bacteroidaceae; genus Physcousia. Next base: position 26,175 of record JAFXZY010000001.1, on the reverse strand, counting down.
TCTTCGGCAAAGTCCTGGTGACCAGGCGTATCAAGGATATTTACCTTATATCCTTCGTAGTCAAACTCCATCACGCTGGTTGTTACAGAGATACCACGTTGTTTCTCTATCTCCATCCAGTCGCTAGTAGCTGTTTTCTTAATCTTATTGCTTTTTACAGCGCCTGCCACCTGAATCTGTCCTCCAAAGAGTAGCAGTTTCTCCGTTAGTGTAGTCTTACCCGCATCAGGATGCGAGATAATGGCAAACGTTCTTCTTCTTTCTATTTCTGCGTTCATTTATCTAGTTGATAGTTGACAGTTGATAGTTGACAGTTATCCTTTAATTTTTATCTTTTCTCTTTTAATTTTTATCTTCATTATAGAGTTTACTCAGCATCTCCAGCAGATGACTGATAGGCTGAAGAGCCTGCTTGGTCTCATCGGTGAGTTCACGCCCCTGCATCTTCAGCACAGTAGCACCATAGAGGGCATCCACACAGTTTTCTATCTCGTTTTTTTCCTTGTTCATGCCCTTGCTCCTTAGCTCCACAATGAAAGGCAATGCCTTGTAATAGGCAGCGCTATAGAAGGGTTGCTTGGGGTCGGCCAGCAGTTCCCGATGGCGGTCGAACATTAGCATTAAGGTATTCTTAACTACTTGCACATGTCCGCACTCCTGAACACCCTCCTCCTGCATCATCCTGATAAGACCTGCATACCAGTCGCGCTGGTCGGCAATTTGCTCCTTTGTATATTGGAACCTTGGCAGATACTCGTTGCAGATACGGTCCACATCCAGTCCATAGGCGCGGATGATATCCTCTACCTGAAACATATATATAATGTAGGCCGAGATGTTCTGCTTCCTGAGTTTCTGAGCTACTATCATAATCTATCAATAAGCGTCAAAACAAACATAATACCAGAAACGCCCATCACCAAAGCACCCAAGAGACGGTTAAAGAATTGTATTGTCTCCATTTGTAAGCGAGCCTTCATACTCTTCAAAGCACCTGTCAGACATGTCCACCACAACAAGGCTCCGCAGAAAATTGCAGCATATCCCAAAGTCTGCTCCCACAAATGATTAGGCACCACAAAATTCAGTCGGGCATAGAGTGCAATAAACAGGAACACAATCAAGGGATTGCTAAGTGTCAGCAGAAAACCCGTTAAGCCATTATGTGTGAAAGAGCCTAATTTACCACTTGGTGTATGTGGTGCAGGTGGCCTGGAATTGAACATCCATAGACCAAAAAAGAATAGCATAATACTGCCACCGAGGCGCAGATACAGCAAGGTAGAAGGTTTCTCAATAAAATCCAGCACCAAACTCATACCCAAGCCTGTGATAACAGCATAGACTATATCACTCAATGCGGCTCCAACACCCGTTGCGAAACCATACCAGCGTCCTTTTTTCAAGGTACGCTGCACAACCAGAATGCCAATCGGACCCATCGGAGCACTTGCTATTATTCCTATCATGAGGCCCTTTAGTATCAGGTCAATAACATCTACTGAACGTACGAACATCATAAACGCTGCAAATTTCGTACATTTTATTGACTTTTCATAGATTTTCGCTGTAAAAATTGTGTTTCTCGACAGAAAATGCCTACCTTTGTCGGAAAGTTACAAACTTTTAAACTAATAAACAAACAACCTTATGGACAAAGTAAAACCTTATGTTATTGGTGTTGACCTGGGTGGAACAAACACCGTGTTCGGAGTCGTTAACGCTCGCGGCGAAGTTGTAGGCGAGAACTCTATCAAGACTCAGCAGTACAAGACTGCCGAAGAGTTTGTAGAGGCTGGCGTTGAGTGTCTGAAGCCTCTGCTTGCACAGATTGGCGGTACAGAACAGGTTCAGGGTATGGGTATTGGTGCTCCCAATGGTAACTACTACAATGGTACCATTGAGTTTGCTCCCAATCTTCCTTGGGCTCATGACGGCGTAGTTCCCTTGGCAAACATGTTCAAAGAAAAGACCGGCATCCCTGTTAAGCTGACTAACGATGCTAATGCCGCTGCAATGGGCGAAATGGCTTACGGTGCTGCTCGTGGTATGAAGAACTTCATCGTCATCACCTTAGGTACTGGTGTTGGTAGTGGTATCGTTATCAATGGCCAGTTGGTTTATGGTAGCGATGGTTTCGCTGGCGAACTGGGTCATGTTATCATGGACCGTACGGCTAACGGTCGTCCCTGTGGTTGCGGACGTACCGGTTGCTTGGAGGCTTACTGCTCTGCAACAGGTGTTGCCCGTACTGCCCGTGAGATTCTGAGCACAACAGACCGTCCTTCTCTCTTGCGCGAGAAGCCCCTTGAGGAAATTGAATCTCTGGATGTAAGTATTGCAGCCAGCAAGGGCGATGAGGTTGCCAACGAGATTTTCCAGTTCACAGGCAAGATGCTGGGTGAGGCTTGTGCCGACTTCGCAGCTTTCTCAAGTCCTGAGGCATTCATCTTCTTTGGTGGTCTATGCAAAGCTGGCGATTTGATTATGAACCCCATTAAGGAAGCCTACGACAATGCCGTACTGAAGATTTTCAAGGGCAAGGCTAAGTTCCTGGTTTCTGGACTCATGAACGCAAACGCCGCAGTTCTTGGTGCCAGCGCTTTAGGTTGGGAAGATTAACAACCAGACCTCTTTAATATAATAAGAAAGATGTGCAAGGGCTAGCCCCTGCACATCTTTCTTTATTATAGCTACAACCTACTTTATCATTGTCTTTTTGGTTGTGCCATCCTTCGTGCGAATGATATAGACACCCTTCTTTCGTCCATTGAACATGGAAGATTGAACATTGAACATTTTTCTTCCTGAAAGGTCATAAACACTAGTCGAATTATCAATTATCAATTGTCCATTATCAATTGTACTGATGCCGTCCACAACATCCATTGCATCTTCCACACGGAAAGTAGAGCTTTCATCCGTAAGACTACTTTCGCTATTCAGGAACTTCAGCGAACCACCTGCTCCACCTAACTGGTTAACGCAGTTATAGTCTGTTCCCGTTTCGCGAAGCACAAAGCCTCCGCTGTTCGGCAACAAATCCCATGAATAATCACCTTTACGCATCACAGCTTTCTTGCCATCCTTTGTCAACGTCTCAGCAAACCCCGTTGTGTAATTATACACCTTTACATGGTAAGGGTCGCCGCCGAAGGCCCACAGGTATTCTGCCGTCTGGGTTATCTTACCATCGTTCTTCTTTGGGTTGTAAGGTTCACCCCTCAGTTTACCTACGTACCAGCCATTATTGATGTGCATATTATACCATCGGGCTGTGGACTCATCCGTAGAGAACTCAAACGGGCCGTTCCAGTTAACTTCGAACCTTACCGTCACGTCACTGGTAACTTTTATGGGATGTGTTCCTATTTCCGACAGAGTAATGAAGTCGTTTGTCAAAGATGCTGACGGTGCAGGCAAAACACTGTCATAGGTTACTTCTGCTGTATCTGTAGCCACAACCATGCCATCATACAATATTTCGTATGAGACAATACATGTAATATCTATTGGCGAAGATGAAATGGAAAAATCATAAGGCTCATAATTGGCGGCACCCAGTGTCTCATCGATTTCGCGGTGATCAAGGAGAATCCACCCTGCATCGTCAGGCTCCTCGCTCATGGTATTGTTGGCATACAACGACCAAGTTACAGGGTTACGACCCGGATTCGCTTGGGTATCATTGGCTGTGGTGAACCTATAGCCGGAAAGGGCGACCTCTTCACCTGCATCTATAAATAGATATAAGGTAGAGTTGAAGGGACCACAATACTTGGTATATACATTGTCGTCAAAGAGATTCTCCTGCACTTCGTTACTGTAATAAGAACCGGTATAGGCGTAAAGTTCAAGCGGCTTTATTTCCTCGCCATCCTTGTTGATAAGGTCAATCTCGGAAAGTTGAATCGCAGAGTTTCCCTTTACCTCATCAATGGCAAACTGATAGTAACGGTATCCTACTCGTTCCTTAATGACGGTTATGGTACAAGTATCGCACAATGCCTTATTCTCGAGGGCAAAGACAATAATATCTGTTTTCCCAAGCCCTGTAGCCACAACCAGACCTTCTTCGCTAACTGTTGCAACAGCCTCATTGCTACTTATCCACTGGAGCGTCAGACTTTGTGGGTTAACATTCTCAGTTTTAATCTCCAGTTGTAGCGTCTCTTTTGGCAAGAGGGTTGCAGAATGCCTACTAAGTTCCATGGATGGTGTTGGTGGCGTGACAAAGAAGTCAACTGGTGTATAGTTGGAGGCAGGCATCGATTTATCGTTCTTACGCTCATCCAATAGAATCCATTCAGGATCATTGGGGTCGGTCAGTTGCGTATCACTACCATATAGTTTCCATGAGCAGGGATTACGTTCAGGATAATTTCCCGTATCGTTAGCTGTATAGATGCGATATCCGCAAGGCTCTACATCATCCATCGCATCGAAAAGGAAGTATGCATTGCCATGGAAACTGGCACAGTACTTGGTATTAACTTTATTGTCGGCTGCATTATCCCAACTCTCATCGCCATAGCCTTCTGGCCCTCCGTCATAGATGTAAAGGTCTTCCACCTCGTTCGATGTATCATCCAGAATATCAAACTCTGAGAACTGAATGGTACCATTATTGCCATCGTTGATTCCTGTAATGACAAGGTTATAATAGCGATATGTGGTGGCATCAGCATTATGGTTGGTGTAGCCTTCTACCCCTTCGTAAACCCTTCCGCTGGTTCTGTGCAGCACAGGCCATGGATCATGTTGGCGTCCGTTGTCCAGGTTTTGCCTCCAATTGTTACTGCCTGTGATATCGTTATAGTTGAGCTGATAGCACAGATAGCCGTTATCCACCTGCTCAGGCGTCATGTTATTAGCCTGGGTAGAAGTATAGTCCCAACAGTTTTCAACAGAAAGGCTCTTGGTAGCAAAAGCAAACTCTTTGCCCTCTGTTGCACCCGTAACAATTCCAATGTTGTAACTGTTAAGCACATTTATCTTGCCTGCCGAGGGACCTATGAGAGCAGCAGCATTAGATTGTGCCGCAATGCTACCTGTATTGCTACAGTTGGCTACGTTAAAGACAACTAACTCATTTCCGTAGCCAACAAGTGCACCTGCCCCATTGTCTGATGCTGTTACAGAGCCGTTATTCTCAATGCCGAGGATTGTGGCAGCATTATCATGTGCATAACCTGCCAGCATACCCACGTAATTTTTACCCTCAACCTTGCACGCTGCATCAAAGACAATATTGCTAAGCGTACAATTGCCTATATGTCCGAAGAAGCCAACACCTTCGCCACCACTAATGAACAGGTTACGAATAGTGTGTCCCTTGCCGTCGAAGCTTCCGGCAAAAATATTCTGTGATGTACCGATGGGTTGGAACTCCTCGTTGTAATCTCTCATATCTATGTCATTGAGAAGGGCAGCCTTGGCATCCGTTTCACCATTTTCGTTCACCAGCTTGCAGAATTCTATCAAGTCATAGGCCGTAGCAAGTTGGTATATGCCATTCTTCTTATGCAGACCATAGGACAGCATATAGTCCATCCATTCCACACGGTCTCGCACGAAATCGCGAACACGATCTACCTCCTTCTCCCATGAACCTGGCACCTCGGGGTTAAGCGAGATATACTGGTTTAGATAAGGCCAACGGATGAAGTTGAGATTAGCAGAAGCACGAACCTCTTCCCTGAGCGAGTCCACATCAGCAGCCACATCTTCAGGATTGAAAGCTCCGGCTTTACGGAGCTTAGCCCACATCTCCTCGAGTTGGGCGAAGACAGATGGGTCGGAAAGGACACGACTGACAAACTGTCCCCAGTTGCCTGTCTGACGAACCTTATAAGTCCAGTCATAACGTTCATTGGCAGGATAAGTGGTCTGGTCGTTCTCCAGTGCAAGGTCTGCATCCCATATAGGTCCGGTATAGAAATGGTCATCGCCACGTTCCTTGAACATAAATACCTGACATATCATATCGGTATTACCGTTGAACTCGCTGGCAATAAACCACTTCAGGAACGATTCCATATCCAGCACAGAGCGTATGCCGTTCTCCTCATCGGTATAGTCTGCGCCAAAGATAGTATTCTCCATATTATTCCAGGTATCCTGAATATATTGGAACTGTTCGGGCTGAATGACATCATCATCGGGGTCGTGTACGGTAATCGGATTACCACGAGAAGACCAGAAATAATAAGGCTCGCGTGTGGCATTGTTATCCACCTCCACATAATAGCCGCCAGTAATGGTTTCCTCGTCGATGTCCGTCTCAGACATTTCTGTTATATCTATGCGGTCTTTGTCTAAATCTACATGATCTGCTAAGGTATAGGTTCCGCGATAGTCGCCGTTGACTACCAGGTCTACAATCTGGCTCCAAGGCGTCCATTCCTTTTCTGCTCGTTTCGACATAGCCCAAGCCACAGGGTTACGCATCAGCGTCTTGTCGCGATAGCTGTTGATAAGGACCCATTTCTTTGCCTTTGCGGGCGACTCATTGCGTCCGCCCTTCATCACATGGTGACTCTTGCCGTCATTGTACTTCATACGGAAAGCCTTGTTCTCGTGGGTTGCAGAGTAGTTGCCACGCACACGGAACAGGATTGGATATTCCTGAGTAAGCGTTCCACCATCATATATAAGTACCGACTGCGACTCAAAGTCCTCGCCGCGATTAACTGGGGTGATATTATCCTTCACATGAATGCTCAGCGTAGGCAGATTAGTAATCTGGTAGAACTGACTATCATCACCCTCTCCGGCATGACCATAGAACTGAAGCTCGGCAATGTTACAATAAGAGCCCGAAGCGCCCACATAACGAACGTAACGGAAGCCCCTGCTCACGTTCACATCAGCAGTAACAGTTTTTTTGTCTGGCGCCGAACTAATGAAATAAAGCGGCATAGCATCCATAAAATCAGGACTGTTTGCCCCCTCAAATAGGCTCAATAGCACACGGTCGGCCCCCTGACTGCCTGGAGTCGGCGTGTAACCAATGCGTGTGATAACATAGGGCTCGCCCAAATCGAAACCCACCCATTGCATCTCACTAGCTGTAGTGCTATAGTATGTCGCAGGGTCGCCGTCAAAGGCCAAAGCAGCCTTTTCCTCAGAACCGGAACACATGATAGCACCTTCGAGAAGGTGGTCAACAGACGAGTCAAATGCATGTAGCAAGTTCGAGGCAGACAATAAGCAGCATAATATCAGAAGTCTGCAACTCATAAATTTTATCATGGCTTTTATCGTAAATAGCTATTTTAGGACGCAAAGATACGATTAAGTGAGAACAATACAAAATAAATAAAGATTTATTTTCTTTTCCGAGCGGAAGTATCTTCGAGACGAAGTTTCAAAGTTATTCCGTTAAAGGAATCTTTACCAGAGCGCTGACAATAAAGGTGACAAGGCAGCAAAGGCAGACGAAGGAGAAGAAGATGGGGAAGCCCCACAGGTCGGCCAAATAGCCAGCGAACATGCCGGGAATCATCATACCCAGGGCTTGGAAGGCCGTACAGATGCTGAAGACTGAAGTACTCTTCTCGCCCTTGGCAAGGTAAACCAGAAACAGAGAATAGGCGGTAAAGCCAAAGCCGTAACCTAACTGCTCGATAGCTACGCAGGCGTTGATGACGAACATATTGGTGGGTTGCACGTAGGCCAGATAGACGTAGACCAAATCGGGCAAGGAGATAGCTAATATCATGGGCCACCACCAGCGACGCAAGCCGTGCTTGCTGACCAGCCAACCACCTATCAGACCACCTGCCAAGAGGCCGCAGACACCTATCGTTCCGTATGCAAACCCCACAGTGGCGGTACTGAGCTCCAGCCCGCCCTCTCCAGCCGTCCTAAGCATAAAGGGCTGTGCCATCTTGGCCAATTGTGCCTCGGGGAAACGGAAGAAGAGCATGAAAAGAAGGGCAAAGACGATACCAGGTTTGGAGAAGAAAACGCGAAGGGTAGACATAAAGCCCCCCCCAACTCCCCCTATGGGGGAGGGAAAGTCTTTATCGTCATCTTCCACCTTGGGGAGAATGCGACTATGCCATAGGGCGAGGAGTATCATAATGGCAGCCATAAGCAGAAGCGTGATGCTCCAGGCTACGGGGATGGAGAACGAATCCTGCAACCATCCAGCCAGAATAACGATAACACCCTGACAGAAGATACTTCCTATCCTGTAAAAGGTGCTTCGGACACCAACGTAGAGCGCCTGCTGCCGTTCCGTTAGGCCAAGGATATAAAACCCGTCGGCAGCAATATCGTGCGTGGCACTACTGAATGCCATCAGCCAGAAGAAGGCCAGCGATCCCCGTAGCCACCAAGCGGTATCAAGCGTGAGGGCAACTCCCGCCAGAGCGCCTCCGATAAGAATCTGCATAGTAAGAATCCACCAGCGCTTGGTCTTGAGGGCGTCCACGATGGGGCTCCAGATGGGCTTGATAACCCACGGGAGGTAGAGCCATGAGGTATAGAGGCCCAACTCGGAGTTGGAAAGGCCCAAGTTAGTGTACATGATTACAGACAAGGTCATTACTGCCATGTAGGGCAATGCTTCGGCAAAATAAAGGGTCGGAACCCAAAGTGCAGCTTTATTTTTCATTGAACATTGAACAATTTACTAAGGTCTAAAGTCTAATCCTAACCACCCTAACCCCTAATACGGAGGGATGTTTCTTCATATATTGGTAGAGCGTCATAGGCTCTAAGACTACTTTCTTATGGATGCTGCTGGCGTTCAGCAGGTGAAGTTTTCCATCCTTGCCCCACTCGGCAAAGCCCACGTGGCTGACATCGAGTCCGCTTTTGTTGGTGACAAGGGCCAGGATATCTCCATCCTTAACGTATTTGAGTGTCTTCTCAGATTCGTTCAGAAAACTGGCGGGGATGTATCGAACTTCGGTACCAAACATTTCCTTCTCTAACGATGCCATCGTCTTAATCCGCTCGGGATGGTCCTTCAGCATGGCGTAATACTCGGGATGTGTGCTCATGAAGTTGAGTTGCAACTGCTGGGTGGCGGTGAACGGGTAATGATTTCCTGAAGCCTCGCCTGTCTGCTCTTCTACCAGCCCCAAACGGGAATTGCTCGTTATCCATTGGCTGAAATAATGGTTGCGGCTGCAATAACCGTCCAGTTTACCATTATTATAACGGATGGTTTGGAGCCAATATAGGTAATCGTCCCATCCCAACCCGCCATGCTGGAAGGTTAAGGCAAGAGCTGTTGTAGTCTCGACAAAAGTGGTGCAATCCAACTGGCGGAGGTTGACCACCAACTCCTCCTCAGCATTCACCTCTAAGGTATGTCCCACATACGGAATACCCAGAAACTGATGGGCAAAATATAATATAGTGTTCTTACCCTCGGCATGCTGCCTGGCATCTTGCAGCATATTGGTCACGCGAGTACTATCTTCCCACTCGTATGTAATAGCATGGATTGGTAACGTGAACGTCAACGATAACAAAAACAAAGACATTAACGGGAACGGGGAATGCTTCATGGCTGACCTGTATTTGTTACTGAATAACCTACCAGACGGTCATATCTAGCCCCCTGCCCGCGATAATACACCAGCACGCTATATTCGTTCTCCGTCTGATAGAAATCGCCTTCGGTGCGTGCCGTGGCACCATCTTCCTGTCTATACTGGTAGCTGTAATATCCCTGCTTTAACAATAGCGAAGCATGGTATTGCTTGTGGATTTCGTCATATTCCATCTTGCACTCAGGATTAAAGGCCTCGCCAGTCCAAAGTCCGCAGACATAAACGTCTCCACCCTGAAGCCTGGGTGCCTGCAGGAAGAAGTGGACAACCACATACTCTGCTGTGATGGCATCGGCCTCGTCATCTGAACTCCTGAGCACAAACACGCCGTTCTGGTCCTTAACAAAAGTGTAATTGTGCTGGGGCTGGTCGGCAAAAAGAGTGGCGTGATAGTAGGGGTCGAACCACTCTATACGCTCCACGCCCATGGCGGTACGATGTATATCCAGTATTTCGAACCTATGGAACTCGCTTCCGGCAGGGAAGATAAGGTTCTTGTTATGTGTAAACTCTATGCCGGCATTATTACGGATGTTGGGAACGAGACCCGTTACGCGATTGTCCCAACGACGGTTCTGGAACACAACAACCTTCAGCTCGCGCTGAGGGTCTATTACGTTAAGTGTTCCGTATCCCACGGCGAGCGTAACCTGCTGGTGGTCGCGATTGAAATCCACATCGGTATTGCTACTAACTTGCGTTCTGATATTTGCTACACTTTCATACAGGCAGAACTGGGCTTCCAGGACTGGCGTATCTTCATTCATATTATCGTCCTCATGGAATATCTGCAGGCAATAGTTGCCGCTCAACAGGGGACGGAGCTGCTGGGAAGGCAGACGCAACCGGTAGTGCGTATAAATCTGGGTAGTATTGAAGCTCTTCTCGTTCTCCTCGACCAACTGGTTATTCAGGCCCGCCATGAAATCACTTTCGAAAATCTCGTCAGACGGTTCCCAATCGGCATTACAATGCTGCAGATGATAGACGTACCGTTGGTAGTCATGACTCATCTCGTCCCATTCGATAGACAAGACGTGCCTTTTCCGTAATGAAAGGATAGGTGGCAAGGTGGGGTCATCATCCACGACAACAGTAAGCGTTTTTACGTTTTCGTCATAAATACGCTGCACCTGAGCCATTGTCAGGTATGGGAGGAACAGAAGTACCCAAAATACTTGTTTCATGGTCTTTTTCTTTTTTTAAGTTAAGTCATCTTCGCCCTTTAGTCTAGGCAGAATCCAATGATATTTGACGGCAAACACCCTTATAACTATAACGGTAAAGCTACTCAGAAGAGCGTTCACCTCGACAGACATTCCCAATCGGTTACACAGCATATATACCAAGCCACCAGCCACGCAAGCCAAAGCATAAATTTCCTTACGGAAAATAAGCGGCACCTCGTTGATAAAGACATCACGGATTACACCACCTGCAGCACCTGTAATGGTTCCCATGGTGATAGCTGTCCAATAAGGGAAGCCCAGGTTTAGTGTCTTTTCTATGCCAATGACGTTAAACAACGCCAAGCCGATGGTATCGAAGATGAACAGGGTATTCTTCTGACGAATCAGGTATTTCCCGTATGCCATCACCCATAGGACAGCCAAGCCACAGCAGATAAAATAGATGCTGTTGGTCATCCAGAATGGGTTCACGCCTAACATCAGATCGCGTATGGTTCCTCCTCCAATCGCCGTGGCCATACCTACAATCCAAGCTCCGAAAACATCGAATTGTTTGGCCGATGCCAAACGGATACCGGAAATAGCGAAGGCAAAGGTTCCGATAAACTCTATTACAACGAAGGATGTGGGAAGCCTGAGCGTGGTTCCCATCTCCTGCAAGATGTCCAATAACCACTCCATCAGTCAGATACCAATCCCAATTCTTTCCACTTAGCTACAATCTGATTTGCATCCTCTAATGCGGTCTGCTTATCAATCTCATACTCCTTACAAAGCAAATCGGCCAGTTCTTGACATGTAAAATCCTTGTCTATGACAGCATTCCACATGAAGGCAGCTGATTCGTTCAGGCTAATTACTTTGCTGAAATCAATATTTTTACGACCATAGGCAACAATAACATTATCGTCGCAAACGGTACGGAGTTCAAAACCTTCGTTAATCTTCATATTCTATATCAGTACTTTGTAAATAAATAACAATTCTCTTCTTATGGGACGTAGCATTCGCCATAGACGGATTTTCCTCTTTAAACTGGCATCATCGGCCGAAAGGGTTCTGTTGGGGCGGATATATTCTGTAACTACGCCCCTAACGTCAGCCATAGTACAATATTCAACACCTTTTACGTTTCCGTCGCCCTGGAGAGTCAGCTTGTTACCCTCCGTCTTAATGATACGATGCAGCACATAATGGCCCTTGGCTATCTCAGCCAATACGGCATCACCCACCTGATAGGTTGCAGCCGAGACCAATTTAACCTTGTCTCTGCCAAACTCTATGAAAGGTCGCATACTATATCCCTTAACCCATATTACTGCCGTATGCCCCTCGGTCAGCGTCTCGGAAACAAGCCCTAAGAAAGCATCATTGGGCAACTCGTGCCTTACCTCAGAGGAAGTAACCCCGTTTCTGCGTTTGTTGAAATAGCGGAACGGAGTCAACAAGACCTTTAACAGGAAGTGTATAATGGACTTTAGAACACTCATTTTACAATAGTATCATGACAGAGATGGGCAGCTGCTGCATCAGGGAGACAACCCAATTCATACATTCCACACAAACGAATCAGCTCAGATATTCCGTCGCAAACACCATTATACACACGTTTGTCCCACTTCATATTACTGATAGCAGGAAGCAGATTGCTAAAAGCTTCGAGTGAAGATAGCTTACGGATGGTATTCTTTGGCCGTTGCTGAATACGGACTATTCCACCAACAGGAGCCTGGATATTCCGGTAACAAGGTGTCTTGCCACTCCACGGACTTCCGTAAACAATGGCCTCTTCATTGACAATCCTTACAACGGGGTTATCATCGTTCATCAGGTCGCAACCAGGAATATTATCGTACCAAAGTCGGGTATGCGTGCTCTTGCCTGTTCCGCTAGGCGCTGTCATCAAATAGCCTTTTCCCTGATGGCGGATAACAGAAGCATGCATCAGCATCGTCAACTGGTCAGCCGAAGCAAAGGCATAAACCATCATCAGCGCATTATTGAGTCCGTAGTTACGTTGGCTCCATGTTTCACCTTTTATCGCAACGGCACATTCCCTAAAATCCGGAGAAGCCTGCATATAGCTGCACAACATACCCTGAACATCAGAAATCTCATACTGATACTCTTCGCGGTCTGTACAATAAACACCATGATTACAGCCTCCGCAGTCGAACTGCCCAATTTCCTCTCCTTTTGTGACAAAACGAAAGGAGTCATCTACTGTCAGAGTAAAAAGCAAAGACTCTGCTGGTTCATCCAATCTGAATCGGGCAAATGAAGGAATCAGGGATTCGTTATTACACTCATCCTTGAAGACCACACAGAAAGCATGACCACCAACACGATAAAACAACCTACGTTCATCCATCAAACGCTATTATTTCTTGTTTTTCTTACTTGGCTTGTTATTGGCTTCAGTTGCAACGGGGGCCGCAATTTTCGAATCAATGTAGTTCTCAGCGTGAAAAGGGCAGACAATGGTTTTTAGTCTAAAATCCCCTTCGAATCTGCGACGAACAGAAAGCATCTTTTTCTCCACCTTCTCCTTCTTCTTTCCAAAGAAGATAGACGTTACCGGGTGCTTACAATCTTCGTTCTTCTCAAGAAAGTCTTGCAACTGGACAGAATACAAATTCCTACCTATCAGGAATTTGGTCTTTGTGTCAACATAAGCAGAGTCAATATACTGAACATCTGTTATGAATGCCAAGGAATCTACAAACGACGCTGCGAAACCAAATAAATATACTGGTTGCTGTTTTATCTTAGCTTCTACATTCTGAAACATCATGCAGGCCAAGAAAAACAAAACATAAAACAAGCTTTTCCTCATTCTGGTAGTTTATTACTGGATTTAACGCGCAAATGTACAAAGTTTCCCCGAAATGGACAAGATTTCGGGGAAACTTTTCAATTATAATAAATGTTCAATGAACTTACTCATTCAAATCAATAACATAGCTTACCTTTCTTCCGCTTGGAGTAAGAGCCTTGATCCACAAGGTGCGGTCTGTACTCTGGTTAGCGCTCTTGACAGCCTCTTCCCAGTCTTCCACGGCATTCATCTTTTGGTCGTTAACCTGCAGAATGATGGTACCCTTGGTAGCTCCTGCTGTCTTCATCTTTCCATTACGAATAGCATTAACTGTAAGACCATAAGCGATGTTCATAGTTTTCTTCTCCTCGTCGGAAACAGGTTTCAGTTGAACTCCTAACTGGTCAAGGTCAACTTCCTCCATAACCTTTGTCGTACCCTGAGAGTTGCGCAATGTTACGGTTTCTGTGTGAGATTTCTTGTTTCTGAGATACTTGATGGTAACCTTGTCGCCAGGACGATGCTGAGCAATAGCCTCTTGCAGTTCAGACATCTTCTTAACCTGCTTGCCGTCAAATTCGGTAATCACATCACCTTTCTCCAGTCCGGCATCTTCTGCAGCACTTGTGTCGTAAATCTTTTCAACATAAACACCTGTAACAGTACCCAGATCAACATCGTTACCCTTGGCCTTTTCATTATCGATGTAATTTGATACATCCTGCCCGCCAACTCCAAGTACAGCACGCTGAACAGTACCATAAACCTTAAGGTCGGCTACCACCTTATTCATAATAGAAGTAGGAATAGCAAACCCATAGCCGCTATAGCTGCCAGTCTGGCTATACAGCATAGCGTTAATACCAACCAACTCGCCTTTCTCGTTCACCAAAGCACCTCCGCTATTACCAGCATTGATGGCAGCATCAGTCTGAATAAAACTCTCTATACCATTGGCACCAAGCGTACGAGCCTTAGCGCTTACGATACCAGCTGTAACGGTACTGGTAAGATTAAAGGGATTACCTACAGCCAACACCCATTGTCCCAATTTCAGTTCATCACTGTTACCGATGGGTATGGTAGGCAGATCCTTACCGTCTATTTTAATCAAGGCCAAGTCAGTAGTGGCATCACAACCTATAATACGCCCCTTAAACTCACGATTGTCATTCAACTTCACTTCAATCTGATCAGCCTCACCCACCACATGATTGTTGGTTACAATATAGCCGTCACTACTGATGATTACACCGCTACCAGCACCGTGTCTGTCGGGTGCCTTGTATTCACGCTGTTGCGGTTGCTGACCACGACCGCCGAAACCGAAGAAATCACCAAAAAAGTCGCTAAACGGATCCTGGACCGTTACACGCTGTGTCTTCCCGGTCTGCGTTACCTTTATATATACTACAGCATTTACAGAAGATTCTGCTGCAGCTGTCAAATCTACCAGACCGCCTGGCGCAGCTGCTGCCACAGGAGATGGAGCAAAAATGGGTGCAGGCGCTTCGTTTGTTGTTGTTTTCTTAACCACTGCACCAGTTACAGCACTACTTGCAAATGCAAGAATCGTCATCCCAATCCACATTTTAGTTGTCTGTTTCATAACTATATCATGTTTTATTTGTTAATTTTCGCGTTTTTTATCTCTAAAACATCGCAAAGATATATCATTTTTATTTAATCTGATACTATCCAAGGCGCTTTTTTGCTAATATTTAACACAGATATATATATCATTAACGGTTGTTAAATGCTATAATAGTGATTATTTACATTCGTTTACGAACATTACATGAGAGATTTTTCAGAAAAACAAAGGCACTTAGAAGTTTTCTTCATATCTTTGCAGACAGAATAAGACAGTAAACCGGCTTGTCGCTAGTTTTTTCAGTAATGGGTAAACGAGAGGAAAGTCCGGGCAACACAGGGTATCCCGCTTCCTAACGGAAAGAGATTCGCGAGAGTCTGTAAATGCAGAAGAAAATAACCGCCGTCATTGATGGTAAGGGTGAGAAGGCAGGGTAAGAGCCTACCAGATTGGTGGTGACATCAATGCTGTGCATTCCGGGAGTTGAAAGTTCATGTATACCAGCGAACAAAAGAGAAGGCGGCCCGTCTGAGCTGGAGGGTAGAACGATAGAGGCCTGTGGCAACACAGGTCGCAGATAAATGACAAGCATCTTTCTCCTTTAAAAAGGAAAAGATTACAGAACCCGGCTTACAAGTTTACTGTCTTTTCTATTTTAATGAGATGACAATGAGGAATCTGGATTATATTTGGAATATAAACGAGCAGAAGCTATCTCCCTTCAAAAGATGGAAGCTGAGAATGGTTAAGCGAGGCATAATCATAGCGGAATGCATCATGAAGAATAACCTCATGAGCTACGCATCAGCCCTCACATACAACTGTATGTTGGCAGCCATTCCCGTATTGGCCATCATCTTTGCAATTGCCAAAGGATTTGGTTTCGACATATTCCTGGAGGATAGAATCAGAAATTCCATTGAGATAAACCCTGAGATTCTTGACACCATACTGGGCTTTGTGGACTCTTATTTGCAACACACTAAGAGTGGTGTATTCTTGGGCGTTGGCCTGGTATTCTTGCTTTACACTTTGCTCTCACTAACCACCAACATAGAAACAGCATTTAACACCATTTGGTTTGTCAAATCTTCACGTAACATATACAAAAAGATTACGGATTACATCAGTGTATTTATTCTACTCCCCTTTGTCATCATCATCCTAAGTGGTCTGAACATGGCTGTAATGACTTTCCGTAGCCTGCTCCCCGACTATCTGTACCTAAGCAATACCCTGGGAATCATCCTTCGCTTGTCGCCTATTGTTCTTATCTGCATTGCCTTCATCTTGCTTTACAAAATGATGCCCAACACACATGTTAAGTTCAAGAACGTAATAGCACCTGGAATTGTTGCAGGAATAGCATTCTCTGTTATTCAATACCTTTATGTTCATTATCAGATCAAACTGAGCAGCTATAACGCCATTTACGGTTCATTCGCAGCATTACCCCTTTTTATGTTGTTGTTACAGATTTCATGGAGTATCTGTCTGTTAGGCGGACAATTGTGTTATGCCAACCAATGTATGGAGAATTACGCATTTGAGCGACAGAGCTACGACCTGAGTCGGCGTTACCGCGATACCATTTGCCTTCTCCTTATGAGCAAGATTTGCAAGCGGTTTGCCAATGGCAGCACGGCCTATTCAGTTCGTACTTTGGCAAGAGACACTCAATTGCCTGAAACTGTAGTTAGGGTCTTATTGGAAGAGTTGACCAACATGCAACTCCTTGTTGAAACGCATAACGAGGCAGATAACGCTTCACAGTATCTTCCTGCAATCGATATTCATCGTATGACACTTAAGATGGTGGTAAAAAAGATAGATAGTTTCGGTTCTGAGGCTACATCCCACACTTGGAAGATGAATGCACCTGAATGGGAAAGACTCAGAACCCTCAGATATCATGAAAAGGACACTCTCCTAATTGATGTTTAACAACTAACCAATATTTAAATAATGATTATAAAAATTCTCTTAGGCTGGATTATTTTCCTCGTTGTCATTTACAGTATAATGTGGTTCGAAACATTTTATTATAAGAAGAACCTCCCTGCCGTCTTCCACAAGATTCTCCTTGCTTTTACTGAGGAAGAAGAATAAAGTCCCAAGTAAATAAATAAAACGTATGACTATTGCAGTAGATTTTGACGGTACAATCGTTGAGCATAAATATCCTGAGATTGGCAAAGAAATCCCCTTTGCCACAGACACGCTGAGAATGCTTATTAAAGAACACCACAAACTCATTCTGTGGAGTGTTAGAGAAGGTAAACTTCTGGACGATGCTGTGGAATGGTGTAAAGCAAGAGGTGTAGAGTTCTATGCCATCAACAAGGATTTCCCTGAGGAGGATGTGGAAAAGAATATACATTTCAGCAGGAAACTGAAGGCTGATGTTTGGATTGACGACCGCAATGTGGGTGGATTGCCTGACTGGGGAACCATCTATGAAATAATCTCGAAACACAAGACATACGAGCAGGTACTGACAGAACAGTTTGAAGCTGAACCAGAGAAATCTAAAAAGAAATGGTGGAAGTTCTAATAAAAAGTAAAAGCCTTGGGACCCAAGGCTTTTACTACCATATAATATATAAAGGATTATTTTGCATAGGAAACTGATCTTGTTTCACGGATGACCGTAATCTTAACTTGCCCTGGATAAGTCATCTCGTTTTGTATCTTTGTGGCAATATCCGTACTTAGAAGTTCTGTCTGCTTATCGTCAATCTTATCTGCACCAACAATAACACGGAGTTCACGACCTGCCTGAATAGCATATGTCTTAACCACACCAGGATAGCTCATAGCGATGTCCTCCAAGTCCTTTAGACGCTTGATATAGGCCTCCACGATCTCACGACGGGCACCAGGACGGGCACCACTGATGGCATCACAAACCTGAACAATGGGAGCAAGAAGTGTCGTCATCTCCATCTCATCGTGGTGGGCACCTATGGCATTGCAGATATCAGCCTTCTCTTTATACTTCTCTGCCAACTTTGCGCCATACAATGCATGAGGCATTTCCGGTTCTTCATCAGGTACCTTACCTATATCATGCAACAGGCCAGCACGCTTTGCCTTCTTGGGATTCAAGCCCAATTCGCTAGCCATAACGGCACAAAGGTTAGCTGTCTCACGGGCGTGCTGCAATAGGTTCTGGCCATAACTGCTACGATACTTCATCTTACCTATAATACGAATTAGCTCGGGATGCAAGCCATGAACGCCAAGGTCAATGGTAGTACGCTTTCCTGTTTCAATAATCTCCTCGTCGACCTGCTTCTTAACCTTTGCAACGACCTCCTCAATACGAGCAGGATGAATACGGCCGTCAGCGACCAACTGGTGCAGGGCCAAACGACAGATTTCTCGTCTAACGGGGTCAAATGCACTGATAACAATTGCTTCAGGGGTATCATCCACCACAATTTCCACTCCTGTGGCCGCCTCTAAAGCACGGATGTTACGTCCTTCACGACCAATAATACGGCCTTTTACCTCATCATTTTCAATATGGAATACAGTAACACTATTCTCTACTGCCGTTTCTGTAGCCACACGTTGAATAGTTTGGATGATAATGCGCTTTGCCTCCTTATTAGCTGTCATTCTGGCATCATCCATTATCTCATTGATGTAAGCCGCAGCACTTGTCTTAGCCTCATCCTTAAGAGATTCTATCAGACGCTCACGAGCTTCATCTACGCTAAGTCCAGAAATTTCTTCCAACTTGGTACGTTCCTGTTCCATCAAACATCCCATACGTTGTTCTAACTCTTCTTCTTTCTTCTGAAGAACAGTCTGCTGGGCCTCCAAACGCGTACGCATCGTATCAGACTCCTGCTTACGACGAGTCAGTTCATCTTGTTTTTGGTTAAGACTAAGCTCTCTTTGCTTGGCCCTGTTCTCTGCTTGCTGAATCTGCTGGTTACGCTGGCGAACTTCGTTTTCCAACTCGGCCTTCTTGCTGATAAACTTCTCCTTAACCTCTAGTAATTTCTTTTGCTTAATAATTTCTGCCTCCTGCTCGGCCTCTTCTGTCATTCTTTTACGTTTGCTTGGTAATACAACAAAATACCATATGCAAAAAAAGATCACAAAGGATGCAATACCTATGATCAGTCCATAAATAATATAAGGTATCATGAATTCTTAATGTTTGATTTATTAATTGGGGTCATTAACTCTCTGTTTTGTCTCGAGTGCGGACTCCAACTCAGCAAGCAACGGCTTTAGTCGGCTGGTTATAGGTTCTATATCCATTGACGATTCTTGCTGTTTAACTTTGACAGCTATATCCAAAATTGTCATAACAAGATACATTTCTGTACTTTGGCCTGGATAGCTGTTTGTATAAAAGTTGAATCTCTCCTTAATAAGCTTCTCTGCTTGCCGATAGACAAATTCCTCTTCACGACGAACAGTCATTGGCAGCGTCCAACTGCCAAAACGGAGAGTTATTGATAGGGTGTCACTTTGCTCTGCCATATTTTTTATTCTACTTTAAGCATGGAGATACACCGGTCAACGTCACGCACCATCTTTCTGATACGGCCTCGAAGGTCTTTTACATCATCATCAGCCATATCAATGTACTTTGCCATCTTAAGATGGGTATATTGTTGTTGGAGTCCTTCGTTTTTCTGCCTCAACAACAGTATCTCCTCATCACGTTCTTTCAAACGCAACAAGAGATCTTGTTTCTCCTCCTGAGACTTACTGTACTGCATTAAAAGTTGGCGAGTACGGGCCTCTAGTTGAATGATTAGTTCTGTTAGTTTAGCATCCATTTTCTATCGAACTCCGATATTTCGAGGACAAAGATAACTTTTTTTTTTACGAAATGCAAAATTATTCCTCACTATTTTTCTTTGGCTCCTTTTTTGCGAGCATAACAAGGGTATAAACATATTCAGACATCCATGATTCCGTATACCCAAGGGCCGATTGATACTTTCTGATAGCTACGCAGGTACGACGTACACCGTCATCCTTCCAATCTACCTTGGTCATTATTTCATGAACCTGTTTTTCGACCATCTGACGTAAGGCGCTCTTAAAAAAACCAGGCAGACGGAATTTCCATTGCATCAAGTTGCCCATCAGCATCATCAAATCCTGGCTAAAACCCTGAAATGTAACAAGATAGCCCTGAACATCCTGTATTTTCTTGCAACGTTTTTTTACGCTGTTGTCCACTTCCTCAAAGAAACCGTCACTAATATGGTAAATATCCTGCATCAGCTTACGGCATTGTTTCTTTTCGCCAATGCCCAACTTATTGTTGACTGTCTGAACATGATAGGTTTGTTTAAAAACCCTCAAGTCAGGCAATGAAGCCAAATTGTTGATTCCCAACTGAGCTGCCATAGCCGACTGGTAATATACTCTAATAAGCAACATGAAATCTTCCATGCCGCCAATACGAGTATCAGAGTTTGATTTACGACCAAATAATTTCGAAAATATTGACATAAATATTGATTCTTTTATAATTGTTATTCTATTTTATTTTTATTCAACATCGCTCTTACAAGTATCTTAATATCCAACCACAATGACCAATTCTCCATATACCAAACATCTGCATTCTTGCAGAACTGACATTTCACCATGCCTGGCACAATAGACATATTTCCTCCAAAAACATTCAGGAGCTGTGGCATATTCTTTAAGGCAGGTTTCCGAAGGAATGACGATTCAGGAAGACCTTCTGTTCTGAATGTTAGCTTATCAAAAGACTTGCCGCTGCCATTCTTTTCCTTAACTATAGAAAAAACCGGCCCTGGACTTTTACGCTTTATAATTATAGCTGCAACGATGTAGATAAAAGGAAAAATGAAGAAGAGGAAGATGCCGCTGACCAATAAATCAAAAAGGCGTTTCACCAGTTTATTCCACCAATGACTAAGCGGCTCTTCAACGGGGGAAAGAAAAGACATAAAGCCTACATTCTTCACTCGCATATTTTTCTGAAGAACACTAAGTCCTGGAGTGCAGAAAAATAACAACGTCTTGTTTTCTTGACAAAACTGACACAGAATCTGCAAATCTGTTTTCTGTAAAGCACCTGAAACACAGCAGACCGCCGCAACATTTTCCATATCCTGCAAAGTGTCTGACAAAACTTCGGGCAATATGCAATGTGTTTTGGGAGTTAGCCCCTGTCCGTTCAATTCTGCTTGAATTTCAGCTGCCTCCTCGTCAGTTCCTATCAAAAGAAAAACTTTGGTGGGGTCTTGCATCCCCTTATATAAATTCTTCATAATCGAATTTTCGCTCTATTTTTGCAAAGTTACAACATTTTATGCAATTGGGCTAACGTCTATGCCGAAATTATCATAAAAATCAAAAAATGTAGCAAAACACTTTACGCGTACAAATAAAAATTTTAACTTTGCAGGAAAATTTTGGATATTGGGAAACAAATGAAACGTATTGTTATATTATTGTTAACGATTCTACCCTTAACGGCAGCTGCACAAATCAGTCGTTTGGGACAGGACATTTATTATGAAGGTACTATGACAGGTTCCTTCAGCGATGGTGATTATGCCCCATTCTGGTTTACGAACAACAGATATGGCCTAAGTTCGCACAAAAACAACTACGGCTACCTGCGTGGTGGCATTCAAAGAGATGTGATGACAGACAGCTTGCGAAATTGGCGCATAGGATATGGAGCTGATTTGGCTGTAGCAGTAGGTATGGGAAGCAAACACTTTATTGTTCAGCAACTTTATGCCGATTTTCAATGGAAAGCACTTCGCCTTAGTTTAGGCCAGAAGGAACGCCCCCTTGAACTGAAGAACCAAGCCCTCAGTAGTGGTGGTATGACTTCAGGTATTAATGCCAGGCCACTTCCACAAATACGCATAGAGTTACCTGACTTTCTGGTTATTCCCGGTACCAAGAAATGGCTAGCAGTCAAGGCACATCTTGCATACGGGTGGTATACAGATAATGCTTGGCAGCGTGAGTTTAACGACAACAATCCATACCTTTACACCACCGGTTCGCTCTATCATTCCAAGGCTTTGTTCCTGCGCATTGGGAATAAAGAGAAATTCCCCCTTACCGTCACAGGAGGTCTGGAAATGAGCTGCCAGTTTGGTGGCACAGGACACAACATCCCTCAAAGAAAAGGATTCCCTGGTCCACAATATTATGACGAAAATCTGCTGCATGGTTTCAAAAGTTTCTGGCATGCTTTAATTCCCGGTGGAAGCGATAGTAATGATGGTGATCCATACAGAAACAGTGAAGGTAACCAAGTAGGAAGTTGGCACCTGCGCGCAGACTATCATGGCAAAGGATGGAGTGCAGGAGCATATCTGGAGCACTTCTTTGAGGACCAAAGCCAGATGTTCTGGCAATACGGCTGGAAGGATATGCTTTGGGGCGTAGAGGTAAACCTTCCCAAAAATCCTTTCTTAAGCAGTATTGTTTACGAGCATATTGGTACAATGGATCAAAGCGGAGCCGTCTATCATGATAAAACGGACAACATGCCTGAGCAGATAAGCGGATGCGACCAATATTACAATAATCACATTTACGGAGCCTGGCAGCATTCAGGATTCGTTATGGGTAACCCGCTACTCTCCTCACCCATGTACAACGACCGTTTTGGATTCAGCAATCGACTCATGGTTTACCATAGTCGCGTAAATGCTCATCACGTAGGTCTTAGCGGCCAGCCGACAGAAGAATGGGGCTGGCGTCTGCTCTATACCCACGAAAAGAGTTTAGGCTCCTACAACACTCCTACGCCTAACCCAGAGAAGGCCAACTATCTGATGGCAGAAGTTACTTACAAACCTCGCCAAGTGAAAGGATTAGGAATTACAGCCAGCTACGGGCATAACGATGGTGAGATTCTTGGAAAAAGCAATGGTGGAATGATTTCCGTATCATACAGCGGATTGTTTAATATAACGAAGTAACAGATGAAGACTAACAGGCATTTTTTTCTATACTGCATAGTATCAATTCTCTTTCTGGCTATATCCAGCAGTTGCGAGAATAAACGAGATGACAGCGGCACTTTGGGTGGTATGTGGCAACTTCTGGAGTGGAGGGCTTTAGACGGTTCACCTGTTTACAGCAAACCAGATAATTCTAATGCCAGCATATATTACAAGGTACGCAACAACTTGCTTATGCTGCAATTTCTTCCAGGCGAAGCGGAAGACTTCTACCTGACATATTATCAACAGGCAGAAGGCTGTATTATTATCCAGACGGATAAGATCTTTAAAGATTCTGAACTTGACTCAGTAGCTCATCCCATAGAAGAGTTGAAGAAATATGGCATTCCCAACAACGGACGCTTGAAGATAGAAGAATTGACTTCCGACAAAATGGTACTTTCCGGAGCAGAGGGAACGCTACGTTTCCGTAAATATTGATGCAAGTTTTTATCAAAGTCGGTTTGTTCTCAGGAAAAACCTGCATTTTGGACAATAAAAAAAGTCAAATGAACGTTTATAATATATAAACGATTACATGACTGCGCTCTACATTTTCATATCCTTCGTAGCTTCGGCACTAACGTCCATGCTATTAATGCCATGGATACTTAATCTGTGCAAACGCAACGGATACTTCGACAGGCCCAATGACCGCAAGATACACAAGAATAGCACGCCCCGTCTAGGAGGTGTTATTTTTGTTCCCAGCACTATTGTTGGTATTGCCGTTACCTTAGCAATCATCTTCAACTTCTACGGAGAGAGTGAGCCCCTTAAATCGAGCACGCTGCTTATTGGATTCGGAATCTTTACCATATACGTGACAGGCTTGTTAGATGATCTTTTTGGGCTTTCTGCACATTTAAAGTTCTTCATCCAGTTTATAGCAGCACTTTGCTTCCCCCTTATAGGCCTTACCCTAAATAATCTATATGGATTCTGTGGCATCTATGAGATTCCAGAGATTTACAGTTACCCATTAACGGTATTCCTAGTGATGTTAGTGGTAAACAGCATCAACCTTATAGATGGTATTGACGGACTTGCCAGCAGTCTTTCACTCATTGCCTTTATAGTCTTTACATGGGCTTTTTGGGAATGGGGTATGCACATATTCTGCCTCTTTACAGCTGCCATATCCGGTAGTCTGATTGTATTCCTTTGGTATAATCTTTTTGGTGACAACACAAAAGGCACCAAAATATTTATGGGTGATTCCGGCAGTTTGATGCTGGGCTATGCACTAAGCTATTTAGGACTGAAATTCTGTTCAGATAACACCATAAAAGAACCTGAAGAGTTCAGTCTATTGCTGACTTACACGCTTTTGCTGATTCCCACTTTCGACCTCACACGTGTTGCCTGTAGTCGTATTCTTCGAGGTGAGCATCCATTCCATTCTGACAAGACCCATATCCATCACAAGCTCATGCGGACAGGCCACTACATGCACATGGCGCTTTTGACAATTCTAGTGGCCGATATCATCTTCGCCCTGTTGAACGCTGGGTTGTACCTTATTGGACTTAACATTACATGGATAGTTTTAGTGGATGTCATACTATTCGTTGTTTGGCAAAAACGGATAGACCGTTCAATTGCCCAAAATGATGAGCGTCTGGCGTTGGAGACAAACCTGCGTAAAGAACTGGACGAGAATGCTGCAAACGCCCGAAAGATTTGCATTCTTACGCCACGCTTCCCCGTGCCAGAGAATGGTGGTGATGTGCTTCGAATCAATAATATAGCCCATCAGTTGCGAAAGCAAGGCTACAAACTTATTTTGCTTAGTCTAGAGGAAGACGGCCAACCACAAATCTTTGAGGCCCAGCGCATATACCACAAAGTTTATACTGTTCACAGACATCATCTTTCGTCACTTCTTCACGCATTTATTTGCTTTTTACAGGCAAAGCCCATGCAATGCGGTTTTTACATGTCAGGTACCTATAGAAGAAAGTTACGCGAGATTATCCAAAAAGAGAACCCGGACCTATTCATTGCCCATCTGCTACGTATGATGCCTTACCTTGATGAGCTGGGGCTTCACAGTCGATCTATTATAGAGATGACAGATGCCCTTTCCAAGACCTACGCTATGTCTTCACAAAGCAAGGGCAATTGGCTCCTTAGGAATGTCTACCGTATGGAGCAAAGGCTAATTCTTAGGGCCGAGCAGTACAGCCTGTTGCACTTCCCCAAAAATGTTTTAGTCTCTCAGGCCGACATTGACTATTTGAAGACAAAATCCCTCCACCCCGAGAGCCTGGAATTGCATTCTAACGGTATTATCTGCAGTAAGAACATCAAACATAAGTACAATCCTAACAAGATTGTCTTTGTGGGCAATATGCGAACTCTGCAGAATCAGGATGCTGTACTTTGCTTTATCCAAGATATTTTCCCACGCATTCTCAAAAAGAAGCCCAAGTCCGAATTCTATATCGTTGGAGCACAGCCCCCGCAAAGCATACAGCAGTTGGCCTCAGAGAATATTTTTGTAACAGGTTTTGTCGAGGATATTGAGGACACCATTTGTGATGCCTGTCTGACTATAGCTCCAGTCCGCGTGGCTGCAGGAATCCAAAACAAAGTGCTAGTAGCTATGAGTTGTGGAATTCCCGTTGTAATGACCAGTCTTATTTCCAACGCCATTCCGGAACTCAAGCATGAGGAGAACTGCCTTATTCAGGACGAGGCTGCCACACTAGCCGATGCCTGCCTGCGCATCATGAACCATCCCGATCTGCGTCAGCAACTGGCTATTAACGGATATGAGATGGTAAAACGTCATTATTCGTGGAAAGATAAGATTCACGGATACGTAAGGTAAAAGATGCCCTTATGGCAAATATGTTTTTCAATAGATTAATTACACATCGGCAATATTTCATGGGAATTGCCATGATACTGATAATCCTTTCCCATCTGCTTGCCACATGTAAGGAAATACGTTTGTTATGGGCATTTTATCCTGGATTTATAGGTGTGGATATCTTTTTATTCTTAAGTG
>JAFXZY010000063.1 GCA_017541025.1 Bacteroidaceae bacterium | reverse complement strand
GATGGAAAATGCTGAATTCGTCAGCCACCTCGAAGGTGCGAAGTGCTGTGCCGTCCGAGGTGGTAAGTCCCTCAGCATAGTCGAACGTCAGAACCACGTGCTTTTTATCCTTCCGGGCCTCCCTTATAGAAGGACCTTGGCTGGCCGATGGATGGGTTGTGAAATAGGGCTGCTGATAGACTTTGGCCAAAGCCAGACGGGCCAGGCGTTCGCCCACGGGCTGCTTGCGGCGTGGGTGTACGTCGAGCGAGTCTCCTAAGTCGGAGCAGACGGCCATCGCCGTATAGGGGACTTTCTGCTGGAGCAGGCGTTGACTGTCGCGGAACCACGGCCACGATGGGCGGTTGAGTGAGGACAGCTGCACGAAGAGGAATGGCATCTGGGGCTGTTGCCAGTTCCGTCGCCAGCTTTCCACCAGCAGAGGGAACAGACGTTCATGTGCATCCTTATTGTGAGCATTGCTCTCGCCCTGATACCAGATGACACCGCGGATGGGGAACTGTGCCAGGGGCTCAATGGCAGCCTCGTACATATAACAGGGCTGATAGGGGTGCCGCTGCAGGTTTTCGCCTTTCCTCAGTGCCTCGGCTATATTCTTGGCTCCGCGTTCCCTGCACCAGTCCTGAATAAAATCGTTGTTCAGCCAGTCGTTCAGTATATTGGGGAACTCAAACTCCAGGGTACGTCGGTCGATCCAGCTTTCTGTGTTCGTTCCGCCCACGGCATTGCAGATAAGTCCGACAGGAATGTCCAAGCTGTCTGCCAACATGCGGCCAAAGTAGTAGGCTATGGCAGAGAATTCCTCTGCCAAAAGGTGGTGTTGTACCCAGTCCGCCCAGTAGCCGATACTTGGCTTCATGTATTTCAGCTCGTTGACACGTGCCAGCGTAAGGCTGTCCCATTCCACATTGTCGGTGGGGGAAATGGGGGCAAGCTGATAGAGCATGAAGGCGTGGGGAGTGGGGTGCTCAAGGGTCTTCATTCCCTCCCATTCTGCTGCCTCACGCATCTTAAACGCCATATTGGACTGACCAGAGCAAAGCCAGACATCGCCTATCCTTACATCCTCAAAGAAAAGTCGTCGGTTCTTCGTAGAAACAGTGAACAGGTTTGGGTGCGCATCTGCCTGCATCGGCTTCAGTTCCACAACCCAGCGTCCGTCTTTCCCTGCAACTGCTTTTGCCCTTTGGTTCTTAATCTTCACCTCTACTTCTTCTCCGGCATCGGCTGTACCCTGAATGCGAAGGGGAGTGTCACGTTGAAGAATCATGCCATTGCTGTAGATGGCTGGTAGCTTGAGCCCTCCGTATTTGCCGGTGATGTGCTTGCAGACTACGTCCGCCATGATGGCCGCTCCTTGTTTGTTGGGGTGCAGACCGTCGGGGAAGAGGTCTGGACGGTTGTAAAGCGGTGTGTGGAAGTCTGTAAGCTCTACATTTCTGGCCTTGGCAATGAGGGGGATTACCTGCTGAATCTCCTCCAACCAGTCGCGTGTGCCCGACTGGAACCGATGGTGCCGGTTGGAGATTGGCGACAAGCGGGCCATAATGATGCGAGCCTTGGGGTTGGCCACGCGGAAAGAATCGATGAGGGCGCAATAGTCCGTAATAAACTCGTCGCGATAGTTGGGCCAGTCGCGCGGATCGGTATCGTTGATGCCAAGGTGAATCACTACAATGTCGGCAGCAAAGTCCATGGCCTTGCGGAACTCAGGCTGTTCGGTGTAAGGCCGATGTCCACGAAAGAGCAATGTGGCACCGGATCGGCCGAAATTTCCTACTTCATATTCCTCGCCCAGCATCTGCTGTAGTTGGGTGGGATAGGCATCGTGCTCTCTGTCTGTCAGGCCGTACCCATAGGTGATGCTATTGCCGACGCAGGCAACCTTAATAGACTTTTCAGCCGCCCAAGCAGCAGAAAAGACACAAAAAACTAAAAGAAAAATGATATGTTTATTCTTCATTCTTGACCTTCGGTCGAGCCTGCTCACGCTCAGAAGAGTTGAAACGAGCTTCACTCTTCTCTCGCTTAATCGCAGCCTTCATTCTTCATTCTTCATTTAAAAGCTGTTGCAATGCTGGAAGAAGCCAATCTCGTCCAACTCTTTTTTAAGTTGCGCTTCTTCCTCGGGCGTAATGTTCTGGAACGGGGTGCGGTTGGGACCAAGGTCCAGGCCAATGAGCTTCATGATGCGCTTGCCGCCCACGATGTTGCCGCGGAAGTGGCAGATAATGTTTATAACCTCTTGGCTGTAGTTCTGCAAGGCACGTGCCGACTCCAAATCTCCCTTGTTCCACGCCTCGATGATTCCCACCAGATTCTTGCCATTATAATTGGTCGTTCCACCTATGCCGCCCTGTGCGCCTCCCATAGCCAGGCAGGGCAGGATGGTCTCGTCCTGACCGTGCAGCATGTCGTACTTGCCGTTTTTATACAGTCGGCACTGGTTGTATTCGTACAGACTCTCGAAGGTATATTTGATGCCGGCAAAGTTGGGGATGCGGCCATCCACAGCCTCCAGGAACTTCACCATCGGCAGGAAGGCACCGTTGAAGGCAGGGATGTGGTAGAAGTAGAAGGGTAGGGAGGGAGCTCCTGCAGCAATCTCCTCGCAGTACTTCACCAGTTCTTCTATGCGACCGATTTTCGGAAATGGCGGTGCCATAGCACCAATGCCCCAAGCTCCGATCTTTTGGGCGTGCTCGGCCAATTTGCGGCTCTCGCGAACACAGCAACTGCCCACATGCACAATCACCTTGAATCCCTCGGGCGCAGCCTTTACCCAAGTCTCGGCCAACTGCATACGCTCCTCAGGGGTAAGCATATAGCCCTCGCCGCTGGAGCCGTTTATAAAAACTCCTTTCAACCCGTTCTTCTGTAGCATTTTTGCATAGGCTGGGATGGGTTCCAGGTTCACATCGCCGTTCTCGTAGAATGGCGTAAAAGGTGCATCAATAAGACCGATAATCTTTTCCATATCGTTATGTTTTTCTGGTTTTTATGTTAATCCCCGAACACGAGTTCGTGCCGGGGATTAACACTCACAAATATCTAACCAAAAAGGAAGGGGTTACTCCTTGTCGTCCGACCAGATTTCCCAACTACTTTCCTTGGTCAATGCTTCACCACCATCTACTGTGGTGTCACTATCAATTACCAGGCTTTCTGCCAACATGTTGACAACTTCGGCCTCTTCTACTTTCAATATCGGTTTAATGTATTTCATATAAGACCGGCCCCTCTCCCTAACCCTCCCCCAAATGGGAGGGAACTGTAAACAGGGGTATGACAGTTTATGTTAGTATTATTGTACAATTATTCTCCAACTTTCCCCGCCTCCCATTTGGGGGAGGAGGGGAAAGTTGGAGAGGGGCTCTTTATTTCAGCACTTTCTTACCGTCAATAATGAAGATACCATTCTGAGCCTTGCTTACACGCTGACCGGAGAGGTTGTAAATGGCACCCTTGTTGACGTTAACGTTAGCGTTGACGCTTTCTATGCCAGTAGCATCTTCCTCGTTGAAGTAGAAGGCCTTAACCAGAGGACCTGTATTGGAACTGTTCTCCAAGTAAGCCTTACCAGCCTTGATGGTCCCCTTGTCTGCCAAATAGAAGCCAGCGGGCTTGCCTTCGGGCTTAGCCAGAACGTACTTACCGGCAGCCTCAATGTCTTCGTCAGTACCCTTCAGGTCGTTGCCCTCGATATTTTCAGGACTGGCAGCATATGTTACAGTCATGCCAATGATGCGATAGTGGCCGCTCTTTGAATGACGGAAGAAAGAAATCTTATCGGTAACACCTTCCCATGTATATTCTTCAACAATCCATTGGCTACCAGGGATAGTGGTGAAATCGAAGACAAGATCGCCATCGGGGTTGTAACAGTCATTAAGAGTAGGAGCATAGTTCTTCGCAAAGTTAAATATAATCTTGGTGATGGGTTGGCTTGAAGCAGTAACGGTCAGAACGTTGCCGCCATAGAAACGTATAGAAGTTCCAGAATTATAGTACTTGGGATTATTTGCTCCAGTACCAATGCTGAAATCGATATCCACATCATCCGACGTAATAGTAGCGACATCCTGAGCATTCTCGTAGCCCAAATCAGGGAAGTTAACGGTTACGCTCTTCTCAATACCTGAAGCAGGCATGAAGCTATAGAACCCGGCAGCACCCTTCAGCACAACTGGCTCCCAAGCGGGAATAGAACCCTCTACGGCATTCAATGTCAACTTATCGTCATTGACGACACCCGTGTAAACCTCTACGCCCTCGGGAGCATCAACAGCCTTATCAATGTACATAGTAGCATAGCCGGCTGCAGAAATCTCCTTAACAACGCCGTGAGTCTTGTTTGGAACGGGATAGGCATCCTCGCCAATATTCTGATACCAACCATCACCCAGCATAACACAAAGTTCACCGTTAGCTATCTGCTCTGCTGTAATCTGCGTACCCTTCTGTACTGTGCCAATCTCATTGAGATAGTAGCAGTTTTTGAAGGTGTTATTGTTTCCGTGTGACAGGGTGAAGCAATTGCCTGTGCCCGTACCGTCGGTCAGCTGACAGAGGGAGTAGCAGTTGTCCATGATAACAGTAGCATTGCCATCTGTCCATCCTGAGAAGCTACTGTACATCGAGCTTCCTTCGTGACCCATCTTACCCAGTGTAGCGCAGTTGTAGAAGGTCATATTTGCGTAGTTGGCGCCAACCATGCCTCCATCGCCCTGTACGCCAGTAGAGGACAATCCTGTGATATTAACATTAGTGATAACATTCTCAACCACTACATTGCCGTTGGCTTTACCAATAAGAGCTCCGAAGTGGATGTTTGATGGTTTTGCTTCACCTTCTACATTCAGGTTACGGATGGTTGCACCATCAACAAAGGCAAAGAGACCACGCCACTTATCCTTAACTTCCTCATAGTTATAAGTAATGGTGAATCCGGCTCCGTTAAAGACACCCTTGAATGGCTTGGTTTCCGTTCCAATCATCAGATTAGGATAGTCGCTTTGGCTCAGGTCGATGTCGGTTGTCAGGACTGCTGGAATATCCTGCTTACCTTCCTCTATCTTCTGAGCTAACCAATTCAGCTGTTCAGCGCTGCCAATCATGAAGAAGCCTGCATTGTCCTGTCTTACACTACCACAGACAGAGCAGAAAGCATTGTTGCCGAACTTGTGATCAGGTTTCGTGACTTGACCTTTGGTGTTGGTGTATATGATTGGATTGTCAGGCAGTTCTTCACCGTCGCAACGAACAGTACCTGTAGCATATACCTGCTGGCTTCCTGTGCCGGGCTGTGGAACCAAGTCTGTTCCAATGGTCTGAGTCCAGCCGATAACGCTTTGGTCACCGTTCAGTTTGAAGCAGAGCGCACCGTTTGCAACCTCTTCTGCAGTTATCTGCGTACCACCTACGTATGTTCCTATTAGGTTAAGGTAGTAGCAGTTGTTGATTGAAACGCTACCGCTTGGATGTGTTAAAGTGAAGCAGTTGCCGGTTCCTGTACCTTCAGTGAGCTCGCAAAGGGAGTAGCAGTTATTCAGAGTAGTGGAAGAACTACCGTTAGACCATGCAGAGAAGCTGCTGTACATTGAACTTCCTGGATGACCCATCTTACCCAGAGTGGCGCAATCGCTGAAGGTGATGTTAGCGTAGTTTGCGCCCAGCATACCTCCGTCACCTGTTACCTGATTCAAAGCACCGGTGATATCAACGTTGGTAATAACGTTCTCAACAAATACGGTACCATCGGCACGACCTATAAGAGCTCCGAAGTGGATGTTTGTTACGTATGCACTTCCTTCGACACGCAGGTTGCTGATGGTAGCATCCTTGACAAAAGCGAAGAGGCCACGCCACTTATCCTTAACATTCTCGTACTTATAGGTAATGGTAAATCCCTGACCATCAAATATACCGCTGAAAGGATTTGATTCTGTACCAATCATCAGGTTAGGATAGTCGCTTTGGCTTAGGTCGATGTCGGCTGTCAGCACAGCATCCAGGGTTGTGTTGCCCTTAGCTATTTCATCAGCAAAAGCATTCAGGTCTTCGGCTGTGGCAATCTTCTTTACCGTCTCCTCGGGAGTATCTCCGTTAACCTTTACCAGTCTCCAGCGTCCGGGATATCCGTTACGGGCAGGATCGGCCTGTTCATAATTGTCATCGCCCACCTCTTGCTTGGCAAGGCTGTTGTTCCCGCGGTCGTTACGCAGGTAACCTTGCACGTGGAGTGAATGATCAGACTCTTCGTTAGACATGTAAAAGCAACCCTCACCTTCTGCAAGGTCGGTGAGTGTGTAGCCCACGGGAGTTGCAGAGAAGATAACGTCAGCCTCCCCTTCGTTCATATTGCCCAGATACTGGTTGTTCTCCTTGTTGAGGAATGCCCACTGGTCGCCCACCTTCTCGGCAGTCCAGATAAAACCTTCGGCATCTCTGTTGAGGTCGCCCCAGTAAACATACATTTCACCCCAGTTTGCAGCGTAGTTTGACTGCAGGGTTGACATAGCTTTGGGCTGAGCGGTGGTGCTGCCATTAAACTTCGCGCGGTCGCTAATGATGAAGAACTGCTCACCCTCCTGAATCTGGCTTATGCTGGTAATCCAGGGATTGGGGAAGCCTCCCATTGCAGCCACTTGCTCGTCGGTAAGCGGTGTTTCCCAGAATGCCACTTCGCTGATGTATGTATCTGACATCTCGCCGTCCTCGTCGCAGTGCAGATAGAAGCCCCAAGGGTCAATCTCATAACGGGCATTCGTGGTCTCGTAGTCGAATACTTTCTGTCCGTTTACATATGCCTTTGCCACTCCCTCGCTCATGGTGAAGACAATGCGGTACCAAAAATCGTTCCAAATGCGGCCGTAGTAGCCACCCAAAGCACCAATTCCAATCTGACCTTTGCTGATGAACAGATCACCGTCGTTGGCGTTTCCTCCGCTTGTTTGGAACAAGCCATCGTACACGTAAGCATTAGGAACTTTCATGTCCATCATAAATGTGTAGTTGGAGGTAACTTCGGCACCCTCGGCACGTGCAACCTTCAGGGCTGCAGCCTTAGGCACAAAAATGGCGCTGCTCCCGTCCCTTCCTTCAGCTGTAGTAATACCGGCTTCGGCAACGGTTGCTTCGGTGATGCTGCTGTTGCCCATTACGGCAGGTGTCAGAACCAGGTTTCCCTTCGATGCCTTCATCAGGTCGTTGGGGTCGCTGAAGGTCCACTGACCACTCGGTTCAGGTGTCTGAGCCATTACCGTCACATTGTTCCCCGCCATGCCTACTAAGGCAAGCAAGAACATAGTTAGTAATCCTTTTCTCATAATAACTGATTTGTTTGTTTGGTTAGTATATAGTTTAAAGTTCATTCTTTAAGGTATTCCTTTGGTTTGATTCCACCGCAAAAGTACAAAAAAAAATCCGAAAGCAAACAAAACTTCCGGATATTTTTTTCAGAATAACTAAAGGCTAGGTCTGACCCTCAATTTCTGGCCACTATGAAGAGGGGAGTTTGGCTTGAGGTGATTGAGCCGACACAATTCTCTAACGGTAGTGTGATTACGCTTTGCGATGGAGGCCAGTGTTTCGCCTTTACGGACAGTCACCATCCGAGAGCGATGTACTTCGCTACTGTCCTGATGCTGCTCCTCGCTTACAGGCATTTTAGCCTCCTCCACAAGGGTGAGTTCGAAGTCGGTAGCGGAGAACCATTGACCCAGCCAGGTGTGATGAGTGATGTCGTTGTCGGAGGTAAGACCATAGGACAGGGTGGTGGGCTCAGTAATGGTTATCGGCTCAATAATGATGCGGTTCCATCCGTAGCCCTGATTGTTGTTCACAGACCACAATTTGCAAAGGCGGTTGGCATATGTGGTAGAATCGGCGTTTATTTTTTTGTCTTTATGATTTTGTATGAACTCATTAGCTTCTTCCCAGATATCTCCTCCCACATTTCCATTGGCAGGAATCTCCTTAAGGATAGGTTCTTGACAATCAATTCTGGCATAGACGAAGGCTCCTGTTCCATTGGCTCGGGCAGCGCAGGTAAGCCGATATATGCCGGGCTGAAGGTGCTCGGTACGCTCTATACAAAGGTCCTGACGATGTTGCGAGTCGTAGGAGTGAAAGTAGCGTACTTCTTTATGGTCGGGGCAATCGTTAGCATCCAGCATGTATTCGCCCACGGATGTCAGATTGCCATTGCAACGAACAGCATACCTAACGTCCCAGCCGTTCTCATCCATGTATTTGGCATCAGCTACGCTATAATAGGTGCCGTTTTCATGAAGGTCTTGCATCTTGTGGTAAACCCTCTCAGCGTCATCGAATTTGGGCACTAAGTAAGCCAACGTACAACCCGTTACAGCGAGCGCAACAATCCATGTGGCCAGTATGATAAAGCGCTGCCGATAGGACATGGCGGGAACCTGTTTGAACTCGTTCAGCAGGCTGTGGATGATGGAATAGGCTGTTGTGCCCATGAGGATGAATAATGAAATGATGGACATATTAATCAACACGGCATACTGAGAAAGAAATTCGGCATGTTCTTCAGACTTTAGGAATGGATTATTGTCGGGGAATAGGTTGTAATGGAAGATTGCATCTACAGCAATCCAAACCATCCCCACCAAACACATCACTGCTATAAACATACCAAAAGCGTAAACGCACCAGCGAAAGAAGGTTCCCACCATGTAGAAACAGCCTCTAAGGCCTTCGGTAGGTTCCTGTACTGTCTGCGGATGACTTACTTCCTCAGCCAGATTCTGAGGGTTTACAGGCTTGCCCTTCATACGCAAGCGTTCCTCGGGGCTCCATGCTACCGGCATCAGGATAGACAATACAATGTAAGCTATGATGAGGCCAAATCCCCAGAAATGAATATTAAAGAAGAAACGATGTCCAGGCAACCACCACAAGAGGTTGAAATTTGAACCAAAAAAGCAGAGAAGGATGGCTCCTACGTAGCCTATACGCCACCACAATACATCACCACCAAAGTAAGCGGCAAAGCCAGAGAGTACGCCGCTCAATTTCTTATCGTATGGGTCGCGGAAGAGGCGCTTGGCTCCTCTTTCATTTATGAAAGGTGAAGCTGTCGGGTTCTCATTTTTATTTGATTTCCCCTCGCCCACGGGAGAGGAATCAGGGGTGAGACCATCCATTTCCTCGGGTTTGCCCAGACGATTAATGATGTCCGTTACATGATCTATGTTGATAGCTTCATTGCCCTGTTCCTTCACTTCGTCCAGAAGTTCAGCGATGCGCGCCTCCAAGTCCTCGGCAATCTCCTCACCGTCTTCTCGGGAACGGAAATAGTTGCGGAGCGACTGCTCGTAAGTGGAAAGCATCTCGTAAGCATCCTCGTCGATATTAAAAAGGCGTCCACAAAGGTTGATTGTGATATTCTTTTTCATTGTTTTAAATAATTTACGGTGTTAGAGATTTCGCCCCAGGCAAGGTCCAGTTCAGTAAGGAACTGTTGGCCGTCGGCGGTTAGACAGTAATACTTACGTGGAGGCCCTTGTGTGCTCTCCTGCCATTCG
This sequence comes from Bacteroidaceae bacterium, assembly GCA_017541025.1. Lineage (GTDB taxonomy): Bacteria > Bacteroidota > Bacteroidia > Bacteroidales > Bacteroidaceae > Physcousia. The sequence goes on along the minus strand of JAFXZY010000063.1, from coordinate 1,485 downwards.
TAGGCAAGCAGGCCGTCCTTCTTAAGGCGCGTAAGCAGCGGGTAGAGGGTTCCTTCCACCACCAGCAGGTCGGCTTCCTTCAGCTGTTGGATGATGTCGGAAGCGTACGCTGCCTGCCGCTTCAGGAGCAAGAGTATGCAGTACTCCAGCATTCCCTTGCGCATCTGTGATTTGGCATTGTTTACATCCATAGTGCAACCGTTCTAAAACTGAGAGGGAGCTTTGGGAGCCAATAGCCAAAGAATAATGTAAGCAATCAGGCCGCAGCCGAAGCCAAAGAAGAGAATAAGGAATCCTACTCGTACCAGCAGGGGGTCTATTTCAAAGTACTCGGCTAAACCGCCACAAACACCGCCAATCTTCTTGTCTGTGCGAGACAAATAATAACGCTTGTTGTTCATAATCTTGTTCTTTTTAGGGATTAAACCATATTCTATGCTTAAGCGATGGCAAAGGTAGGCTAAATATTAGTACCTTGCAATACATAGTACCCGAAAAACACAAAAAAATAACACTATTTAACAATAAGAGGCGTAAATTAAGCCCGAAAGGACTCAATTAACAATCTTTTTATGATAACAATTGCACACTTTTGCAAAAAATGTGTAACTTTGCGGCGCTTTTTAAGGATATTACATACATTATATTAATTATATGGCTTTAAAAATTGTTGTGCTGGCCAAGCAAGTGCCAGACACCCGTAATGTGGGTAAGGATGCTATGACTGCCGAAGGAACGGTGAATCGTGCTGCCCTGCCCGCTATCTTCAATCCGGAAGATTTGAATGCCCTGGAACAAGCTCTTCGTTTGAAGGAGCAGAACCCAGGCTCAACAGTAGGAATCCTCACGATGGGTCCTCCACGTGCAGGTGAAATTATTCGTCAGGGACTTTATCGTGGCGCTGATACCGGTTGGTTGCTGACCGACCGTCTGTTTGCAGGTGCCGATACCCTTGCAACCTCATACGCACTGGCTACCGCCATCAAGAAGATTGGCGATGTAGATATCGTAATCGGTGGTCGCCAGGCTATCGACGGTGATACTGCACAGGTCGGTCCTCAGGTGGCTCAGAAGTTGGGCCTGAATCAGGTTACATACGCTGAGGAGGTTCTTTCTGTTAAGGATGGTAAAGCAACCATCAAGCGTGTCATCGACGGTGGTGTGGAGACTGTAGAGGCTCCTCTGCCAGTTGTTATCACTGTTAACGGTAGTGCAGCCCCCTGTCGACCACAGAACGCTAAGTTGGTGATGAAGTACAAGCGTGCCACCTGTCCTATGGAGCGTCCCGCAGAAGGCACACCATACGACTATCTGTATGAGCAGCGCCCTGAGCTGACACTGAACCAGTGGAGCGTAGCAGATGTAGATGGTGATGTGAACCAGTGTGGTCTGAGTGGCTCACCTACTAAGGTGAAGGCCATCAAGAACATCGTGTTCCAGGCTAAGGAGTCGAAGACTTTGACGGCTTCTGATGCTGATATCGAG
>JAFXZY010000062.1 GCA_017541025.1 Bacteroidaceae bacterium | reverse complement strand
TCGAGGGACCAGCCGTCAAGGCTGTGCCTGCCTTGGCGCGTATGCCCAAGACCGTAACCATTTACGAGGGGACAAAGCCCAACGGCAAGACATTCGGTCAGATTAATGTTGTATCTGAACTCGCCGGACAGAACAGCTTCCAGCTCAAGGCCGGGCAGACAGCTGTCATAGACCTGGGTCAGAATGCTGCCGGATGGGTCAGCTATACGGCAAAGGGTGAATCCGGAACCCGACTGCGTTTCCGCTTCGGTGAGATGCCTAACACAACGGGTGACCGCGGACGCGGTGACGATGGTCCTGCAGGTTCTGTCTATACCGAGAATCTCCGTAGTGCCGAAGCTACCCTTACCTATACCCTGAAGGGCGCTCCTGAGGGGGAGAGCTATCATCCTACCAGCACCTTTATGGGCTTCCGCTATATAGAAGTTACTACAACCCGTGACGTAGAACTGACCGATGTGGTAGGCGAGACCGTACCCTCGGCTATGGACGAACAGTCTTCGCACAAGAGGAAATGAATCAATGGTATGTTCAGACAGTCATCGATGCAGGCAACGAGGTGAACGAGGCACTTGCCGACTATCAGTCTTCTGCCGAGAAACACCAGTATTACCAGCGTCAGATTGAGGTATTGCACGAAGCTTACATCGGTACCCATGAGTTGATGGACAATGGTAAGGCCAGTTATCTGGAGGTTCTTACAGCTCAGGAGTCGTTACTCAGTTCCCAACTGAGCGAGGCGATGAATATGTATTCTGCTTCCAAGGCACTCATTGCCCTTTATATTGCTTTGGGTGGCGGTTCGAAGTAAGTTGTCGTCATATAGAAAGATCAAAGACGGTGCTCGCACCGTCTTTTGTCATTTTGTATAGTTAAAATGTCAAATATTCAAGGGAACAGCGGCGTTAATACCGTATTTTTGCAATATTAATCATATCATATTGTTTTTATTATGAAGAAAAAGGTTCTCTTTTCCGTATTGCTTTCTGTCAGTATGACCGTCTGTGCTCAGTCCCTTGAAAAGTGGAACGAGGGTTCCCCCTTAAGCCGTCCCTGCACATGGTGGCACTGGTTGGATTGTAACATTACCCGTGAAGGCATAACCGCCGACTTGGAGGCTATGAGTCGGGCCGGATACCACGAGGCCCAGATTTTCAACGTAGGATACGGTTATCCTGAAGGTACAGCCAAATACCTCTCTCCTGAGTGGTTGGAACTCTTCAAATGGGCGGCTATCGAGGCAAAGCGTTTGGGTATGGAACTATGCTTCCATAATGGTCCTGGCTGGTCCAGCAGTGGCGGTTTCTGGGTGAAGCCGGAACAAAGCATGCAGCGTATTGTCTGGACAGAAACACATCTGACGGGTTCCGGAAAGAAACAGACTATACGTTTGGAGCAACCTAAGGCTCAGCATAACTGGTACAATGATATCGTCGTCCTGGCTTTCCCCCGTCCAACATCCGACCGCAAGATTACTGATTATGTAATCAAAAGCCTTGGCTCCAACAGCTATCCCAATATCCTTATGCCCAAGCCTGAAGTCGTAAAGGAGCAGGAGGTTGTCAGAATCTCTGATATCCAGAACCTCACTAACCTGATGGATACTGAAGGTAATCTTACTTGGCAGGTTCCTGCCGGAGAATGGATTGTTCTTCGTATGGGTCACACCACTACGGGGGAGAAAAGTCATCCCTCAACTGCTGCCACAGGTGGTGGGCTCGAGGTGGACAAGATGAGTCGCAAGGCTCTGGACCAGTATTGGAAGGATGGTGTCCAACCTATTCTGGACTATTTGGGCCCGTTGGTTGGTACAGCTCTAACCAATTGTCTGGTGGATAGCTATGAAGTGGGATGCGGAAACTGGACGGATGGTTTCGACCAGGAGTTCCAGCGACTGCGCGGCTATAACCCACTGTTATATTTCCCCGCCATAGCCGGTTTCTATGTAGGAAGCAGCGAGCAGAGCGAACGTTTCTTGTGGGATATGCGTAAGACTGTCAATGATCTGATGGCTGCCAACTATTACGACCAGTTCAGCAAACTTTGCCACCAGAATGGACTTAAATACTCTGTAGAGCCTTACACAGGGCCATTCAACGATATGGAAGTCGGTGCCAGTTCTGATATTGTAATGGGTGAATTCTGGATGGGAAATGTAGCTATGCCCTCCTCAACCAAGACGGCAGCTTCCATTGCCCATATCAACGGAAACACTGTAGTAGGTGCCGAATCCTTCACCGCGGGAAGCGACCAGGCCGGTTGGGACGGAAGTCCTGCAAAAATGAAGGCATTGGGTGATATGGCATGGACCGATGGTATCAACCACTATATCTTCCACACCTTCGTTCATCAGCCGAATGACAAAGGCCCCGGTTACACACTCGGAGAGTTTGGCTCACACTTTAACCGGCTCAATACACTATGGGATGCTGCCATACCTTATATGAAATATGTAACACGTTCGCAATACTTGCTCCAACAGGGACGTTTTGTCGGCGACGTGTTAGTCTATGTAGGCGAGGTATCGCCCAATGACGGCTGCAGCCGCAAGGACATTAAGGACCTTGGCTACGACTACGACGAGATATGGACAGATCAGATGGCCCAGCTGCAGGTGCGCAACGGACGGCTCATCACCCGTAGCGGCGGTGAGTATCGTCTGCTTACGCTGTTCGATACCTCGTGGATGACACCCAAGACATTGCGTATCCTTCACCGGTTGGCACTTCAGGGTGCAACCATCATCGGTCCCCGTCCTGCCAAGTCACCCAGTTTGGAGGATTACCCCACGTGTGATGACCAGGTAGAACAACTGGCTAAAGAATTATGGGATAAGGGGTTAATCAAGGATATTTCTGTTTCTGAGGCTTTACAGAAACTACAGGTTAAACCTGATTTCCGTCCCGGCACCACAGGACAGGACCTTCGCTTTATCCATCGTTCCTGTCCCGAGGGAGAAATCTATTTCGTGGCTAATCCCGAGAAACAATACCGTAATGAGACCTGCGAATTCCGTGTTCAGGGAATGGTTCCCGAGCGCTGGGATGCCCAGACGGGACAGATTGCCGCTATTCCCTATCGTCAGGGCGAATATGGAACGTTGATAGACCTCCACCTCGAACCCGAACAGAGCGCTTTCATCATCTTCCGTTCTTCTTCTGCAGAGACTGATGCCTGTGTGACTGACGTCAATACCCTTTACGACGATGCCAGAGAAGTTCCTGTTCCTAACCTCACCATCACCCGAGCCGAGTACGGAGCCTTCCTTCCGCATGGAATCAATGATGTAACTGATTTGGTTGCCGGCAAGGTTCGCGACAATAAACTCGATATACAGAGCGACAACGGAACCCTGGGTGGCGATCCCTGCTTCGGACAGGTCAAGACACTGGTTATCCACTATACACTGGATGGCAAAGAGCTTACTGCCTATTCTCCCGAGAATGCACGCATTCAGATACCCGAGGCTCACGAAAAGGGAGAACTCAAGGTGGCACGTGCTTTTTACGGTCCTATCCCTTCCAATTTCGACAGTCAGCGTCCGCAGAAACCTGTTAATGTCATCAGCAACTTGCAGAAGTGCATTGATGAGGGTAAGTATGTCCTTTCTGTAAACGACGAGCTGGCAGGCACCCCCGTCTATGGACAGAACAAATTACTCCGCCTCACCTACGAGACAGAAGGGATAGTCGTCGAACGCGAAATCAGGGAAGGTGCACAGGTGGACTTTACCTATCATGGCAATGATGGAACCTTAGTTCTCAAGGACGAAAACTTCGTTTGGACAACTACCAAGTCAGGTACACAAACCGTTCGTACGGCATCAGGTAATGTCTACAGTGCACGCGTGAAGTCTGTTCCCCAACCGATTACTCTGGCAGGATCCTGGGATGTTACCTTCCAACCGGGAAGGATGGCTCCGGAAACAGCTGTGTTCGACAGTCTTTATTCCTTTAGCGAGTCTTCTGTCCCGGGTATTCGCTACTATGCCGGTACTGCTGTGTATACCAAACACTTCAATCTTCCTAAGAAGTACCTCCAGCAAGGCACCCAACTCCAGCTCTGTCTGGGCAATGTGGGCGTCATAGCATCCGTTCGTCTAAATGGACATTCTTTGGGTACTGCATGGAAGGCTCCTTATCGCCTGCATATCGGCGATGCGGCACAAGCAGGTGATAATCTGTTGGAGATAACTGTCAGCAATCCTTGGGTTAACCGCCTCATCGGTGATGAGCAGCCGGGAGCCGGGAAATTGGGAACGGCTACGTGGAAACACTGGAATGCCGACAGCCCATTGCAACCTGCTGGCCTGATGGGACCGGTTACCATACAACCCCAGGTCACTACAGTTCTGAAACTCCAGAAATAAGTTGCTTCCCTCCGATTTGTAGAAGAAACCCTCTTTTACACCTATCTCTCATCTATCCTGAAGGAATGAGGAGAGATGCCTGTGATACGACGGAAGGCGGTCGAGAAATAATCGGGGTTGCTGAAACCTACGTCATAGGCAATTTCCTTGAGCGGTTTCGTGGTGTTCAGCAATAGGAATTTGCTATGCTTGATGCGTGTCTCCTGAATATACTGGTAGGGTGTCATGCCTGTTTGCTGCAGAAAAACCTTGCGGAAGCGGCTGTACCCCCAGTTGATGGCGATTGCTATATCCTCAGAGCATATATCCTTATAATAATTGTTGTGAATGAAGAGCAAAGCCTGATGCATGTCTTCGGTGGTTTCCTTTTCCGCCTGGCTGGCGGTGTTGTCGTACGACGAGATATAGCCCAGCAATATGTTTACATAACCGCTCAGTAGTTGCTGATAGCCTTTCTCCATGTGCTGAGCTGCCTTTATGCCTTGGTCGAAGAGGTGAATGATGCCATAATTCATGCTTATGGGCAGATGAAACAAGGGGTGCTGGGGAGAAGAAACCGTTCTTCACCCTCATCTCTATGTTCGGTCCGCGGAACCCTATCCAATATTCTTTCCATCCTGTATCTGCATCCGGATGATAGGTGTGGCGTTCCTGTGGGAAGAGCATCATAACATCCCCGGCCTTGACCTGCATCTCACCTGCCGTCTCAGAACGGAAGACCCCGGCTCCACTCGAGCAGTAGATGAGTTGATATTCGTCCAGTTTACGTCCTGCAGCCGGCAGGAATCTGTACGAAAGTGGGTGCTCTGATGGCGGATAGGGCTCTCCAGGCTGAATCTTTTGCATACCAACGCAGTTGACGGTGAGGCCCCAGTCCAGATCGTGTTCTACCGACGGAAGGTACTTATAATTGAGATGTTCGTTCATAATGTGTCATATTTTATAGGAAATCAGCATATTCTCTTTGCAAATATAATCAGAATCATAATACGTCCTTCCATAAATGATGTTTTTTTGAACAAGTAGAACATAAAAAGTGCCAAATGTCATATTTTTATGGTATATTGTCATTTTTTAAAGGTCGGCTGTCAGTTAATAACATAAATTTGCAGCAGGAAACAAAGCGTAAACCGACAAATTAACATTATAATGAAAAAGAACAGGTTTTTATCTCTCGTCATAACATTTGTTATGTCAACTTGTATGTATGCCCTTGAAGTAGGTCATCTTAAGACTCAGGCATATACCAATCCCATTGGTATTGACCTTACAACTCCTTCTTTCAGTTGGGTGCTCTCTTCTTCCGAACGGAATGTGATGCAGACATCCTATAGCATCAGGGTAAGCACAGAGCGCGATTTCAGCAATGTTGTCTGGGAATCAGGAACAGTGGAGAGCGACCAGTCGGCAGATGTGCAGGCAACGGGTTTCACACCCCAGGCCCGCACCCGGTATTATTGGCAGGTAACCGTTACCGACAACAAGGGCAATGCCGCTATCAGCACAGAGCGGGCCTACTTCGAGGTAGGACTGAAGAACACCTCGGCCTGGAATCGTGCCAAATGGATAAAAGGTACCCGTACGCCTAAGAGCGGTACTTCCGTTGCTGTTATCAAGGACTACGAGGTAGAGGTGAAGTTCGAGGTCAGACAGTTGGCTGCCGGCCTTATCTTTGCCGCCAGGGATCACGACAATTACTATATGTGGCAGATTAACACCCTGACCGGTTCGCCACGTTTCCGTCCTCATCGCTGGCAGAACGGTAATCCGGCCTGTATGTCGGAGAATGCCTTGGGAGTCGATGTCAGGAATGGTGAGGTACACACCCTTCGCATTGAGGTCAGGAATGCTGCTACCGCCACAACTTTTGTGGACGGTAAGCAGGTGGATTCCCGCACGGGCGAATTTGCCTATGGCGATTTCGGCTTCCGCGAGGACTATGACAACGGTAATACAGCCGAGGAAGCATATTTTGACGATTTCAAGGTTACCAGTAATGGCGAAACGCTGTTGGAGGAACACTTCGAGAAGGCAGAGGATAATACCTTCTTGGGCGGAACGGTAGAGAACGGGCGCTTCTATATCAAGGGCCCCGGCACCTATTGCTGGCAGGAGAAAGGCAGTACGCTGGGCGGCGCAACACTCTTCCGCAAAGCTTTTGCAGCAAAGAGCGGCATCAGGAAGGCTCGTCTTTATGCCACAGGTCTTGGCGTTTATAACGTATATATAAATGGAACGCGCGTGGGAATCACTTATGATGACGGCACCACAGAGCAGGACGAATTGAAACCTGGCTTCACCGAGTTTACCAAGACGGTCTTCTATACTACCCACGATGTTACGGCTCTCCTTCGCGAAGGCGATAATGCCATTGGTGCTGAGTTAACCAGCGGTTGGTGGAACGGTGCCATTGCCCACGGTATGTATGGCAGCAAGCCCGTAGCTTTCAGGGGAATGCTCATCATAACCTATGAGGATGGGACAGAAGAAACCGTTGCGACGGATACTTCGTGGTCCTGCAACACCAACGGAGCCCTCCGTAAGGGCGACATCTATAATGGTGAGACATACGATGCCCGACTGGAGAGCAACTGGTCAGAGGCTGACTACGACGAAGCCGATTGGTACAAAACAGCCGTCAGCAGCGATTTCCAGGGCACCATCCGTGCCTTCGAGGGACCAGCCGTCAAGGCTGTGCCTGCCTTGGCGCGTATGCCCAAGACCGTAACCATTTACGAGGGGACAAAGCCCAACGGCAAGACATTCGGTCAGATTAATGTTGTATCTGAACTCGCCGGACAGAACAGCTTCC
>JAFXZY010000061.1 GCA_017541025.1 Bacteroidaceae bacterium | reverse complement strand
TTACGGCAAAGTAAGGAAATATACTCTTAAATCTTCTTAGCTTTGAAGTTAGAAATCTGGCTTTTGAAAGCGCCGGTTTTCTGGAGAGGGAAGATGAGGGTACGTATGTAGTTGTATTGCTTCTTCTCGCTGGCGAAACGTTTTTCTATACCTAACTCCTGCACCAGTTTGCCATCAATGTAAAGTGTTGTGCTACGGTTGGTTCCCTTGATGCTGATGTGTTCCTTTCGGCCTGCCTTGCCTTTATAATTGAAGGTATATAGGTAACCATCGCGTGAGTAACCTAACCAACCGCCTATGGGGTCGGAGAGCCAGACACAAGAGTAGGGGTTCTCCAGCAGAATGGTACCCTTTGGCTCGGTGTCCCAAGTAATGTCGAAGTCCACCTGATAGTCGTAACCTATCTGTGCATCATCGCTCTTGTTGATGACGGTCTCAGGTTTTAAGTTTGAAAGTTCCACCTGAGTGTTTCCTAATTGATTACAGGTATATCCTTCACCTAATGCTTTACGTTGTTTATCCCAAGCGTCATAGCCCAGGGTGTCGTTGACTGCTCGCCACGTTTTTTCTGAAATAACCTGTACAGCGGGGAAGATTCTATGATGGATGTCACCAACGGAAATACCGTTGCCGCAAATGTCATTCCACACGGCAAACATACCGCCGGAGATCTGCGGGTCGCGTTCTTCAAAGCGCTGGTCGGCAATCTGTGCCGGTGTCCAACGTTCATAGAGGTTTTTGCAGTTCAGGTAGTTGTAATAGTATCCTGCCTCGGGAACGATATAGACAAAACGGTCGGGGATACTAATCATCTGGTATCCCTGAGCCTTCATGTCCTTGGGGTTTGCATAGCCGTTGTACCACATCTGCATCATAACGTTATCGGCCTTGACGGGTGTCTTGCCCTTGGCATGTGTCAGCGAGCCCCACAGCACAGCCTGCTTGCCAAAGCTCTCCACATGACGGATCAGATGGTCGGCTAGCGATCGGAACAGTTCCACCACAGCGCTGTCCTTATTGCTGTACTCATCCGTTCCGATGTGCATACGCGGGCAGCAAAAGACGGGGTCAGGACCATCCAGATATTCAGTATAGAGGCTGTCTAAGAAAGGAATGACAGCAGGATTGCGAAGGTCCAAATGGTCGGCTCCGTATTCCTCGCAAGCCAACGATGGACGGTAATGTGTGAAAGCCAGCGAATGTGCCGGAGCATCAAACTCCGGGATAATCTCCACGCCCATCTGCTTGGCATAAAGGATAAAATCGTGGAACCCTTTCTTGGTATAGTAGCCGTCTTTAGCCGTCAGTTCGGGGAAGTAGTTGCTTTCCATGCGGAAAGCCGAATAAGTCTCGTTCCAATTTCCGTGAAAGAAATCGCGGAATCCATTATCGTTCAGATGCACCTGCAGGGTGTTCATCTTGTAATAAGAGAGCAGATTAACTAAGCTATACAGATAGGATAGGGGGATGTACTTACGGCCCACATCTATCATCATACCGCGCATAGGATAGGCAGGTGTGTCGGTAATGGTGCCGCAAGCGAGGGTCTTGCCCTGAAACTTCAACTGTTGCAGCGTCTGTATGCCCCATAGTATCCCTTGCTCTGTTTGTGCCTTGATGCTTACACCTTTGGGGGTAACAATAAGCTGGTAACCCTCTGCCCCCAACTTCTTGTCTTTGCAGAGTTGGAGGCTAACCGAGCCGCCCTTACCCATGGTGGCAGGGATATTGCCCGTGAAGCCCGAGAGGTACTGAGCCACGTCTTGCAATACGGCATCGTTATAACTGATACTGTTAAGCTGGTTCCATTGCAGTTCTCCTTTTCCGGCCTTCCAGTTCTCTACGGTTGGAACAACGAAGGGTTTCTCCTGAGCAAATATAGCTATGCTCACCAAAAGGGTAAAAATTGATAGACGTGTTCTTTTCATATTGTTTGAGTTTAAAGTTATACATTGATATAGAGGTAAGAATTGAAATTAATCATCTTCCGCAAAGTAGTTTGAAGTCGCAGTTGGCGCAGTCCTTTACTTCGGGAGTCTGTGTAAAACTGTAGTCGGGCGAGAATATCTGCTTCACTACTTGAGTCAGTCCCTTGTAAAACTCGTCGGCCAAAGGTGCAAAATCCTCTATAACATTTTTGTCTATGGTGAGGGTTGGGTCGTAATCCTCCTTGTACGCCTTACCGGGATAGAAGAGGGCTGGAACGAGCGGGAGCTGCGGTTTGTCGTTCTGCAGCACGGCATACGAGTAGAGGAATGCTTGTAAGAAATATCCTTCATGCTTGCCTGCCGTATTGGTGACGTCATCCATGCTCTTGATACTGGGTACATGATATCCTGTCTTGTAATCCACCACACGGATGCGGCCGTCCTGTTCATCCAGTCGGTCTATACGACCTCCGGTGGTGATGTTTAGTTGAGAGTTTAGAGTTGAGAGTTCAGAGTTAGTTGAATTGTTCATTGTTAATTGAACATTGAACATTCTGTCTGTTTCTGTAGCGATGATGCGGAAGGGCGTGTGGCGAAGGTCGTAACGAAGCAGGTTGGTAAGATACTGCATAAGTACACGACGTATGATGATGAGTTCGCCTGTGTATTGGTTTCCAGGACGGGTATCTCGACAGACCATCTTCCAAGCTTCCTCTGTGCGCTGCCAATGGTCGGCAGGATGGAAATAGACAGTGTCGAAGACGATATCCAGTATAGGACCGACAAGCCCCTCCATATCGGAAAGCAATTCGGAGAGCGTGTTGCGCTGGATAATATGACTTCCTGTTCGTTGTATGATACGTTTGTAGATAAGTTCTGCCGTATCGTGGAAGATGTCACCTATGAGCGGGGCGTTGAGTCCATCCTGCGGATCGACATCGGCACGGAGGCCCGAGACGTGAGCCAGAAAGAACTTCAGAGGGCACGTCATATACGTATTAATGACAGACGGGCTTAGTGGGATGGCATTCTTTCCGCTGGTATTGATGTCATAGCGCTCTAGCATGCGCTGCAGTATCTTAGGTGTCTTGGGGACAGAAAGCGTCTGTGCATCCTGGATACTTGTATCGCTACGTAGCCAGAGTGTGCGGATAGGAATCTCCGTCTCGGCCAGCATCTGACGCAGGAAACGCGACATCTCGTGTTTGCTGTTTCCAACGCAGTTCTCGTTGTAAACACAGGTCAGATGTTCCGTTCGCTGTATCAGCCGGTAGAAATAATACGAAAAGACAGCTATGCGGTGGCGTGGAGTTGTCAGTCCGAATGCCTCGCGTATATCGGCAGGGATCATCGTGTTGCCCTGCGTGTTTTTGGGGAGCATACCTTCTTCTACGGACAGCATGAGCATGTGGGAGAAATCGAGGCATCGCGTCTCCAAGACACCCATTACCTGCAACCCGTGAGCCGGTTCGCCGTGGAATGGAATACTGGTACTGCACAAGAGTGTACGCAAGAGACGGCGTAAGGTGATGTGCTGGACTACAAGCGGATTCTTATCGCGACAGGTCAACTGCAGGAATTTTGTCAGTATTCGATGCGTCTGGAAAATCGCCTCGATGTATAGCTGCTCGTAAACATTGGGTTCTTGTATTTCGGAGAAATGAACACCCACCTTCTCCACCATCTCTATCAGATAGGCAAGCAGTTGCATGTTGTCCGTTGCCTGATACCTGAGCCATTGTTCTTCTTCCAGGAGCGGTGCATATACATGGTGTTGTACAACCTGCACAAAGGGATGACGGAAACGTTGTTGTGTAAGGTCGAACCCGTCTGTCTGCAACGACAGCAAGGCCATAACAAAGCTGTAGATAGGGGCATCGGTAAGGGGGAAGCCCATTGTAATGTTGACCTTCTCAACCTGCTGGGGCAGGGAGTGCAGGACGGGTTGCAGAAGGTTCTCGTTGCAGAGGATAACAGACCCTCTCCTGGCCTCCCCCTTTATGGGGAGGAGATTCTTATCCTTCAGGAGTGTTAACCACTGATGTGCATAGCGGGCCGCTGCATTATCGGTATTACAGGAGATGAAGGTAACATCCTGCAAGTGACGCAGGTTGTCGTAGTTCTCCTTACCCAAGGCGCAAGGGAAGTCCTTGAGGTTCTGACGCATAAATTCACCAGCCTCGTGTTCGGGATTCTCTACATAATAGCTGTCGTAATCCCAATAGAAGAGTGCCTTGCCCTGTTTCTGAATAGCAGACATTAAGGCGTGCTCTACATCGTTCAGGACATTAAATCCTGCAAAGACGATGGTTTGCCGGTCGGCCAGGAAGGAGGTCAGGAGGGTGTCATCTTTTTTTAGTCTTTCTATTACGCTACGGAAGATAGCCCCTTCGTAAACGGTGCCTGCCTGCATCTGCTCTTTGCGTAAGTCTGTGTACATCTGGTACATCTTAGACCAGACATTTAAGAAACGTTCCTTGATGAGAGAATTGCCCTCGGCCGAGAAATTCTTAAAGAAATGTTGGAGTGTATCTTTCTGCTCGTTAGTCAGATAATCCAAGTTCTCCAGTTGCATCTGTTCGTACACATTGGAGAAGATAGCTTCTGCATCGGCAAGGTGTTTGTCGATATCATCGAAATCGGAAAGGATAATCTCTCCCCATCCCCAGAACTTATCGAGCGAGTATTCTTCCTGTATTTCCTCCGTGAGGATGGTTTTGCTGAAAATCTGATACAAAGAGGCAATGCTGTCTATAGGGTCAGCCTTCACGTAGGGTGAGAGGCTGTAGAAGAGGTCGCTCATGGTGATATAACGCGGAGCCCAGACGGGTGTGTCGCTGGCCAGAGCCAGTTCCTGATTAAGGAAAAGGCTGGCGCGCTTACCAGGGAACACGACCGTTACGTTGTGCATGTTGTTACCAAAACGCTTCAGAAGGTCGTTGGCTACTAAACTCAGAAATGTCTTCATGCCTTTACCTCCTCTGTTTTACCTGAATATATATACCACAGATATCCCTCCACCTGCTTATCGGGGTACATTGTACGCATCAGTTCTTTGTAGGCCTGCACCTGAGCGTGATGCTCTGTTTCAGGTCGTCCGAACTTGAAGTCGATAACTGTAATCAGGCTGCCGTTGACGATAACGCGGTCGGGGCGCAGGGTAATGGGTTCGCCCGTATCTTTGCTGATACTGGTTATGCTGCACTCGTTGAATACCTGATTGTCTGCACTGAACCATTGTGCTATCTTGGGATTCGAGAATCCTTTTTTTAGTCTGTTTATTACCACATCCATCAGTTTATGGTCTGTTATGATGCCTTCGGCCATACAACGGTCGAGCACCTTCTGAATCTGACCTGTATGTTCAATCTGACTGAGCACATAATGCATAATTTTACCCACCTCCAGATAGGTTTGCTGACCTGTTTCTGCCTCTTCTTCTGTGCCCAAACTGCCAATGAACTTACGCGACTGATTGCTCTGCATAAAGTCGAGTGTCGGTGGGTTGGATGTCATGGCTACTGGGAGGGAATCTTCTTTCGTGCGAGAACTCTTCATGCGGTTCTTATGCTCCGTCTTTGCTTCTTTGTGCGATGTGACGGGAGATCCCGATTCGTGTTTTAGTTGAGAGTTGAGAGTTGAGAGTTGAGAGTTGGGGATGGCGGCGCGGATGAGGTCACCTGCAACGGTAACGCTACTTTCCTTTTCTGCTGTCAGTCCCCACACGTACAAATTATTCTCGGCACGTGTGAAAGCCACATAAATCATGTTTAGCGCATCCACACGACGTTGCAGGTGTTCCTCGTTGTAATCAGGGGCAAAGTCAGATTGCTGCATATTCTTGCCCGCATTGATAGGCAATGTACCCAAGGCGTCGAAGGGTTCCTTTTTGGCCTGGCACCAAATGGTATCGTCGTTACGGTCCTTCTCGATGGCCCAATCCATGTAGGGCAATAATACGGTATGAAATTGTAATCCCTTACTCTTATGGATGGTAAGAATGCGGATGCCGTCCACCTCGCTAGCCGGGATGGAATGGTTGTGAATGCTCTCGTCCCATGCATTCAGGAAAGTATGGATATCCGAAGGATTGCTGCGCAGATGATTCTGCAGCTCGTCCATAAAGGTGAAGATGTAGGTATCTTGTCCTTGTATCTTGTCTAACTGGAATAGCTGACACAACCGTTCACATAGCAGATAAAGCGGTAGTTGAGCCAGTTCCTGCTTGTGCTGCGTGAATGCTTCAGGCAACAGGTCATCGGCTTTGGCGGTTGCTATCTCCAGCACCTGCTTCGGTTGTCGGAGCACGTCATTGTAGTAATGCATCATCAGATAACGTTCGGGAACGGGGTTAAGATGCTTGTTGTCGTTCAGCACGAAAAGAGCAGCCACCAGCATCTGTACGGCTACGCTGGATTCCAAAAGGAAAGCCTCGTCGCTGACCAATTTAATTTCTGGTGCCAACTGATGAAACCATTGCAGCAAGCTTTCGGCATTGTCCTTCTTGCGCACCAGTATGGCAAAATCCTGCGTGGTCAGGCCTTCCTTCATCAGGTTGCGGATGTTGTTTATCATATCCGTAATCATGCACTCCTCGTAATCCTCTGGGGCAGAGTTGCCGCTCTTGGTGTAGAGGGTTACAGAGGCATAACCTTCTTCTTTTGTATGGCGGGTAAGCTGCTCTACATCGCTATAGATATCCTTTATCTTAAAGCGTGCGTCCGGCTCAAGGTCATCGAGCACCTGGGCAGCCTTGGGGAAGAACGCATTATTGAAGTCGATTATGTTTTTCTTGCTGCGGAAGTTATAGCGCAGTTCCTCGTCTTGAGGTGATAGGTTGGCCAACTCCTTCTTTACGTTCTTCAGAATGGCCCAGTCGCCGTTTCGCCAACGGTAAATACTCTGCTTAATATCGCCTACCAACAGATCGTTACCGCCCGTTGACTGATTCTCTATCAGCAGTACCTTAAAATTGTTCCATTGCAGCCGGCTGGTATCCTGGAATTCGTCAATCATCACATTATGGAACTGTGTGCCAATCTTCTCGAAGACAAAGGGCGCATCGGTTTTCTCTACCAGTTTGCTAAGTAGAGTAGGGGTCTTGCTCAGGTTGAACTGGTTGTTCTCGGCATTGATGCTGTTAGCTTCCTGCTCAATAACATTCAGCAGGCGCAAGGGATTCAGGTAGCGAAGCGATAGCTTGGCTGTATTGATGGCAATGCTGTTCCTCTCGTATAAGTGTAACAGTTCAGCAAGAGCCGTTTGTATCTCTTGTGCCTCTGCCGCCAGAACAGGGTCGTTCTTGTCTTTGGCTCTCAGCATTACCTCGTAATCGTTGGCAGCTTTGTAGATGGTGTTAGAAGCTTTGTCTGATTTTTCGCTTCTCACAAGGTTTAGGAAGCTAATGTAGTTTCTGCCATTGCTAATACGATCAAAGTCCAGAGTCTTGCTGTTCACCAGTGTCTCGAACGAGTCTGCAGCTTCTTTAAGTTGGTTTTTGCCGCTATTGATAATGCTGTGCATTTCCTTCTTAAAAGCGTTCATTTCCGAGGAGTCGGAAATTTTCTCCCGTTCCTCAGCCGAGCGGTTCTGGAAGGCTTCTTCGAAAATGCAACGGGCAAACTGCTTTATCATACCTGTGATGTTCCATCGTTCGCCTGTCTGCAACTGCTCCTCCACATAATCCATAATCCAGCCCTCTACATCCTTGCGGTTTTGCATATTCTCAATCACCCTGTCCACGGAACGTGAGATTACTTCGTCGTTATTCAGTTCTACCTGCAGATTGGCTGTCAGGCCCAGTTCGTGAGCGAGATTGCGCAGTACGCTTTGGAAGAAAGAGTCGATTGTTTCTACACGAAAATGTGTGTAGTCATGCAATATGGCGCTTAGCGCTTCTGCGGCTCGCTGGCGAATTGTTTCTTCGCCCATCTCTTCGTTGAGCTCTTTCAGCCGCTTATGAATGACTTCCATGTAGCCATCACATTCAGGTATGTGGCGCGACAGTCCATAAAGTGTTTCCAGGATACGTTCTTTCATCTCGGCGGTAGCCTTGTTGGTAAAGGTTACGGCCAGTGTGTGCTCGAATTCCTTCCGTCCTTTGCGTAGTAACAGCAGAATGTATTCTACGGTCAGCGTGAATGTTTTGCCAGCTCCTGCAGAGGCTTTATATATAGATAATGTATTGTTCACAACGATAAATGCAATTGATTTTTTGCAAATATATGGTTTTTATTTGAAAATGTTGTACCTTTGTAACCGCAAAAATAAAAAATAACACAAAATGGCAGCATATATTGTTGAAGATACAAAGAAAATAACAACCCAGAGAATCATGCAGATGAAGAAGGATGGCAAAAAGATAGCCATGCTTACTTCGTACGATTATACAATGGCACAGATTGTTGACCAAGCCGGTATGGACATTGTACTGGTGGGCGATAGTGCCAGCAACATTATGGCAGGTAATCTTACCACATTGCCCATTACCATCGACGAGATGATCTATCATGCCCGTTGTGTGGCTCGTGGCGTAAAAAGAGCGATGGTAATCTGCGATATGCCCTTCGGATCTTATCAGATAAGCCGCGAAGATGGTATTCGCAATGCTGTGCGCATGATGGCCGAGTCTGGTGCAGATGGCTTGAAACTGGAAGGCGGCGAAGAGTTTATAGATACTATCCGCGGTATTGTCAATGCCGGAATTCCTGTAATGGGCCACTTGGGACTCACCCCTCAGAGCGTATATAAGTTTGGCGGTTATAGCGTTAGAGCAAAAGATGATGCAGAAGCTGATAAGTTGCTGAATGACGCAAAGTTACTCGAGCAAGCAGGATGTTTCTCTTTAGTTCTGGAGAAAATTCCAGCCGAACTTACCAAGAAGGTTTGCCAGATGGTTTCTATTCCTGTTATCGGTATAGGTGCCGGCATTGCCGACGGCCAGGTGCTGGTAGCTCATGATATGTTGGGTATGAACGATAGCTTCAAACCAAAGTTCCTGCGCCGCTATGCCGACCTTCACGCTATCATGAACGATGCTATCGGTCAGTATATTACAGATGTGAAGGACGGTAGTTTCCCAAATGAAACGGAGAGTTATTAACATCAACCATAATCATCAATCATAAATTATCAATCTATTATGAAAGTCCCCTACAAAATTTATCTTGAGGAAAACGAGATTCCGACACAATGGTACAATGTCCGTGCTGACATGAAGACCAAACCTGCACCGCTTATCAATCCTGGAACGGGAAAACCTCTGACATTAGAAGACCTTAATCCTATATTCTGTGAGTACTTGAACAAACAGGAACTGGATAACGAGACTCCTTACTTTGATATTCCCGAGGAGATACTCAATTTCTATAAAATGTATCGTCCTTCACCACTTGTACGTGCTTATTTCCTGGAGAAAGCATTAGGTACGCCTGCCAAGATATATTACAAGTTCGAAGGTAACAATACCTCGGGCAGTCACAAGTTGAACTCCGCCATTGCCCAGGCTTACTATGCTAAGAAGCAAGGCCTGAAAGGTGTTACCACCGAAACGGGTGCCGGACAATGGGGTACAGCCCTGAGTATGGCTTGTGCCTATTTCGGTCTGGATTGTCGTGTGTATATGGTAAAGTGTAGCTACGAGCAGAAGCCTTTCCGTCGTGAAGTGATGCGTACCTATGGTGCTACCGTAACCCCTTCTCCCAGTCTGACAACAGAGGTAGGACGAAAGATTCTGGCAGACCACCCCGACACCACAGGTTCTTTAGGTTGTGCCATTAGTGAGGCTGTAGAGGCTGCTGTAACAAGTGAAGGTTATCGCTATGTCCTCGGTTCTGTGTTGAATCAGGTGCTTTTGCATCAGACCGTTATTGGTCTGGAAGCCAAGAAGGCGTTGGACAAGTACGGCATCAAGCCCGACATTATCGTTGGTTGTGCCGGTGGCGGCAGTAACCTGGGCGGTCTGGTTTCTCCCTTCATAGGTGAGATGCTGAGAGGCGAGGCTGATTATAAGGTAATTGCTGTGGAGCCCGCTTCATGTCCCAGCTTTACCCGTGGCAAGTTTGCTTACGACTTCTGTGATACCGGTATGATCTGCCCTCTGGCCAAGATGTACACCCTCGGCAGCCAGTTCATTCCCTCTGCCAACCATGCAGGCGGTCTGCGATTCCACGGTATGAGTCCCATCCTTTCTCAGTTGTATCACGATGGTTTGTTCGAGGCTCGCGCCGTAGAGCAGACTCAGGTTTTTGAGGCTGCCACCCAGTTTGCCCGCGTTGAGGGTGTCCTGCCTGCTCCCGAGAGCAGCCACGCTATCCGTGTTGCCGTCGATGAAGCCCTCAAATGCAAAGAGACAGGCGAAGAGAAGACAATTCTCTTTGGCCTGACCGGTACCGGTTACTTCGACCTCTATGCCTACGAGCAATATAACAATGGTACGATGACAGATATCATCCCCAGCGACGAGGTCATCAAGGAATATTTGGATAAACTGCCTAACATGTAGTTAATATGGTACATCAAGATAAACGATAAGAGGGTGTGGCAAAATAGCCACGCCCTCTTTGTTTGTGTGAAAATGTAAGAAGATTTATGGTATAATATGCTGAATTGGCAGTTCCGACTTTACAAAATGATAGTTGATGTGTAATTATTAGGTATTTTTCTTTTGTGAAGAAATAAAAGTTTGGTATTTTTGCATTAGAATCTTTAACTAACTAAAACGAGATATATCATGTTGGATATTAATGATTTTATGCAGCGTCTGGAAAGACGTCATCCTGGTGAGAGAGAATATTTGCAGGCAGTACGTGAGGTGCTGGTCTTTATTTAGGATGTTTACGACCAGCATCCTGAATTCGAGCGCAAAGCTTTGCTGGAGCGTTTAGTAGAGCCCGAACGTATCATTACTTTCCGTGTCCCGTGGGTTGACGATAAAGGACAGGTACAAGTTAATCTCGGCTATCGTGTCCAGTTTAATAGTGCAATAGGCCCGTACAAGGGAGGTTTGCGATTCCATGCTTCTGTTAATCTGAGTATTCTTAAGTTTCTGGGCTTTGAACAGACATTCAAGAATGCGCTCACCACGTTGCCTATGGGTGGTGGCAAGGGCGGTAGCGACTTCTCTCCACGCGGTAAGAGTGATGCTGAGATTGAGCGTTTCTGCCAGGCATTTATGAGCGAATTGTATCGCTACATTGGTCCTGAGATTGATGTTCCTGCTGGCGACATTGGCGTAGGAGCACGCGAGATTGGTTATCTGTTTGGCCAGTACAAGAAGTTGACTCGCGACTTCAGTGGCGTGCTGACAGGCAAAGGACTGGACTTTGGTGGTTCTCTGATTCGTCCTGAGGCAACAGGCTTTGGCGGTCTGTACTTCGTAAATGAGATGCTGGAAACGGCTGGTCAGAAGTTGGCAGGCAAAACGGTTGCTATAAGCGGATTTGGTAATGTGGCTTGGGGTGCTGCAACTAAGGCCACTGAGTTAGGTGCTAAGGTGGTTGCCATCAGCGGACCTGACGGCTATGTTTATGACCCCGATGGCATTGAAGGCAGAAAGATTGACTATATGCTGGAACTCCGTGCCAGTGGAAACGATATTGTGGCTCCGTATGCCGAAGAATTCCCTGGTGCTACATTCTACCCGGGTAAGAGACCATGGGAGGTGAAGGCCGACATAGCACTGCCTTGTGCTACACAGAACGAGTTGAACGCCGAGGATGCACAGCAGCTGATTGATAACAAGGTGCTCTGCGTGGGCGAGATCAGCAATATGGGTTGTACGCCAGATGCCATTGACCTCTTCCTGAAGAATAAGATTCTGTATGCTCCGGGCAAGGCTGTAAATGCCGGTGGTGTAGCAACCAGTGGTTTGGAGATGAGTCAGAATGCTATGCATCTGTCTTGGAGTGCCGCCGATGTTGACAAACGCCTGCACGAGATCATGCATGGAATTCACAAGCAGTGTACCAAGTACGGTACTGAGCCTGACGGCTACATCAACTACGTAAAGGGTGCCAATATTGCAGGCTTCATGAAGGTGGCCAGAGCAATGATGGCACAGGGAATCGTATAATAGTGCCTTATAGGTTATACACTAATTAGCTCGAGCCAAAAGGATAAATGGCTCGAGTTAATTTATTTCATGGGGTTTATCAGGATGAAATAAAGGTGACTCTCGAACTTATTTCCGTTCGGGAATAAAAATAAACTGGTTTTTATTTTGTATTCCAATCACTTAATCGTATCTTTGCTCACGGAAATGACTATTTTAACTAATTAAACTATTATTATGAAAAGAGAATTACTCACATTGTTCCTGCTTTCATTGATAGGATTGTCAGGAAACTATTCGAAGGTAATGGCTCAGACCCCAGAACCTTCGGGTCAGGAGACTGTTACTATTGCAACTGCCGAGGATTTGAATAGCCTTGCACAACTCGTTGAGAACGGCACCGAGGTGAATGCTGTGCTGACAGCCGACATTAATCTGACAGAAAGCGATTATCCTAACCTGATGATTGGTACAGAAGCAAATCCCTTTATGGGCACGTTTGATGGCCAATGGCATACCATTACCTATAATTATGAGGAAGTTACAGAAAAGTGGCGTGGCCTTTTTGCCTTTGTCGAAGGAGCAACTATCCGTAACCTCCGTGTTGAGGGAAGCGTTTACGCGACGAATATTCACTTTGGCGTCCTCATTGGTCGTGGAAAGGGTAACATACTTGTGGAGAATGTAGTGACGAATGTTGACATCACAGGAATGTCCAACACTGGTGTTCAGGGCGATGCAGGTATGATTGGTGCCAACTATGCCAACATTACCTTCAACAACTGTGCCACACTAGGTCCGATGGGATCCGAAATCAGCTCAATGTACAGTAGCTATTCTGGTTGGTCAGATGGAGCCAGCAAAACAACGCTGAACAACTGTTATTCAGCCTGTGAGTTTAAGGAAGGTACAGGAATCGACGGAAACAGCGGTACTTTAACTCATGGTGGTGGTACGAACACCTTCAATAACTGCTACTATCTCAATTATATTGATAAGAAACAAGGTACGCAGATAACCGCAGAGCAGATAGCCAGCGGTTCCCTATGCTACAAACTCAATGGTAACCAGGAAGACATCGTATGGACACAAACCATAGGTACTGACCCGTTCCCCATGCCTAACCCTGCAGGGAAGCGCGTTTATGCATCAGGTACTGTCCGTTGTGATGGTGCAGAACTTGAAGACAACCCTCTTACTTTCAGTAATACCGAAAGTTATCCCACTAAGCCTGCTCATCAGTTCGATGCCGATGGCATCTGTATTGTTTGCGGTCAGGCAGATCCTGATGCTGTGAAGAAGAACGCAGAGGGTTATTATCTTATTGGCAATGCCAAGCAGTTGAACTGGTTGAACCAGAAGGTTCTGGAGGGTGATGCCGATATCAAGGCGCTCCTGACAGACGACATCAATCTGACCGAATTCGACAATCCCGATTTGATGATAGGTTCGGCAGACAGACAGTTCAAAGGTATCTTTGATGGTGGCGGTCACACCATTACCTATAGCTACATGGTGACAGAAAACTACGGTGGTCTCTTCGCATACATGGACGGTGCTACTATCCGTAACCTGCGTATTGAAGGTGAGGCCGTTGTTACAGCCATCCACTTTGGTGCTCTTAACGGTAGAATGCAGGGCGATGTACTCATCGAGAATGTGGTTACGAATGTAAATATCACTGGTGAACGCAGTGGTGTAACGGGTGATGGCGGTATGACCGGCGCCCTGTATGGTAATGTTACCTTTAACAACTGCGCTACGCTAGGCGAAATGGGTAATCCTGGCAGCTCGATGTACTGCGGCTTCGTAGCATACGCTGCTGACGGCACACTCTCCGTTCTGAACAATTGTTATACGACTTGCAGCCTTGTTGAAGGTACAGGAACAGATTATTGCTTCACCTTCTGTCGCGGCTCTAGCAAACTGAATAACTGCCACTATCTGCATGCCGTTGGAACGGTTCAGGGAATCCCATACGAAGAAGAGGAACTGGCCTCTGGTGCACTCTGCTACAGGCTGAACGGCGACCAGAGTGAAATCAACTGGTATCAGAACCTTGGTGAGGATGAAATACCTGTGCCTGATAAGAGTCATTACAGAGTTTATGGTGCCGGTCAGACCTTCGTGAACATTCCAGACGATGCAAGCTTCAAGGCCTTTGTGGCAAAGGTCATTGCAGAGGAAACAGAACGTTATGGAGAAATCATAACTCAGAAGAGTCTGGTTGAATCTTACCTTGAGGCTCTTGAAAACCTCCGATCATCAGCTAACATTGATGCTTTCCTGGCTGGCTACGCTGATCTGGACGGCCTGCGTCAGAGCATCAACAGTTGTGCAGATGCATACGCTGCTTACATAGCCAAGGTAGAAGAGACCAAGCAATACCTTGAAGAGCATCCTGAACTTGATAATGAAAAGGTTGAGGCACTGAGATCATACCTTACAGAATATAACGACCCGACCGAGGATTATCCGCATGGTTCGGCTCCCACCATTCTGGAGGAATGTAATCT
Organism: Bacteroidaceae bacterium; assembly: GCA_017541025.1. GTDB lineage: Bacteria > Bacteroidota > Bacteroidia > Bacteroidales > Bacteroidaceae > Physcousia. The sequence goes on along the minus strand of JAFXZY010000061.1, from coordinate 32,345 downwards.
CAGTGAGGAGGAAATAATTGCTGAAACGACTTTTGTTGGCGAGAAACTGATAGAGGCTCTCACAGATGCACCCACTGTAGGCACTGATGTAACCATGCTATTCATCAATCCAGACTTGAGAGATAAGTTCAACGGATGGGAAGGCAAGCTTCCAACAGGGTGGGGAACTTCAGAAACGAGTCCGTTATATGCAGCCGAATGTCTGGTATCCACGATGGATATGTACCAGACTGTTACAGGTGTGAAGAATGGAATCTATGAGTTGCGGATAAACGGAGCCTTCCGCCCAACTCCTCACACCGACTACTACAATACCAACTATGCTGCCACCTTGTATGCCAACGGTATCCACAACTATTTCCAGACCAATATCGAGGACATGATTAGCGCCAATGATGCCATTGATGGTGAGAATTGTAACATCTACGGCCCGATTGCCGATTTTGCTGTGCCAGACGATAATGGCGAGACCATCGGTTACACCATGCAGGGTATAGTTAGCTGCTGTAACGCCTTCCAGGCAGGACGTTATCCCAACAGCATACTTTGCAACGTTACTGACGGCACGCTGACCATTGGCGTCCGCCAACCTGGTACAGGACTTTCACGTGACTGGCTTGGCTTTGGTAACATCAAGGTGATTTATTTTGGTGATTTGGAAGATGCCGAGGAGGGCCTTGACCATGTACTGGAATCACAGTCAGCCCGTGCAACCACCATACTTGACGTTTACAAGTTCGATTACGCGGAATACGCTACATATCCCAACTTCAGTCAGTCACTGAAAGACGAGCTCCGTGAGACCTTGAACGCAGTAGCTACAACTACTGAGGCTGATGCTAAATATAAACTCATTGAAAAGTTCTCAAGCCTCTTCCTCCAGATTTGCGATTGTAAGAAGGCTTATGTTACGCTGATGGAAAAGGCTGAACAAGTTAATATGTTGCAGGATGCGTTCTCTGAGATTCTCAGTGAAGAAGAATATGAACAGATGGATGAACTCTACACAAAGCTTGTCGACGCTTATGTATATGGTACCATGACGGCAGAAGAAGCCATGGCTATCGACCTGAAGGAGGAAATCAGTTTCTATCCCGACATAGAGGACGGCTATTACCTTCTCCGCAACCAGAAGGATTACATCGTATTTGCTAATCTGGTCAATGCAGGTAATACCCAGATTAATGCCAAGCTTCTTGCAGACATCGACTTGCGTGAGAGTGAGACGCCCAACCTGATGATTGGTACTTCCGATGCTCAGTTCAGCGGCACATTCGACGGGCAGAGCCATACCATATCATACAGCTATGAGGTGAATGATAACTATTGTGGTCTTTTCCGCTATGTTGACGGAGGCACCATTCGTAATTTGCGTGTCGAGGGCGATGCTACAGTAACAACCATCCATTTCGGAGCACTTGTTGGTTGGGCCAGCAATACTGTACTCATTGAGAGTGTGATAACCGATGTTGATATTACTGGAGTCCACAGCGGTGTAACAGGTGACGGCGGTATGTTCGGACGCCTTGAAGGTGATGCCACCTTTAACAATTGTGCTACGTTGGGTGCTATGGGATATGAAGGAAGCTCTATGTATTGCGGCTTCGTAGCCTATTCCGGTAGCGGTTCTTCTACGCTCAACAACTGCTACACAGCTTGCACTCTCACCGAAGGTACAGGAACAGACTATTGTTACACCTTCTACCGTGGAAACGGACAACTAAACAACTGCTACTACCTGAACGCAATAGGAGATGCTCAGGGTACACAAATGACCTTAGAACAGTTCAAGAGTGGTGAGGTTTGTTTCAAACTCAATGGTGACCAGAGTCAGATTAACTGGTTCCAGAATATTGGTTCTGATGAATTCCCAGTTCTGGATGATACTCATCAGGTTGTCTTTAAGAATGAGGATGGCAGTTATGAGAACAGTCTTGATCCTGATGGCATAAGCCTCACCCCAACCCTCTCCGAAGGCGAGGGAGCTATTTACAACCTCTCAGGTCAGCGTATGAGCAAGTTGCAGAAGGGTATTAACATTATTAATGGAAAGAAGGTTATAAGGTTATAGAGAACGTTAACGTTAACGATAACGCTAACTGATTAAACTAATAAACAGTTAAAGATAAAGTCGATATAATAATGAAGAAGTCTTTTTTAACTATCATACTCTGCGCCGTAGCATCTTTGGCTACGGCACAGAGTTTTACTGTCTATGAGAACGATGGTAAGACACACGGGTTTAATGATGATGAGGTTGACAGCATTGTATTCAGCACCGGCAAAGCCCAGGCGCCAAGTGTAGAACCTCGCCAGGTAAAGGGACGCTGGTGCTCATTAGGAACCTCTATATCGTGGCTTAATGATAATACTGCTTCATATCCTCTTACCAAGGGTTATCAGACCCGTGTGATGGAAAAAATAGCCTTCACAAAATTTGAGAATAAGGCTGTAAATGGCGGAACCCTTTCTTCTGCAATCTCGGCAGTGGGTCTGGCGGACTACTATACCATAGAGCATGGTATTAACGACTGGGGACACTCTACGCCCGTTGGGACCATTGATGATTACATCAACAATAAAAAGAACGGCACTTTTGCGGCTATTTACAGACAACTCATTGACCGTATCTTTACACGCAACAAGAAGGCACGTGTCATTCTCTGTACACCCCGTAAGGCATACGGATTCAACGGTTATTTGCCCGATCATTGGTATGATCCTTATAATGGTATCTATCTGGAGGACTATGCAAAACTGATTCGTGAGATAGCAGCTTACGAGTCGTTTCCCGTTGCCGACTTCTTTGCAGAGGCTGGTGGCCAGCGCCAACTGCCCAATTTCAGTTATGATACGGCACTGCATCCCAATGACGAGGGAATGCAGATAATGGCCAACATACTGATACAGGCATTCGAGAAGATTTTACAGGAATAGGATGCCTTCTTAGAATAAAATTATGGAAGGAAGCCGTAGTTAGAATGATTCTTTCTTGTGATTTTGAGGAATTTACACTATTTTTGCAGAAATTTTCGGAATAAATAGTAGAATGCAGATTATAAAATCACAAAATATGAGCAATCCATATACCACGGCTATATTACTTTTACACTGCCCCGACCAACAGGGTATTATCTCAGAGGTGACAAAGTTTATTACTGATAACAAGGGTAACATTGTTTATCTGGATCAGTATGTTGATAAGATAGAGGGAATGTTTTTCATGCGTATAGAATGGGAACTCGAAGGGTTTCTGATTCCGCGCGACAAGATATATGATTACATAACTACACTGTATTCCCAGCGTTATCAGATGAAATTTAGCCTATATTACAGCGACAAGCGTCCGCGTATGGCAATTTTCGTCAGTAAGATGAGTCACTGCCTGTATGATCTGTTGGCACGATGGAAGGCTGGTGAGTTTAATTGTGAGATTCCTTGTATTATATCCAACCATGAGGATTTACGCTACGTGGCTGATCAGTTTGGCATACCCTATTATGTATGGAGCATAAAAAAGGACCACTCTAACAAAGCAGAGGTAGAGGCTGCAGAAATGGAGTTGCTGAGGAAGGAGGATATTTCTTTTATTGTACTGGCGCGCTATATGCAGATTATCAGTGATGAAATGATAGCTGCTTACCCCCATCACATCATAAACATTCATCATTCGTTCTTGCCGGCTTTTATAGGTGCCAAGCCTTATCATCAGGCTTATGAGCGAGGCGTTAAGATTATCGGTGCCACCAGCCACTATGTAACGGCTGAACTGGATGCAGGCCCTATCATAGAGCAGGATGTGGCAAGAATCACTCACAAAGACACACCGGACAGCCTTGTTCTGAAGGGTAAGGATTTGGAAAAAATTGTGCTCTCTCGTGCAGTTTCCAAGCATATTCAACGAAAGATTCTGACTTACAAGAATAAAACTGTTATTTTTAGTTAGTTTTGTTTTCCGCTCACATAATTGTAATACAAACAAAAACACATAAAGATGAAATTGAAAGGTATTTTAATTGCCATTTTATTGGCTCCTCTCGCTCTTAACGCAGCCTCTAAGACGGAGCCGGTTGATTATGTGAATCCTTACATTGGCAGCATCAGTCACATGTTGGTGCCTTGTTTCCCAACTATTCAGTTGCCTAACAGCCTGATGCGTATCTATCCTACTCGTGGGGAATATACACATGAGTTGTTAGACGGTCTGCCAATTGTTGTCACTAACCATCGTGAACGCAGTGCCTTTCGTTTAAGTGTTACGCAGGATAGTGAACTACGTCCTATCATTAGTACCAACTGGGATCAGGAAAAGATTACGCCTTACGACTATCGCGTGCAGATTGCCAATAACAGCATAGATGCGCACTTGGCTGTCAGCCATCAGAGCGCTATTTACGAGATTACTTTCCAGGATACCTCCAAGCCTGTAACCATTCTGCTTTATACCGATAATGGTCGTATGAAGGCAGATGGCCGTCATACTGCTGCCAGTCAACGATTGAGCAGAAGAATGAAAATATATTTGAGCGGTGAGTTTGATGTAGAGCCGGAACAGAATGGTCTTCTTCGTGATGGAAAAATCTCTGACAAATGGATTACCGAGGAACCTCAGGCTTGTGCTGCCTTCCGTTTCCCTGCAGGAACCAAGAAGGTTAGTTTCCGTTATGGAATCTCGCTTATCAGCGAAGAGCAGGCCGAAAAGAATCTCCATCGTGAGCAGGGCACTGCTTTCAATCTTGCCAAGGTGGCAGCAGAGGGTAGGGCAGAGTGGAATAATACCCTTAAGAATATCATGGTTGAGGGTGGAACCGAGGATGAGAAGACTGTTCTCTATACCTCATACTATCGTACCTTCGAGCGTCCTGTCTGTCTGAGCGAGGACGGGAAGTATTTCTCGGCTTTCGATGGCAATGTCCATGATGATAACGGTCAGCCTTTCTATACCGACGACTGGATATGGGACACCTATCGTGCCGCTCATCCTCTTCGTGCTCTTATCCAGCCTCAGAAACAGGAGAATATCATCGAGAGCTATTTACGTATGGCCGAACAGATGGGTACCAAGTGGATGCCTACCTTTCCCGAGATGACAGGAGATACCCGTCGTATGAACTCTAATCATGGTGTAAGTATGGTTGCCGATGCGCTCTATAAGGGTTTGAAGGTTGATGCCAAACGTGCCTTCGAGTATTGCCGTAAAGGTATCGAGGAGAAGACATTGGCTCCCTGGAGCGGAAAGCCTGCCGGATACATCGATACATTTTATAAGGAACACGGATATATCCCTGCTCTTCGTGAAGGTGAAGAGGAAACAGACCCTAATGTGTCTGGTTTCGAGAAGCGTCAGCCTGTGGCCGTAACACTGGGTACAAGCTACGACGAGTGGTGTCTGTCGCGCATCGCTGAATATCTTGGCGACAAGGACTTGCAGCAGAAATACCTGAAGCTGAGCTATAACTACCGAACTGTTTGGAACCCCGAAACCAAATTCTTCCATCCCAAGGACAAGGACGGTAACTTCCTGCCCGATTTTGACTATCGCTTCGGCGGCGGTATAGGTGCCCGCGATGCTTACGACGAGAATAACGGATGGACATACCGCTGGGATGTTCAGCACAACTTTGCGGATCTGGCCAACCTGATGGGTGGCAGGGAAGAGCTGGTAAAGAATCTGGATCAGACCTTTGCCGAGAGTATGGGTCGTGGTAAGCGAGAGTTCTACACACAGTTGCCTGATCAGACAGGTAATATCGGTCAGTTTACTATGGCCAACGAGCCCTCGCTGCATATACCTTATATATATAACTATGCAGGCGCACCCTGGAAGACTCAGAAGCGCATTCGTCAGTGTCTGAAGACTTGGTTCCGTAACGACCTGATGGGAATCCCTGGTGATGAGGATGGCGGTGGTCTGACTTCCTTCGTCGTATTCTCCAGCCTTGGCTTCTATCCCGTTACGCCAGGTTTCCCTGTTTACAACATCGGCAGCCCGTTGTTTACGGATGTCAAGGTGAATGTAGGAAACGGCAAATTCTTCCACATTATTGCCCAGGATAGCAGCGAAGAGAACAAATACATCCAAAGTGCTACGCTTAACGGCAAGCCTCTGGACCGTCCCTGGATTAGCCATGAGGATGTCAGGAATGGTGCCACCTTAGTGTTGAAGATGGGCAGTCGTCCCAACAAGGAGTGGGGTGCTGCTGTTGGCAACGAGCCTCCTTCGGCTCAGCAGCTTCGATAAAGCTTACTTTAAGAACAAAACTAGAATAAAAAGATCGGTTGCAATTCACTCATTTATTAACTTTAACAATATCTAATATGAAGAAAAAACTCTACCTATTTTTCCTTTTCGCCTTTATAGGGCTATTTGGAAACTGTATGAATGTGCTGGCACAGGTTATCCCTGAGCCAACGGCACAGTGGGATTTTAACGATGTAGATGACCTGATGGCACCTTCCAAAGGAAGCCTGAAGATGATTCCTGCTGTGACAGGAACAAGAAGCATTACACTCTCCACCGTCAGCGGTGCAGGAATTACACAGACAGAAGGTCCCGACGAGGCAAGCAAAGCCATTCTGGTACCTAGAACATCTGCTCTTAAAGTGGAACGTGCAGAAGGCGCTGTAGCAAGCACTTCGTACACCATCATGATGGATATTAAGGTGTTGGATGCTACTCCCTACGACGGACTGTTCCAGACAGACCCTCCAAACGGCAACGACGGCGACCTCTTTATCCATAATGGCCAGGTAGGTGTAGCATCATTGGGCAATGGCGGTTACTTTGGTAAAATAAAGAACAACACCTGGTTCCGCCTTGTATTGACATACCGCGATGGCAAGAACATCCTTCACCAGGACGGTGTAAAGTTGGTGGCTGCTAATCCCGATAACAACGACCGCTTTAAGATTCTGCCTTTCGGTTTCTACCTGTTCTGCGACGAAGACAATGAGAAACAGGACACCTATGTCTCCAGTATTGCGTTCTGGGAAACAGCTCTCACAGACGAACAGATAAGTGCACTGGGTGGTTTCAAGGAGGAGGCAAAAAACTTTGAGATTGCCACAGCCAATGACCTTATAGCTTTTGCAGAATATATAAACGAAGGCAAGGATGCTAATGGTGTACTTAAAGCAGACATTAACCTGACTGAAGCTTGGACAACACCCATCGGTATCGACGGCGCATCCTTTACCGGAACCTTTGACGGACAGGGACACAAGATTACCGGTTTCGACGGAACAAGTTCCGGAAAGTTCGGTCTCTTTGGTGTAACCTCCAATGCTACTATAAAGAACTTTAGCATCGATGGCAAACTTAAAGTAACAGCAGCACACGGCAGTGGAGCCATCGGTTGGGCTTCATCCAGCAGAATATCGAATGTACACTCTACGCTGGAGATTACTGTTGATGAACCCGACGTACATCATGTGGGTGGTGTGGTTGGTTCTGCACAATATAAGAATCGTATTACCGGCTGTACCTTCGCAGGAACACTGACAGAAACGGCAAGCAATAACGACTGCTTTGGCGGTGTAATCGGCTACATGGCAGAAGACACCGTATTGTTCTGTGCCAACTATGGAACGGTAACCTATTCTAACCCTGGCGGCTCAGTGGGCGGTATAGCTGCATACTTGAACAATAACGGCGGTATGATCCGCGGCTGTCTGAACGTAGGTAAGGTGGCTTTAAACGATGAAGAGACAAAACCCACACTGGGCGGTGCTATCATGGGTAACCTTCGAGGACACACACCAGAAAACATGCAGAGTAACTGCTGGCTGGAAGACAGTGCTCCGTTTGCCACAGGTGGCAATGTCATGCCTGACGTAAAATGCTTCACTTCTGATAAGATGGCAACTGGCGAGGTATGTTATGCCTTGAACGGTGACCAGACAAATATAGGCTGGTTCCAGACTTTGGGCAGCGATGAAGCTCCTGTACTCGACTCCACTCATCAACAGGTTTATCTGAAGGGACGGAAACATTGCGACGGTTCCCTATACGAGGAATCTACCTATGCAAATTCACCTTCGGAAGTGACACAAGACGAACACAACTTTGTTGACGGCTATTGCTCTTATTGTGACCTCTTCGACAACAATTTCACACTGACACCAAATGCAGAAGGCATCTACGAAATTGGCAGCGTAAATCAACTCAGGCGGTTTGCGGCTTTGGTAAACAGCGGAGAACTGAAATCCAATGCCATCCTAACTGCAGACATTGACTTCGCTGGAATAATTGAAGCTACACAGAAGAGAGGAAAACAGTTTACATGGACTCCAATCGGGAGCTGGGCATCTACCCCAGCCGGAAATGCTTGCTTCCAGGGACACTTCGACGGACAGGAACACACCATCAAAAACTTTAATGTGAACTCAAGCCAGAACTTTTTCGGTCTTTTCGGCGTTATCTCGACAGACTGTCTCATCGAGAACTTCAGCATCGAAGGAACTATCAATACTACTACTCAGTACACAGGTGGCGTAGCAGCTTATGCACGCGATGCCCGCGTGGTATTCCGTAACCTGCGCTGTAACGTGAACATTAAGAATACGAGTGTAGGCGGCCGTCAGGGCGGTATCCTGGGAACTGTACAGACTACTGAAGATGTAACGCTAATCGAGAACTGTACATACTCAGGTACACTGGATGCCAACGATAACGGCGGCGGCGGTAACTACGGCGGTATGGTGGGTTACGTGAACAGTAACGCCAATTCAATAGCAGAGATTAACAACTGTCTGTTTGACGGTACGTTGGTGAACAGTGCAGAGACTCCCGGCGGATGTACTTTCGGCGGTATGGTGGGCTACGTAAGCGGCGGTGTTACGCACATCAACAGTTCACTGGCCATCGGTGAGGTAAATTCGCCTGTCAGCGGTCAGTTCTTCGGTGCAGTGAAGAGTAACAAGAGTACGATGTTGAACTGCTACTACAGGGGTGAGATGGTAAACGGTTCAGCCAGTACCTTTACGCTGACAGCAACACAGGTTAGCGAAGACCAACTGGCAAGCGGTGAAGTTTGCTGGCTTCTTAATGAAGAGAACTTCGTAGATGTTGCATGGCATCAGGTTCTTAACGAGCAGGAATATCCTGTTCCCGATGGTACGGATGGAATTGTATATATGTTCGGAGATGGAGACTACAAGTGTCTCAACGATGCGTTGCTGCCCGACCTCATTATTGACCTCAGCGCTAAGGAGGAGGAATTCCTGGATGAGGTAGTGGCATACCAGCCATTGATTGATGAGTACGAAGAAGTAATTGAATCTTGGCAAAGCATCGAAACCCTAGACAAGTTCTTTGAAGCTTATAAGGTTGCACTCGAACTGAAAGAGAGCATCAAGACATCTGCTGACAACTATGCAGCATATACAAAGGCTTGCGAAGATGCTGGCAAATATATAGAGGACTACGGGCTGGAAGGCGAATATACCGACTTCTTAAGGACATATCTTGAGGATAGCCTGGAGCCGGATGCAAACTATCCTAACGGTACTCATGACTACATTATAGAGAACCGCACATTGGACAACAATGCTCTTGCTGCAGAAATAATCTTCGTTAACAAGATGTTGGAGAATGCCATTGCAGGTGGAAGCACCTCTGGAACAGAGATAACCCGTCTGCTGAAGAATTCCAACTTTACCGAGGGTTACGAGGGATGGACAACAGAATTTGACGGTGGAACAGCTACGGTTGGCGGAACACCGGAGATAATGCCTATCCCAGAAGGCTTTAACAACCGTAGCTTCAACGCTTATCAGACGATAACCGAACTGCCTAACGGTATCTATATGTTGACAGCTAACAGTTTATTCCGCACAGGTGGTGATATTTACAGTACATTCTATGCCGGTCAGCTCTACCTGAATAATACATGTAACTACGTCATGTCACCGGGTGAGGATGTTATCAGCGAATATAATGCCGAAGTAGGTGTGAACTGTTTGGGTGAAGGCAGTGACAGTAAGTATGAAAGTGAAGACATAGTAGGTTGGGTTCCCAATGTAAGAGAAGGCTGTTCTGTTGCTTTCAACGCAGGTCGTTACCTAAATTTATGTGCTACCGAGGTGACCGATGGTAAACTGACAATAGGTGCACGCAACCTGGGAACTGGCTTGGGAAGCGACTGGCTGCCCTTCGGCAATCTGCATATCTATTATCTGGGTACTGCCGATGAAGCTGACGAGAAACTCACAGAAGTACTTCAGGGTTATGTGGCTCGCGCACAGGTAATTTTGGATTTCGAGTCAAGTAGTTACACAGATGAGTTTAACAAGCATCCTAACATGTCGGAAGATTTAAAAGGTAAAATCGCAGAAGCAATAGGTGATGTTGAGAATGCTAAAACAGGTTCAGATAAGATGAAACTCATAGAAACCTTCTCAGACCTTTTCAACCAGACACATGCATGCCGTATGGCTTACATCGAGATGCTTAAAGCTGTCATTAAATTGCAAGACAATCTTTATGCACTTATTAGTAAAGGACTTATTTCTGACGATGTATATGAAGAATGGTCAATGAAAGTAAGTGAAGCTTTGGACCACTATACGCTGGGAGATATCTCGGCAGAAGAGGCACTTGCCATTACCGAGGAACTGAATAACAACGATATCATGCTGAAGTCTGTGGACGGTGTTTATCAGTTGGAGACAGCAGCGGATTTAGCCATCTTCGCTATGATTGTGAACAGCGGTAGTCTTGATGCCAATGCTGTCCTTATTAAAGATATTGACCTTTCTGAACTTGGTGAGGAATATACCTGGACACCTATCGGAAACTGGTCGAGCAACGGTATTGCATACAAGGGACACTTCGACGGACAAGGACACACCATATCGAACTTTACATCTACTGCCGACCAGAACTTCTTCGGTCTCTTCGGTGTTATCTCGGACAATGTTGTTATCGAAAACTTCAGCATTTACGGTGATATAACCTCAGCTTACCAATATCAAGGAAGTGTGGCCGGATATGCTCGTGACAAAAATCTGACCGTTCGTAATATACACAGCTATGTGAACGTTACTAACACTTCCGTTGGCGGCAGAGCAGGTGGTATTCTGGGTTGTGCTATGGACGGATCAACACGTGTCGAGAGATGTACTTACTCTGGTACGCTGGACGGCTACGATGATGGCAATGGAGGAAACTATGGCGGTATCGTAGGTTATACCAACAACAGCACAAATGCTGTCTGTGATATCACAGACTGTCTGTTCGATGGTAAGCTAATCAATACTGTAGCAGTTCCCGGCAACTGTACCTTCGGCGGTATGGTGGGTTACACCAATTCGTCTCTCGTAACCATTAAGAACTGTCTGTCAATCGGAACAGTTGAATCTGCAAGGTATGCTCAGTTCTTCGGTGCGCTCAACGGTACGAACTCTAAAATCTACAACAGCTACTACAAGGGCGATTACATTAACGGAACTTCAAGCGGCCAGAAAGCCAATCCTCAGGAAGCAACTCAGGTAACTGATGAGCAGTTAGCAAGCGGTGAAATCTGCTACAAGCTGAATGGTGATGCTGAGGTTCCCGTATGGTACCAAAACCTGACAGGCGAAGATAAGGACTTATATCCTGTTCTTGATCCTACTCACAAGGTGGTTCTGTATGATGGAACAAATGGTTACTATAACGCAGGTGATGAGGATCCTGATGGCATAAGCCTCACCCCAACCCTCTCCGAAGGCGAGGGAGCTATTTACAACTTGGCAGGTCAGCGTATGAGCAAGTTGCAGAAGGGTATCAATATCGTAAACGGCAAAAAGATTGCGATTAAATGAGAAAAACCTCTATCTAACTCCTAAAACCATCCCTGTCTTTCCTAAGATAGGGTGAACATTGGCGAAAGGAATAGAAAATGGCCCACACATTCTCTGAGAAATGGAATGTGTGGGCTTTTTCTTACTAATTAACAAGTTGTAATTTCTTGAGCAATAATAAAATACAACTGCTCTATCCATATTATAGTCCCAGTGTAACCTTTCAAAAACCGTGAGTTAACTCGATTGATTGATTTTGTTAACTCGATTGATGATTTGAGTTAACTCACCATATTTCATACGCAAATTTGCACAGCGAACTAGAGACTCTTCAAATGTCTCAATAAACTGGCTCGAGCCAATCGGACCTATATATCTTACAGAAGTTTGAGCCAACAACCAAAAGCTAAAGTCTAATAACGAAGCACTTAGGGTTGACGTTGACGTTAACGTTATCGTTGATAAAATTTTGCTTAGCAGAGATAGCTATTAGTGGACATCCATTGAAAAAATTTCTGTTTTTTGCAGTTCGTAAAAAAAATAATTCATATTTTTGCAACGTAAAGCCTCTTCACAAAGGACATTCCCCTTATCTGGATGAGTTGTTCAGATAAGGGGAACGACTCATCCAGATAATCCCTTACCCCCCCAAAAGTCCTATCTGAATGAGTCGTGGAGATAAGGGGAAAGACTCATGGAGATTATCAGGATGACGCAAAGGTGAATAAACCAAAAATGGACTGTATGTAGTGAGTTAACTCATTACATGTTTTGAGTAAATTGATAATTAATAATTTCCTTTAATTCCTAAAGATTATATTGTGGGAGTCGGATAGCGACTGAAGTATACTTCCGATCGACAATAAAAATAAACTCTATTTTATTTTGTATTGTTCTCACTTATTCGTATTTTTGCAAAAACTTTGCGCAATTTAACATAAACTATAACTTATAATGCTACTATTATGACATTTCGTATGACTTTCAGTGCTGCTTTCTTGGCAGCCACCATGGGACTTTATGCCCAGATGCCAATAAAGGCTCCTGCCGGAGGCAAACTAATCAGTGATGAATTAATAGGCATCTTCTTTGAGGACATCAGCAGTGCCGCTGATGGCGGACTTTATGCCGAACTGGTACAGAACGGCTCCTTTGAATTCAACCCCACAGAGAAAGACGGTTGGGGACCAGGAACTGCATGGCGCCTCCAGCGCCCTGGCCATTCTTTAGGACGCATGGAACCGCGTATGGACAATACGCTGAATGTCAACAATCCAACCTATATGCGTCTCTATATTGAGCGTGTGGGTCGTTACTATGATTTTGACGGCTGGACGGGTATCGGTCTGCAGAACGACGGTTTCGACGGTTTCTCTGTTAAGAAAGGTGCCAAATATAACTTCTCGGCTTTTATGCGTAATGTGCAGGGTGATGCCAAGAATGTGCGCGTAGTACTGGCTGAACCGCAAGGGTGGGGAAAGAGCCCCAAACTCTTGGCTGAGAAATACATTAAAGTAGATAATAATGACTGGCGTAAATTCGAGGCCCAACTATTGCCTGATGCTGACTGCAAGAATGCTGTGCTGCAAATCCTTTCTGAGACTACAGGTTCAATGGATATGGATGAGATTTCGCTTATGCCCGAGGATACTTATAAGGGTCACGGACTGAGAAAAGATTTGGCACAGGCGCTGGCTGACCTTCATCCTAAATTCATGCGCTTCCCCGGCGGTTGTGTGGTTCATGGAGGCGGTGACGGTTTCTGGGATACATACCGCTGGAAAACGACCATCGGACCTAAGGAACAACGCAAGAGCCTAAAGAATTGCTGGGGTTATCATCAGAGTATGGGTCTGGGATACTATGAATATTTCCAGTTCTGCGAAGACCTGGGCATGCAGCCGCTGCCTATCCTGCCCTGTGGTGTAAGCTGCCAAGGTGCCAACGGCGGTTGGGGTATGAAGAATCAGGCTCAGGATGTAGTACCCATGAGCGAGATGGACGAATGGGTAAGCGAAGCCATTGATCTTATAGAGTGGGCCAACGGTGACCCTGCCACAAACAAGTGGGCTAAGATGCGTGCCGATGCCGGACACCCTGCACCCTTTAACCTGAAATATCTGGGACTTGGCAACGAAGAGAGAATCTCTCCGGAATTCAACGAACGTTTTACCTATATATATAATAAGGTGAAAGCTGCTCATCCCGAAATCGTGATTGTTGGTACAGCCGGACCTGGCTCTCATCCTGGCAATCCCGACCTTGAGAACGGTTGGAAGCTGGCAGACGAATTGGGTATGCCCATTATCGACGAACATTATTATGAGCCCAACACTTACTTCCTGAATAAGCGTCAGTACGACAATTATCCGCGTAACCGTAAGACTAAGGTATATCTGGGCGAATATGCATCTAAGGATAAGAAACTTATTGATGCACTGGCAGAAGGTCTGTACCTGCTTCATGTGGAGCGTAATGGAGACATTGTCTGTATGACCAGCTATGCTCCTCTTTTTGCACGCAAAAATGCAACGAATTGGAACCCCGACCTGATATACTTCGACAACGAACGTCCATTCCTGACTTGCAGCTATTACGTTCAGCAGCTATTCGGCCAAAGTGCCGGCCAGTATTTCTACGGCAACTGCGTACGTTTCGAGGGTGATGCTGCCAAGGTGGTACAGCCTCAGGAGAATGTACATTATGGTCAGAGCGTTGTTCTCAACGTAAAGACTCGTCAGTTGTTTGTGAAGTTGGTAAACGCTTCAGCTGATGCCAAGAAAGCCAATATTGACCTTTCTCGTTTCAAAGGTATGAAAGAAACGGCTGTAAAGACAGTTCTTGCAGGAAATCCTCAGGATGAGAACAACTTCGACCAGCAGCCTATTGCACCCAAGAAAGAGACTATCAAGGCGGAAAAGAAGTTTGCCATTGATCTGCAACCTTATTCGATGGTGATGATTACTTATGAGATTTAAAATGAAGTTGAAAGTTGAAAGTTATGAGTCTCGCTGAGGCGAGAACGGGAACGTTAACGAAAACGAAAACCAATGCTCAATGCTCAATGTTCAATGCTCAATAAAAAGAATATGAAAAGATATAAAATATTTGTTGCATTATTTGCTGCCTGTTTCTGCCTGATGACGGCATGGGCAGCAGACAAGGATGTGCCGTTGATTCAGAATGTGATGGGCTATGAGAGCCAGTCGCTGAACGGTGCATGGAATTACATTGTTGATGTACAGGAAGAGGGATATTACGACTATCGCATGAATCCCACCCGTTGGGGCTTCTTCCAAAACGCAAAACCCCAGAAGCCTGAGGATCTGATAGAATACGACTTCGACAAGTCCCCCACCATGCAGATTCCTTCCGACTGGAATACACAGGATGAGAAGCTGTTTTTCTATGAAGGAACCGTTTGGTTCTATAAACAGTTTAGAGTGGAGAGTTTAGAGTTTAGAGACAGTAAACGTAGCTTGCTCTACTTCGGTGCTGTGAACTACGATGCTCATGTGTATGTGAACGGTCAGCATGTAGGACATCACATAGGTGGTTTTACCCCCTTCAACTATGATGTTACCGACTTGCTGAAGAATGGTGAGAATAATGTAATAGTAAAGGTGGACAATAAGCGTCATGCTGAGGATGTGCCCACTCAGATTTTCGACTGGTGGAACTATGGCGGCATCACGCGCGATGTGAAGCTGGTGAAAGTACCAGCTGTTTATCTGGAAGATTATAACTGCGGCCTCACCCCTAACCCCTCTCCCGTGGGCGAGGGGAACTTAGTGAACAAGGGCAAAAACATCTCCAATCCGAAGACACGTGAAATCTTTTTCTCCGCTAAACTGAACAAAGCAGAGGCAGGCCAGCAAGTTACCCTCTACATTCCCGAGCTGAAAATAGTGAAAACTTTCACCACTGATGCCGAAGGAAAAGTTCAATGTTCAATGTTCAATGTTCAATCCAAAAAACTACAGCTTTGGTCGCCCGAGAATCCCAAACTCTATCGCGTTGAATTGAGTGTTGGAGGTAATTTGGTTACCGATGAGATAGGCTTCCGAACCATTGAGACACGTGATAAGCAAATACTTCTTAACGGACAGCCCATCTTCCTGAAAGGCATCAGCATACACAACGAGAAGCCCAATGGCGGCGGTCGCGCCAATTCTGCTGAGGATGCTCGTACTTTGCTCTCATGGGCCAAGGAGTTAGGGTGTAATTTCGTTCGTCTGGCACATTATCCCCATCACGAGGAGATGGTGCGTGAGGCAGAGAAGATGGGTATTCTGGTGTGGTCTGAGATTCCCGTTTACTGGACCATAGCCTGGAAGAATCCCAAGACCTATGAAAATGCCAAGAATCAGCTTACAGATATGATTGCGCGAGACCATAACCGCGCCAATGTCATCATCTGGAGTATCGCCAATGAGACGCCTCATTCGCCTGAGCGTGATACCTTCTTAGGCAATCTGGCCCAATATGCCCGCACATTGGACAATACCCGTCTGATTTCTATGGCAATGGAAGTTACAGGTGCTTCGAACTATGTGAACCGTCTGAACGACAATATGAATAAATATGTGGATGTGGTAAGCTTCAACCAGTACATTGGCTGGTATCGTGATGTGAACGATGCACCTAAGATGAAGTGGGAGATACCTTACAATAAACCAGTCATTATCAGTGAGTTTGGCGGTGGTGCACGTTACGGCCTGCATGGACCCAAAAACCAGCGTTGGACCGAAGAGTTCCAAGAGAACCTTTACATAGAAAACTGTGCTATGCTTGATAAGATAGAAGGTTTGGCAGGCACAACACCTTGGATTCTGAAAGACTTCCGTTCGCCTCGCCGTGTGCTCCCTGGTGTTCAAGACTACTACAACCGCAAGGGACTATTCAGCGATAATGGAGAGAAGAAAAAAGCCTTCTATGTGCTGAAAAAGTGGTACGAAAGTAAATAGAAAAGCAAAAGGCCTGTCACACAGGCCTTTTGTTTTGAAAGAAACTGAATGCTTATTATTTCAGTTCTACTCTAATGATATCAAACTGTTGGATGTTTTGTATTTTCAGCGTATGGCGACGATTGTCATATTGAAAGGGAACGCTGACAAATATTGGCTTTTTATCCAAGGTTAGGGTAATGGCGTCTGTATCTTTCAGGATGTGCAGATAGGTAACATCTCCCTTCCGCGTGGTTACACCCCAGGGATATTCCTCTCCTCGCGTAGTACCATAAATGCTCTCGCCATGCTGACGCATCCATACACCGATGTCTTTCAGCCTGTCTAAAGCTGCTGCAGGTATCTCGCCATTGGGCTGAGGGCCTATGTTCAGCAGCAGATTGCTACCCTTGGACGCAGCACGTACAAGCAGGGTGATAAGCTCACGCGACGATTTGTAGTTTAAGTCGCCTACATGGTAGCCCCAGTTCCCGTTCATGGTTTGGCACATTTCCAATGGCAGTTGCGATACTGTCTGGTTAGGAGAGAAGCCCGCAGTATTCTCACCAGGCAGGTCACGCTCAAACATCTGAAAATCCTCACCCTCTATGGTAGCTATGTGGTGGTTGTTACCAATTAGACAACGTGGCTTCAGGCTGTGTATATAGTTATATAACTCTGTCATACGCCAGTCAAAAGGCTTAGCGTCGTGGCTGTGATCCCAATAACCGTCAAACCATAGACCTTCAACGTTTTTGTAATCGCAAAGCAGTTCGCGCAACTGGTTCTTCATGAACTGGAAGTAGCTGTCATAGTTGGGCTGAAGATTTCTGCCTGTATCATGACCTGTTGAGCCCAAGGGATAATCTTCCCGCATCCAGTCGAGCAAAGAGTAATAAAGGTGAAAGCGGATGCCTTCTTCTTCGCATGCATCTGCTAACTCACCCAATACATCGCGTTGGAAAGGTGTGGCATCTACAATATTGTAGGGACTTTCTTTGGTTCTCCACATTGAGAATCCATCGTGATGGCGTGAGGTTAGCGTAATGTATTTAGCTCCGGAGTCCTTGAAAGCCCGTACCCACTCTTTGGCATGAAACCGTATGGGATAGAAGCATGAGGCTGCCTTCTGATACTCTTCTTGTTTCAGCTTTCCATTGTTAAGATACCATTCTCCCTGTCCATACTCGCTGTATATGCCCCAATGTAGGAATATGCCGAAACGGAAGCCTTCGAACTCCTTTCGAGCCTGTAGATTATCATCTGTAGGCATATATTGTCCGAACATGGAAAATGGTATTATGCCCAGAAATGCTACGAGCCAGAATATTCTTTTTCTCATAAGTTTCAAGCTTTATATTCTTATTTTATTGGTTTGATAGCGAATGTGAAGTCGTAGTCCTGGAATTTCACACGATACTCATCGCGAGGCCAGGCACCCCATGAGTTCACACAACCCAGGCCCAACTGACGCTGCTGGATATGAACAGAGGTCATACCCGAAGGGATAAGGTCGCCGCTGTGGTGACCCCAAGCCTTGTTCTTATCAGGACCATCATCCAACTGTGCGGTGGTGTAGGGCAGGGCAGAGGCTTCCATCGGTGCGTTGGAATAGAACTGCAAGCCCTTGCCGTTCTGGTCGATAACCGAGAACCAGCGCACGTCAACGTGGTTGCCACTCTCCTGCGGACGTATATACTCGAAATATTCATCCTGTACATTATTCCTATATACACCTAAGAATTCTGAATCCTTGCGGTCGCAGTATGTTTCGATGGGGCCTCGCCCGTAGTATTCCACTTGGTCATACTGCCTGGGCATCTGCAGGCTCATTCCGAAGCGGAACATTTCGCTGGTCTTAGCTTCCTTGTCGACGGACATCTGCTCATGGACAATCACTTCGCCCTCAGGAGTAAGGGTGTAGGTCATCGTGAGCGTAGCCTTCTGGTAGGGGAGATCAAGTATTGCGGTAGCCGTGTTGTCGCCAACAACGAAATCTTTTACTTTCATCTGAGGGTTCTTCCAGGCAGCGAAACGATTTTGGAACTGAGCACCGTAGTCGTTGTCGGTTGGAGCACGCCAGAACTCAGGCACGATGCTCTCACGGAACTGCAGCATTTCCTTGCCGTCAACGGTAAGATAGTCTATCATGCCGTTCCATTTGCCAATGTAGAGGTCTGTGCCGGCAGCGGAGAACTTCACATAAGTGTTGGTTTCTTCCTTATAATCTTGAACTTTATACATTGAAAGTTGAACAACATTTGCTTCCGCACTTAGTTCCGGATATTTGTATTCGTTGATGCAGAACTGCTGCTTGGCCATCACTTGCCCCTTGTCAATAAGAGGTGCGCCATTCTTCGACTTAAAGTAGAAGTTGACAAAGATTTCGTTGTTGCCATGATGACCCAGTACGCGTTCGATAACTTGCTTCATCTCCTCAGAGGTAATCACCTTGCGTTCCTGCGGTTGGATGCCATTAATCTCAATAGTGCCCCCGTGGCCGAAAGTCATGCCTGCGGGACGTCCTGGATTATCGTGATGATGACCTCCTGCACCACCTACAAACCACTCCAGTTGCAGGTCGTCGAGTGTCTTGAAGAAGTTCTCGTTGTAAATCTCAAACTTTCCAGCCTTCAGATCAACGTCCTTCACCCATACATTCTGGTAGTAATAGCCTACCTCATAAGCATGGGGATTCAGACGGCGGTCAGGAGCGATGATACCATTGCAGTTGAAGTTATAGTCAGAGGCGGGATACTTGCCATAGTCACCACCGTAGGTAAAGATGGTGCGACCCGTGATGGGACTCTTGTCGCGCATACCCTGGTCCACGAAGTCCCAGATGTAGCCGCCCTGATACTTGGGATATTTGCGGATGATGTCCCAGTACTCCTTGAAACCGCCCATAGAGTTACCCATCGCGTGAGCATATTCACACTGAATCAAGGGGCGGGGATTGTTGCCCTGTGAATATCTCTCACAACCATTGTAGTCGTAGTACATAGGGCAGAAGATGTCGGTCTTACCATCCTGATGTGCCTGTTCATACTGGCAGGGACGAGTCTTGTCGGTGGCCTTCACCCAGTCGTATGCCTTCTCAAAGTTAGGACCGTAGCCTGCCTCGTTGCCTAATGACCATACGATGATTGAGGGATGGTTTTTGAACGAGTGGACGTTGCCGTACTGACGCTCCAAGTGAGCCAGTTCGAAGTCTGCATTCTTAGCCAGTGTTTTTTCGCCATAGCCCATACCGTGACTTTCAATATTCGACTCTGCCGTAAGATAAATACCATACTCGTCGCATAGGTCATACCAGCGGGGGTCATCCGGATAGTGACAGGTTCGTACAGCGTTGATATTCAGCTGTTTCATAATCTTGATGTCTTGAATCATACGATCCACAGAGACGATGTATCCACCATCGGGGTCGAGTTCGTGACGATCGGCTCCCTTAATAAGAATAGGCTGACCGTTCACTAACAGTTGTCCGCCGGTGATTTCTATGTGACGGAAGCCTACACGCTGACGCACAACCTCCTGCACCTTGTCACCCTTCTTCAGCGAAATAATCAGATTATAGAGGTTGGGCACTTCAGCCGACCAAGGCTTTACCTGAAGTGAAGAATGAAGAGTTAATAGTGAAGAATTTGCTGCAGCAGGGGTTGCAACTACTTTTCCGTCAGCATCAATCAACTGAGCCTCTATGCTGCCGCCAGGTGCCTTTACGTTTACATCAAGCACGCCCTGGCCATTCAGGTAGTCTGCATTTACGGTGATATCTTGGATATGTTGCTTAGGACGAGCATAGAGGTATACCTCGCGTGCAATACCCGTAAAGCGCCAGAAGTCCTGATCCTCCAGGTAAGAGCCGTCGCACCAGCGCATCACCTGCATAGCAATGAGGTTTTCGCCTTTCTTCAGATACTTGGTGATATTGAATTCGGCTGCTACCTTCGAGTCCTCTGAGTAGCCTACATACTTGCCATTAACCCACACCGAGAGGTTGCTAGTGGCAGAGCCTACGTGGAAATAGACCTCCTGGCCGTTCCACTTGGCAGGCAAGGTAAAGGTCTTACGGTATGAGCCCGTGTAGTTATTTGTCTCACCAATATAAGGGGGATTGCTGTCGAAAGTAGTACACCATGAATATCCTACATTCTTATAAATCTTGTCGCCGTATCCTTCAATCTCGAAAAGTCCGGGAACTGGAAAATCCACCCATTGGGAGTCATCGAATGATGGGGTGAAAAAATCCTTCGGAGCCTTATCATGGTCCTTTACGAAGTTAAAGCGCCACTTACCCTCCATGGAGAGGTAACGTTCACTTTTAGTCTTATCCCCTGTCTTTGCCACGTCGGCATTCTCAAAGGCAAAGAACACAGCACGTCGTGCCTCACGGTTTTCTTGATTCACTTGGGGATTTCTCCATGCAGGTTCTACAGCTGCAAAGGCCGAAACAGCACTTAGGAGAAGTGATGAAAGTAATAGATTCTTTAACATAATAATATAATGTAATGGTTATTTCTTGTATGGTAGTCAGTTTTAGTTCATTATTCTCCGTGGTTATTTTTTCACCTTGTATAGGCGGAACGACTTAGGAGGTAGTTGGTCTTTGAGAACAGTTTCCTGTTTCCTGCCTTCGGTAACGCATTTCAGGCTACTGCTAACAGGTTGTATCTTGGTAGGTTGTTCCAGTGTATTCTCATCATCCATTGATCCTGTATGATGTAGCGTCAGCGTCTCGGCAACACGTTCTCCGTTCATGCCGAGCAAATTAATAGTGATGCCCTGCAGTGTCTCGGAGGTGTTAACTACTTTGATGATGATTTCATTCGTTGTACTATCGAAAACTGAAGAAGCAAACAGTCCGTTCATGTTTTCCTGACCAGCCACAGGCACTTGCTTCTCACCAGTAGTCAGTTTTAGTACGTTGGTACCCTTGTTCATGGCAAACATCTGCTGAACATAGTAACTCACACTGTTAAACATGCGCAGATTGTCGAACCAGATTAGGTCGGGACGCCATTGCCATCCCTCTACGTGGGCAAACAGTGGAGCATAGGTAGCCATCTTCACAACGTCGGCATTACGTTCTATACCTGTCATGAAGGCTGCTTCATATAGTGAAGTTTCATAATGGTTCCACTTTTTCCCTGCCCCATGGCAAGCATATTCTCCTGCAAAAACCTTGGAACCTTTTCGGTTGTAGCTGTCATATCGTAGGGCACCGCAGTTTCCGTAACGTTGCTTGCCTTCGGCTGTTCCTAAAAAGAAACTTTCATTACGATAGAAATGTTCATCCACCAGGTCGGCTTTAAGTTCCCTCATTGCTTCCCAACCTTTTTCAAACATTTTACCCTCGGAATCAGGACCGCTAGTGCCAACAATCATTATTTCCGGATAGCGTGCGCGGACTGCTTCAACAAAGGGTTTCAGGCGCGTGAAATATGGTGTATCCCATTGTTCGTTGCCGATGGCCAGATACTTCATGTTGAACGGTTCAGGATGTCCCATGTCGGCACGAACCTTGCCCCACTTGGACGTTGCAGGTCCATTGGCAAATTCTATCAGGTCCAGGCAGTCATCTATGTATGGCTGTAACTCGTTCATAGCCGCATGAGCATGTTCGTCAGAGTTCTGGAACTGACAGGCAAGTCCTACACTCAGTACTGGCAGGGGCTCAGCCTTGATATCCTCGCAGAGTTGGAAGAACTCAAAGAATCCCAGTCCGTAACTCTGGAAATAATCAGGGAAATAACGGTTTGTGAACGTGTAATGCCAACGGTTCTCGTTCAAGGGGCGGTTCTCTACTGGACCTGTTGTGTTCTTCCATTGGTAACGGGTTGGCAAGTCCGTACCCTCAACGATACATCCGCCAGGAAAACGGAATACACCAGGGTGAATATCCTCCAGTGCCTTCGCAAGGTCTTGGCGCAAGCCGTTCTCACGTCCCTTGTAGGTATTTACTGGGAACAAACTCACGTGTTCCACGTCAGTTGTCACCTTGCCATCACCCCATACACGCAGATGAGCTTTGGCGAATGTCCTGTTAGGTTTGATTATGGTTGTATATTTCTTCCACTCCTTACCACTTACTTCCACACTGGCATTACCAAGTTTCTGATCGTCTCTCATCGTGGCGTTGTCCACAAGGTCTATCCATAGTTTAGCCGTTCCCCCTTCAGGCACACGTGCCCAAATAGAGAAGCGGTACTCCTCACCACTCTTCACGCCCATACCGAAGAATCCGTGGTTTTCAATCATGGTGTGTTTATCGCGATGACCTGATGGAGCCAGGCGTACGTAGTGTGGATTGCGTTCAAAGGGGCCGTCTTCCTTTAACGTCACTTTGCCGGAAACATCCCATCCTGTGAATGCGTTGGGGAATTCAAACGAGCGGTTTTTCACCATTTCGGCATACAATCCTCCGTCGGCTGCGAAATTGATGTCCTCAAAAAACAGACCGTACATGGTTGGAGATACAGCACTCCCTATCTTCTTGGTCTGTAAATTCATTACACACTGAGCACTTGCCGTCAAGATAGACGTAACTGCAAGTGAAAACACAAAAAGTCTTTTTTTCATATCTTGTTTATCGTCTTTTGCTATTACTACAATGTAAATTTATGGGCAAATATAAGGAAAATAGAGAAATTATCCCAACTTTGTAAACAATAAAACA
Source organism: Bacteroidaceae bacterium (assembly GCA_017541025.1). GTDB lineage: Bacteria > Bacteroidota > Bacteroidia > Bacteroidales > Bacteroidaceae > Physcousia. The sequence continues at coordinate 8,933 of JAFXZY010000061.1, read as the reverse complement.
AAAAACATGAAAAAATTGGTGTTCCCAGTGGTTCTTTTTGTAGCTAAAATAACTGATGGTATTGGTGAAAAAGATATAGCCTGCTTGGCATTCTAATATGAACAGATGTTACAATTCCTTTTACTTTCCTAAGATAGCATTCCGAACCTTATCTGACAACTGCTGATATGTGATGTCTTCTGTGGGTTTAATGACAGGAAGATATGTTACCGTGATCTTGTTTCTTCCAAGATGCTTGGTGCCGCGAGGCATTGCTTCGTATGCACCTTCAATACGAACGGGAATGATGGGAATGTCCAGTTCCTTAGATAGAATGGCAAAGGTCTTCTTGAACGTTTGCATCTGTCCGTCGTGCGTACGAGCGCCCTCTGGGAAGATAACAATGTTCTTGCCCATCTTTAGCACCTTGGCCATACGCAAGATGGAATCTTTCAGATTCTGGTGTTGCATCAGTATCACATTGTTGTGACGAGCTATCAACTGCAAAAGGTAGCCTTTAATATGCTCTTCGGTTGCATAATAATAGGTGTTACGCAAAGTATAATCACTTAGTCCGGCTGTACAAATGTTGCCGTCTATGGCACTCTGGTGGTTGGGAGCCATAATGAACTGACCACCTAAGGGAAGATTCTCTATCCCATTGATTTCCAAATCATTATGATTGCGCAGAAATTTGTGCATCAGATGTACAACTTTAGTATGAATGCGCCAAGTAGAGGCGATGTTCAGACTTGAAGTGTCTGATGAGAGGATGGAGTGCCAGTCGATATTCTCTACCTCAGAACGAGTCTTGTATTGCGCTATGTAATCGGCAATTTCCTGTATGTTGGCATATTGGGCAAAAGTGCCTGATTTTATCTGGACACCGAAGGTTCGTTCAATAAATCCCTCCAGACTTACGCAGTCCAGGGAGTCGAAGGCTAAGTCGGTCTCGATATGACTGGTAGGCTTAACAATTACCTTCTTCTCTTCTTCGATGTACTTCCTAAGAATCTTCATCTCTAGGGTTTCGTTAGTCTGAGGTTTCTCAAGAGGGTGAGCTTCTGCCTTATCTATATCCTTGATCAGATCCTTCAACTTAAAGCGCTGTAGCTTATCCAACTTGGTGCGTGGCAGCGCGCCCCTGAATACAGACAGGCTCATCACCTTCTTGTAGTTGACAACGGTAAGGTTGTAGGGCTCTATTACCAAACGTTTCAGTTGCTCTTCTACCTCAGCATCCGAAAGGTTGGCTGCCCATTCCTCCTTAGGTACGATAATGGCACGCAGCATATCGCCATCCTGTGTGACAGCAACCTCCTTTACATACTGGTCGTACTTCTCTAATTTGTATTCCAACTCGGCAGGCTGGATGTTCTTGCCGTTAGAGAGGACAATAATTTCTTTGGATCGCCCCGTTATATGAATACGCCCGAGTTCATCCAGATAACCTAAGTCGCCTGTATGAACATATCCGTCCTGGTCTATCACCTGAGCTGTTTCTTCTGGACGATTGTAATAGCCCAACATCACGTTGGGGCCTTTTACGCAAATTTCTCCGTTTACAATCTTTACATCTACGGTTGACATGGGTTTACCCACACAACCAGGAATCACGTCGCCAGGACGTGTGAATGAGATGATAGGTGCCGTCTCCGTCATACCGTAACCTTCCAACATTGTAATGCCAAGAGTTCGCAAACCACAGCCGATTTCGGTGTCTAAAGAGGCGCCACCGCTTACGCAATAGGTGAGGTTGCCACCCAACTTCTGATGCACGGCCTTAAAGATGATGCGCGACAACTTGGGGCTGTTGACTACCTCGCAGAGTTTGAAGAGCGCACGTGCAACGGGACTGGCGTCAATCTTCTTCTTGATGCCCAGATAGATGGTTGTCCACAAACGGGGCACACCCACAAAGATGGCTATCTTGCCCTTAACCAGTGTATCCATAATGTCGGGTCCTGAAAGAGTGGGGCAGATGGCTACGCCACCGCCGGCCAGAATAGGCATAATGACTGTTCCCACCAAAGGCAACACATGATGCAAGGGTAACAGGATAAGTGTACGGCGCGTGCTGTCGAAGATAGGTACATCTACCGTCACGCTGTGACAGTTGGCATACAGGTTGGCATACGATATCATAACCCCTTTGGGTGAACCTGTTGTTCCAGAGGTGTAGATGATAAGTGCCATTTCTTTATTCTCAGCCGTAAAGATACCGTCCTCTTGTATGTATAGTTTACCTTCCTTCTGGGGGCAGGAAACTTGTTCGTAGTCGTCAATCAGCAGAATCTTTATGGGCATACCAGATTCCTTTACCGCTTCCTCGGCAACGCTTAGGCGTTCTTTGGAAGTCCAGATACATTGGGGCTTACAGTCTTTCAGGATATACACAACATCCGAAACTGTGGATGATGCATCCACGGGAACTGCTACGCCTTTGTTCTGCCAAATGGAGAAGAAAGCATATATCCATCCTTCGCGATTCTCAGAGAAGACTAGTGTTTTGTCGCCCTTCCCCTGAGGAGTATAGGTAGAAAAGAGGTTGATGTAATCCAAAAGTTGAGAATAACTGATGTTACGCTCACCTACCATAATAGCAATGTTCTGATATTCTTTTATCATGTGTATGTTAATATAATGTGTATATAAAATATATATTGTATCCTTTGAAAAGTTTTGCAAAGGTATGATAAAAAAATAAAACTTTATCATCCTTATTTGCAAAATTGATATAAATCAATTAATTGTATTTTTCTTTCACTTTTTTTAAGTATTCGCATTCTATATATATTGATTCTGCGTAATTTTGCGGCGAGGAAAACGAAAAACTAACCTTAATCGTAACGTTGGAAAAAGTTTAACATAACTAAGTGTATATTTGTTTATGAGGAAGATTTTTATTCTTTTATCAGTTTTGTCTGTTGCAACATTCTTTGCAAGTTGTAGTAATGATGAAAAAAATGTATTTCCTGTAAATCAGGATAAGGAATTACCCCAAACTGTGGTGTACATGCAAGGTTTACTTCTATCTCCTGTAGGAACAGCCGAAGCACCATCTTTCTCTATGGGTGAAACACGTGCATCTGACCTGCCTTGGCTCTATGAAAATACAGAGGAAGGCTGGGCAACAGCTCGTTTTTCTATCCGTTCAGACAACAAAATTACTGACTATCTGAACCACAATTCTGATGAGTATTTTGGCCGTTCTGCCGGTAAGCCCGGTAACAACAGAGGTAAGGTTAGCACCCTTTATCCTTATGGTCATTACAATGACCGTGATTTGGACTACACTCAGAAGGACAAGAAGACAGGTGAGAACATCGGTTTATTCCGTTATGTTTATGACCCTGAGGGGAAAAAGACTCAGATGGCCATCTTAGAGGCTCCAACTGTTGAGGAGATTCTGGGCGATGAGGTAGAAGATCTGACAGCTGCCATTGCTAATGGCCAGAAAGTAGAAGCAAACACTGCTAAACTGAAAAGGGTTAACGATATGTTGGCCAAGGGTCCTGAATATTTGAACTCTCATGTCATATGGTACGTGGTTAAGGAAGTTGGTACACGATATGGCTGGCATGTAAATGGCGTTATCGCTGATGATCCCGCCCCCGTTCCACCATTCATTGATGTAGTTACAGATGATGTTGTGGTTGATATTCATCAGCAGGAGCACACTGACTGGAATGCAATCAAGACTTCTATCCATGTCAGAGCTGATATAGAGAACATAAAGATTAATATCCCCTTGAAGGAACAGGATATTATAGAACAGGATGATTTTGATATCCGTATATATCAGAACTGGTATTTGGAGTATGAACCAATTGAAGTCCAAGTTACCCACGATGAAAATGGTATTACCATTGAGGTTACCAATATTCCTGCCGACCTGATTAAGAAGATGAAGGAAGATTTCGGTGATGGTCTGACGATTGAGGTTTACAGCTATACAATCAAGGGTGACATCTGGGATGACCTGAAGAAGAGCCGTATTGTATCCTTAGGTAAGGCTTGCACAGTTGATGGTCAGGTAACCAGTGCGTTAGTACCTGGCGAGAGGGTACAGTTATATTCACCTTACCAAAAGTAAGTCTATTATTAATAGTTAAATAAAGATAGAGGGGACACCAGTTGATGGTGCCCCCTCCATTATTGTTCATTATGTGTAAACAGAAAACACTTTTTCTACTCTGTGCGCTGCTGACAAGTTTATCCACAGTTATAGCACAAGATGTTCCTGCTGTGACATGGGACAGTAAGAGCCTGATAATGGACGGGCGTCGTGTTTGTCCAGTAATGGGCGAGATGCATTATTCCCGCATCCCTGCGGACGAGTGGGCTGATGAAATAAGAAAAGTGAAGGAGGGTGGTGTAACAATGATTGCCACTTACGTTTTTTGGAATCATATAGAGGAACAAGAGGGCATCTTCCGTTGGGACGGTCAGCGTTCGCTGCGCAGTTTTTTGGAGGCGTGCAAAGAGGAACAGATGCCCGTGGTGCTGCGCATAGGTCCGTTTTGCCACGGAGAGGTGCGTAATGGCGGTTTCCCGGATTGGATATTTACAAAAGGAATAAAACTGCGTGATACAAATCCGGCATTTCTGGCTTATGTGGAGAAACTGTACCGTCAGGTCTATACTCAGGTTCAGGGTTTACAGTGGAAAGATGGCGGCCCTGTGATTGCTGCCCAATTCGATAATGAATTCCGAGGTCGTGGCGAATATCTGATGACATTGAAGGAGATTGCAGAGAAAGTTGGTTTTGACTTGCCTTTCTACACGCGCACCGGATGGCCAGAGTTGCGTACTCCTGTTCCCTTTGGCGAGATGCTGCCCCTATATGGCGACTATGCTGATGGGTTTTGGGACAAGGATATCAGTGAAGGTTGCGGCAATTACTACAAGGCATTCAATTTTAAGGCTTTCCGTTCTTCAACTGCCATAGCAACAGATCAGTTTGTTTATTCGCAAAATGCCAATAGCCAACAGCCAATGGCCAATAGCCAATATCCTTATTTTACGTGCGAACTGGGTGGTGGCATGGCTACAGCTTATCATCGCAGACCGTACCTATATCCCGAGGATGCCTATTCGATGGCTTTGGTCAAGTTGGGAAGCGGTTCTAATCTTTTGGGTTACTATATGTATCATGGTGGTACCAACCCTGAGGGCGTGCTCCATACGCTGAACGAGTGCCAGACTTCGCCTGGAACAGCCAATAACGACCTGCCTGTTATGACCTACGACTTTCAGGCTCCTTTAGGTGAGTACGGTCAGGCTTATCCGCAGTACTATATGCTGCGTCCCCTGCACCTGTTTATGCACGACTGGGGTGAGGCACTTGCACCTATGGAGGCCTCTTTCCCTGCTCCTCAAGATTTGAAGAAGGGTGAGGATGGTCAACTCAGATGGGCGGTTAGAAGTGAAGGAGCGAAAAGTGAGAAATCAGGTTCTGGTTTTATATTCATTAATAATTATGAGCGTTTCTGTAAGCTAAGCGAAAAGAAGAACGTTCAATTGGAAGCCTGTGGCGTAAAACTGCCTAAACTTACCATTCCCAGCGGCTGTATGGCTATCTTCCCTTTAAATATAGATGGCATCCGTTATGCTACGGCACAACTTGTGGCCAGACGTAAAGGCAAGATATATATGATGCAAATACCCGGTATCTCCACTGCCATTAGTTTGCAGAACGGCAAGACGCTGAAAAATGTAAAGCCTCGAGGCACAGAAATACCTGTTTATGACAATATATATCTGATTACCAAGGCTGAGGCGGAAAATCTTTTTCTGGATAATGGTTCAGGGTTAATGGCTCAGGTTTCAAGAGTTCAAGAAGTTCAAGAGTTCAATAATTTTCAATTTTCAATTCTCAATTGTCAATTCTCCAAAATTAAGGAGGCCGGTCCTATGCGATCTATTGTAAAAGGTAAGGCAAAGGTAGCAGAGGCTCCTTCAGAGGAGGATTGGTTGCAGGCAGCCATATATCAAATAACATTGCCGAAGGATTCTTCACTCTTCACTCTTCATTCTTCATTATTATCTATCAACTATCGCGGTGATTGTGCGCGCCTCTATGCTGATGGTCGTCTGGTTGCAGACAACTTCTACTATGGCCGCCCGTTCCAGTTTGGCCTGTGGCGACTGTCTAATAGCGTAAAAGAATTGGAACTGCGCATTCTTCCTTTCCAGCCTGATGCACCCATCTATTTGCCTCGAGAATCAGATAAATCACCAGGCGAACAGGTAAATAAGATTGAAATATATTTGGATAATCGTTAGCTTCTTTATAAATTTGCCCCATCAAACCTTATAAATAAGTAGTTATGTACACTTCGGACAATAAGTTATATGTGGCACATGGTTCTAATGGACCGATATGCCTTTGTGGTAAGATGGCCAACCGCCATGGTCTGATAGCAGGTGCTACGGGAACCGGAAAGACGGTGACGCTGCAGGTGCTGGCCGAGACCTTCTCTCAGGCTGGTGTTCCCTGTTTTATGGCAGATATGAAGGGCGACCTGTCCGGTATCAGCCAGACAGGTCAGCTAACAGGATTTATAGAGAAACGCTGTGCCGAGTTCGGTATTGAGAATCCGCCGTTCGGTGGCAGTCCCGTCTGTTTCTATGATGTGTTTGGCGAACAAGGGCATCCAATGCGAACCACGATATCTAATATGGGACCTGAACTGTTGTCGCGTTTGATGGATCTGAACGAGGTGCAGGCTGGCGTGATGACCATCCTGTTCAAGGTTGCTGATGAACGGGGGCTGCTGTTGTTGGACTTGAAGGATTTGCGTGCGATGCTGAACTTTATTGCCGATCATGCATCGGAGTTGACTAAGAAGTACGGAACTGTATCCAACGCTAGTGTTGGAGCCATTCAACGAGCACTTCTTAGGTTGGAGGATCAGGGTGCCGACAAGTTCTTCGGCGAACCTGCCTTCGACATCATGGACCTGCTGCAATGCCGTGCCGACGGCAAGGGCATCATGAATGTGCTGGCAGCCGACAAGCTCATGCTGAATCCCAAGCTGTATTCCACTTTCCTGCTCTGGCTGTTGTCCGACCTGTATGTACGTCTCCCTGAGGTGGGCGATCAGGAGTTGCCGAGACTGGTATTCTTCTTTGACGAAGCCCATACCTTATTTACCGATACACCCAAGAGTCTGGTAGATAAGATTGAACAGGTGGTCCGACTGATTCGCAGTAAGGGCGTGGGTGTTTACTTTGTTACACAGAATCCTACAGATATACCCGATTCTGTACTGGCTCAGTTGGGTAACCGCGTACAGCATGCCCTTCGTGCCTTTACACCCAAGGAACAGAAGAATGTGAAGGCTGCTGCCGAGACATTCCGTGCCAATCCGTCCTTCAAGACAGAAGATGCCATTATGGAATTAGGAACAGGAGAGGCCCTTGTCTCATTCCTGGATGAAAAGGGAACGCCCAATATTGTGGAGCGTGCAAAGATACTGTTCCCGCTTAGTCAGATTGGTGCCATAACAGAGGGGCAGCGTGACCAGATTGTGAAGTCTTCGCGCATCTTCGGCAAGTATGATACCATGATTGACCGCGAGAGTGCCTTTGAAGTTCTGTTGGCAGAAAGCGAAGCAGCCTCACCCCAACCCTCTCCAACGGGAGAGGGAGAAGAGACTCCAACAAATACCTCCTCAGGGGAGGCGAAGGGGAGCTCTAAGGGCTCTTGGAAGAAAAGCTTCCTTGGCAAGATACTCATGGCCGTTATTACCAGTGTGACGGCTGCCTTAGGAACACATGTAGCCAATACCGTTACAGGTAAAAAGAGCCGTTCTAAAGACTCCATCGGCAAGAAGGTGACCAAGAGTGCGGTCAGCACAGCCACACGAACAGCTACCCGGGAACTGACACGCAGTATCTTAGGAAACCTGATAAAGTGATGCAAAAAAGAAGTGACACAATGTATTATCATATAGCGGATAGGTAACACTATCCGTTTTTTTTCGTATAACAGAATGTTAAGATAAAAAAGGCGCATGCTTTCGCAAACGCCTTTGACTAAAGTCTAACTATCAACGGCCAAAGCAAAGCCCTTGATCATCGGAATGGGCGGAAGGGTCTTCCCATTCTCCATCACCGCCATAGCGTAGCCTATCAGCAGCCAGTTGGTCGGATGCGTCTGCGGGTCACCCAAGTCCCTGTCGGGCCCTATTCCCGTGTAGTCAGACACATGACGGATATAGGCCTCCGTATTGTTCTCCTTGGCTGGAGCCCATCGCGACACAATGTCCCTGATGGTCCGTAGCTTGTACTTCCCATAGTATGTGCGGCACAGTATTACAAAGGCGGCTCTCCAACCATATTCCATACTCACAAACTGAAAAAACTCCCTATCTTCTTGCAGGACACGTAAGCCCTGCCACTTATCTCCGCTCCTGCGGATATTCAAAGGATTGTTATTCCGCAATCCACGAGGTAATTTTGATTCACTCATAATCTAAACTATTAAGCCATTAAGCCATTAAGCTTTTAAGCCATTAAACTTTGATTTTTGAAAACTGTATACTGTATACTGTATCACATACCCACGATTGAGCCACGTATTAATCATCTTGTTACAGAGATGGTTTTCATTACTCATTCCCTGCTGGCGACGCACTTTCTTGGCATCCTCCAGCGTGAATGTGTCGGGCAATAGTTCCAGCAGATTGCGTGGCCCGCGTGTTCCTGTACGCTCCGATGCGTTATTGGCCTGTTCGATGGCATCGCCGAAGAACTGCATCTTGCACCACAAGTCGTAGTTCAGACTCCAGCGGATGAAATCCTCACACGTCTTGTCCCACTTGTAATCGTTGGCTACAAACAGCACACAGGCTTTCAGGTAGGCGATTACATTGGCGCGGAAGGTGAAATTCTCATACGTGCGGCTCTGGCTGAGACGCGAGAACTCCGCACATTCCTCATTCAGT
>JAFXZY010000060.1 GCA_017541025.1 Bacteroidaceae bacterium | reverse complement strand
TGGAATGACAACCGACAAAACGGTTTACAATCAGGGTAATCCCATCCGTGTAACCCTTGCCGGTGCTCCTGCGATAAGCAAGGACTGGATAGGAATCTATGAGGACGGTATTGTGCCTAAGGAAGCCAAGTGCCCTTGTTATGTGTACAACAGCAAGACATCGGGAACCGTCACCCTGAATACCAGCGGCAATAATAACTGGACGAGTGCCCTCCCAACGGGTGTGTATTTCATAGGCTATTTTATGGCAGACGGTTATACCGAGCCCTTCGAACGCAAGTATGTGGTGGTAGGCAAGCCAGCCCTACTGCGCAGCAGCAAGTCGGAATATTCCGAGACGGATGCGGTAGTCCTCTCTTACAGTTCACTGCCAACCCGCTTTGCCTGTCAGCTCTGCAGTCAGACGGAAGGAGAGACAACATGGACTCCGGTGAAAGAGCTCTCAGGAGCCAGCGGTACCATAGAACTGGGACTTTTGCAGCCAGGTACACACAAATATGCGTTGTGCATTGAGGGGGCTCCGGTTTCTCAGACACTGACCTTGAATATAAAGGAAGATGGTGAGACTGCTAATGCAGCTATCTCTGCAGCTGTCTTAGGGACAGGCGTTTACGACCTTTCCGGAAGGACATTAAATAAAGTACCAAACCATGGAGTGTTTATCCAAAACGGGAAAAAGACTCTGAAATAAAAAAAAAGAGCGCAAGGATAACTCCTGCGCTCTTTCTTTTTACTCCTTTTTTCTTTATTCTTTATTCTCGACCAACTTCCAGAGGCCTGCGGCGATAAATGAGCCAATAAAAGGACCTGCAATGAAGATCCATACGTTGGTCAGTGCTTCGCCACCTGCGAAGAGAGCAGGACCGATAGAACGAGCGGGGTTCACGCTGGTGCCTGTGAAGTGGATTCCTACCAAGTGGATGAGAATCAGCGACAGACCGATAGCCAGACCTGCGAAATTGCCTGTAGCACCATTGGTCTTGTGGGTAGCACCCAGTACTACCAGCACAAAGAGGGCGGTAAGGATAGCCTCAACAATAAGGGCTGTTGCAGCACTTCCGTTACAACCGGCTCCGATACCGTTGCTGCCAATGCCTGTTCCTGCTCCGTAGATATAAGCCAGGCAAGCACCTGCAATGACGGCACCTACTACCTGACCACACATGTAACCTACACAGTCCTTACAGCTGATACGGCCTGTGATCAGGCAGCCCAGTGTAATGGCAGGGTTAATGTGACAACCTGAAACACCACCGATGGTGTAGGCCATAGCTACTACAGCGAGACCAAAGGCAATGGCGGTTCCTACTACAGATGCGGCATCTGTTCCACAACTCAGACTGACGGCTGCTCCGCAACCGAGGAATGTCAGTACAAATGTACCGATACATTCAGCAATGTACTTTTTCATGTTGTTTTGTAATTTTAGCCCCCTCCACCTCCCCTTTTGGGGAGTGAAAAAGGGCGGTTGTTAAATTTAAAGTTTATAGTTTATAGTTTACGGTTTACGGTTTACTCTTCTCTCGCTTAATCGCTGCCTTCAATTTTCAATTTTCAATTCTCGGAAGGGGTTGCTATTTCTCCTCTCCCTCCTCCTCGGGGGAGGGGTTGGGGAGGGGGCTTTTCTTCCCCAAGTACTCGGGGAGAGACATGCCGGCCTGCTCGAAGAGTTCGCTCAGGGGAGGAACGCTCTTCATAAGACCAGAGAGGAAGTTGGCTGTAGAACCTTTTCCGTCGGCATTGCCTCCGTTATCCCAAACGGTAACCTTGTCGATATTGATGCCTTTGATTGCCTCAACCTGCGTCTTCACCAGTTCAGGCAGTTTCTCTAAAAGCAACAGGGTGTAAGCCTTGGTAGCATCGCCACCGGCAGCCTGAATCATCTTGTCGTAACCCTCGGCTTGCTTGGTCAAAATTTGGAACAGACCCTTAGCCTCAGCCTCCATCTTAGCATAGATGGCATCAGCCTCACCCTTGGCATTAACGCGCTTCTGCTCGGCAGCAGCCTCAGCCTCGATAACCAGACGCTTCTTCTCAATCTCCTGCTTTACGATAACGTTGGCATTCTGGGTAGCACGCTCACGAGAAGCACGGGCCTCCTCAGCCTTCTGCTCAGCAGCATAGGATTCCTCCAGAGCATGAGCCTGAGCCACATTCTCGGCAGCAGTTGCACGACGGAGTGCCTCTGCCTCGTTTTCACGACGTACAGCATCTGAGTTGGCTATGTTTATCTTTGCCTCGTTCTCACCCTTTACAGCCTCTGCATTGGCAGCGGCGGTACGAATACGGGTTTCACGGATTGCCTCTGCCTTACCGATTTCACCAATCTTCTCCTGCTCGGCTACGCGAACCTTAGCCTCGTTGATAGCCTTAGCTGCGGCTTCCTGACCGAGAGCTTCGATGTAGCCGCTCTCATCTTTGATATCAGTAACGTTTACGTTGATAAGCTTCAGACCTATCTTCTTCAGCTCCACCTCAACATTGGCTGTGATGGCCTCCAGGAACTTGTCGCGGTCGGAGTTCAATTCCTCGATACTCATGGTAGCGATAACCAGACGCAACTGACCGAAGAGGATATCGCGAGCCATTTCCTGAATCTGGTTGGCCGTCTGACCTAACAGACGCTCTGCAGCAGCATTCATGTAATCAGGGTCGGTGCTGATACCTACGGTAAAACGGCAGGGTACGTCCACACGAATATTCTGACGAGACAGGGCATTGGTAAGGTTGGCATCTATACCAATGGGAGTCAGGCTCATATAGGCATAGTCCTGAATAACAGGCCAAACAAAGGCGCCACCACCATGAACACAGTTAGCCGACTTCTTGCCACCATTTCCGCTACCGTAGATGACAAGAATCTTATCGGCAGGACACTTTCTGTAACGATTGGCCAGGAAGGCCACAATTGCCACCACAAGGATGGCGCAAACCACAATCAGGGTTAATGGATCTTGTAACATAGTTTATTATTTAGGCCCCCTCCGTCTCCCCCTTGGGGGAGTGAATAAGGGCGGGTTATTTAAAGTTTATAGTTTAAGGTTTATAGTTTAAAGGACTCTCCCCCCAACAGTTCATGGTTCATGGTTCACGGTTCAGAGAATAATTTTCAATTCTCAATTTTCAATTTTCAATTCCCGAGAGGGTTGGGGAGGGGGCTTTAAGCTTTCTCCACCTCCAATACCTTTTTATCTACTACGCGTAACACGCGCACCTTGGTGCCTGAGGAAATGGGGTCTCCTGCTGTGCGTGCATCCAGTTCCTGAACAGAACCGTTGAAGCTAATCTGAACCTTTCCCAAGCCTTCATTCTGGCCGGGAATGCGCAGATAAACATCGCACACCTTACCCACAGCATCGTTGACGTTGAAGGCTCCGTTGCTCTGCAACTTCATCATCTGGTGGAACAGGAAGATGAATATTGCCACAAAGAGGCATCCCACCAGAATGGAAACCACACATAGGGCAATAGTATTGGGGATGGTGCTCCACAGGCTTACTCCAGCCCAACCGAATCCTAACAGGAAATAGAATATGTTTCGTATGGAAAGCAAGTGCATGCTTCCGGCATTGTCCAGACTATCGGTGTCAGTACTGAAATCAACATCGGCATCACCTGAATCTATATCACCCATGCCCGCAAAGGACATAGTCATCTGGATAATCACCACAATAGATGCAAAAATAGCGATACCCCAGTAAAAACGCAGGGTTGGATCAAGCTGGATAAACCAATCAGACAGGAAATTCATAAGTCTTTGTAAATTTGATGTTAGACGTGTATTTAATGTTTCCAAAAGACAAAGATACTCTTTTCTTAGTTATGTTGGTATAAAAAACCTGTTGATAGTTGTTAATTCTGCCACTTTTTTATAAGTTTGCAACTCGAAAATGACAAAAAACCCATAGATATGGCCCAACATCCTCTTGAAAAGTTTCATTTTTGTCCATTATGCGGCTCAGACAGATTTGTTGAGAACAACAATAAAAGCAAACGCTGTGAAGCCTGCGGTTTTGTGTATTATTTCAATCCCAGCGCCAGTACCGTTGCCGTGATAGTAAATGAGAAGAACGAATTGCTGGTAGTACGAAGGGCAAAGGAGCCCGCCAAGGGAACATTGGATTTGCCTGGTGGTTTCAGCGACTGCTATGAGACCAGCGAGCAGGGTGTGATACGTGAGGTAAAGGAAGAAACAGGCCTTATCGTAGAAAGTGTTCATTTCCTGTTCAGCATTCCCAATATCTATCCGTATGGAGGTTTGGACATTCATACGATAGATATGTTCTACCTTTGCCATGTAAACAGCACAAAAAACGCGATTCCGGCAGATGATGCGGCAGAAATCATGTGGATTCCTTGGGAAGAGATAAAACCGGAAACCTTTGGTTTAACCTCAATCAGAAAGGGTGTGCAACAACTTTTAGCAAAAAAAATCCCTAATATATAAGGTGTAGAACAAAAAAATGCAGTACCTTTGCCGCCGCAATTGTAAAAAACGAAAGAAAGATGAAGGATAATCTTGTAATAGTGGAGAGCCCGGCAAAGGCAAAAACTATAGAAAAATTCCTGGGAGAGGACTATAAGGTTGTTTCTAGTTACGGACATATCCGCGACCTAAAGAAAAGAAGTTTCAGTGTGGACGTTAATACGTTCGCTCCACAATATGAAGTACCCACGGACAAGAAAAGTGTTGTAGAGAATCTGAAGAAACTCTCTAAGGAGGCTAAGACCGTATGGCTGGCATCCGATGAGGACCGAGAAGGAGAAGCTATCAGTTGGCACTTGTATGAGGTACTGGGTCTGCATCCGGAAAATACACGCAGAATAGTTTTCCATGAGATTACAAAACCTGCCATTCTGGAGGCTATAGAACATCCGCGTAAGATAGACCTGAATTTGGTTAACGCTCAGCAGGCCCGTCGCGTGCTGGACCGTATAGTTGGATTCAAGCTCAGCCCTGTGCTGTGGCGTAAGGTAAAGCCCGCTCTGAGTGCAGGTCGTGTTCAGAGTGTTGCCGTGCGTCTGATTGTGGAACGCGAACGTGAGATTCAGAACTTCGTCGGCGATGACAATTTCCGCATAACAGCCATTTTTACAAATGCCGAGGGTAGCGAGGTAAAAGCCGAACTGAACCAGCGTTTTGCTACCCAGGAACAGGCAGAAGCTTTCCTGGAGAAATGCCGTTCCGTGAGCTACACCGTTCAGGATATTGCCACCAAGCCTCAGAAGCGCGTTCCAGCACCACCTTTCACCACCAGTACATTGCAACAGGAAGCTGCCCATAAGTTAGGCTTTACGGTGGCTCAGACCATGATGGTGGCTCAGCACCTGTATGAAAGCGGACGCATCACGTACATGCGTACGGACAGCGTGAACCTAAGTAAATTGTGCTTAGGCGCCAGCAAGCAGGTGATAACAGAGCAGATGGGTAAGGAATATGTAAAGACCCGTCAGTATCAGACCAATTCAAAGGGTGCCCAGGAAGCTCATGAGGCCATCCGTCCCACTTATATAGAACAGGTGCAGATAGAAGGTACACAGCAGGAACGTAAGCTGTACGACCTGATTTGGAAGCGTACCATAGCCAGTCAAATGGCAGATGCTGAGATAGAAAAGACTCAGGTTACCATCAGCATAGACGGCATGGAGGAATACTTCGTTGCCAACGGCGAGGTTGTGAAGTTCGACGGTTTCCTGCGTGTTTACAAAGAAACCGAGAACGAGACAGAGCAGTATGATGCAGATGCAGAAGGTGTTCTGCCCATGCTGGCGGTTGGTGATTCTTTGCAGAGAAACACGATTGTTGCCACACAGCGTTTTGCACAGCGTCCCATCCGTTACAACGAAGCCAGTCTGGTACGCAAGTTGGAAGAGTTAGGTATTGGCCGACCCAGTACTTACGCTACCACTATCACCACCATTCAGCAGCGCGAGTATGTTACCAAGGGTGACAAACCAGGTGAAGAACGTACTTATCAGACGCTTACTTTGAAGGGCGATAAGATAACCGGCGAAAGTCACAAGACAACCATTGGAGCAGAACGTGGCAAGTTGCTGCCTACAGATACGGGTATCGTGGTGAACGATTATCTGAGCGAGAACTTCCCCAGCATCATGGACTATAACTTCACAGCTGATATTGAGAAGGAATTCGATGAGATAGCAGAAGGCAAGATGGAATGGACTGGGGTTATCAGCGACTTCTATAACGACTTCGACCCGCTTGTTGAGCGTGCGGGCAATACACATACCGAACACAAGGTAGGCGAGCGCATTCTGGGTAACGATCCCAAGACAGGTGAGCTTATTACCGTTAAGATTGGCAGGTTTGGCCCCGTGGTTCAGGTGGGTAGTTCCGATGGTGACACTAAACCCCGTTTTGCCCAACTCAAGAAAGGTCAGACCTTAGAGACCATCACATTGGAGGAGGCTTTGGAACTGTTCCGTCTGCCTCGTGAACTGGGCAAGTATTTAGGAAAGACCGTAACCATTGGAGCCGGCAAGTATGGTCCTTATGTGGTGCATAACGGCACTTACGTTTCTATCCCCAAGGATATTGACCCCCTGAAGATTACTTTCGAGGAGGCCGTAATCATGATTCACAAAAAGCATATTGAGGAAGAAGAGCGCCACATGAAAAAGTTCGAGGGAGCAGATATGGAAATTCTGAACGGCAGATATGGCCCCTACATTGTATATAAGGGTAATAACTATCGTTTGCCAAAGAATCTGCATGACCGCGTGAAGGACCTCACAGAGGAAGAATGTATGCAGATAGTAAACGGACAGGCAGAGAAGTCGGGTACAAAGACCACACGACACAAGAAATGAAAAGCATCATCCTGATAGGTTACATGGGGTCGGGCAAGACTACAGTTGGCCGACAGCTGGCCCTCTCCCTTGGTATCCAGTTCTACGATCTGGACTGGTACATAGAGATGCGTTACCACCGAACCGTAGCACAGATTTTTGCCGAGAAGGGTGAAGCCGGTTTTCGTGAGATAGAGCGTAACATGCTACACGAGGCTGCTGAGTTCCAGAATATCGTGCTCTCCTGTGGCGGAGGAACCCCCTGTTTCTTCGATAATATGGACTACATGAACTCACTGGCAGAAACAGTCTATCTGAAAGCCTCGCCTGATGTGCTGGCTATGCATCTGAAAATGGGGAAGATAGAGCGCCCTCTTATTAAGGGGAAGACCGAGGAGGAACTCCTGCAGTACATCAAGGATTCCCTGAAGGAGCGTGAGCCCTACTACAAAAAGGCAAAGCACACCCTGGATGTAACCCTGTTGGATAATTACGACAAGATAAAAACCAGCGTTGAGTTGTTGAGAGAGATGTTAGCCCTCGAAGGGAATTGAAAATTGAAAATTGAGAATTAGTAAACCGTAAACAGCCTCTAAACTCTAATCTTTCAACTTTTAAAACCAAAAAAAATGAAAAAATGGCGAATTGAAGACTCGGAGGAGCTCTACAACATTAAAGGTTGGGGAGTTAACTACTTTGGCATCAACGATAAGGGGCATGTGTATGTTACCCCTAAGAAGAATTCGGTGCAGATAGACCTGAAGGAAGTGGTGGACCATCTGGCAACACGCCATGTGACGGCTCCTGTGCTGTTGCGTTTCCCCGATATTCTGGACAACCGCATTGAGAAGACTGACGAGTGCTTCCGCAAGGCTGAGAAAGAATACTCTTATAACGGAGAGCATTTTATTATCTTCCCCATCAAGGTGAACCAGATGCGTCCCGTTGTTGAGGAAATCATCAGTCATGGCAAGCGTTACAACCTGGGTCTGGAAGCCGGCTCAAAGCCTGAGCTGCATGTGGTGCTGGCCACCAACATGGACAGCGACAGCCTGATTGTCTGCAACGGACACAAGGACCAGAACTACATCGAGCTGGCTCTGTTGGCTCAGAAGATGGGTAAGCGTGTGTTCCTGGTGATAGAGAAACTGCCCGAGCTGAAGATTATTGCCGAGACTGCAGAACGATTGGGTGTTCGTCCTAACTTAGGTGTGCGCATCAAGTTGGCCAGCAACGGCTCTGGCAAATGGAGCGAGAGCGGAGGCGATGCCAGCAAGTTTGGTCTGAACAGTTCAGAGTTGCTGATGGCGTTGAAGCTGCTTGATGATATGGGCTTGCGCGACTGCCTGAAGCTGATTCACTTCCACATCGGCAGCCAGATTAACAAGATTCGTCGTATCAGTACTGCCTTGCGCGAGATGGCCCAGTATTATGTACAGCTGCACCAGATGGGCTTCAATATAGAATTTGTGGACTGCGGAGGCGGATTAGGCGTAGACTATGATGGTACCCGAAGCAGCAACAGCGAGAGCAGCGTGAACTATAGTATTCAGGAGTATGTGAACGACTGCGTTTATACGCTTGCCGAGGCTTCCAATCAGAATAACATCCCCCACCCCAATATCATTACCGAGGGTGGTCGTTCTCTGGCTGCACACCATAGTGTATTGGTGATTGATGTAATGGAGAGCGTTTCGGCTCCCCAGATGCCTGAGGATTTCGAGCCAGGTCCTGATGACCATAAGCTGGTGCATGACCTGACCGAGATTTGGGACAAGCTTTCTTCCCGCTCTATGCTGGAGGACTGGCATGATGCTGAGGATATCCGCGAAGAGGCATTGGACCTTTTCCGCCATGGCATTATCGACCTCAAGACCCGTGCGCAGATAGAATCCCTTTATTGGGCCATCAGTCACGAGGTGGCCGAATTGGCACATCATCAGAAGCATGTGCCCGATGAGCTCCGCAAGTTGGATAAGCAGATGGCCGACAAGTACTTCTGCAACTTCAGCCTCTTCCAGAGTATGCCCGACTCATGGGGTATCGACCAGCTCTTCCCCATTATGCCTATTGAGAGGTTGGAAGAACAACCCAGCCGTAGCGCTACCCTGCAGGATATTACCTGCGACAGCGATGGTAAGATTTCGGCTTACGTAAATGGCGGTCAGCAGACCAACTACATTCCCCTGCACCCCGTTAAGGCTGACGAGCATTATTATATAGGTGTATTCCTGGTAGGTGCTTATCAGGAGATTCTGGGTAATATGCACAACCTTTTTGGCGATACCAATGCCGTGCACATCTCTGTGGACGAGAACGGCTATAACATTGAGCAGTTTATCGACGGAGAGACGGTTGCCGATGTTTTGGAGTATGTGCAGTACGACCCCAAGAAGCTGGTTCGCCGCCTGGAGATTTGGGTCAGCAAAGCCGTCAAGGACGGGAAGATTACGGAGAGTGAGGGCAAGGAGTTTATCAGCAACTATCGTGCCGGCCTCTACGGATACACGTATTTGGAATAATGAAACAACAAGTAAACGTCATAAAAGTCGGGGGCGCTGTGGTAGAGGACGCCACATCGCTGAATAACCTGCTTACTCAGTTTGCAGAATTGCCAGGAATCAAAGTGCTGGTTCACGGAGGAGGCAGAAGTGCCACCAAGATTGCTGCCAGCCTGGGAATAGAGAGTAAGATGGTGGGCGGCAGACGCATTACCGATGCTCAGATGCTACAGGTGGTAACAATGGTCTATGCCGGCTTGGTCAATAAGAATATTGTGGCAGGCCTACAGGCTCGTGGTGTGAATGCGCTGGGACTAACAGGCGCTGATATGGATGTCCTGAGGAGTCATAAGCGCCCGTTGAAGAAGATGGTGATGGATGACGGTACAGAGCAGATGGTGGACTTTGGCTTTGTGGGCGATGTGGACAAGGCCAATGGCGAGATGCTCTGCAAGCTGATTGCTGAGGGTGTGGTGCCTGTGATGACACCCCTTACGCATGATGGCGCAGGCAATCTGCTGAACACCAATGCGGACACCATCGCCAGCAAGGTGGCCTGTTCTCTGGCTCCATACTTTGATGTCACACTCACCTATTGCTTCGAGAAGAAAGGCGTCCTCCGCAATGCCGATGATGATGAAAGTGTGATTCCCGTTATTACCGAACAGGACTTTGCCGATTATAGAGATTCCGGTATTATCTCAGGCGGGATGCTTCCAAAACTGGAGAATGCCTTCGAGGCCATCCATTTAGGTGTACAGAAAGTAGTGATAACACGGTCCGACAGTATTAATGGCGAAGGAGGAACTATAATTAAACAATTTTAACAAACGGGGCTGTAACATTTACGGCCCTCGTTCGTCTTCATAATAGACAGAGAGATGAAAAAGATCAGTTTCCGAGATGATGTGTTGCCACTCAAGAACAGGCTTTACCGTCTGGCGCTACGCATCACGCTGAACCCCGCAGAGGCAGAGGATGCAGTACAGGATTCGCTGATTAGAGTTTGGGAACACCGCGACGAGTGGGAGCAGATAAAGAGCATGGAAGCCTATGCATTGACCATCTGCCGAAATATCTCACTTGATATGGCAGGACATGCCGGACGCGGCAACGTACAACTTTCAACTATAAACTTGAGTACTGACTCTCAACTCTCAACTCTCAACTCTCAACTTTTGCCTGACGAAAGTCAGGAGCAAAAAGAGCGCATAGCTCTGGTGAGAAAGATAATGGATACATTGCCTGAGGTGCAGCGCAGTATCATGGAACTGCGAGATATTGAAGGCAAAACATACCAAGAGATAGCAGACATGCTGAAGTTGAGCGAGACGCAGGTAAAGGTTTACCTTCACAGGGCCAGAACCAGCATCCGCCAACAGGCAGAAAAAATAGAGAAATATGGATTATAAGTACATAGAACAATTATTGGAACGCTATTGGGCGTGCGAGACTTCTCTACAGGAGGAGCAAATTCTGCGTACTTTCTTCCAGCAAGCTGAGGTGCCCGTCCATCTGATGCCCTACAAGGCCGTCTTTGATGTACAGCAGGAACAGGCAGAACCCACGCTGGGTGAGGATTTCGATACCCGTATGCTGCATATGATTGAGGGTGAAACAGTTAAGGCTCTCCCCTTGGGGGGAGCGGGGAGAGGGGCCGCATGGGGGGCTTTTTTCCGTCCTTTCTATCAGGCAGCAGGCTTAGTAGCATTGATTCTCACCATTGGAATGGCCGCTCAGCGTAGTTTCGATGGCTCAGAAGAGCCTCAGCAGGCCCAGTATGCTCAAATAGACAGTATGGAGAATCCCGTACAGGAGGTAACACCCCTGCCAGAACAGCAGGCTGCACTTGCTGTTGAGCAGACGGACTCCATGAACTTAACAAGATAACATTTTTATTGCTTTTTCTATATAAACAAGTTAGTGCTTAATTAAAACAAACAACACGGTTGCTGCGAAGCATCCAAAAAACATACTAACTTAAAAAAAGAGCGACCGCGAGGTTGCTCTTTTTGGTATGTAAAGATTTATCCAAAAACGTAATGTTCAATCATCTTTGCTACTACGTTAGGCAGTAAATTTCAACAACCGTAAACCGTTTGAATTAGCAGCCTCTGGAAATTCTATAAACTCATCCATTTTGACCATGTAGTTAAGTGGACTGTTTCAACTATCATACTTATGACAGCTAAGTATTATACAGCATGGTAATTATTCCAGCTCCAAGGGATCGTAGGGGTAACGCTTTGTTTTGGGACGGAAGTTGAAATCAAGCACTCCAGCGAGCTCATTGTGGCGTTTGTTCCACTCGCTCTGCATTTTCCATACTTTCTGGCGAGTACTCTTCTTATACATATGTTCATCAGGTTGGTAGATGGGAAAGGAGCCCTTCTCTACGGCCACAGCCTCCCATAGATAAAGGCGTCTGCTATCATATACCTTCATAATAAGGCCTGGTAATCCCCCAAATTTCCAAGGCCCCGACTTTATAGGTATCTTTGGCGTGAACCATGCCGCAAAGTCTCGGCCACGCCAATGGCATGTGGCTTTCTGACATTGATAGCCACAGATGGTCTGCTGTTCATCACTCAGTTCCCATTTCATAGAGGGCCATGGTTCACTATAGCGATAGTGTGTAATTTCAGGAAAGGGCATAATAGCCCACTCGGTCAGTTCATTTTCACGAACATAGAAATAGCCATACTGATACTCCGTCCAGAAAGCATAGTCTCGCCCATGAAGGCACAATCTATTGGGATAGTAACTCTTCTTGGGATTGGCTTTCAGCCATGCGCGCAGAGCCGAATCATTTTGCGCCACAAAATAACTCGTATAGAGCGTCAGCCCGTCGCCGACAAGCAACTGTCCACAATCAATCCACGTTTCCGGGTCGTGTATGTCCTTTGGCTGGAAAGCATACTTAATCCTTATTTTACTTCGGCCAATCATGGTTGGCTTCTTCATCCCATAGTCAGCAGGCAATGGTCTATGTACCCTCCCCTGTTTCTGTTGTGCACTTGCCCCATTGCATATGGCAGCAAAGGCCAAAATGATAATATAAAATCTTCTGTTCATAATTTATTGGTTTAAAAAAGTTTGAATCTTACGGTAAGGATTGCATTACGGGGACGCAGTTGCGAGGTCTGTGTGTAGATGTCCAGACTGCTGTACGTTACGCGGGTATATTGGCGCTGGTCAAAGATATTGTTGAGTTGGAGCTCTAAGTCAAAACGCTTCAGCTTGAGCTTGGCCGAGACATCACCGAACCAGGCATGGCGGTTCTCTTCCGTCAGATTATTGTAGTTGTCTTCGGCAGCCAGTGTCAACGTAAGTGTTTTGGTAGGATATAGGCTCATGGACAAGCGCTGTGTGCTGCTGCGTACGGTAGCCCCATTCCAACCTGGTGTAAGTGATGTGCTCTTGGTCTTACTTCTACTGAGGTTGAACCCGCTACTGCAGACGATGCCCATCCATTCTACGGGACAGAACGAGAGACTGCCGCCGAAGCTGATGTCCTGAGCATGATATTGGTATAGGTTTTGGGAGATAAGACGCTCACTCTCAGAGAGGCGGTACCCGCCAAAGATGCGAATGTTAGAGCGCAAGAAATCAAAGCCTTTGCTGACATCGCCGCTAATGCTGTATGTCTGGGCAACGGTGGGCTGGTTGATAGCCTGCACCACGCTGGTGGCACCTTCGTAGCTGTAACCATAAATCTGATTGTCATGAGTACGGCGGTAATTAAAGCCTACATTGGCAAAGATGGCGCGAATGGCACTACGGTATCGCAGGCCTGCGTTGGCACTGTAGTTCTTGGTCTCGGAGAGTTGGTCTACGTAGCTGCGTTGGAAAGCGCGGTAGTTAGACATAATGTAGCCGCTATAGATGCCGCCCGGATCACCCACGGTCTTGCTGTAGTTGCCACCTGCAGAGAACCAGAGGTTACGGGTGATGACCCAATTGAGCGAGAGCGAAGGGAAAAAGAGCAGATGGGTGTAGCTGTTCTTGTCCTTGCGGATGCGGTCGTCCAGCGTTTGTGTATAGAGCTCTAACGGCAAAGCCAGGGTGATGTCTAAGTCGTGAGTATTGTATTTGTAGCTTTGCCAAAGGGCTATGTTGTAGGTGTTGTACCAGAGGTCATTGGTTAGTTGAGAGTTGAAAGTTGAGAGTTGAAAGTTGGTTGCGCCATCAAGGTCGGTAACGATGCCATGCAGATTGGCCGATGCGTTGATGCCGTAGTTGAAGCGGAAATGATCGCCCAAGCGGAACTCGTAGCTGGTGTTGAAGCAAGCGGCAATATGGTGGGAGTTAATGTCCTGCTGATATGATTGCGAGTTGTGGATTATGGATTGTGAATCCAATGAGTCAATTGCTACGTTGAGGGTATTGGGACGGTGTGCATAGCCGGCTGAGAAATGAAGGTCAAAGGTGTTCTTGCCTATGTTACGTATGGTATTAAAGGTGTTCGAGATGGAGAGTTCCGGACGGCGGAAGTGCTGGCGGACACGCTCGTTGCCATAGTTCACAGGTACGAATCCCATCTGTTCTGACGCCATCAGACCATCCACATGGTCGCTGTTCCAATTGGTATCAAACTTCAGCACATTAGCCATGAAACCGTTTTCTGCATTCCAGTTGTAACGCGCCTGCACATTCAGGTTGTTTATCTTCGTTTCACTGGCCAGAATCTCTCGGGTTAGCAATCTGCTGTCATCATTTATAAAGATGTCGCTCAGACTATTTCCTTCCCTGCGTATGCAGTCGTTATGATAGGCAATGTTAATGCCTGTCTCCGTATCTTTGTTCAGTTTCTCCAAATGGTTGAGCGTAACGATGTGGCTGTGGTTGTTAAAAGTACGCTTCTGCGGAAGACCAGAGCCGCTGGGCTGTATAACATTCGTTGGGCAGAAGGGGTAAAGGCCTACACTATTGATACTGGAATAGTGCTGTGTAAGTTCTTTTGATATACCTTCGCCTGTATTATTACCTTTATATAATGTCATGTTTTGACGGCGTTTGGCAAAGTACATGCCTACCGCCTCGGCTGTCCATAAGGGATTGCTGCCTAAGGTCTGTGCCTGTTGTGCACCGCCTCCCAGCATAGTGTTGATGGCTATCGTTCCTTTGGCTGAGTTCTTCAGCTTCAGGTTGATGGCAACATCATCTGTAAGGGTCTTGCCTTGTAACATCTTTACGGGCTGGTGGTTCTCAAGCACCTGCACGGTGGCAACGTCCTGTGCATTGATGTTGTTGGTTGCTATGCCATAACGACCCTGTAGCAGGTTCATTTCCTCCACGTAGAACTTTTTGATGGCCTTGCCGTTGTACTTGATGCCCCCGTTCTCAGACACCTCAATGCCAGGCATACGTTTTAGTACATCACCGATGACGCGGTCGCCCTGCTGCTGGTAGGTTCCAACGAAATAATTCAGTGTGTCACCATTTTGCCGTATCTTATCAGCCTTAACAGACACTTCCTTGAGTTCTATCTCCTTCTGATTAGCGCGAATATCCAAGCGTTGGGACTTGTTGGCTACAATACGTGACACATTACCAATACCTATTCCCGCAGCCGTTACCACAACGGAGTCCGTTTCACTTTTGAACTGAAGCTTATAGTATCCATTTACGTCAGTATCAGCAAAACCGATGATATTGCCTGTGCCTTTGGGTGATATAGTGATAAAAGCGTCCACCGCACGTCCAAGAGAGTCCGTTATCGTCCCCTCGATAATGGTTTGTCCCTGTGCCTTACCAACTGTAACCAGAATGGTAATGATGAACAGAAAGCGGTGAAAAAAACTATTGTTTGACACTGTGTATTCGTTTTGTTCTTGTTTCTATCATATGAACGTGTTTTTTCCTAAATCTTTACTCATAAAAGATGTTAAAATAAAAAAGCCCCACCGCTAAGTGAGGCTTGTGCTATTAGAACTGTTTTTTTTACTTTAATCTGAAATTGATTGGCGTACTGTACCGACTACGGACATACTTCTTTTTATTCTGTGCAGGATGCCAGGGCGCTGTCAGACGAATAACACGAATAGCCTCTGCGCTGAGACGCTCATCAGGCGAATTTGGAGTTTCAAAATGAGTAAGGGTACCATCCTTCTCAACTACAAAGCTGACAATAACATGCCCTTCAATACCCTCGTCAGCAGCTGATTCGGGATAATGCAGTTCAGAAATGATAAATCTGTAGAACTTTTCTAAGTCCATATTGCTGCTTGGTAATACTTCAGGACTATCATAAATTGTCGTATCTTCTGGTATGCGTAACATTCTCTCCAAGGCACCACGCACACGACCCTGTGGATTGACGATGGCTGCTACAGCAATGCCTGTTACCAGAGCAACAAGGATTATGATGACCAGATGACGCAAGCCGAAGAAGTGACGGCGTATGTCTTTACGCAAGCGACTCCGAACGTTGGAAATTGTCTTTCGGACAGTGGCAACGCTGATGTTACGCTCCTCGGCAATTTCTTCTACGGTTAATCCGTCGTCATAGAATAGTTGCCAGACCTCACGTTCGTTTTTGGGCAGACGCTGCAAGCGCAACTGCAACCATTCCGAGTTCTCCTTCTCCTCCATCTCTTCCTGGGGCGTGACCTCTGTTACGGCGGTCCCATCGTTCTCTGCCAATTCCACTTGCGTTCGCTGTCCGCGCCACATACTGACACAGCAGTTACGGGCAATACGCATGATGTAGGCTTCTGTGAGCATCACCTTGTCCCTTACATTCCACGCTCTTAGCCATGTTTCCTGCACAACCTCCTCAGCTTCTGTATCCGACCCGAAGAATTCACGTCCCATCTGCATCAAACGGGGGCGCATTTTTTCCACCAATTGTTCAAACTCCAGTTCTGTCATTACACTATTGTCCATCTTTATTTCTTCTTGGTTCTTTTGTTTATTTAACGCAGAACACCCAGGAAGTTTACCTATAAAAGATGTTAAATCATTTGACATAACAGAGAACATTTAGTGATTTCTTCGCAAAGATACGGATAGTTATGGAATATTGTATGTTTTTTCCGTTAAAAGTGTATAGGATTTGGCTATCATAGAAGATAATAGTATATTTGCAACGGATTTTCGGCAATTTCGTAAATGTTATGCATATGAAACAGATCTTCAGTTGTTATGGACTTGTTGTCCTATTATGTCTTTGCGGATTATATAGCTTTGCGTCGATACCCGCAGCTCCGAAAGAGACCTCTCAAAAGGTTGCTTCGATAAAACGTGCAAAACCTCAAAGCAGCCTGAATGTTGCTATGGATAGTTACCTGCAGGATGCAAAGGAGAAGAACCTCAACATCCAGAGCGTGATGGTGCTCCAGCACGGGAAAGTGATATATGAAAAATGGCTGAATGGCGGTGAGCCTCAGACACCGCACATCCTGAACAGCGTAAGCAAGACGTTCACTTCTGCTGCTGTGGGATTGGCCATCGACGAAGGCCTGTTGTCGCTTGATGACAAGCTGATTTCCTTCTTCCCCGACGACTTGCCTCCCATGCTTACGGAGAACCTGAAGAAAGTGACAATCCACCATCTGCTAACGATGAACTGCGGACATGATTCCGAACCATCGCGCAGAAGGGATGGAGATACATGGGTAAAGACCTTCCTTGCCTGGCCTGTGGAGCATGAACCGGGTACTTGGTACTGTTACAATAGTATGGGTACGTATATGCTGTCGGCCATTGTGCAGAAGGTGACGGGACAGAAGGTCGTGGATTATCTGCAGTCTCGCCTCTTCGACCCGCTCGGCATAGAATCGCCACGTTGGGAAGAGAGTCCGCAGGGCATCAACTGCGGAGGTT
The DNA here is from genome assembly GCA_017541025.1 of Bacteroidaceae bacterium. Taxonomy (GTDB): domain Bacteria; phylum Bacteroidota; class Bacteroidia; order Bacteroidales; family Bacteroidaceae; genus Physcousia. The sequence goes on along the minus strand of JAFXZY010000060.1, from coordinate 30,058 downwards.
GGGGCCTCTACCTGAAAACTGAGGATTTGGCTAAGATGGGACAGTTGCTGCTCCAGAAGGGAAAATGGAAAGGCAGGCAGGTGTTGCCTGCAAACTATGTCAAAGAGATGACGTGCGCCCAGGTGCCTTGCCAGCCTGCAGGAACCAGTCCTGATAAAGTGGCTGAAAGAGGACTGACCAAGGAGAACAGTGATTGGGTTCAAGGTTACGGCTACCAGGTGTGGCGTTGTCGTCATAATGCATTCCGTGCTGATGGCGCCGGCGGGCAATATATCATCGTCATACCAGAAAAAGATGCCGTAGTTATCAATACTGCGGATTTACGCGACATGCAGGCTGAGTTGAACCTCGTTTGGGACCATATCCTCCCTGCTTTGAAGTAAAAATACCACGAATGTCCTACGCCGGAAAAGAGAAACCTAAAATAAGCAGTAAGGAGGAATGTGAAAATAAATGCAAATAAAATTTGTGTTTATCGGACTCCATGAACTTAACAAGATAACATTTTTATTGCTTTTTCTATATAAACAAGTTAGTGCTAAATTAAAACAAACAACACGGTTGCTGCGAAGCATCCAAGAAACATACTAACTTAAAAAAAGAGCGACCTCGAGGTTGCTCTTTTTTATGTACCACCATACTCCCCTTCAATAAAAAAAACAACAGTTTAAGCATTTTTATTTTGTATTCTGTTCACTTAGTTGTACCTTTGCGCAAAACTAATGCTTCTGAATATGACTACACGTATGACATTACTCCTGTTTGCTTTTGCCCTGGTGGCAAAGGCTGATAACTTGCAAGGTTTTCTTTATGGAGAAAAGAGTGCTCCCGACGGAACGGAGTGGCAGAACCCTGAGTTGCTGTCGCTGAACAAAGAGCTGCCGCGGACTTATGCCTTCTCCTTTGCCAATACGGAGGAGGCGCTGAAGGTTCTTCCTGAGTTCAGTACATATTACCAGTGCCTGGACGGTACATGGAAATTCCATTGGGTGCCCACTCCCGAGAAACGTCCAATGGATTTCTATCAGCCGGAGTATGATGTGACGGCATGGGATGATATCAAAGTTCCCGGATGCTGGAATGTACAGGGCTTGCAGAAAGACGGAAGTATGAAGTACGGTGTGCCCGTCTATGTGAACCAGCCTGTGATTTTCTATCACGAGGTGAAGGTGGATGATTGGCGCGAAGGTGTGATGCGCAGGCCAAAGGACGAACGTTTTACAACCTTTAGATATCCCAACGAGGTAGGTTCTTACAGAAGGACTTTCGTTGTTCCCGGTCTGTGGAAAGGCAGGGAGGTGTTTATCAACTTTGACGGCGTGGACTCTTTCTTCTACCTGTGGATAAACGGAAAGTATGTGGGTTTCTCGAAGAACAGCAGGAATACGGCTCGTTTCAATATTACTCCTTATTTAAATAAGGAAGGCGATAATGTGCTGGCGGTGGAAGTTTATCGCAGCAGCGACGGCTCGTTCCTGGAAGCGCAGGATATGTTCCGCTTGCCTGGTATCTTCCGCAGCGTCTATCTGACGGCTATGCCCAAGGTGGAAATTAGCGACTTGGTGGTGAGGATAAAGACCCTCTCCCCGGGCCCCAGCCCCAGCCTCACCCCTAACCCCTCTCCGGGGAGAGGGGAACTGTATGGCGAGGCAAGTCTTGATATTCAGGCTGAAATAAAGAATTATGGGAAAAAGGAACCCAAGGGGCTTACCACAGAGTTCCACTATTACCCCGTCCGTCTGTATTCTGATGAAATTGAAGGAGAAGGACAACCAGTTACTTCCGGTCAGGAATTAAAAGGTGTTAGACTGTGGAGTGCTGAGGCTCCGTACCGATACGTCCTTGTGGCAGAGTTGAAGGATAAGAAGGGACGGCTCTTGGATTGCACCAGTACCTACTTCGGATTCCGGACGGTTGAGATAAAAGATACTCCTGCCAGCGAGGATGAATTCGGCTTGGCAGGTCGCTACTTCTATGTGAACGGGAAGCCCGTGAAGCTGAAAGGCGTGAACCGCCATGAGACCAATCCGACTGTAGGTCATGCCATCACACGTGAGCAGATGCTGGAGGAGGTGATGCTGATGAAGCGGGGCAACATCAACCATGTGCGCCTGTCGCACTACTCGAATGATCCCTACTGGTACTATCTTGCCGACAAGTACGGCCTTTATCTGGAGGATGAGTGTAACATAGAGAGTCACGAATATTATTATGGCAAGGAGTCGCTCTCGCATCCCAAGGAATGGAAGGCTGCTCATGTGGCCCGTAATATGGAAATGGTACACGCACATGTGAACCATCCCAGCATCGTTATCTGGAGCTTGGGCAACGAAGCAGGACCGGGCGAGAACTTTGTGGCTGCCTATAATGCCATCAAGGCGTTTGACACAAGCCGTCCAGTTCAGTATGAACGTAACAATGATATTGTGGATATGGGTTCCAACCAATATCCCAGCGTGGCCTGGGTACAGCAGGTGGCCAAAGGGAAATCTAATGTGAAATATCCTTACCACATCTCGGAATATGCCCACAGCATGGGTAACTCGCTGGGTAACTTAGTGGATTACTGGCAGGCGATGGAGAGTACCAACTACTTCTGCGGAGCGGCCATCTGGGACTGGGTAGATCAGGCCATTGACACTTATACCAAGGACGGCAGGAAGTATATGGGCTATGGCGGTGATCATGGCGACTGGCCCAACGACGGTATGTTCTGCATGAACGGTATCATGTTGCCCGACCTTACACCCAAGCCTCAGTATTACGAGGTAAAGAAGGTGTATCAGAATGTGGGCGTAACCCTGAATGGACTCAAGGAAGGAGATAGAGGGGTGATAGCCGACTTCACCATCTTCAACAAAAACTACTTTGAGCCAATCACTTCCAGGGACTATGACATTGTGGCATACACAGTATTGGATGGAGAGAAAATGGGGGATGTACCTATCTCTCTGCACGAAGACATTCAGCCTCGCAAGTCGGTTAGATGCTACTGCCCTGTTAATAAATACGTTGATGGGGAGGGCGAGTACTTCTTGAATGTGGAGTTCCGTTTGAAGGAGGATAAGCCTTGGGCCAAGAAGGGCTATGTGCAGATGGCAGAGCAACTGTTTATTGAGGACACACGAAAGGACGGCTCGGGTTGGCAACGTGGGGTTCTGCAATTATCGGAAGAGGGAGAAAAGACGGTGGTAAGCGGTAAGAACTTCAACGTCACCTTTGATAATACAACCGGCAGCCTTTGTGGAATACAATATGATGGTAAGATCATCCTGAAGGATTCGCCGTTGCATCTTTCTGCTTTTCGTGCTCCTGTGGATAACGATAATTGGGCAAGAAACCAATGGTTTGAGCAAGGATTGTACGACTTGCAGCATAAGGCCATCGGAAAGCCCTATATCGAGAAGTCGCCCGAAGGTCTTGTTGGCATTGCCTATACCATTGTAAGCCAAGCCAGAGGCAGGGGCGGAGTCAAGTATCGTCCAGGCAAGGCAGGGCAACCCTACGAGAGTGTGGCAGAGGCAACAGGAGAAGGTGATCATGTTTCCTTTACTACAACGCAAACCTATATTATCTATCCCAATGGTACCGTTGTGTTGGCAAGCAGCATCGTTACCAGCAATCCGGATTTGGCATTGCCCAGACTGGGTTACGAGGTGAAGTTGCCAAGTCAGTTCAACCAATATGCCTACTATGGAAGGGGACCTTTGAACAACTATAACGACCGAAAGACCGGCTCTTTCATTGGCCTTTATAAAAGTACGGTCCAGGAGCAGTTTGTGAACTTCCCCAAGCCCCAGAGTATGGGTAACAGAGAGGATGTACGCTGGTGTTCTCTGAGAGATGAAGAAGGCACGGGTCTGCTGTTCGTAAGCGAACTGGGCACGATGAGCACCTCTGCACTTCCCTGGAGTGCCCTGCAAATGACGCTTGCCCAGCATCCGTATGAGCTCCCTGAGAGCGACGGCACCTATTTGCATCTGGATTGCAAGGTGAACGGACTGGGAGGGAACAGTTGCGGACAAGGCGGCCCGTTGAAGCAAGACAGAGTACAGGGTGCATTGCATCAAATGAAAATCTTGATTCGTCCTCTCAATGAGGATGACGAGGCTGGTGTTATCAGAAGAAGCATACTCTGCCCTGTGGCCATTTATCGTGACAAGGCGGGCAAAGTCACCATTGCTGGCGACCCTGAGTATGGATTGGAGGAATATCCCATCTACTATCGTGTCGACAAGGGTAAAACCGAAAAATATACCGGGACCTTCAACTTCCAGAAGGGCGGCACCGTCTATGCATGGTATGAGGGCGATGAAAAGAACCCTGTGTCAACAACCTTTGAGAAGATAGAAACAGTACCTCTTGACGTGGTTTATGTAAGCAGCGAGGAAGGACCTGGCGGTGATGTGGCCAAGAACCTTGTAGATCATGACCGCTCTACCATCTGGCACACCATGTACAGCATTACGGTGCCTAAGTACCCGCACTGGATTGATTTCGACTGCAACGAGACAAAGACGCTGAAAGGCTTTACCTATCTTCCTCGTCAGGACGGGAGTCCGAATGGTAACATCAAGGGATACAGGGTTCAGGTGAGTCAGGACGGCAAAACGTGGAGTGAAGCCGTCAGTGAAGGTGAATTCGAGAATAACGCTAAGGAAAAGAAGGTGCTGTTTGCCAAACCGCAGAAGGCCCGTTACCTCAGGTTTACCGCTCTGAGCAGCCAGAACGGAGCCGATTTTGCCAGTGGCGCGGAGTTCACGGTGTTGGTTGAAGATTAGTTTACCGTTTACTGTTTACTTCAGCCATCAGCCATCTTACATCTTCCTTAGTTATCGGGCTTTCTTGTAACCGAACTTATAAGCCAAACCAAGCTGAGCAGTCAGCTGCCAGTCGGTATGGTTGGATAGCTTGCTGTTATAACGGTCGCCAAGGTTGTTGCCGTTGATTTCCAGATTGACGCTGATGTTCTTGGCGATATTGTAATCAATCATCAGACCTATTCTGATATTGTGGCTAAAGCTGGTACTGTTGTATGCATAGGGTAATACATCCTTGTGCGCATAGGCATCGTCATTGTCCCAAGCCATATTCAGACCAAAGCCGTTAATGAAATAGACATTCACGGGGGAATAGGCTCTTCTGCAGATGAGATTCACCAGGTTGATCATCATATCAAGGTTGATGGTGGTATATTTGTACTTGTATTTGAAGTCGAGCCCGTTCTCGTTATATCCTCCCTGATTCCAAAGTCCGTTAACGTGCAATCTCGCACCCATATATGATGAGAAAAATGCGCCAAAGCAGATGCTGGCAGTCGGGGTGATAAGTCGGGCATTGCTATAACCTTTCGAGAGCGTAGTCTGCATGCCTCCCTGAATGCCGGCAAACATATAGGGATACGCCTGATGACAAGGTGGTTCTTCTGCCGTATTTTCGGCTCTATTTGATAAGCAAATAACAAGCAGGAAAAAAGTTGTTATTATGTGTTTGAGTTTCTTTTTTTGATACATTGCTTTGCAAAGTTATTTGTTTTTTGGTCAATTAGGGCGTCAAAGTGCCATTTTTTATTCTTTTAACGTTCATATTTCACATAATTTGGGGAATAAGCCCGTTGTTATGGTTATTTTTTGCTATCTTTGCCGTCAAATTATTAATCAACGTTAGTAGATGTCAGATATCATCATAAGCAGCGTTAAGACCCGAAAGGAGTTGAAACAGTTTGCCAGATTCGGCTATGAGTTGTACAAAGGCAACCCGTATGCCGTACCTGATTTGTTGGAGGACACGTTGGATACTTTTGACCCCAAAAGGAATCCTGCATTCCGTTTTTGTGAGGCCGAGTTGTTTGTTGCTCACAGAGACGGGGAAATCGTCGGTCGTGTTGCTGCCATCATCAACCATCGTGCCAATGAGACATGGAATACAAAGCATGTACGTTTTGGATGGATTGACTTCACTGATGATATTGAGGTAACCCGTCTGCTGATGCAAGCAGTAGAGAATTGGGGTCGACAACGCAGCATGACACATATTGTAGGTCCTCTTGGTTTTACCGACCTTGACCCGGAAGGAATGCTCACGGAAGGATACGATCAGTTGGGAACCGTCTTTTCTATTTATAACTACCCCTATTATCCCAAGCACATGGAGCAGTTGGGCTACCAGAAAGAACAAGGGTGGGTGGAGCGTAAGGTTATGGTGCCGGTAAACGGGCATGAGGCCAATATGCAGAAGTATTTTAGAATTGCCCAAATGGTGCAGGAGCGTTACGGATTCAGGATCCGTAAGTTCAAGAGCAAGAAGGAAATTCTGAAAGAAGGCTATATAGAGAAGATTTTCGGTGTGGTAAACCGTGCTTATGCTAAGCTATATGAATACAGTGAACTTGATGAGTACCAGATGAAAACCTTTGCCGACAGGTTTCTGCCTTTACTGGATAAGCGATACCTCTCTGTTGTGGAGAACGCAGAAGGGGAGGTGATAGGAATGGGTGTCTGTGTCACCAGTCTTAGCCGGGCTGTACAGAAGGCAAAATCTAAGCTTTTCCCCTTTGGATGGTATCATATAGCCAAGGCACTATGGTTCAACAAGCATCCCAGAATATTGGATATGCTGTTAGTGGGTGTATTGCCTGAGTATCATGACAAGGGAGCCAATGCCCTTATATTTGCCAATATTATTCCAGAAGCAACAAAAGACGGTTACGAGTGGGCTGAGACACATCCTCAGTTAGAGGAGAATATTGCCAGTCAGACGCAATGGAAGAACTTGGATTGTGTTATTCATAAGCGCAGGGCAGCATTTGGGAAAGATTTGTAAGAATGGAAGAAACAAAACAAGATAGTGTACAGGAGAAAGTAAATTACGACGAGGGTAATATCCGTCACCTCTCCGATATGGAACACATCCGTACGCGTCCAGGTATGTACATTGGGCGTCTCAGCGACGGTTCACAGGCTGAAGATGGCATCTATGTGCTCCTGAAGGAAGTCATCGATAATAGCATTGATGAATTCAAAATGGGTGCTGGCAAACGTATCGAAGTGGATATCGAGGATAATCTGCGCGTAAGAGTTCGTGACTATGGCCGCGGTATTCCTTTAGGAAAACTGATAGAAGCGGTTTCCATGCTTAATACTGGAGGTAAGTATGACAGCAAGGCTTTCCAGAAAAGCGTAGGTCTGAATGGTGTGGGTCTGAAAGCTGTTAATGCCTTGAGCGTGCGCTTCGAGGTGCAGAGTTTCCGTGACGGACAGGTACGCAAGGCTGTGTTCTGTAAGGGTATTCTGGAAAACGATACCACAGAAGCTACACAGGATGAGAACGGAACATCCGTATTTTTTGAGCCAGATGCTTCACTCTTCAAACATTATGCTTTCCGAGGTGAGTTTGTGGAGACAATGCTCCGTAACTACACCTACCTGAACACTGGATTGACCATTATGTTCAACGGACGTCGCATCCTCTCGCGCAACGGACTCAGCGACCTGCTTTCCGACCGTATGGACTATGAACCGTTGTATCCCATTGTACACCTCCGTGGTGAAGATATCGAAGTTGCCTTTACCCATACCAAACAAAACGGAGAGGAGTATTACTCTTTCGTCAACGGTCAGAATACCACGTTGGGAGGTACCCATCAGGCAGCTTTCAAGAAATACATAGCTGAAGTTATCAAGGACTATAGCGGCAAGAACTATGAGTATGCCGACATCCGCAACGGTATGGTGGCTGCCATCAGCATCAATATCCAAGAACCTCTCTTTGAGAGCCAGACAAAGGTAAAGTTGGGTAGTACCACAACCGAGCCTGAAGGAGGTGTCTCCATCGATAAGTTCATTGGTGATTTCGTGAAGGAACAGGTGGACAACTATCTGCATAAGAATACCGATGTGGCTGATGTCATCCTTCAGAAGGTCGCTGAGAGTGAGAAACTCCGAAAGGAGATGGCCGGTGTAGCCAAGAAAGCACGTGAGATGTCTAAGAAAGCCAGTTTGCATAACCGTAAATTGCGCGACTGTCGTGTGCACCTTACTGATTCCAAAGGCGAACTGCAGGAGGAGAGCAGTATCTTTATTACAGAGGGTGACTCTGCCAGCGGAAGCATCACCAAGAGTAGGGACGTGAACACTCAGGCTGTGTTCTCTTTGCGAGGAAAACCCCTTAACTGTTATAAGCTGACCAAAAAGGTTGTTTATGAGAACGAGGAGTTCAACTTGCTTCAGGCTGCCCTGAATATAGAGGACGGGTTGGATGGTCTGCGCTACAACAAGGTTATTGTGGCAACCGATGCCGATGATGACGGTATGCACATCCGTCTGCTGATGCTGACCTTCTTCCTGAAATTCTTCCCGGAACTGGTGAAGAAAGGTCACGTTTTCATCTTGCAGACTCCTCTTTTCCGTGTCCGCGGTAAGAAGACAAAGATAGGGAAAACCAGGTTGAATGCCATAGAGGCCGAGCTGGAAGCACGAAACAATGCTGAGGATACTCCTGCCTATAGCGATGGGAAACGTCCTCGCCACCTCAGTCTCTCGAAGGATTTTGTAACACAATATTGTTATACTGAAGAAGAGCGCCTGCAGGCTATAGAGGACCTTGGGCCGGAGCCGGAGATAACGCGTTTCAAAGGTCTGGGTGAGATTAGTCCTGAGGAGTTCCGTAACTTCATCGGTCCTGATATCCGTCTCGACCAGGTGACGCTTCATAAGTCTGATCAGGTGGCAGAGCTCTTGAATTTCTATATGGGCGATAACACGATGGAGCGTCAGAACTTTATCATCGACAATCTGGTGATTGAGGAAGATTTACCAGAAGAGGATAGCCCCCTCCCCTGACCTGCCTCCCTCGTGAGTGGGGACTCCCCTTCGGGCCACCGTCAGAATCGAAGATTCTTCCCCTCATCAGGCACAGAAAGACATTCAGTCTTTCTTCCAAAGGGCCTTCTTCGCCCCTTTGTGGGGCCGGAACCACATTCAGTGGTTTCTCTAGAGACCCCAGTCGCCCCCGGGGAGGAGGGGAACAAATAAAGCTATATGACAACGGAAACCAATCGGTTTAAATGGGCTTCTCCTGACAGATATGGACTGTTGAGAGAGTTTGCTAAAGAGAATAGAAAACACCAGACGTTAGCAGAATCTTTCCTGTGGGAGCGATTAAGACGGAACCAATTGGGAGTTGAATTCAGACGACAATATGTTATCGGCGACTATATAGCTGATTTTGTTTGTTTAGATGAGGGACTGATAATTGAAGTTGATGGTGCATACCATGCAGAGCGTGATCAACATGACGATGACATGGTGCGAACTGCAAACTTGGAGCAAATAGGATTTAAGATAATCCGTTTCAGGAATGAAGAGGTACTTATGAATGTTGAAAAAGTTTTGGAGAGTATAAATAATGAGCTCAAAAAACTACAATGATATTGATAAAAACTCCCTCCTCCTCGGGGGAGGGATGGGGAGGGGGCTTCTCTTTCCCGGTTCTTTCGACCCATTCACAAAAGGGCATGCAGACATTGTGGAACGAGGTTTGCAACTCTTTGACAGTATCGTGATAGCGGTGGGCTACAACGAGAACAAAGAGGGATGGATACCTGTGGAAGAAAGAGTGAGAGCCCTGAAGGCTTTATATGCCAATGAACCCAGGGTGACCGTGGAGAGCTACACATGTCTTACCATAGACTTTGCCAAGCAATGCGGTGCCGTGGCAATCCTGCGCGGTATTCGCTCGGTAAAAGACTACGAGTACGAGATGCAACTGGCTGATATGAACAAGCAGCTATCGGGAATAGAAACCTTGCTGCTTTTTGCCAACCCGCAGTATAGTTCTGTCAGTAGCAGCATAGTGCGCGAGTTGGCTCATTTTGGTAAAGATATAAAGCCCTTCTTGCCAGAAGGATTACATTATTCAAGTAAGAAATAAGAAAGACATTAGATAGAAAGATGAAAAGAATGGTTTTGGGCGTAATGGCGTTCTGCGTAGCACTCGCATCGTCAGCCCAGTTTTTTAGCAATAATCGACCTGCAGAGCAGCAGGCACCGGCAAACGACCTGCAGCAAAATATCCAGAAGCTGGTAATGGCCAGCGTAATGATTAACAATGCATACGTGGACAGCGTAGATACCAAGAAGATGGTGGAGGATGCCATTAACGGCATTCTCTCTAAGTTGGATCCTCACTCTGCCTATACCAATGCTTCGGAAACAAAGAAGTTTACAGAGCCTCTGGCAGGAAGCTTTGAGGGTATAGGCGTACAGTTCAATATGCTGGATGATACACTTCTGGTTATTCAACCCGTTCCTAAAGGTCCCAGCGAGAGAGTGGGAATCCTGGCAGGCGACCGTATTGTAAGTGTAGCTGATACAGCCATAGCCGGTGTTAAGATGAGCAGGGAAGAGATTATGCGCCGTCTGCGTGGTCCCAAGGGAACCATCGCCCATCTGGGTGTGGTAAGACGGGGTATTAAGGAAACCATGTATTTTGATGTGAAGCGCGACAAGATTCCTGTTAATTCGGTTGATGCTGCCTATATGGTGACTCCAAAGATTGGTCTGATCCGTTTCAATAACTTTGCACAGACCACGCACCAGGAGGTGGTAGAAGCCATCAAGAAGCTCAAGGAACAGGGGATGGAGAACCTTATCATTGACCTTCAGCAGAATGGTGGAGGATTCCTTCAGGCTGCAGCGGATATCGCCAGTGAGTTCCTGCCCAAGGGTGATATGATAGTATATACACGGGGCAGAAGTGTTCCCAGTCAGGAATTCCGTAGCACAGGTAATGGCATCTTTATGGAGGGAAAGGTGGTCTGTCTGGTTGATGAGTACAGCGCTTCTGCTTCAGAGATTCTTTCCGGTGCGCTTCAGGATCAGGACCGTGGTATTGTAGTGGGAAGGAGAACCTTTGGAAAAGGTTTGGTACAGCGTCCCATCGATTTGCCTGACGGCAGTATGATTCGTCTGACAACCGCCAAGTATTACACTCCCAGCGGCAGATGTATTCAGAAGCCTTACGAGAAGGGTGACAAGTTGAGTTATGCCAAGGATGTTATCAATCGTTACAATAAAGGTGAACTGACAAATGCCGACAGCATTCACTTCCCCGACTCCCTGCGTTATCAGACTTTGCGCGAGAAACGTACTGTATATGGTGGTGGCGGTATTATGCCCGATTATTTTGTTCCCCTGGATACGCTGAAGTACAGCAAGTACTACAGAGAACTCTCGGCAAAGAACCTGATTGTGAACGCCAACCTGAAGTACATGGATAAGAACCGCAAGAAGCTCTCCAAGCAATATCCTACCTTCGAGCAGTACAAGGCCACATTCCAGGTTCCCCAGGAACTTATCGACGGAATCTTTGCAGAAGGTGAAAAGGAGAAAATTACCCCCAAGGACGATGAAGACAAGGCAAAGGCAACGGAGAATATCCGTATGATACTGAAGGGATTGATTGCCCGTGACCTTTGGGATATGAGTGAATACTTCAGCATTATCTATGAGGATGATGAGGTGGTGAAGAAGGCGGTTGAACTGTTGGAGAAATGATATCGTACAATGTCGTAAATACCGAGATGCCGCCCATCAACCAGCAGAAGGTTACTGAATGGGTACGTCAGGTGGCAGCAACATACCGGCGACATGTGGGAGATATCAATTTTATCTTTGTGGATGATGAGGAAATTCTGCGTGTGAACCGCGAATTCATAGGCCATGATTATTACACCGACCACATAGGTTTCGATTACAGTCAGGGTTCTACCATATCAGGTGATATCTATATTGGAGTAGATACGGTTCGGACGAACAGTGAACAGATAGGCTGCGATTACAACGAGGAGTTGTATCGCGTTATTATACATGGTGTGTTGCACCTGTGCGGCATCGATGACAAGGGGCCAGGAGAACGTGCCATTATGGAAGCCGAGGAAGACAAAGCATTGGAATTATGGAAGAATTTGATATAAGACAAGAGGGTCGCAACAAGGAGAAGGATTTTGAGAATGCCCTTCGCCCCTTGCGTTTCGAGGACTTTAGCGGTCAGCAGAAGGTGGTAGAGAATCTACGCATCTTCGTGGAGGCCGCCAAGTACCGCGGAGAACCCCTGGACCATACCCTGCTGCATGGTCCTCCAGGATTGGGAAAGACCACACTCAGTAATATCATTGCCAACGAGTTGGGTGTAGGATTTAAGCTCACCAGCGGTCCCGTTTTGGATAAACCAGGCGATTTGGCAGGTATCCTTACCAGCTTGGAAGCCAACGACGTTCTCTTTATTGATGAGATTCACCGTCTGAGTCCTGTCGTTGAGGAATATCTGTATAGTGCGATGGAAGACTATCGGATAGATATCATGATAGACAAGGGTCCCAGTGCCCGTAGCATACAGATTGATTTGGCTCCTTTCACCTTGGTGGGTGCCACCACCCGCAGTGGTCTGCTTACGGCACCTTTGCGTGCCCGATTCGGTATCAACATGCACTTAGAGTATTATGATGCCAAGACGCTGCAACGTATCATTACCCGTAGTGCCGGTATCTTGGGGCTTCCTATAGATGCAGAAGCTGCCGGTGAGATTGCCAGTCGCAGCCGTGGTACGCCACGTATTGCCAATGCACTGTTGCGACGTGTTCGCGACTTTGCTCAGGTGAAGGGAAATGGTCAGATTGACCTCAAGATTGCCCGTGTGGCTTTGGAGGCATTGAATATCGACCGCTATGGTCTGGATGAGATAGACAATAAGATCTTGCTCACCATCATTGATAAGTTCAAGGGCGGCCCTGTGGGCATCAACACCATCGCAACAGCTATTGGTGAAGACGGCGGTACAGTCGAGGAGGTCTATGAGCCTTTCCTCATCAAGGAGGGATTCCTTAAGCGTACTCCTCGTGGACGTGAAGTTACAGAATTGGCGTATTCACATCTCAATAGAAGCCTCACCCCCAACCCCTCTCCGGGGAGAGGGGAGTATGTCCAGGGAGAACTTGATTTATGAATGAGGTGACAAAAACTACTCGTTTCCGTTGGGCTTCCTCTGACAGATACAATATCCTTAAGGATTGTGCTAAAAAAAATAGGAGAAATAGCACAACAGCGGAAAATGTTCTTTGGCAAAGCATAAGAAATAAACAATTGGGGGTAGAGTTTCGCCGTCAACACATTATCGGGGACTTTATAGTCGATTTTGTATGTCTTGATAAGATGTTGGTCATTGAAGTTGATGGTGGCTACCATACGGAAAGGATCCAGTCAGAAGATGATGAGATACGGACGAGAATACTCAATAGTCTGGGATTCTCGCTTGTGCGATTTTCCAATGAAAGAGTTCTTTTTGATTTAGATAACGTAAAGAGTGATATAAAAAATATCTTGAGACAATTAACATAGTTATTAATATCTAACAACTCCCCTCTCCTCGGAGAGGGGAAGGGGGTGAGGCTTTTTATGGTTTTAAATTACATTTGGATAGGTTTCTTTCTCATCGCATTTCTTATAGCGTTGATAAAGTTGATATTCTTTGGGGACTTTGATGTTTTCCCCGCTATGATGGATTCCACATTTTCGTCATCCAAAACAGCTTTCGAGATATCTTTGGGTCTGACGGGAGTACTGTCCCTTTGGCTCGGTATTATGAAGATTGGCGAGAAGGGAGGCGTGGTAAACGTTTTGGCCCGTTTGTTGAGTCCTATATTCGTGAAGTTGTTCCCTGACATCCCCAAGGGTCATCCTGTAACGGGCAGCATCTTCATGAACATTGCTGCCAATATGTTGGGTTTGGACAATGCTGCCACACCTCTGGGACTGAAAGCGATGGAGCAGTTGCAGGAACTGAACCCCAAGAAGGACACAGCCACCAACCCCATGATTATGTTCCTGGTATTGAATACCAGCGGACTTACGCTGATACCTATTTCCATCATGGTATATCGTGCCCAGATGGGAGCAGCCCAACCAACAGACATATTTATTCCTATCCTGTTGGCAACTTTCTTTTCCACATTGGCAGGTGTTATTATTACCAGTTTGTACCAGAAGATTAATCTGCTCAACCGCACCATGCTGCTGACATTAGGTGGTGCTGCTGTGATTGTCGCCACCATCATTTGGGGATTCGGACAGATGGATTCGCTGCTGATGAACAAAGTAAGCACCAGTGCTGCCAACATCATCCTGATGCTGATTATCATTGCCTTTATTCTGGCTGGAGTACGAAAGAAAATCAATGTATATGATGCATTCATCGAGGGGGCCAAGGATGGCTTTACCACAGCTGTGAGGATTATTCCCTATCTGGTGGCTATCCTTGTAGGTATTGGAGTATTCCGCGCCTCGGGAGCCATGGACATGCTGATAGATGGTATTAAATATGGTGTAGGAGCCTGTGGTGGCAATACTGATTTTGTAGCCGCCCTTCCAACGGCATTAATGAAGCCGCTTTCCGGCAGTGGGGCACGGGGCATGATGGTTGATGCCATGACCACTTATGGAGCCGATTCATTTGTCGGTCGTCTCAGTTGTATCTTCCAAGGCTCTACAGATACCACATTCTATATTCTGGCAGTCTATTTCGGTAGTGTAGGAGTTGTCAAGATGCGTCATGCTGTGACTTGCGGGCTATTGGCAGATTTGGCTGGCATCATTGCCGCCATAGCAATAGGATATATGTTCTTCGGGTAAAGGCCCCCTCCACCTCCCCCTTTGGGGGAGTGCTTATGACGAGGCAAGTTATAATTTGATACGGTAAGATGATAAAAAATGACAATATAGCCCAAAGTTCCCACTCCCCCAAAGGGGGAGCAGGAGGGGGCTTAAAATCCTTAGCAAAAGATACGGCCATTTATGGCTTGAGCAGTATTGTTGGCAGATTCCTGAACTATCTGCTCGTACCCCTCTATACCCATTATATGCCCAAGGAATCGGGCGATTATGGGGTTTCCACCAATATTTATGCATACACAGCTCTTATTCTCGTGCTGCTGACCTTTGGTATGGAAACCACCTTATTCCGCTTTGCCAACGAGGAGAAGGAAAAGTCTGATACGGTGTTCTCTACAGGCTTTACTCTGATAGCATCGCTCACAGCAGTGTTCCTGATTCTTGTCTTTGGCTTCATTTCCCCTATTGCCGATAAACTGGGGTATGCCGAACATCACAACTACCTATTGATGATGGCAGTCGTAGTGGCAATGGATGCCTTGCAGGCGCTCCCTTTCTCGTATCTGCGTTTCCAGAAGAGACCCATACGCTTTGCTTCGCTGAAGATGCTGTTCATAGCCCTCAATATCGGGCTGAACGTACTCTTCTTTGTGGTGCTGCATAGGACCAGCGTCTTCTACGTTTTCCTGCTCAACTTGGTATGTACAGGTGTCATATCCTTGCTCTTCCTGCCTCAGCTATTCAAGATACAATGGCACTTCGACGTGGCCTTGCTTCGGCGGATGTTTTCCTATTCATGGCCCATCCTTATCTTGGGTATTGCAGGCAACCTGAATCAGGTAGCTGATAAGATCATGTTTCCGCTTGTCTATCCTGATCAGGCTGATGCCAATGTGCAATTGGGTGTCTATGGCAGTTGTGTGAAGATAGCCATGATTATGGCCATGATAACACAGGCTTTCCGTTATGCCTATGAGCCCATCGTCTTTGCCAAAGCCAAGGATGGCGACAAGAACGAGTACTATGCCGTGGCCATGAAGTACTTCCTGATTTTTACCCTGCTAGCTTTCCTGTGCGTAATGGGTTACATAGATGTGTTACAGCATATCCTGGGTAAGGACTATCGCGAGGGAATGCAGGTGGTGCCTATTGTTATGGCAGCAGAGATAATGATGGGTGTTTATTTCAATCTATCGTTCTGGTACAAGCTTATTGACAAAACCATCTACGGAGCCTGGTTCTCACTGGCAGGCTGTGCTGTTCTGTTTGCCGTTAATTACTTTTTTATCCCAAAGTATAGCTATATGGCTTGCGCTTGGGGCGGTGTGGCAGGCTACGGAACGGCAATGGTGCTCTCATATATCGTGGGGCAAATAAAGAATCCTATCCCTTATCCTATGAAAAGCATCATGGTTTATGTCCTGATGGCAGCTTTGTTCTTTGCCGTCATGCAGGCTGTACCCCAAGAGTGGCCTGTAGTGTTGCGCCTTGCCATTAATACAGCGCTGATATGCGCCTTTGTGGGGCACATCCTTTATCATGATCTGCCCCTGAAGTCGTTGCCCGTGGTAGGCAAGTATTTCCGGTAAGGTTTTATATTAGCAATAGCAATGATATCCTTGGCTATCATATAATTTCCTCCACTTCGCAACTCAAAAAGTCTTCTATGCTCACGCCATCGGTGCCTACCACAAACGAACGTTTGGGATGGAAGGCCTCTATAAACTCGGGAAGACCGGAATTCATCCCTCTGCGGCCGCTCTTCACCTCAATGGCCGTCACCTCACCGTCACGCACCACGATGAAATCCACCTCCAAATCGGCTAGAGCAGGATTCCTCAACGGCTCGCGCCAATAATAAACCTTATAATCCAGTTCGTCCGCCATACTCATCAGGTGCGCACCCACGGCACTTTCCACCCAACGGCCCCACACCTTCGTGTCTGTCCGGTCAGCAATGAACCCGCGACCCTTGTAGGCCGTTAGCAAGGCGTTGTTATACACTTGATACTTCGGGATGGAACCTCTCTTACGTGCCTCATCGTTGGCATATTTCTGAAGGCCGGTCAACAAGGCGCATTGCTCCAGAATCTCCAGATAGCCGGCCAGTGTGGTTACATTGCCCGCATCCTGCAACTGCCCCATCACCTTCGTGAGCGACAGAATCTCAGCCGAATAGCTACATCCCAGCTCAAACAGTTGCTTCATCAGAGCAGGTTTGTAGATGTTCGATGTCATAATCACGTCCTTCTCGATAGCTGGAGCCACCAGCGAGTCCTTGATGTATTTTCGCCACCTGCGCTCATCCTGTATCATGTGAGCAGGCCCGGGATAACCGCCAAAATAGATATACTCGTCCTGCGACACCCCGAAAGCCTCCTGCATCTCCTGCAGGCTCCAGTGTGGCATCCTAATCAGTTCAAACCGTCCTGCCAGCGATTCCGTCAGCCCCTTCTTCAGTAGCAGACGGCTACTCCCCAGCAGCACCACCTTCAGGTTCACATGGTTTCGCGTGTCAGTGTCCCATTCCCGTTTCACCACCTCACTCCAGTTCTCAATCTTTTGCACCTCATCAATCACCAGCAGGTACTCCTCCATTTTCCGTAGCATCATCGTGGTGCGGGAGGCTTCCCATACGCGATGAATCCAGTCGCTGTCTTTCGGGGCCACCGCGTCTGCCACCTCTATGGTGTGGGGAATGCTCACCTGAGAGAGCACCTGATTCACCAGCGTTGACTTTCCTACCTGTCTGGGACCGGCCAGCACCTGCATGAATTTCCTAGGTTCTTGGAGTCGTTCCTTTAGCGTATAGAACTGTTTTCGAATATATTCCATTACTCAAATTGATATGATATTTTACTCAATTCTCCTTGCAATTTTACTCAAATCGTACCGCAAAGTTACGATTAAGTGAGAGAAAAGCAAAAGAAAAGCAAGATTTTTTTTCTTTTCCGGGCGGAAGTAAGTTCGAGTCTTAATCACCTTTGTCTCATTCAGATAGTCTCCATGACCTGTTCAGACAATTTCATTAACTCGATGGATGATTTGAATTAATTCTCGATTTTTGAAAGCATTGAGCGTAAGGTCGAAATAATAACAGAATCTCTGACCTTTCTGCTGAATCATAAAGAATCAAAAAAGCCTTTTCCACACAAATCAGGAAAGGCTAATTCTAAGCGCTCACGGTCTCTAAGCGGTTCTCTCATAAATCAAATACTTATCCCTGTTTACAGATTCTTCGGCAAATGGCAACAAACACCCTTCTTCAACAAGATCAACACGACGGTTGATAGTTTTCCTCAATTCACTCATCATGTGGGTGATTGTCATTAATGATATTCGTGCCTTATCATCGTACCTAACCAGAATGTCCACATCGCTGTCAGCACGTTCCTCACCACGTGAGTAGGAGCCAAAAAGCCATGCCTTCAGAACGGGTTGCGTCTTGAAGTACTCGGCTATCTTTTCTATCATTTGCTGCCTGTCCATATAACGACATTATATGTTTCTGCTTGCAAAAATAACGATTTTCCCAATACCCACAAAGAATACGAGAGTTTTTTTGAGGTCACCAGGAAATTCCTGAGTCAGACTTACTGCTTCATATTAAAACCAAAACGGTTCTTCTTCACTTTGAAATGAAAACATCAATCTACTTAGTAAAGAACCTCAATGTAATAAGGAATCACCAAGGGAGTAACTCATATTTATGTTCAGTACATGTCCAGTACCTGTTCAGTATATGTTCGGTATATAGCGGACAAGTACCGGACATATATCGGACAACAATATGAGGAATATAGGAGTTGCGCTGGGACTATAATACGGATAGAGCAGTGGTTGTAGTTTAAGGTTTTTGTTTATCAATGAAATTGACGAAGAACCTTGTTGCTATCCTTCAATTTGCAACCAGCCTGTTCTCTTTATCTTGCTGAAAGACTTATGATTTGAGGAACAGTACCCTCTTCAACCATAGGTCCATCAATGGATCAGAAATACTGTAAAATCCATCACGACGTGTTACAAGGTCTGACCGTAAGAGTGCTTTCATGGCAGACTGTGTTGCACTGGGGGACTTCAACCTGTGCCGTTTTGTAAAAGCACTGGATGTTATGCTTTTTACGGGCTCATCCGCCAAGATAGCAAAAAGGACCGCCTTTTGTTGCTCGGTGACAAATTGGAGAATTTCCTTTTGCTTCTTACCACTCTCCAGAATGAAGTTTTCAATGAGAAGTTTAATTGTTTCCACGTCACAACATTCATGAGCAGGCGTTGCATCAAAAGCATCATTCATCAGTTGCTGATTATAGAGCGTCACACCACAAAAGGTTTCATAAACATAGTGTACAGCCTCTGCCTCTATGTCCTTTCCTCTTTCTCTGAATTTCTCTTGGGAAAAATCAGTATAGATATCAAGGTCTATAGGTTCAAGGTCAATGGAACGGGCACTATTGAAGAAAGGACGCTGCTCAGAACCGAACATCTCCGACATAATGCGCCGATGGCTACCGGCAAAGACAAAATTGACGTTTTCGGCCTTCTGTATATGTTTTCTTAATGTAGCCTCAACATTTGCTTCGGGATAATATGTTATCTGCTGGAACTCATCTATGACAACAAGACAACGTTGGTCGGCATTTGCCAAGAACTGAAATATCTCTTGCAATGTATATTCAGGACGGACAATATCACCCAACTTTATATCAAAAGTCATACTTCCGCGTATGCTATCGTAGCCGAACGAAGCTTGCAGGGACTTCATAACCATCGGGAATAATTTCATGAGTTTGTCACTCCGTTGTGCCACCTTTTCAAAAACAGCGTTCCCCAGCGTAAAAACAAAATCGCTGAAGTTGTTGGTGTCCAGTATATCTATCGAAATGGTAATGTAGTTCCCTGCAATATCTGGCATTGCGAAAACATGGTCAACAAGAGCAGTTTTACCCATACGTCTTGCTGCTGAGAGCACGACGTTCTGCTGATTACTGAGGAAACGCTTCAGTTGCTCGGACTCTTCCTTCCTATCGCAGAAATATTCATCTGCTATATGACCGGACACAACAAATGGATTGATAAAAGGTGTCATAGAACTTGCTTTTTATTAAAATCTTTATGCAAAGATAACAAGCTTTTCCATTTTATGCAAATAAAATTATTTTTTTTTAATAATCTGCATAAAACAGACCATTTCCCCTTTGCTTCATTCAGATAATTTGTTTCATGGGATGAGGCTACTTATTATTCTTTGGCTGCAATTCTCTCTAAGGTCTGATACACCTGCATCAGGCCGCGGGGAACATGGAAGCAGCCCTTCCATTTGCCGCCCTTGAGGGTAAGGAGCACCTCGCCTCTGCGATTCAGATAACCGAACCATTCGGGATATTCGGGATCCATGAAGTGGCTCCAGACATATTCGTGAACCTTCATGAACCAGTCCAGACAATCCTTGTTGCCTGTCAGCTCGTAGCCCTTGATCATGGTGATGAGGGTCTCGATGTGGACCCACCACAACTTCTGGTCCCATTCGAGCTGCTGTAGAGGGCGTCCCAGTCGGTCCATGAAGTAGAAGATGCCGCCGTACTGCTTGTCCCAGCCATACTCAGCTTCGCGAAGCGCGATGTGAACAGCCTTGTCGATAAGGTCCTGACGGCCGAGACGCTTTCCCAGGTCCATGATGAACCACATGGCTTCGATGGCATGACCGGGATTCAAGAGGCGTCCTTCGTGGCAGTCCACCAACTGACCGTCCTTGCTGACGTGCTCTACCACCAAATCCAACTCGGGACGATAGAAAACATCCAGCACCTCGTGCAGGCAGATGTCGATGGTCTCCTTTAGGAACTCGGGAGAGAGCAGATCCTCTATCTCGAGGGCGACGTTGCAGAGTATCATAGGCAGGGCAAAGTCCTTTAGGGCACGTGCAGCTGAAGCCCCCTCCCCGCTCCCCCTTTGGGGGAGTGCTGTAACTGCCTTGTTCCATTTACCTTTTGGGTTGTTGCGCTTGGCGAGCACGATGTCGAAGGTCTTCTTGGCAGTCTCGGCATACTCCCCGTTGCCTGTTGCTTTATAGAGTTGACCGAAGGCAATAACGGCAAAGGTATAAGAGAAGATGTTGTAGGGTTCCACGAGCGGACGGCCCTGACGGTCCAGCGAGAAGTACCAGTTCAGGTTCCCATCGTGCCCGAACTTCTTCAGGAACTCGGCACCCTGAATGGCAGCATCCAGCCACTCCTTACGGGCCTCTACCTTATTATATAATGTAGAAAGCATCCAGACTTCGCGTCCCTGTAGCCAGATGAACTTGTCGGTGTCGTACACCTCGCCGTTTCGCTCTATGCAGGTGAAATACCCGCCATATTCCTTATCTATACTGTTCTGCATCCAGAAGGGCATCACCCTATCCAGCAGTTCGCTCTTGTACTGAGCGGCTAAATCAGAAAAAAAGCCCCCTCTCCGCTCCCCCTTTGGGGGAGTACCATTGTTGGTTTCTTTTGTCGTTTTCATGTTATTGTGTTTTTGATTATCTCTATAACTTCGTCTAATCTTGTGAATATATCTTCGTTCGTAAATCTTATGACGTTAAACCCTAGCTTTTCTATTTCATTGGTCCTTGCCAAATCATGATATTGTTGTCGAATATCATCGTGGTAGCCACCATCAATCTCAATGACTAAGCGTGCTGGTAAACAAACAAAATCAACAATATTGTCAGCAATAATATATTGTCTTCTGAAAGGTAAACCTAATTTGTTTTTTTGAAGGTGTAACCATAACAGGCGTTCAGCATCTGTAGGCATATTCCTCATCTCCTTGGCATGTTCCTTCAGAATAGGATAAAGGATGGGATCAGAATAACAATAATTAGCTTTATTTCTATCGAACTTAGTCATGAATTAGAATGCTTTAGGCACTCCCCCAAAGGGGGAGCGGGGAGGGGGCTGTTGAGGCTTAGTATCAGTGCAACTATGACACTTACCACAATTCCCGTCGCTCCGAACAGGAAGAAGTTGGCATCCGTGTAGAGCCACATCAGGAAAACCACCAACTCACCAACGATAAAACCTGTCAGGGCAGCACCGCCTTTGATACGCGGGAAGAAAACAGCCATCACGAACAGACCTCCGAGGCCGCTTGTCAGCAAGCCCAGAATGGTGTTGAAGTAGTCGAGCAGCGAGGCGATGTCCCACGTTGCCATCAGCAGGGCGATGCCTAATCCCATCAGTCCGCTCACGATGCAAGTCCATCGGGCCACGCGAAGCAGGGTGGAATCCTTGATAGTAGGTCGGAAGCGCTGAATGAAATCCACGCTGAACGCGGTGCTCACGCTGTTGATATTACTGGAGATGGTACTCATCGTAGCCGCAAAGATAGCTGCAATCAGCAGTCCCGCCACACCTGCAGGCATCTGGCTCATCATGAAGAAGGGGAAGATGGCATCGCCCTGTTGCATGGTGATGTCCAGACTCTGCGGATGCGTCTTGTAGAAGGTGTAGAGACCTGTTCCGATGAAGTAGAAAGCCACAGAAATGAACACGCTCATGAAGCCGTTCACCAGGATGCTTCGGCCTGCACTCTTCTCGTCCTTGGTGGTCATATAGCGTTGGATAACAGTCTGATCGCTGGTGTAGGAAATCAGATTGTTGGCAATGCCGCCGCCCAGGATGGCTACCCAGAAAGTAGCGTACCGATAGTCCCAGCTCCATACAAAGAGGCGCAGTTTGTCGTTGTCCACCGCTAACTGCCATGCTCCTGCAAAACCGCCCTCAGTGTTGCTCCACAGATACAGGGCAGCAAAGATGGCACCGCCCACCAGGATGCAGCCTTGCACGACATCGCCCCAGATGACAGCTTCCACACCGCCCATTGTACAATATATAATGGTAACGAGTCCCATCATGATGATGCACAGATAGATGTCGATGCCCGTCACGGCAGTCAGCGCCAACGAGGGCAGGTACATCACCAGCGCCATACGGGCAACCATAAAGATGCAGAACAGCGTGGATGCCATCAGACGTGTTGCCACGTTGAACCGTTCCTCCAGTATGGCGTAGGCAGATGCTGCTTTAAGCCGACGGAAATAGGGCAGGTAATACCAGATGACGGGGAAACCGACTATAGGAATCATCCATAGCATGGGGTAGTAGGTCCAGTCCGTTGCGTATGCTTTGGCAGGAATCGCCATATAGGTGATGGCACTCAGCATAGTGGCATAGATGCTGATGCCTGCCGCCCACCAGGGGATACGTCCGCCGCCTTTGAAGAAATCGTCGGCACCGTTCTCCCTTCGCATAAAGTATATGCCCATGCCCAACATCGCCAGGAGGTAGAGTACTAATACCATCCAGTTGGCAAAGCCGAAGTGCGTCTCGTGTCTTATCTCGATGCGGGAAATCTTATTCGACCGGATGCCCGGCATGGTCTCACCTCCGCTATAGTACCAACACCATTTACCATTTGACGATTTACTATTTACAATTTGATAAATTGGCGTGAGGGCAGCACCGGCACGAGCCAGAGCCGAGTCGCCGGGGAGGAGTGCCCAAGAGTTTGTGATAGTATGGTACACCAACACATCCTGCCTGAACTTGTACCAGGCGGGCTCGTGCCGCAGGTACAAACTATCCTGTTTCCCCTGAATAGCCGATAGGAAGATGTCGTAGTTCACGCCGCCGAAGAAGAGTATGTGGCTGTAGCCAGAGGGAGTGCAGCAGGAGCCGACAAGAGCAGCCCCCTCCCCCTGCCCCTCCCCCGAGGAGGAGGGGAGGACAATGGCTGGTGCCGTTTCTTGCCATTCCAATGTCTTCAAGTTGAGTTTCAGTCCTTTCAGGAAAACTGAGGCACTCCCCCAAAGGGGGAGCGGGGAGGGGACTTTGTACCCCCCAAATATATACAACGCTTTCCCTTCCGGCGCATTCTGAACTGCCATGCAAGGTTGTAAGCGGCCTTCGTCGGGAAGCGTAGCAACCTTCACCCATTCCTTTCCGTCGGGCCAATCCAGCGCATAGACATCCCTGTTGGGTACACCATTCGACTGACCTCCTGCTACAAATATCCTGTCGGCTCCGTAGCAAGCCGCAAAGTTGTCGAGACCTTTGGGGAGAGGGGAGAACCCAGCCCCCTTCCCCAGCCTGCTCTCCCTCGTGAGTGGGGACTTACTCCCCTTTGTGGGGCCGAAACCACATTCAGTGGTTTCTCTAGAGACCCCAGTCGCCCCCGAGGAGGAGGGGAGAAAAGTTACTTCTGGGGTACTGATGGTGGTTGAGCCTTTATTCCCCTCTCCTCGGAGAGGGGTTAGGGGTGAGGCCCCCCCAATATACACCGTTCCCTCCGGCACTGTTACGCTGGCACCGTAGGCCTTGGGGTAGAAAACTTTCATTCCGCCGTCGGCACATGGAATGTCAGGGAAGTTGCAGCCGCCCCACGTTTTCAGCTCCCCATTCACCATGCCAGCGAAGTGTCCAGATACGGCACGCTCCATCTCACCCGCGGGAGTAACCACAATGCGGTTCTGGGCCCAACATGTTCCTATGAAAAGGATGATAAGGATGTTAATTATAGTTATTTTCTTTTTCATGGTCTCCTTAATAATTATTCGCTGATTACTCCTTTGTTCTGCTGATACTTGATAGGAGGCATGCCTAAATAGCTGCGGAAGATGCGGTGGAAGTATTCGCGGCTATTGAATCCACAATGCTCTGCAACGGCTTCCAATGTCCATTCCGGATATTCTAGCAGCACTCGTTTGGCTTCTTCTATGCGCAGGGTGGTTATCCATTCGCTATATTTCAGGTTCTTCTGTTTCAGCCATCCCGAGAGCTGATATTGTGGCACACCTATTTCTGCAGCGGCAATGGGTAGTTTTAGCCCGCATTTCAGGTAGCTGCCATTCTTTGTCCATTGCTCTACAAAGCGTTCTATGCGTTGCATTTTCTCTTCCGAGATTTCTGCTCCCGTACAGGAATTCTTTTCGTTTAATTCTTCCTCCTCGCTATCTTCTGCCTCCTCCATCTTTTCGGGGGCCGAGCTCAGAACGTAGTTGCAGAACGTATCTACCAGATAGAAGATGCTGGTAATGAAGAAAATTGCGTAGATTGCCAGCCATGGACCCGATCCGAATATCAGCAAAGGTGCCATCAATGCCAGCACCATCAGGATGATGATACTCAATTGCATCCAGCGCAGCATTCCTTCCATGTCGCGGTCGTAGTAGTTCTGAAGAGCACGTTGCATGGAGTGTAAGTTCGTGGTCTGACGCCATGCATAATGGCATTGCATGGTGGCGTAGAGAACAGATCCGGTAATTTCTGCTGTGCGCAGTTCAGGCGTGTCAGAGAATAACTCGCCGTCTAAAGCTGCTGTTATAACTATCAGTGCTGTGGTCACAAGCCAAATGATGCCTCCTATCCACCTGTCTGTCTTTTTTATACGTCCCTTGCCTTGTAAGTTCAGCACGGCCATAGAAATCATCCAGGATACGGGGATGAAAAGGAACAGGTTAAGCATCACGGCCTGAGTGACACCCATGGCACGCAAATGCAGGGTGTATTGCAGCAGGAACTGTATGCCCAACAGAAATATACCACAGGCCATCAGTTTGCGGGCTTTGTTCACCATGGGGTTTACCACTACTTTTCCGGGTAGCAGCAACAGTTTCAGAGTGAGTAATGCCATCAGTATGACGGCAGTAAATTGCATTTGTTCCATTTTATCTGTTTTCCCTTGCAAAGTTAATGAATTTCTGCAAGAAAAAGGTCAAACAGTGTGTAAATTACGCTTATTTCCACATCCTTTTGTGGAAAAGTACACACCATTCTGCAGTTTTACACACTCTCTTATATAAAAATGATACTACCTTTGAAACAGAATGCAAACAATAACACGAAGGAGAGCTCATGGATTTTACCTCTTTTATCAAGGATTCACCCTTATGGTTTACTATCACCCTGGGCGCTATCTATATTGTCATATGGGTTGTTGCCATATGGGCTTTTTTCCGAATGTTTCGCAAGAATTAAATCAACAAAATAAAACTATTATGAGAAAAGATCTTTTTATAGCATTTTTCACAATGGCTTGTATTTCGTTTTCTGCATGCTCGGATAACGAGAACAAAGAGTCGGATATCCATAATCCTTCTCCTAAAGAGCAATGGGGACCAACAGCCAAGGGTTCCGATTTTACCGTTCCACAGTTGCCTGATCTATTTGTAAACTACTGGGAGTATAGCTACAATGTAGAGGAGAATGCTAACTTGGCCTTGAAAATCTCGGGTGAGTTTCCATCTTGCCGTTATTTCAGTTTCAGTACCTACGACGATGAGAGCGGTGATGTAATCAGTGGTATGTCTGACTATGAGATAAAACCCGATGCCGGTTGCGTGAATCCTTTCGTGCAGACTTCAAATTCAAGGAATACCTTTACTGTCTATATTGTGCCCGCCACCGCCACAGACGAGCAGATTGCCAAGTTGGCCAACGATAATATCATCAAATTGGGTGCCAGCATCAAAAAAGCTTGTCTCATCATCCGTGAGTATTTGGGTGTTGATGAGTACGGTGGCGTAGAGTTACCCTCTATTCAGGCCTATGACATGAACACTATGAAGGAGGTGATGGCTCCCAAGCGTGGTACCAGTAACATATGGCGAGAGCCTGCTCAATTCCAGCCCCTTTGGTCCGATAGTGAGACCGATGTTCCCTTCATGCTGGCTCCTCGTGGCAGCTTTTATCCTAACAATGCTACCGATTATCTCTATTGCCGTACTGCCATCGAGGATAATCAGGTAATGACTTGGAGTTTCATCCCCGCTCCATATCCTAAGAGTGTTGAGCAGTACAAGGATGCACCATGCCGTTACTGGTCGATGTGTTTCGGTACACAGTTGGATACCCGTTCTTACTATTCAGTCTATGATGCGCAGGCTAATGTGCCCGATGGTCAGAAGGTTACTTTTGTTCTCTGCGTAAAGCAGAATCCTAAATTGGCTGAAATTGAACAGACTGTTGCCAAAGCAAAGGCTGCAGGACAATATATCCACTTGATTGTCTGGGATCGTGAACGTCCTTCCTACTTTGGTCCTGAAACACCCATTGGCAACTGCATTACCGTTATGTACCGTAACATCCTGCCTAATAATAAATGGGAGCATTCTATATCTAACATGAAGTTTACACCTTATGGAGATCCTGTCACTTCTTCCCGTCAGGATCCTGAGAATATGCAAGCTGATCTGGCGTTAGGCGAATATGGTCCTCGCGGTACGAAGGTCTTTACTGATGAATTCCTGCAGAATATGAGCGATTAACAAACATTCTTTTTAAGATAATATTCTATGAGTTCAAAAAGATTTATTTGTAATGCAGCACGAGCATTCTTCCTGCTTGTGTTGATGCTCGTGACTGATGTAGCGCGGGCAGATGAGAAATGTATGTGTGTAGTTGTTTATGAAACGAAAGGTACCACGGCGTTTAATTTAGCAGAAAAGCCTATTGTAACGTTTGTGGGCGAAGATGTACAGCTGGTTTCCGGCGAGGTTACCGTGCTCTATCCCTTGGATGGTTATCTGAAGATGGCCATCGAGGAAAAGGCAACGGATATCCAACCCACACCGGACAACACATTTCGTATCACCGACAGCCAGGTAACGGCCTACGGATGCAAACAACTGGCCCTCTATACCCCAGATGGCAAGTGTCTGCAGACAGTCAAGGCCAATGCCGGCGGCGTGGCAACCCTCTCTACCGCAACCCTGAACAAGGGTGTCTATTTAGTAACAACTGAAAGTAAAACCTTCAAAATATCAAAGAACAGATGAAAAAACATCTTACCCTTTTCTTGCTTTGCCTGTGTGGCATGGCACAGCAGGTTTCAGCCCAAGGCTATTACCTTTACAAAAACGGGCAGCGTCAGTCCTATCGCGCCAACGAAATGGACAGTTTAGTATTTTACAAGACTGAGGAGAGTCCTGCTCAGGAACCCGAAGAAGAGGATCCGGAACATGATCCTATGGATCCCAAGAAGGCAACCAAGGCTACTGCCGAGAGGAACAACCTGTGGTACACCCGCCTGGACTTTGAAGACCAGGCCGAGTTGGAGAATGCCAAGCGCGGTCTTATAGAGGCAACGCCCGATCTTGTCATTAAGAATTCCGTCGGTGAGGTGTGGAACATGGCTGAGTTCAAGTTCATGCAGGAAGGCGGTGAGGCTCCCTCAACCGTTAATCCCAGCCTCTGGCGTAACACCCTCTGCAACGTGCAGTGCGGACTCTTTCAGGTTTGCGATGGTATCTATCAGGTACGTGGCTACGATATGGCCAATATGACCTTCATAAAGACAAAGTCCGGCGGTTGGCTTATCTTTGACGTGCTTATGTGCAAGGAAGTTGCGCAGGCTGCCCTGGAGATTTTCAAGAAAAACGTTGATTCCAATCCCCGCATTGTGGCCGTGCTTATCAGCCATAGTCACGCTGACCATTATGGTGGTGTGGGTGCCATCGTCAACGAAAAGAACATTGCCGATCCCAAGCTTTCGCTTACCGATCAGATAGCCTCTGGCAAGATTGCCGTCATTACTTCCGAGAATTTCATGAAGCATGTCATTGCCGAGAATACCTATTGCAACGGTGGTATGAGCCGCCGAGCCAGCTATCAGTACGGAGCCAATCTGCCAAAGGGTGTTACCGGACGTATGGCCATGGGTATAGGTATGGGACAGAGCACCAACTCACCACTTACCCTTATGCCTCCGACCTTCGAGGTAGTAGAGGATACTACACTCATCATTGACGGTCTCACCGTTACCTTCCAGGTTACTCCCGGCACAGAGGCTCCCACCGAGATGAACGCCTACTTTGCTGACTACCGTGCACTCTGGATGGCCGAGAACTGTACCGGTACCATGCACAACCTCTACACCCTGCGTGGTGCTCAGGTTCGTGATGCCGAGGCTTGGTGTAACTACATTCTGGAAGCCGAGCAGAAGTTTGCCGATAAGACCGACGTAGTCTTCCAGAGTCATAACTGGCCGCACTGGGGCACAGAGACAATCCGTGAATACATGGTAAATACAGCTTCGGTATATAAATTCATTCACGACCAGACCCTACACTACGTAAACATGGGTCTTACCTCAACCGAGATTGCCGATACGCTGCAGCTACCCGAGCGCTTGGACCGCGTTTGGTACACCCGCCAATACTACGGCACCCTCAGCCACAACATCAAGGCCGTTTATCAGCGCTATATGGGCTGGTATGATGCCAACCCCGTGAACCTGAACTTGCTTACGCCCGAACGTACAGCCAAGAAGATTGTTGAGTATATGGGATCACCCGAGCGTATCCTGCGTATGGCTCGTGAGGACTATGCCCGCGGTGAATACCAGTGGGTGGCTCAGGTAACCAAGGAGCTTGTCTTTGCCGATCCTACCAATACCGAGGCTCGCCGCCTTTGTGCCGATGCGTTGGAGCAGTTAGGCTATCAGTGTGAAAGCGGAACATGGCGTAACGCATACCTGACTGGTGCTATGGAACTGCGTGCCGCCACGCCTGCAGCTCCTATCTATGGTACTGGCGAAGGTATTG
Organism: Bacteroidaceae bacterium; assembly: GCA_017541025.1. GTDB lineage: Bacteria > Bacteroidota > Bacteroidia > Bacteroidales > Bacteroidaceae > Physcousia. The sequence goes on along the minus strand of JAFXZY010000060.1, from coordinate 811 downwards.
CCAATATGCTGGGAGCCAGTAGCATCAGTATGATCTTCGAGTATGCAGCTATTGCTACCGACAGTCGCGAGATGGTTGACAAGGATGTTACCGTCAACTTTATCATCGGAGACGAGAAATGCTGCGTCGTGCGTCGTGCAGGCGTTGTCCTAACCTACATGGGCGAGACCCGCGCCAATGCCGATGCTACTGCTACAGGTTCCAAGGCTACGTTGGTGAAATACCTCAACGGCAACTTCGGCGGTCTCTCTGTCACCGGCAGCACAGATGCTGTCAACTCACTCTTCAGTGGCATTCAGAAACCCATCCTCAACTTCAACATTATTGAACCATAGGATGCAGTAGCACACCTGACACCCCACAACAAGTGGGCTATGCCCTTTATCAAACCTCTGGATTGAGGTGATATTTTTTAGTTTGAAATGAGGATAGGGTAAAAGATAATTGTCTGATGACGCCAGTCCCCGCTGTGGCTAAGCTGCAGCGGGGACTTTTTTTTTGTTCGTCCAGCACGAACGTATTCTATCGTATTTGAAGATACTTTCACTCGGGAATAAAAAGAAAAACGAGTTTTCCTTATTTTATCACGGTGAAAAAAGTGCTGGCGGGGAGGCCGTAGCCGTTGACCAGATTGCCGTGAGAGAATGGTTCCCATCCATAACGGACGGCTGTGGGGTTACGGACTTCGGGCGAAGACACAAGAATATTGGTACCATCCACCCGGGCTTGGGCAGGATGGAAAATGCTGAATTCGTCAGCCACCTCGAAGGTGCGAAGTGCTGTGCCGTCCGAGGTGGTAAGTCCCTCAGCA
>JAFXZY010000011.1 GCA_017541025.1 Bacteroidaceae bacterium | reverse complement strand
TCATGAGCAGCCTCGTCATCCATAGCAATGGTGACGTGCCGCTCTGCCAGAACCTTGATGTCGTATTGGGAAATATCCACCGCCAGTCACTTGACGAGATTTTCAATGGCATGACATCCTGTCAAACCCAGTGCCACTATTCCAAGAACTGCAACGGCTGCTGGATTAATTTCCACCGCAAATACGACATCATCCTCCTACGCAACATGGAGCGACTGCTGCCCAAACGACTCATTGAGAAGTTCTACGGCCCATATCAGTGGACCGAAGACTCGCGCACAACTTATCACCAATACTTCAGAAACTTATGATGATACAGCAATTGATTGACCGTTACAAACGCCTCCGTACTGAGCGTTTCCTTGCCCAAACGTACCAATGTTCTTATGCATTCGTCGGCATGGGTCAACACTCGCTCAACAACCTTTATCCCATGCTCCACTACCTTGGCTTGCCGCTGAAATACATCTGCGTCACGTCGGAAAGGAAGGCCAGGCTGATAGAACGGAAGTTCCCTTATGTGAAAGCCACCACCTCGCTTGATGACATCCTCACCGACGAAACCGTCAAAGGCGTTTTTGTCTCTGCATCTCCTGCTGCCCATTTCTCCATCGCCTTGCGCGTCCTGGAAAGCGGCAAGTCATTGTTCATCGAGAAACCACCCTGCCAGTCATTGCAGGAACTTGATGCCCTCATAGACAAACAGCGACTTTACGGCTCGTCCGTCGCTATGGTCGGCTTGCAAAAACGCTATGCACCTGCCGTGCAAATCCTATGTAAGCGACTGCGCAATGAGCATCTTGTCAGTTATGACCTCCATTATCTCACTGGCAACTATCCAGAGGGTAATGCCTTGCTCGACCTTTACATCCATCCCCTCGACCTCGTTACTTATCTCTTCAGCAAGCCCGAAATCATCGCCTGCCAGCAAGTCGTCCCTGCGTCCTATATCCTCATGCTGAGTCATCCCCACATCGTCGGCACCCTCGAACTCTCAACCGCCTACACCTGGACTTCTGCCGAAGAATCCCTCAAAGTCTGCACATCGAAGGGCATCTACCGTCTCTCTCAGATGGAAGAATTGACTTTCGAGCCAAAACCTTCCACCATCCTCGGCATTCCTATCGAGAAAGTCCACAAGCATAACAAAACCATCGAATACCTTTCTGCCCATAACAACTTTACTCCCATATTTCCTAACAACCAAATCTATTCGCAAGGCTACTACAGCGAGATACAATCCTTCATAACATCTATTGAACACGGACATTCAAGCGCCCTCACTGATATTGCAACAGTTAAACCGACTTACGAAATCTTGATGGGTATAGACAGTTTTTTAAAGAATCCAATAGAAATACACATAGAAAGCAATAGTGATTATTTCAATACGAACAGCAAAAAATAGCTATCTGTGATAAGCAAAGAAAACCATTGATATTGGTTTTCATGTTAAAAATTGAGACATGTACCTGTGAGTACATTCGGTCCGATAACCAAGCAGGATGAAACTGTGGTATATGTCTGTATAACATGTACCCGACATATACCTATCATATACCTTTCTATTGATTGGCACAAAAAAACCTTTCCTATGCAAATCAGGAAAGGCTAATTCTAAGCGGACGCTTCTTTATGTTTATTTATTTCTTACGTAATCTTATCTTATAGGCATTCAAATTTTAGTTAGTTCAACAATTATTGTTAGAATATCGAAGCTATTATTTTATCTACAATCTCATTGAAGTACTTCTCCTTGATGCTACCAAGGCGACGCGTAACATCTCGCTCAATGTTACCAGTGAGAATCTGACACTTTACGAGGCTGGGCTTGGTAAACGTGTGACCCTCAATCATCTCGTCTGTCAGCGGATAGGAGTATTGAGGATTGAGCCAGTCGTTGGAGGTGATGAGTACAAGGTAAAACATGCCGTCCTCGTCCTCCTGCAGCTCGTCGTTTGACACGATGATGGCAGGATGCGGCTTAAAAGTGCCGTCAGGAAAGAGGAAGTTGACCTCTACGATGTCTTTCTGGTGATACTTCATAAGTAACGAGCAATCATATGAGACATGGTTTTGCGAGAATGTTCAAGAACAGCATCCCTTAGTTCACGATGTGCCTCAACCTCTTCGGGTGTTGGTTCCTGAGACTTGACCTGATAGAAGAGGCCCGTAGCCAGCAGTGCGGCGAGCTTGCGTCGTGCCAACGCATTGCTTTTATTATATTCTAATGTTACTGTACACATAATATTAACATGTAGTTCTCGCCGCAAAGATAAACAAAAACCTCTACATCACCAAATTTTCCTATGAACTTTTCAACAACAGGAACAAAATCAAAAAAAAGACTATCTCACATTTACACATTCCTCAAGCCTACACGTGCAGACTACTTGGCATAGCACACGAGACTCCCGAGGTAGCAAACTTTGACTATTGGCTTATCGTTATACTTTCAAAACACGGGGATATGATAGTCCTATTTTCCCTTCTTTCCCAACATCTTTTTTTCTTCGTTTGCCAATCTGTGCTCTACCTTCCTTACATCATCTAAAGAGCAGGCTATTTGACTTATATAGGTCAAATTGGCTCAAGCCAAAAGGGGCATTAGCTCGAGCCAAATCCCTTTTTGGCTCGAGCCAGCTTATTGGGACTATTGAGGAGTCAGTAATTCGCTATGTATATTAGCGTATGAAATACGGTGAATTAATTCAATTAATCAATTTCATTAACTCGATGGATGATTTGAATTAATTCACGATTTTTGAGATCGGACTTACATCGGAGGTACTCCGGAGGTAGTAAGTTCCAATTTTCGTCGAACTCATGTTAATTATCGCAAGGAGAGTTTATTTCGGGAGAAAGGCAAAACTTCAATAACACAAAATCCCCGCTGAGGGAAATCAGCGGGGATTTAATGAAAGTATTTAACTGCACTTGGGCAGAGATATTACTTCTTGTTCAGATACAAGTCAGCCTGTACTGCACAAGCAACGGTACAACCAACCATTGGGTTGTTACCAATACCCAGGAAGCCCATCATCTCTACGTGAGCAGGTACTGAGCTTGAACCGGCGAACTGTGCATCTGAGTGCATACGACCCAAGGTGTCGGTCATACCATAAGAAGCAGGACCTGCAGCCATGTTGTCGGGATGCAAGGTACGACCTGTACCACCACCACTGGCTACGCTGAAGTATGCCTTACCAGCACGAATACGCTCCTTCTTGTATGTACCGGCAACGGGATGCTGGAAACGTGTGGGGTTGGTAGAGTTGCCAGTAATAGAAACATCTACATCCTCCTTCCAAAGGATAGCTACACCCTCGCGAACATCGTCAGCACCATAGCAGTTAACAGCAGCACGGGGACCGTTAGAGTAAGCAATACGCTTAACCTCCTTCAGCTCGCCTGTGAAGTAGTCGAACTGTGTCTGTACGTATGTGAAACCATTGATACGGCTGATAATCATAGCAGCATCCTTACCCAGACCGTTCAGGATACAACGGAGGGGCTTGTCAGCTGGTCTTGACTTATTAGCCATCTGAGCAATCTTGATAGCACCCTCGGCAGCAGCAAATGACTCGTGACCAGCCAGGAATGCAAAACACTTGGTGTCGGGAGACAACAGACGAGCACCCAGCTCGCCGTGGCCGATACCAACCTTACGGTCGTCAGCTACAGAACCTGGAATACAGAAACTCTGCAGACCCTCACCGATATAGTTAGCTGCCTCAACAGCATCCTTTGCCTTCTCCTTCAGAGCAATAGCAGTACCTACTACGTAAGCCCACTTAGCATTCTCGAAGCAGATCATCTGTGTTTCCTCACAGGTCTTGTATGGATCAAGGCCAGCAGCCTCGCAAATCTGGTTAGCCTCCTCGATGGAAGCAATGCCGTGTGCGTTCAAACAAGCAAGAATCTGCTTGATACGACGGTCTTGTGACTCGAATTTTACTTCTCTAATCATAATAGTATTTACAATTTAATCATTTACCATTTAATACTTTTACCTATTACCATACTATTTACCATAATGTTTTATCGTTAATCTTATTCCGCATAATTATAATTGTGCTGACAATAATCTTTAACAATTCATGACATTCATTGTGCAAGTCTTGCAACCTTTCAGGTTTCATCATTTCTGTTTCCATAATGATTTCCAACCAGTGAAGTGTTTCGTCAAGTTCCTCTTCAACCATCTTTAACTAGTTCAGGAAATCCTTATCGGATTTTCCCAAAAGTGCAGCTCTGTAATTAGCCGATGGTGAAGTGCCTGAACGTATTATTTGTCTTGCTATAGCGTCGGACGAAATTGTCCTGGGCATACAATCTACCATTTTTATAATACGGATAGCAAATTCCTTTAACCTTAATCTCAGTTCAATGCTTTCCATTAACTTAAATGGTAAATGGTAAATAGCTCAATGGTAAATGAGATTATTCTTTACGTGGGTCAATACTCTTAACAGCACCATCCTCAGCCTTTGTACGGCCATAGGTACCTGTAACACTCTTCAAAGCCTCGTCTGCGGGCATACCCTTCTTGATAGCATCCATGAACTTGCCCATGTGAACGAACTCGTAACCACAAACCTGATCGTCCTTGTCCAGATACATCTTGGTGATGTAACCCTCGGTCAGCTGCAGGTAACGGGTACCCTTAACCTTGGTACCATACAAGGTACCTGTCTGAGAGATAAGACCCTTACCCAGGTCTTCCAAACCGGCACCAATCATCAGGCCACCCTCAGAGAAGGCACTCTGTGTACGACCATATACAATCTGCAGGAACAACTCACGCATAGCTGTGTTGATAGCATCGCAAACCAAGTCGGTATTCAGAGCCTCAAGAATGGTCTTGCCAGGCAGAATCTCGCTTGCCATAGCAGCAGAGTGAGTCATACCAGAGCAACCGATAGTCTCAACCAAAGCCTCTTCAATAACGCCGTCCTTTACGTTGAGGGTCAGTTTGCATGCACCCTGCTGTGGAGCACACCAGCCGATACCGTGTGTCAGACCGCTTATGTCCTTAATCTCCTTTGCCTGTACCCACTTACCTTCTTCTGGAATGGGAGCAGGACCATGGTTGGGGCCTTTTGCCACGCAACACATGTTTTGTACTTCGTGTGAATAAACCATGTTTACTTTTTATAATTAATAATTAGGTGTTAATATTATCCAAAAACCATGCAAAAGTAGTAAATTTTGCACTAATACACAAAAAAGGGCCCTAATTTTTGTCAACTCCTACCCTTTTATGATTATTTTTGATACCTTTGCATTACAAACAAACATCATATTATGGAAGTTAAGATTCAAGAAGCCGAAATTATGCAGGCTGCCAGTCTGGGAATGGATGCCTTTGTAGATGTCTTCTACAAGCACATCTTAGACAGCATCGGAGGCGAGCTGAATGCCCAGGGTATGCAGCAGTTGCAGCCCGACCAGATTACCCTGCTTGCCTATATGATTTTCCGCGAGGAGGTGATGGATGGCGGCTTTGTGCAACTCATTCACAACGGCTACGGCCCCTTTATTTTCCTGAATCCCTTTGCCAAGGCCATGCGCCTGTGGGGAGCCAAGGATTTCTGTAAACTTATATATAAAGGTAGGAAGCTCTTTGAGAAGTACGGGGAGGAACTTACCCGCGAGTGTTCCGATGAGGAGTTCATGGTCCTCTTTGAGAAGTACCCCGAGTTTGACGACCTTGACGACACCTTTATAGAGATGGAAGAAGAGGTCACAGAAACCGTAGCCCGCTACATCGACGAGCATCTTGACCATTTTGCCCTCATCAACAAAAACTAATTACCTTGAGTTGAATTCAAGCTCCAAACTCATATGATGTTTTTTATTGGCTTTTAGGGTATGCCCAAAATGGCTTGAGCCATTTCCCCTTTTGGCTAGAGCCAATACCCTATTTGGCTAGAGCCAGCTTTTTCGGGGGTCTTTTGGTAAAAAAAAACAGACATTCTATATACTCTTTATTTAGAACGAAAATGGGCCCCAAAAACAGGGACTTAACTCGATACATGTAATTAGTTAACTCGTTACATGTTGGGAGTTAACTCATTACATTATACCTGTAAATTCATTGAACAGAAAAAAGGGCATGCATGCCCTTTTTTTGTTTACATATATAATATGGATAGTAGGTGATTAGAAGCCGGGACCACCGAAGCCGCCAGGACCACCGAAGCCGCCACCAAAGCCACCACGACCTCCACCAAAGCCACGCTGGCCGTCACCTTGTCCACGCTGGCCGTTGCGTTGGCCGTTGCGCTGAGGTGTCAACACTTTGAGTACCTGCTGGGGAGTGAGCACTTTGGCAAACTCTGCCTGATACTTCTTCTGGATTTCCAAACGCTTCTGCATGGTAGCGATCTGCTCCTCCTGACGAGTGAACTGCTCCTGAATCTTAGCATTTGCTTCTTCGTCGGTTAGTTCTTTCTTCTCGTCAGCCTCGTTGGGACGCTGACGCATACCACCCATATTGGTCTGGAACATTTCAGTCTGATATGCCTTAAAAGTAGTCATGAACGCCTCCTTGGCATCACCCTTGAGGTCAAAATCCTTTGCTGTACGTTCAGCAACACGCTGAATCATCTCGGCACGCTGTGCTGCACGTTCTTCCTCGGAACGCTGTCCCTGCTGTGCGCATACATTTCCTACGAAAAGGAATGTGAAAGCGGAAACGATAAATAATTTTTTCATCTTAATTGGTTTTAAAAGATTTACGTATAAACATTTTTGTTTGTCTCACTACTTCTATGACCGAAATAAGAGAAAAAGGTTTAACGGACAGTGATATGAAAACAAGATTGCTTGCGTTCATGCTTGACGTAGCACCTTCCCTGCAGACGCAAATCTCTGAGCACTTCAGCCAAAACCGGCTTTAAGATTGCATCGGATACATATACGCAGGGAGAGCCGTCGGAAGGTCGGACAGCATCGTAGAATACATATTTAATATCAAAGGTGGTACCGAACCTGTGACAACTCTGCTCGTTGGCATTGCCATTATACTGACGGAGGCGCGCCACATCGTCCTCGGTACGCAAAACGCTGGATACAATGATACGATGAAGGGGGATGTTCTTTACATACAGACTGTCAATAAAATTTTTCCCAATCTGCTGCAACAGATCGGAAGCGCGAGGCACAAGGTATGGAATGCTCTGCCTCATGGACCTGTCAACACAATAATAGGGATTAGCACCCACATACACCAAGTCCTGCTTACGCCGTTCCGCTGCCTGCCGGTTCTGGACAGGCTTAACACCCCAGCGACGGGCTGCCACAATCTGCACATCCTGAACATCGGGGAAACTTTCCTCGTAAGAATGCACGCCAAGAACACGGTGATGAGGCCTGCGCACCAAAGGGGCGGGTTTCTCTACCACCTCAACAATAGTATCGGCCTGACAGACTTCGCCAGAAGAAGGATTAATAACACTGGGATTACAAAATCTAACCGTAGCAAGGACTGCTACAGTACTGCCGCAAAGGCCGTAAAATATCTTTTTCTTAAGTCTTCTCATATTTTTCGCGAACAAAATTACATAAAAAAGCGGAAATGTCAAAATAGATATGTAATTTTGCAGCAAATTATAAAATAGATGATAGAAAAACATATTGTAATAGAGGATATAGACCCGGTAATTCTATATGGTGTAGGCAATTCTAACCTGCAAATGGTTAAGGCGCTTTATCCTAAACTACGCATTGTGGCAAGAGGAAATGTGGTACATGTGATGGGCGACGAATTGGAGATGTGCGCCTTTGAGGAGAATCTGGACAAGCTGCAGAAGCACATTCTGAAATACAACAGCCTGACGGAAGAGGAAATCCTCCAGATTCTGAAAGGCGAAAAGACAAATAAGGAGGGCGTGGAAGGCGTTATCGTATATAGCGTAACAGGCAGGCCCATCACTGCCAGAAGCATCAACCAGCAGGAACTGGTGAAAGCCTATCAGGAAAACGACATGATTTTTGCCGTTGGACCTGCAGGTTCCGGTAAAACATACACCAGCATAGCGCTGGCGGTAAGAGCGCTGAAGAACAAAGAGGTGAGGAAGATCATCCTTTCGCGTCCAGCTGTGGAAGCAGGAGAAAAGTTAGGTTTCCTGCCTGGCGATATGAAGGAGAAGATAGACCCCTATCTGCAACCACTGTATGATGCGTTGGAAGATATGATTCCCACGCAGAAACTACGCGAGATGATGGAGCAGAACATTATTCAAATTGCCCCCCTGGCCTTTATGCGAGGCAGGACACTGAGCGATGCCGTGGTGATTCTGGATGAAGCGCAGAACACCACCAATGCACAAATTAAGATGTTCCTGACCCGTATGGGCACAAACACCAAGATGATTATTACGGGTGATATGACGCAAATAGACCTTCCCCATGGTGTCAGGAGCGGTCTGCGCGAAGCCAGTAAGATTCTGAAAGGGATTAACGGCATCAGCTTTATAGAGATGAACGAGAAGGACATCGTAAGACACAAACTAGTAACTCGCATTGTTAATGCCTACAACAAATATGAGGCTGAAATTGAGCGAGGAAAGCAATACATAGAGGATAATAACAAACAAAATAAATAATAGGAACATGAAAGCTTTAACAAGAACTGACTTCAACCTGCCCGGACAGGTAAGTGTTTATCATGGTAAGGTACGCGACGTATATAACATCAACGATGACCTGATGGTTATGGTTGCAACAGACCGTATCTCCGCCTTCGACGTAATATTGCCTAAGGGAATTCCCTTCAAAGGACAAGTGTTGAACCAGATAGCTGCCAGTTTCCTGGATGCCACAGCAGACATTGTACCCAACTGGAAACTTGCTACTCCCGACCCTATGGTTACCGTTGGACTGAAAGCTGAAGGATTCCGCGTGGAGATGATTATCCGCGGCTATCTGACAGGTTCGGCTTGGCGCGAATACAAGAACGGATGTCGTGAACTGTGCGGTGTAAAACTGCCCGAAGGAATGCGTGAGAACGAGAAGTTCCCCGAACCCATTATTACCCCCACCACAAAGGCTGAGGAAGGACACGATGAAAACATCTCTGCCGAGGAAATCATCAAGCAGGGCTTGGTAAGCAAGGAGGATTGGGAGACGATGGTGAAGTACACTCGCGCTCTGTTCAAGCGTGGTAGCGAGATAGCTGCTAGCAAGGGTCTCATATTGGTTGATACCAAGTATGAATTTGGCAAGCGCGACGGAAAGGTCATCCTGATTGATGAGATTCATACTCCCGACAGCAGCCGCTACTTCTATGCCGACGGCTACGAAGAGAAGTTTGCCAAGGGCGAGCCTCAGAAGCAGTTGAGCAAGGAGTTTGTACGCCAGTGGCTGATTGAGCACAACTTTATGAACCAGCCCGGTCAGGTGATGCCTGTGATTACTGATGAATATGCTCAGAGCGTTGCTGATCGTTACATCGAACTTTACGAGCACATTGTAGGCGAGAAGTTCACACCTGCAGAGGCAGAAGGCGACATTGCTGCACGCATTGAGAAAAACGTAACCACTTGGTTGCAAAACAGATAATGTACAAGCAGGAGACAATAAATCCCTATCACGAAGGGGAGAAGGGTGAGCAAGTGGAGAAAATGTTCGACCACATTGCTCACTCTTACGATCTCCTGAACCACGCCCTTTCTCTGGGCATAGACCGAGGATGGAGACGCAAGGCCATCGATGCCCTGAAGGTTCACCACCCCAGACGCATACTGGATATTGCCACAGGAACAGGAGACTTTGCCATCCTAAGTGCCAAACGCATTCAACCCCAACAGATTATAGGAGCTGATATCAGCGAAGGAATGATGACCGTAGGGCGCGAAAAAGTCAAGAAGAAAAACATGCAGAATATTATCTCGTTTCAGAGAGAAGACTGCATGCACCTTTCCTTTCCAGACGAAAGTTTCGATGCCGTGACATCAGCATACGGCGTACGTAATTTTCAAGATTTGGATGCCGGACTTTCCGAAATGTGCCGTGTACTGCGCACAGGTGGGCATCTGCTGATAGTGGAACTCTGCACTCCACCCCATTTTCCAATGAAACAGCTTTTCTGGGTATATGCTCATGTCGTGATGCCTGTTATCGGAAAGCTTATCAGTCACGATGCCAGCGCATACACATACCTGCCCTCTTCGATGGAAGCCTTTCCGCAAGGAGAAGTGATGGAAGAAATACTGAAGAAAGCCGGTTTTCTACAAATAGAATGGAAACGTTTTACTTTTGGCCTCTGCACCATGTATCTGGCTTCAAAGTGAAGAATGAAGAATGAAGAGTGAAGAATTTGCTACCGCGGTGTTCGCTAACCACTAACCCCTAACCGCCAAAAAGAAATGGATAAATACGGAATTATAGGCAACCCTTTGGGGCATAGTTTTAGTAAAGGTTTTTTTACCGAAAAATTTGCCAAGGAAGGCATCGATGCCCAGTATCTTAACTTTCAGATTCCCAACATAAACAAACTTCCGGAAATCCTGAAAGAAAATCCGGAACTGAGGGGCCTGAATGTTACACTTCCCTACAAGACCGAAGTCATTCCATTCCTTGACGAACTGAGCGATGAAGCACAAGAAATCGGTGCAGTAAACGTCGTTCAAATCCGCAATGGTCATCTGAAGGGTTTCAACAGCGACATCATTGGATTTACACGAAGCATACAGCCATTACTGAAGCCTCATCACAGAAAAGCCTTAATTCTGGGAACCGGTGGTGCCAGCAGAGCCATACGTGTGGGTCTCACACGATTAGGATTAGAATGGAAGTATGTTAGTCGCTCCCCACGTGAAGGTATGTTTACCTATAACGACATCACATCAGAAACCTTTAAGGAGTATGAAGTAATCGTCAACTGCAGTCCTGTGGGAATGTTTCCTAAAGTTGACGAATGCCCGGCAATACCTTATAATTATTTGTCGTCAGACAACCTGCTCTATGATTTGGTATATAATCCCGAATCCACACTCTTTATGAAAAAAGGAGCGCTCCAAGGCGCTGTTGTCAAGAACGGTTTGGAGATGCTTCACCTACAGGCTATTGCCAGCTGGGAATTCTGGAACGAATGATTATACCGTTAGAAGTTAAGCTTTAATTCGAATCCACATTGGAAGGGCTTGTTCATCTGATAATAGCCCCTGTTCATACTTTGGAAATAGAATGTCCTGCAACGACTGTTGTAAATGTTTGCCGCCCACACTCCAAATTCCACGTGCTTACGGTAAAACGAAATTTTTGCATCAAGAGCTGTATAGAACGGCTCACTGACCTGATTATCTTCCGTCCAATAGATTTTTCCCAATCCATGCCAGTTGGCCCTTACCACCATATGGTCTAAAAGTTGTCGGTCAAGTATCTTAGGCAAGGATATAGTATAGTTGGCGCCTAAATCGACCGCATGCTGAGGGATAAAAGGAACGCGATTGCCTTCGCATGAAACACCCGAAGAAAGAACGTTCTCCGTAAACGATGCATGTGTATAGCCATAGCTGGCATGTGCCTGTAAATGGTCTGTAAGTTGAGCACGCATAGAAAGTTCGCCTCCGAAAGATCTGCTTCGCCCCGCATTACTGATTATTTCACCCAACCCGAAAGGATCTATCTGACCTGTCTGCAAATCCGATACGTTTGTCAAGAAAACAGACGCATCTATAAACAGCTTATTCTTTATGGGATTGAGGTGCGTCCCCAACTCGTAATTCCAAGCATATTCCGGTTTGTACAGAGCCAAAGAAGGTACATCCGAGACATGACTGTTATACCCTCCACTTCTATAACCTCTTGATATGGTTCCGTACACATCTCCCTTGGCAAAAGAGTACTGCATCGAGAAACAGGGCATCAGCTGCCACCAGTCGTTGCTATCACCGGAAAAGCTCGCATGATCATATTCCAACCGAAGTCCCAAGGTAACATCCAACCCCATTGCATTAAAAATGTCGCAAAACTTACTTTGATGGTATAGTGCGGCACTATTGGTTGGGGTGTCAAAAAAACGGAGCGAATCTGCCCCCGGCAAAAATTGCTGAAGCAACCACTGATAGGAAAAACTGGCTCCCGTGCTCCATTCCCAATGACGCCAAACACCCGGTCTGCTTTTAACCGTTATCTCATCGGTTAGTGTACGACTGTGTTGCATTTGCTGAACCCTACAGATACTAAGATGCGTGAAATCACCGTCCATCTTCAGCTCATCATTCAACAATTGGAATCCGAGCACATTGCCGAGTATCACGTTAGGCCAGTTATATTCGGTTTTAAGACCGATGTTCAGTAAGTGGCGCAGATAAGTATTTTCGTCGTTGCTTGTTATACGTCCGATATCCTGAGTCAGCTGATCTTTGAAATAATCATTATCAGAAACACTCTCCAAATAAAACGGAAAAGCATCTTGTGAACAAAGTTCATAGTTGGCAAAGAAATCTATTTTCGACGCTTCGTCGGGACGGTACAACAACCTTGTGTGTGCTCGCAGCGACCGGCCTGCATCCACCTTCAAACCAGAAATACTATGGTTAAAGAACTGCCCCCCAGAACGATATGCCACGCCAGCCGAAAGACCCAACTTCTCAGAAAAACGCTGATAATGAGAGACATTGGTATAATGAGCATAATGATTGGCCATGGAACGTTCTATTACCGTCCCTTGGTAATCTATGGGATTCTTGGTCGTAACACAGATAAGTCCCCCCATCGCGTTTCTGCCATACAGTGTACTTTGCGGTCCTCGTAAAATCTCAATCTGCTCAATCTCGCTAATCTTGGAATTAAAAGAACTGTTATTCAACCAAGGAACATCATCTACATACAGACCTACAGCTGGTGAATTTCCACAACTTCCCACGCCTCTCATATACACAGCTGTCGAATGAGCACTACCTAATGAAGAGACAAAAAGTCCTGGAACGACAGTTGTCAGGTCTCGGATATCAAAGATGCCACGCTCCCTTATTTCGTCAGCATTAAGAAGCATGGCATTTTGAGAGAAAATGCCCTGAGTCAGAAAAAAAAATATAACAAAATGAGCTATTCTCATTCTTCTCCAAATTGTTTTGCGTCTGCAAAGATAGAAACTTTTTTTCTAAAAAACAATAATTATTGGATGTACATGCATGGGGAATTTGCGTATATAAGATAATTGTATTATCTTTGCACGGCAATTACAAACATATTATAATGAGCAACCAAAGATATATGATGCGCGGCGTCAGTGCTGCCAAGGAAGACGTCCACAATGCAATCAAGAACATAGACAAAGGAATATACCCTCAAGCATTCTGCAAAATCATTCCAGACATATTAGGAGGCGACCCTGAATATTGCAATATCATGCATGCCGACGGAGCCGGAACGAAATCGAGCCTGGCTTATATGTACTGGAAAGAAACTGGCGACCTAAGCGTATGGAAAGGCATTGCCCAGGATGCACTTATCATGAATACAGATGACCTGCTCTGCGTAGGTGCTGTGGATAATATTCTGGTAAGCAGTACCATCGGACGAAACAAGATGCTGATTCCCGGCGAAGTGATTTCCGCTATCATCAACGGAACCGATGAGCTCCTACAGCAGATGCGTGATATGGGTATCGGCATTTATGCCACTGGCGGCGAGACAGCCGATGTTGGCGATTTGGTTCGCACCATCATTGTAGATAGCACCGTTACCTGCCGTATGAAACGCAGCGATGTGATTAACAATGCCAACATCCGTCCGGGCGATGTAATTGTAGGCCTTTCTTCTTGCGGACAAGCCACCTACGAGACAGCATACAACGGCGGTATGGGCAGCAACGGTCTGACCAGCGCCCGCCATGATGTATTCAGCAAATACTTGGCTGAGAAATATCCCGAGAGTTACGACAAGGCCGTGCCTGAAGAACTTGTCTATAGCGGTTCCTACAAACTGACAGACGAGGTAGAAGGCTCTCCTATCAATGCAGGCAAACTGGTCCTCTCCCCCACCCGTACCTATGCTCCTGTGGTAAAGAGACTGCTGGATGAACTTCGCCCCAAGATTCATGGTATGGTGCACTGCACAGGTGGAGCACAGACAAAGGTGCTACATTTCGTGGGTGACAACTGCAGGGTTATCAAGGACAACATGTTCCCCGTTCCTCCCCTCTTCAAGGCTATCATCAAGGAGAGTGGGACAGACTATGCCGAGGCTTACAAGGTATTCAATATGGGCCACCGCCTGGAGGTTTATCTGTCTCCCGAAGATGCCGAGAAGGTGATAGAAATCAGCAAGAGTTTCAACATTGATGCTCAAGTGATCGGCCGCATCGAGGAGGGACAGAAGAGTTTGCTCATCAAGAGCGAGTACGGCGAATTTGAATATTAAGATGCAATGAAACATAGAAAGATTGTCAATTACACCACTAAGGACTGGTTGAAAGGAATGGGTGTTTGGTTCTGTTTAACCGGATTAGGGATGTATGCCGCTCGCTCCTGTTTTATAAACAAAGATTATGTCAGCACATTTATATGTGTCGTCGGTATTGTCGGATGGGCAATCGTATATTTTATTTTACAGAAAGATATAGACAAGAGGAATCCTCTGGATTAATAGTAACATGGCCGAAAATAATCTTTTAAACAGACTGGAAGGACTTGTTTCCCGATACGAGGAAGTGAGTACGCTTATCACGGACCCTTCCGTAATTGCCGACCAAAAGCGTTACGTAAAACTGACCAAGGAATATAAGGACCTGGGTAAAATTGTTGCTGCCCGGAAGGAATACGTAGGTTGTCTGCAGAATATCGAGGATGCCAAGGAGATGCTTGCCATAGAGGAAGATGCCGACACGAAGGAGATGTTGCGCGAGGAAATGGCAGAAAGCGAGAAACGAATCCCTGCACTGGAAGAGGAAATAAAACTGCTGCTCATCCCTGCCGACCCCGAAGACGACAAGAACGTCATCATGGAAATCCGAGGCGGTACAGGTGGTGATGAGGCTGCCCTGTTTGCCGGCGACCTGTTCCGTATGTACAGCAAGTACATAGAACTGAAAGGCTGGAAGATGGCTGTGAGCAGTTTCTCGGAAGGTGCCGTCGGCGGATTCAAGGAAATCATCTTCAGCGTAACAGGCGAAGGCGTTTATGGAATTCTGAAATATGAATCCGGCGTTCACCGTGTACAACGTGTTCCTGCTACAGAAACTCAGGGACGTGTTCATACCAGTGCAGCTACCGTAGCTGTATTACCCGAAGCTGAAGAGTTTGACGTGGAGATTAACGAAGGTGCCATCAAATGGGATACTTTCCGAAGCAGTGGAGCGGGCGGTCAGAATGTGAACAAGGTAGAATCCGGTGTTCGTGCCCGATACATGTGGCGCAACCCCTTCACCAACGAAGATGAAGAGATTCTTGTAGAATGTACCGAAACGCGTGACCAGCCCAAAAACAAGGAACGGGCCCTCGCGCGCCTGCGCACATTTATATATGATAAGGAACACCAGAAATACCTGGACGATATTGCATCAAAGCGAAAAACCATGGTTTCAACAGGCGACAGATCTGCCAAAATACGCACCTACAACTATCCTCAAGGACGTATCACAGACCACCGCATTGGCTATACCATATATAATTTGAACGCCTTTATGGACGGACAGATACAAGACTGCATAGACCACCTGATTGTGGCAGAAAATGCAGAAAGAATGAAAGAAGCAGCGTTGTAAAGTTGAAAGTTGAAAGTTGGGAAATTGAAAGTTAGGAAATTGAAAGTTGGAAAATTGAAAGTTGAAAGTTATGACAAGGAAAGAATTATTTGAAAACATAAAGAAGAAGCAGAGTTTCCTCTGCGTTGGTTTGGATACTGACTTAAAGAAGATTCCTGAACATCTGCTGAAGGAAGAAGATCCCATATTTGCTTTCAACAAGGCTATCATAGATGCCACAGCTCCCTATTGTGTGGCATACAAGCCTAATTTGGCATTTTACGAAGCATTTGGGGTGAAAGGCATGATAGCATTTGAGAAGACAGTAAAATACCTAAAGGAGAACTATCCCGACCAGTTCATCATAGCAGATGCCAAACGTGGGGATATCGGTAACACCAGCAAGATGTATGCCCGCACTTTCTTTGGCGAATATGATGTGGATGCTCTGACGGTTGCCCCATATATGGGAGAAGACAGCGTCACACCCTTCCTAGAAAGCCTCACCCCAGCCCTCTCCAAAGGCGAGGGAGCCACAAAGAACCACTGGGTAATTCTGCTGGCGCTGACCAGCAACAAGGGTTCCTTTGATTTCCAGCTTACAGAGGACAAAGACGGAGAGCGTCTGTTTGAGAAAGTAATCCGCAAGAGCCAGGAGTGGGGAAATGACGAGAACATGATGTATGTTGTGGGCGCTACACGCGGCGAAATGTTCAAGGACATCCGCAAGGTTGCCCCCAAAGCGTTCCTCCTTGTTCCCGGCATAGGTGCACAAGGCGGTAGTCTTGAAGAAGTATGCAAATACGGAATGATAGATGACTGTGGTCTGATTGTAAACAGCAGCAGAGCCATTATCTATGCAGACAATACAGAAAACTTTGCCACGGTTGCTGGCGAAAAAGCCAAAGAGGTTCAGCAACAGATGGCTCTTTTAGTTGAGAGGTTAGAGATTAGACAAATTTATATTAAGGTGGAATTTAGTGCAGAAATGATAGCAGGCCTTATTGGTGGAACCGTTGTTGGTGACCCTAAGGTAACAGTTAATAACTTTGCAAAGATTGAGGAAGGGAAATCTGGGTGTATCAGTTTCCTTGCCAATGACAAATACGAGCAATACATCTATGATACAGAAAGTAGTATAGTACTCGTCAACAGTAATTTTGAGCCCAAACAAGAGATAAAGGCTACGCTGATAAAAGTCGACAACGCCAGAGAGGCTGTTGCAAAACTGCTCCAGATTTACGAAAGCATGAAGCCTAAACGACAAGGCATCAGCGAACTGGCATTCATCGACCCAACAGCAAAAATCGGGAAAGATTGCTACATTGGTCCCTTTGTTGCCATTGCCGAAGGTGTGGAGATTGGCGACGGATGTGTGTTCCATCCTCATGTAACCGTTGGCAGAAACGCAAAAGTAGGCAACAACACAGAAATATACAGCAATGCCGTCATATATCATGATTGTAAAGTAGGCAACAACTGTATCCTGCATGCAGGTTGTGTGATTGGAGCTGACGGATTTGGTTTCCAGCAAACAGAGGCAGGATACATCAAGATACCTCAGATAGGTATTGCAGTTATTGAGGATGATGTGGAGATTGGTGCCAACACATGCGTAGACCGAGCTGTCATGGGTGAGACAATTGTACATAAAGGGGTGAAACTGGACAACTTGGTACAGATTGCCCATAACGATGAGATTGGATGCCACACTGTTATGTCAGCACAAGTTGGTATTGCCGGCAGCACCAAGGTTGGAGAATGGTGTATGTTTGGCGGTCAAGTTGGTATTGCCGGACACGCTACCATTGCAGACAAGACCATGGCAGGAGCACAGGCCGGTATCCCAAACAGTATAAAGAAACCAGGAACAGCCGTACAAGGTACGCCGGCTATTGACGCCAGGACTTTCTGGAAGTCCAGCGCCTTATTCAAGAATCTGTATCAGATGTGGGCGGATATGAACGATATGAAAAAAGAGATAAAAGTTCTGAAAGAAGAGCTTGCAGCAAAGAAATAATCATGTTGAAACAAAAAACATTAAACGATAGCTTTTCACTAAGTGGAAAAGGCTTGCATACAGGACTTAACCTAACAGTCACCTTCATACCAGCTCCCAAGAATCATGGATATAAAATCCAAAGAGTTGATCTGGAGGGACAACCTGTTTTGGATGCTATTGCCGAAAATGTGATAGACACCAAAAGGGGAACCGTGTTAGGAAAAGGCGACATTAAATGCAGCACCATCGAACACGCCATGGCGGCATTATATGCTTTAGGAGTTGACAATGTGCTGATACAAGTTGACGGTCCAGAGTTCCCCATCCTGGATGGCAGTGCCGGCCAATATGTAAAAGAAATTTTACGCGTAGGCACCATTGAGCAGGATGCCGAAAAGGACTTCTATTACATCACCAAGAAGATGGAGTTTAAGGACGAAGAATCCGGAGCTTGCATCACACTCCTACCCGACGAGGAGTTCTCCATCACCAGTATGATATCCTTTGACGGCAAGTTCGTGAGTAGCCAGTTTGCCACGCTTGACAACATGGATGATTTCGCCACAGAGATTGCTGCAGCAAGAACATTTGTTTTCGTAAGGGAAATAGAGCCACTACTTACAGCAGGACTCATCAAAGGGGGTGACCTGAACAATGCCATTGTAATTTACGAAAAAGAAACAAGCCAGGAAAATTTGGACAAACTCTGCGAACTCACAGGTGCCGAACATCACGATGCCAAGGAATTAGGATATCTGCAACACAAGAAACTGGTATGGGACAATGAGCCTGCCAGACATAAGCTTTTGGACATTATTGGTGACATGGCTTTAATCGGAAAACCTATCAGAGGACGTATAATAGCCACCAAACCTGGTCATACCATCAATAACATGTTCGCTCGCATGATGCGTAAGGAAATTCGCAAACATGAAATACAGGCGCCAAAGTATGACCCTAACAAGCCACCAATAATGGACACCAACCAGATACGCCAACTTCTGCCACACAGATTCCCCATGCTACTTGTTGACAAAGTAATCGAGATGAAGGCTGACAGCATTGTTGCCATTAAGAACATCACCAGTGACGAGCCATTCTTCCAAGGGCATTTTCCTGCTGAACCCATCATGCCAGGTGTGCTGATTATTGAGGCTATGGCACAGGCTGGCGGAATTCTAGTAATCAATAACTTGGAGGACGGGGCTGACTATAGCACCTATTTCATTAAGATAGATAATGTAAAGTTCAAACAGAAAGTAGTACCTGGCGACACACTGATTTTCAAAGTCGAAACATTAGGACCATTACGTCATAATATCGGAAGCATGCAAGGATATGCTTTCATCGGAGAGAACTGTGTTGCTGAAGCAACCTTTACTGCACAAGTTATTAAAAACAAATAAGAATACTATATGAGCAAAATCAGCCCTTTAGCATATATTCACCCAGAAGCCGTTATCGGAGAAAACTGTGAAATCGGTGCTTTCTGCTACATTGACAAAGGTGTAGTGATGGGAGACAACAACACACTTATGAACAGTGTAACGATGCTGTATGGTGCACGCGTGGGAAACGGAAACATCTTCTTCCCAGGAGCAGTCATCAGCGCCATTCCCCAGGACTTGAAATTCAGAGGTGAGGATACGACAGCGGAAATTGGAAACGACAACAAGATTCGCGAGAATGTGACTATCAACAGAGGAACGGCTGCCAAAGGAAAGACTATTGTCGGCAATAATAACCTTCTGATGGAAGGCGCACATGTTGCCCATGACGCTCTTGTTGGAAACGGATGTATTATAGGTAACAGCACAAAACTTGCTGGCGAAATTATTATAGACGATAATGCCATTCTGAGTGCTGGAGTACTCATGCACCAGTTCTGCAGAGTAGGAAGCTATACCATGGTGGGAGGCGGCACCAGATTCAGCCAGAACGTATTACCATTCAGCTTGTGTGCAAGAGACCCTGCTTCATTCTGCGGCTTAAACACAATAGGCCTCAGAAGAAGAAACTTTGACAGAGAAATCATTGATAACATCCACATGGCATACCAGATTATTCTACAAGGAACAGGTAAGCTAAACGAGCTGTTGGCCCGAGTAGAAGAGGAAATACCTATGTCGGACGAAATCAGATATATTCTTGATTTCATCAGATCAAGCAACAGGGGATTCATCAGATAAAACATTAAAGCAGATGACATTTAAAATTACGATATTCAGTCAAGAAGTGGAAGACTTTGTGATGGAAGCTAAGATAGATGCTGAAGCAAAATTCGCAGAGCTCCACAACCTTATACTAAAGACCTGCAATTATCAGGACATGGGAAGCCACGGATTCCTCATCTGCGACGACGAATGGCATGTAAAGAACCATATACGCCAGACCTGTCCTCAGAACATCGACGCAGAGGAAGACATCAACCTCATGCAAAACACCTCCCTTAGGGATTTCCTTGATGAAGAAGGACAACGGATAGCATACATTTTTGATCCGGAAGGTAAAAGATTTTTCTTAATGGAAATCAGTGAATTGCTATTCGGACAACCCGAGAATGAAGGGAGAATAAGCAGGAAGCACGGCATACCACCTGAACAACAGTTAGCAGATGATTCCACTATCCAACCCATTGCAGAATCTTCAGATGAAGATACCGAGGAAGACTTTTATGGGGAAGATGATTTTGAAGAAGGTGAATTAGATATGGAAGGATTCGAGATAGACGAATGAAACTTTTTGTCCTTTTAGGTCCGACAGCAGTGGGCAAGACAACCCTATCGCTAAAAGTTGCCAAATTACTGGGCAGCCCCATCATCAACTGCGATAGTCGTCAGATTTATAAGGACATGAGTATTGGGACGGCAGCTCCCACAAAAGAACAACTCAATGAAGTCAAGCATTATTTTGTAAAGATGCTAAACCTTCAGGATTATTACAGCGCTGCCCAATATGAAGCAGATATTCTCCAACTTTTAAACCAACTTCAGCATACACATAACAACATATTGCTTTCCGGCGGAAGCATGATGTATATAGACGCTATCTGTAATGGTATAGATGACATCCCGAACGTTGATGCCGAAATACGAAAGGAACTAAAAGAACGGTTACAAACAGAGGGATTGGAAACTTTAAGACACGAGCTGAAACTACTCGATCCCGAATATTATAGCATTGCAGACCTCAAGAATCCGAAAAGAATCGTACACGCACTGGAAATATGTTACACATCAGGGAAGCCCTACTCTTCATTCCGCGTTAATAAAAAGAAGGAAAGACCCTTCCAGATAATCAAGATTGGGCTGAAGAGAGAGAGGGAAAACCTCTTTGAGAGAATCAACACACGAGTGGATATGATGATAGAAGAAGGCCTGGTTGATGAAGCAGAAAGACTTTATCCTTATCGTCATCTGAACGCCCTGAACACCGTAGGATACAAGGAGATTTTTCATTATATCGACCACTCCTGGGATTTAAACTTTGCCATTGAGAAAATCAAGAAGAATACCAGAGATTATGCCAAAAAGCAAATGACTTGGTTTGCTCATGACAGTGAAATACGCTGGTTTTCCCCTGAGAATGAAACAGAAATCATAAACTTTATTGCAGAACATAAACAAACAACGCCATGAAGTCAAAAGCCAGCTGGACCCAATTCAAGGCCATTCTAAATAAATTTTACACTGGACCTTGGTATAAAAGAGTTATCGTATGGACATGCACCATTCTTCTTTCTGTCATTCTGTTCTTTGGTGCTGTCGACTGCAATCTTTTCAATCTCTTTGGCAGCACACCAGGCTTTGACGAAATAAAAGACCCCACCGTCAGCGAAGCCTCCGAAGTGTATAGCGCAGACGGCCAACTGATAGGAAGATATTATAATGAGGACAGGACACCTGTTGAATACAATGATATTTCTCCCATATTAATACGAACGCTGATAGATACGGAAGATGAAAGGTTCTATCATCATCACGGCATAGATTTCCAAGGACTGTTTGCCGCTGTTAAGGATATATTTTCCGGCCACGCACGCGGAGCCAGCACCATCACCCAGCAGTTGGCTAAAAACATGTTCCGTGTACGTACGAAAAACCGTACTGGACTGTTAGGAAAAATACCCGGAGTCAGAATCCTGATCATGAAAGCAAAAGAATGGATTGTGGCTACAAAACTGGAAATGGTCTTCAGTAAAGAAGACATTCTGACCATGTATCTCAACACCGTTGATTTTGGCAGCAACTCATTCGGAATCAAAACTGCTTCTGCAAGGTATTTTGACACATCCCCCGACCGCCTTACTTACGAACAGGCTGCCATACTGGTAGGATTGTTAAAAGCAACCAGCATCTACAATCCACAGAAGAATCCCCAAAACTGCCTTGAAAGACGCAACACGGTTCTTGATGTTGTTTACGAACACAACCACATCGTAATCAACGGCATGAAAGCCAATCCCACACAACTGGATTCCCTGAAATCCCTGCCTTTGGAATTAGCCTCAAAAAACAAAGAAAAATCACCGAATGAATTTGCACCATATTTCCGCGACGAATTGGTTGATTACATAGATATGCTTTGCGAAATCGGAGAAGTTTCCGGTTATGATGCCGCAAACAAGTTAGATCTTTATTCAGACGGGTTAAAGATATACACTACATTGGATACACGATTGCAAAAGTATGCCGAAGAAGCTGTCAGGAAGAAAATGCAGTCATTGCAGAATCAATTTAATGCACATTGGGGCAACACGGCACCTTGGCAAGACAGCAAACACAAGGAAATCCCGAACTTCATAGAAAACATTGCAAGGAAAACGCCGGAATACCAAAGATTAAAGAAGAAATATTCCGACAATTTGGACTCCATCAACTACTACATGAATCTACCGCATCCCGTAAAAGTATTCTCTTACGACGGACCTACCGTCAAAGAGTTAAGCACCATGGACTCCATACGGTATTTGGTTAGATTCATGCGCTGCGGTTTCATCGCTATGGAACCAGACACCAGAGAAGTTAAAGCATGGATAGGAAACATTGATTACGACACATGGAACTTTGACAATATAACAGCCAAGCACCAGCCGGGTTCCACCTTCAAACTCTTCGTTTATACCGAAGCCATGAAACAGGGGCTTACTCCATGTACGCGAAGACTGGACAGTTGGGCTTCCTACCAAGACCCGGGGGAAGAAAAAGCATGGGCGCCCCATAACGCCGACGGCACATTCTCCGACACAGAAATGACACTCAAAAGAGCCTTTGCCAGCAGTATAAACAGTGTGGCCGTGAAAGTAGGAATGGAAGTAGGGGTAAAGAACATAATAAAAACAGCCTACGACATGGGCATACAGACTCCACTGCAAGTAGCAAAATCCATCTGCCTGGGAAGCAGCGAAGTGGATCTGCTGGAACTTACAAACAGCTATTGCACCGTTGTTAATGACGGAAAATACAATATGCCGATAATGATTTCCCGCATCGAAGACAAAGACGGGAATATTATTTACAAATCAAACAG
Organism: Bacteroidaceae bacterium; assembly: GCA_017541025.1. Lineage (GTDB taxonomy): Bacteria > Bacteroidota > Bacteroidia > Bacteroidales > Bacteroidaceae > Physcousia. The sequence goes on along the minus strand of JAFXZY010000011.1, from coordinate 94,375 downwards.
GCATGAGAAACAAGCAATTCCATACAGGTCTGCCTACCTTATGCAAATTATGCTTCGGGCAGGACTTCATGGAACTTCTGGCCCTATGTGGGAATATATAGGCGGCCTCACCCAGACAACAGACTTTGGCGGCAAGACCGGAACCAGCAACAATCATGCCGATGCCTGGTACGTTGGTGTCACACCGAAATTGGTTGGAGGTGTATGGGTTGGAGGAGAATTCCCAAGCATACATTTCAGAACCGGAGCCTTAGGTCAGGGTGGAAAAGCCGCTTTGCCAATATTCGGAGAGTTTATTAAAAAAGTGCTGCACGATGAGAGGTTCAGCAAATACAAAGTTAAGTTCCCGGAGCCCAAAGATCTTGATCCCAGTTTGTGGAATTGCAGCGATTATATTGAGGAACCGGACAGTACAATTGAAGACGATATTGAAACCTCTGATTTTTCAAGTGATGAAACATCATCAAATAGCAACAATATTGAGTCACAAACAGAGCTATTGACACCGCAAGAATGAAAAAGTAGCATCCGATATGTTAATTTGTCTTAAATTTAGGCACGAAAAACCACTTCCCTAACGGGGATTCAGTAAAAAAACGTAAATTTGCTCTGTTAAGCACATAAATTGTGCAAAAAAGTGAATAAGAAACATAAATAATTTAAACTAAAAATAACACAAAAAATGCGTATGACAAACCGTTTAAGCAAATGGAGTAGGCATTCATCACGGATGATTGGCCTAATGGCAGCTTGCGGGCTGATGTATGCTTGTTCAGACGATTTCATCTATGATGATGCGAAACCTGATTGGCTGAATGCAAGCATTTACGAAAGCCTGGAAAAGGATGGCAATTTCAAAACCTATTTGAGATTGCTTGCCGACGAGGACGTTAATCCCAAGAATGACGCATCACGTAATCTGACAGACGAGTTGAAGAAAACTGGTTCTAAGACCGTCTTCGTTGCAGATGATGCCGCATGGGAAGCGTTCTTCAAGAGAAATGCAACGCTGCCAGAGAGTAACCCTTGGCATTATGCCACATCGTATGAGAACTTGAGTGTTGCGCAGAAAAAACTGATGATTCACACCAGTATGCTCAACAATGCCATCGTTATGGAAAACCTGGCAAGTAGTGAAGCAAGTGGTGACAACTCACCCACCCGTGGTGAGTACATGCGTCGTTTCACTGATGTAGCAACCACCGATACAGTCTCCTACATTCCATCAGATAAAATGCCATACACTTATAGCCCCGTTGACAAGGACTACTGGGCACGTTTCCGTCAGGAAAATGGTGGTAATGGTGTATATTTGGTTACTGACTCCAGTCTTACCATGATGCTCCACTTTACACAGGAGCACATGTCAAGGAACAACATCGACAGTGACTTCGACTTCCCCAAATTCATGGGCCGCGAGCGTATCACCAGCGATGTTCACATCTATGATGCACATCTTGACAGCACGGACATTGTTTGTCAGAACGGATACGTTAACATGACAGAGAAACCTCTCTGCCCATTGCCCAGTATGGCTGAAGTGATTCGTACCAACGGACAGACCAATATTTTCAGCCACATGCTGGACCGTTACAGTGCTCCTTACTTTAACCGCAAACTAACGGAGGATTACAAGGTGCTTCATCCTGAATTCCAGGATTCAATCTTTACCAAGCGCTATATCTCCGAAATAAGTGCTGGCGGAAGAACACTGAATTCTGAGCCAGGCCCCAGAGGTACTTATACTAAATACTATCCGTTTAAGTGGCCTTCTGACCTTATGCCAAAGGAATACAAGGACTATGCTGGTTCAGGTGAACCCAGTCTGAAGTACGACCCCTCCTGGAATGAGTTTTATGAAGATCCTCAGCACCCCGAAAACCGTGAGAAAGACATGGCAGCCATGTTCGTTCCCAACGACTCAACCCTTTGGGACTATTTCACACGTGCCGGTGGTATGCAGTTGGTTAAAACATATTATGTACGCGAGAAGACCGAATATCAGATTCCAAACGGTATCGTAGGCGGTAGAGGTAACGTACATGACAGACCCTATACTGTTCCCACAACCCTTGATGAATTATACGAGCAGATTGACTGTATTCCTTTGACCGTTCTGCAGAAGCTTATTAATATAATAATGTTACGTTCATTTGTCGGTTCAGTACCCAGCAAGATGACAAAGCAGAAGGACGATGCGCTGGAGCAGTTGTTCTATCCCGAGGATATCGACAAGATTGACACTTGCTTGATGGCAAGTAACGGTGCAGTATATCTGATGAACCAGATTTACGGTCCTGCAGACTTTACTTCTGTTACAGCCCCTGCATTCATCAGTACAACCAACAAGATTATGAGTTGGGCTATTTACGACCAGAACAAGATGGGACTGAACTACTATGCTTACCTGAAGGCTATGCAGAGTAGATTTACCTTCTTTATGCCAAGCGACGAAGGTCTTGCATGGTATTACGACCCCACCAGTATTAAGAGTAAGACACCTCGTGTTATAGAAATGAAGTATAAGAACGTACCTTCCGGCGAAGTTGCTGTTCAGGCTAACTGCTGGAAGTACTGCGATCCTTATAAGATTAATCCTGGAGAAATCGGTTCTAAGGGCCAGCAGCTTGTTGGTACTTCCGGTAAGATTGACGCCAGTGATATTACCAACCGTTTGAAGGATATCTTGGAGAGCCACACTATTGTACATGACGGTACCAACCCCATCGACGGAGAGGACGAATACTTCCTTTCAAAGAATGGTAATGCCATCAAGGTGGTTCGCGATGAGGAGAACAACATCATCGCAGCTAAGGGTGGTTTCCAAATTGAGAACGAGCGCAACGGTGTCACTGTTAACAATCCCGGTGTTACCAGCTGTACGGTAACCGACCCATTCCCCAACCTGAAGAATGGTAGTACCTACGTATTGAACTCTCCTCTGGTTCCCACATACCGCAGCGTATGGAGTATCTTCACCGACGACATGAAGGATGATGCTGCTTACAATCCTAAGGGTTATTCAGATGCTGCATGGGAAGCTAATCCCTATAGCGCTTTCTATGATCTCTGCCAGGCAGACGCATACGAAAATGAGATTATCGGTTGCGGTTTGGTTGATGCCAAGCTGACCGACTCTGAAAAGAAGGCCGCCAAGAAGAAGTTCCTGGTGTTCACCAAGGACAATGGTCTTGACTATAACATCCAGTTCTTTAACAACTACCGCTACACCATCTTTGTTCCTACTAACGAGGCTGTACGCGAAGCTATTGCCAACGGTCTGCCCACATGGGATGAAATATTTGAAGACTATCATTCACACTGCAAGCATGAGGTGAACTCAGAAACAGGAGAATGGGAGAAAGATGCTGATGGTGAATACACTTACACAAATGAATTGGAGACATACGAAGACAGTATTCGTATTCAGGCCAAGATTACCTATCTCACCAACTTCATCCGTTATCACTTCGCAGATAACTCTGTATTTGCCGACAAGTCAGAGCTTTCTGATGCAAACGGCGAAATGGTTACTTCAAGTTACGACCACGAAACTGGCTTGTTCTGCAAGATTCACGTTGACCGTATCAAGAGCGGTGACGGAACTCTCCTGCGTGTTTGCGACGATGTAACATACAAGACAGATCGCAGCAACAAGATGCCAACCGTTGGAGAGAAGAACGTTCTTGCACGTGACATTTCTTGTAACAAGGCTCCCAGAGGTATCGCCATGACAGGGGTTGTACTTGATGCATCAAGTGCTGCCGTAATCCATCAGATTAACGGTGTGCTGAACCACACTGCATTGGAAAACGGTCGTCATGACAGCACTTGGAGCACAACGGCTAATGCAAGGAAATATATTAAGAGATACGCCATTGTAGCAAACAAATAATTTACTATCACTATGAATAAAATAACAAAGCTTATATTGCTATGGGTGATAGCCCTGATGGCTTTGCCCGCAAGTGCACAGCAACGGCGTATTTCCGGTACTGTATCTGATGACATCGACGTCATCATCGGTGCCAACGTCGCAGAGTATGACAAGAACAACCGTATTGTTAGTCAGACCGTAACTGATATGAACGGTAACTTTACCATGAATATCAAGGATCCTAACAATACCATTAAGATTTCTTATATCGGATACAAACCACATCTGGAAAAGATTGGCAACAAGTCCAAATTCACCGTAACACTTCAAGATGCCACTAAGACTCTGAAGCCCCTGGACGTTGTTGGTAAGAAGTCTGCCCCCACCACAGGTTTGGACATTCCCGCTCGTGAGTATTCAGGTGCTGTTCAGAAATTCAGCATGGAGGACATGGAAGGTCTTCCCTTCGAGTCTGTCGACCAGGCTTTGCAGGGTCAGATTGCCGGTCTTGACATTGTGCCTAACTCTGGTAACCTTGGTTCCGGTACCACCATGCGTCTGCGTGGTATTACCACCATCAATGGTAACAAGCAGCCTCTGATTGTATTGAACGACCACATCTTCGAAATACCCGATGAGTACAAGGAAGAGAATTTCGAGGATTACGACAACGAGGAGCAGTTCTCTACCCTCCTCAGTGTGAACCCCGAGGATATTGAAAGTATCACCGTTCTGAAGGATGCCGCTTCAACAGCCAAGTGGGGTATGAAGGGTGCCGCCGGTGTTATCGAAATTAAGACAAAGCGTGGTAAGCGCGGTAAGACACGTGTTAACTTCAGCTACAAGTTCACAGGTACCTGGCAGCCAGAAGGCTACAAGATGTTGGATGGTGATGGCTATACCATGTATATGAAAGAGTCATACTACAACCCCTACCAGCGTCCTACTACCGAGTACGGACTCTATGAGCTGGACTATGACCGTTCTAAGCCAAACATCTACTACAACTACAACAAGAACACCAATTGGGTGAAGGAAGTCAAGCAGTTCGGTCAGGAGCACAGATTCTCAGTAAACCTTACCGGTGGTGGTGAGAAGGCTCTGTTCCGTATCAGTGCCAACTACGATAAGAGTAAAGGTAACATCATTGGCCAGACCATGGACCGCTTCACTACCAATACCGCTTTGGACTATTGGGTAAGTGACCGTATCAAGTTCAGCTCTACCATCGACTTAGGTTTCTATACCAACAACAAGAACTATGGTAACGATATTCTGAACCGTGCTTATAAGGCCATGCCTAACATGAGCGTTATGGAATATGACTCTCAGGGTTATCTTACCGGAAACTATTTTAACATGCTTCCCTTGGCGGCTACCTATTCAACAACGGATACAAGAGAAAAGGTGAACGATGGTTACCATACCTCTTATTCATTACGCGATATGTTCGTAAACGGCAACCCCGTAGCACGTGCCCAGTTGGCTTGGTGGAAGATGAAGCAATACAACTTGAAGCCACAGTTCAGCATTGAGTACAAACTGCTTGGTAAGGACCCTGACCACTATCGCTTGGATTATGTGGGCGATGTTGAGTTACAGGTATTCAATACCAGTAACGACTACTACTGCCCCAGCTACCTGAAGACCATGGAATGGGTCTGGGGTGGTGATCACGCAGCAAAACTTACCTCTAACGAACGTAACTACGTAAGTAACGACGAGGCCAAGTCACTCCAGTTCTCAACCCGTCATGACTTGCGCTTCTACTCAGCCTTCCCCAACAAGGACCACAGCCTTTCTGCATTGGCTCGCTTTGAGTTGGTAACAGGTAGCGGAAGCGATCAGGCAATGGGATTGTGGAACGTGCCCGACGGCATTACCGATCCTACCGTTGAAGGTTTGCTCCGTTCTGCCAGCGCAGGAACCAGCGAATGGCGTAGCCAATCCTTCTTCTTTAATACACACTATTCTTATAAGAGTAAGTATAACCTGGATGCCTCTGTCCGTATCGACGGTAGCACAGGCTTCGGTTCCGGTCATAAATACGCTACATTCCCCTCTGTTGCAGGACGTTGGAATATCAGCGACGAAAAGTTCATGGATTGGAGTAAGAAATGGTTGTACATGTTGGCTGTTCGTTTCAGCTGGGGTATCGTAGGTAACACCGGCGGTAGCGGTAGCAACCAGTACAACAAGTACAGAACGGACGGCTACTACAACGGTAAGCAGGTAATCGTTCCTGAGAACCTGTCACTTACAGACCTCCGCTGGGAGAAGGTTCGCAAGATCAACGTCGGTTTCAACCTGGAACTCTTTGACGGTCTGATTAACTTCGACGGAGAAATCTACGACCATAGGACTACAGATCTTATTATGAGTAATCTTCGCATCCCCAGTGCCAACGGTTTCAGCAATTTGGCAACAGTAAACGGTGGTACTATGCGTAACAAGGGTTGGGAAATCAACTTCAACACCGGTAAGATTTGTAAGATTGGTAAGTTCTCTATGAAGTTACGTGGTAACTTGGCACAGAACTTCAACGAGGTTGAGGAGATGAATCCTATCCTTCTGGAGAACCTGAACGGTTCTGACACTTACCAGCCCGGCAACATGGACTGGAACAGACGTGTACAGATTGGAAATGCCCTGGGCTCATTCTACGGTCTTCACTACTTAGGTGTTTACCGTTACGATTATGACCACAACGGTTATACCACTAAGTCTATTGCAGACTATGGATATGCCGAAGTTGGTAACACCGGTTATGACGCCAAGGGTAACCCCATCAACACAGCAGCAGCAGCAGCTCGTCGTGGCGAGAATGCTACCTGTCCTATTGCATTCGATGCAGACGGTAACATGCTTACCAATGCCAAGGGTGAGCCTCTACCCATGTACTACTGCTACAACGAAGGATACCGTAAGAAGTTCTCCGGTGGTGATGCCATCTATGAGGATATAAACCACGATGGTCAGATTGACCGTTATGATATGGTTTACCTTGGTAACTCTAACCCCAAGTGCAACGGAGGTTTCGGTATCCAGCTTTATTATGGTAAGTTCTCTATTAACGCAGGTTTCAACTTCCGTGTGGGTAACATGATTTTCAACTACGCCCGTATGGAGTACGAGAGCATGTACAACAACAACAACCAGAGCTACGCAAGTACTTGGCGCTGGCGTAAGAACGGTGACATAACCGTTATTCCCCGTGCCCTCAACAACTACGGAACCGGTTACAAGAGCTACAACTCTCTGATGAGCGACCGTTACATTGAGAAAGGAAACTATCTGCGTTTACAGTATATTCAGATTAGCTATGATTTCGATGCGAAGAAGTTAAAGAAGTACGGTATCAACAACCTCAAGTTGTTTGCTTCAGTTCAAAACCCATTCGTATGGTCAAGGTACACGGGTGTTGATCCCGATGTATCTCCCACAGGCTACGATTGTGCAGTCGACAGAAGTAAGACTCCACGTAACAAATCCTTCACTTGCAGTTTAAACATCGGATTCTAAAATTACAAACAGATGAAAAAGATCAATCATATATATAAATCTGCCTGCTTGTTTGGATTGCTGGCTGTAGGATTGGCATCCTGCGAAGACTACCTGACAATCTATCCTACAGACAAGGTTGTTGAGGAAGATTTCTGGGAAGACATGAACGACCTTAACGGCGTTCGCTACGGCGCCTACAAGCAAATGGCAAGTACTATAGATAATATGTTTATATGGGGCGACCTGCGTTCAGACTCCTATAAGCTGAACACTGAAACACATTCAGAGCAGGCTAACCATGACAGGTACAGTAACATATTAGCTGGTATGCCTGACTCCAGTATGTCTTGTTATGACTGGGAAGGCGTTTACAAGACCATCAACTTCTGTAACAAGGTGTTGAAACATGGTCCCGAAGTACTGGAGAGGGACAAGCAGTTTACCACCACAGAGTGGTTATACATGCGTGCTGAGATGACTGCCCTCCGTGCCCTCAACTATTTCTATCTGATTCGCGCCTTTAAGGATGTACCTTACACCACAAAGGTTATCAATAGCGACAAAGATGTGGAATTATTCCCCCTCACCAACCAGTTAGTGGTGCTGGACTCTATCATCCTGGATTGTGAAAGCGTAGCAGGCCAGGCACGTAACCGCTTTGCCAACAATACTGATACCAAGGGTATGATTACCAATGCGGCTATCTATGCCATGTTGGCTGATATGTACCTATGGCGTGGATCACTGCACGAAGGTCGTGCTATCAAGAACGATACAGTAAGAGTTGTGAAGCCCGACGGAACCGTGGATTCTATCGCCCATACTCCCGTTGGTGACTATGACTTAGCAGTTAAGTGGGCCGACAAGGCACTTGATGCACACCACAATCAGGTAGAGGACTACTTCTCATCAATGTCTTTTGGTGGTTCAACTTCTACGGAGGTTGTTTCTTACGGTTTACCCAACGTTGACCTTATTAAGAACAACTTCGTGGGTGCTCACCAAAGTACCAATCCCAGTCTAACGTCTCAACGAGATATATTCTATGATGGAAACAGTATAGAAAGTATCCTTGAGTTGCAATATAGGGTGAGCGACGGTTTAAAGAACGGAATCGTTAATTCTTTGTATGGCTATACAAGAGGTACTAACCTGATGGTTGCTGAGGATGCCATGAAGGAAGCTTGCGAAAAAGACGAAAAACTGCAGAAGTTCGATACCCGTCTGTGGGTTGGCTGTCAGGTGTATATCGAAGACACGCAAGCCAAATCGGGCTACTACTGCCTGAAGTATCAGAATCCCCGCTTCCAATTAGAGGGACAGGGAGCCAATCGTAAGGTAATGTATGCATACTTTAACGAATCAAATCCCAGTACAGAGTATAACAACTGGATTATCTATCGTACTACAGATGTCTTGCTTATGAAGGCTGAGGCTTTAGCATGTGCCAAGAAGGAAACTCCAACGGTAAAGAGCATCCTGAACGCCATCAACCGCCGTTCTTATTGCGACATTGAGGAAGGTAAGCAGCCCGCAGAGGATGGTTCCGGTACAATTGGTGATGTAAAGGTTGCTTCTGACTGGTCTGGAAAGAAGTCAACCACACCTAAGGTTAACGGTTTAATAAAGACCGTTATGAACCAGCGTCAGATTGAACTATTAGCTGAAGGAAAGCGTTGGTTTGACCTTGTACGTCTCGCAGAGCGAATCAGCAACAACAATGCAGATTCACCAGACGAGCGCGAGAATCCTGAAGGTGTACAGAAGGGTGAACCCGGATACGTTGGCAATGGATTTTCTGGTATGAGCGCCGTAGTAGAGTGCTTCATGCAGAACTCTGTTAGCAATTCCTATAGTACCCTGATTAACAGGTTCAAGAATCGCTGGGGTCTCTACTGTCCTATCTATGAGCAGGAAGTAAAGGCAAGCCGCGGTGTAGTTCTTCAGAATCCTGTATGGAACAAATCAAGGTATGAACAGTAAGTTTGTATAAACAGATATCAGGAATTTAAAGAAATATCAAATATGGCTAACAATAAATTCAACAAATACATTGGAGCGATTGCTCTGGGAGCTGCCATTCTGGCAGTGCCCAGTTGCTCCGATGATCACTTCGATATAAATTACGGAGGTGATGAAAACTCTGCTGTTGCTACAAAGACTCTTTGGGAACTCATTAACGACAACCCCAATCTGAGTAAATTCAAGACCATAGCAGAAACGGCAAAATATTGGAAAGACGAGACCCACCCTGTAAATAACTGGACGTATGCCGATGTGCTGAAGAGCGGTCAGTTGACTACCGTATGGGCACCGGAGAATAGCGCTATCACAGATGCAGAATATCAGATTCTCTTGGAACGCTGTGCAACGGACGGTTACAATTTACAGCAGCAGTTCATCAGCAACCACATTGCTCTTTGGCGCAGAAACATCTCTAATCCCGGTATTGATACCATTAAGATGATTAACGGCAAGAACATGGTTTTTGACAAGACAGATACTACAAAATGTAAGATTCAGGGAGTTGACCTCAACAAGAAGAACATAGCCGCCATGAATGGTACCTTGCATACCATTCTGGGAACTACGCCCTTCCACTACAACTTCTATGAGTATCTGAAGTTCAGTCCTTCCCTGCCCCTTATGTCCGAATATGTAGTATCCAAGGATACCACAGAGTTTTACAAGGACGGCAGTATAGAAGGTCTTCCTGACAAGGATGGTAATCCTTCTTACGTTGACAGTGTGTACAGGACTACCAACATCCTGTTTGACCATGACTTCTACAGACCAAATTCAGGAGCTGAGACTTGGGATATGTTCCAGGAATGTTTCGATGCCCGTATCAACCAGGAAGACTCTGCCTTCATCATGGTTCTGCCCACAGATGCAGCCTGGACTGCTGCTAAGCAGAAGATCGGACATCTGTACAAGTATCCAGAGAAGTATGAGGACAAGGAAAAAGGTAATGAAGGTACTTCCGTTATTCGTACCATTGCAGACCCGGACTCTTTGGCAAAAATGAGTATGGACATGGATCTTACCACTCCATTGGTTTTCAACGTAAACAAGCAGCCTAAGGTAGGCAGCAAGCTCTGGACGTTAGAGGATTTCATTGCCAACAAGGGAGCCGCCGCAGAATATCTGCTGAATACTTTCGGAGATACCTTGCGTAATACAGCCACTTGGGACAAGACCAGCATCTTCAACGGTAATTTGGTTGAAATGAGTAACGGTTACGCTTACGAGGCAACAGAATGGGCATTCCCGAGAGAACTGTACAATCCTGACATTGAAGTTGAAATTGATGGTTTGGGTAACTTCTTCTATACCACCAGTAATACATATTTCAAGGTAGGCTCTGATACTAAAACCATCAGCTTCAACAACTCTCTCTTTTCTAAGATTGCTGACAAGTACGGACACGTAAGCCATAATAACTTCTACTATTTGGCTGCCTATGGTCCTACTGCCGCTCCTCACGCAGAGGTTAAGTTACTGGGCAACCTTACCAGCACCTCTCCCGTAGTTACGCGTAGACAGGATGCCGAGGTGATGAGTGGAAAGTATGATGTCTATGTAGTTTGTGTTCCTTACTGGTACAGTTTGATTTCTAACAAGGGAAATATCGACGATTTCTTAATCAAAGACTCTACTGGCACAGAAATAATCAACGAGCAGTACATTGACTCTATTTCGGCTATTACCAAGCAGAGTTTCACTGGCCAGATTCGTTACAACAACAATGCCGCCAACGGTAAGGATGTAACCAACAAGAAGTCTGCTGTTATAGAATATGACGGAACAAAGGTGGACACCCTGCTGGTGTTTGAAGACTTTGAGTTCCCCTATTCTTACAAGAACATGCGCTTCAGTTATCCTACCCTGATTCTTGAAGGAGCCACCAAGAGTGCATCCGCCAAGAAGGGATTCATTTATCACATGTATATCGACCGCGTGATACTGAAAAGTAAGGAAACCGGTGAAGAAACAATTCTCGACCCTCAGTAAACCATTACAATGATGAAAAATATATTAAATGATACATTCATGCACAAGACACTGAAAACAGGTCTGTGTTTCCTGTTGCTTTCCGGTTTGAGCATCCCCAGCGTATATGCGCAGGATGAAGTGGAAAGTACTGACGGAGAAGAAGAGGAGGTTGTCGTACGAAAGGCTCCCAAAAAGCCCGAGAAAGTGTACGAGACAAAAACCGTGAAGGGTGTTGTCACCGATGATGCAACCGGTGAGCCAATGGGTGGCGTACGTGTTCAGGCCTTAGGTCTGGCAAGATACTCTACACTGACTGAGGAGGATGGTTCCTATACCCTCGACATCCCCGTTTTCTCTGATGCTGTTTATGCTTACGCTGATGGATACAACCCCATTCAGTGTGCAGTTAAGAACGGTGAAGCTAATATAAAGCTTATCGACACCAACTTCAATCCTTACTTCACAGAAGGTACCACCATTACCGCACAGAAGAAGATTACGTTGAGTGAGACCAGCAGTATAAGTGCCGATGAAGACATCGAACTGAAACTGGCAGGTGACATCCACACCGTTCTGCGTAACGGTACACCTGGTATCGGTAACTTTATGACCATCCGTGGTGTTAACTCTATCAATGCCAATGTGCAGCCCCTGATTATTCTGGACGGCAATATCATGGATGCCCAGTATGACCGTATGTCTGCTCACGAAGGTTTCTTCAATAACCTGATTGCCGGTATTGACCCGGAAAACATCGAATCCATCCAAGTACTGAAGAATGGTACCGCCCTGTATGGTGCCAAGGGGGGTAACGGTGTGATCATCATCAACACCAAACGCGGTAAGAGCATGGCTACCAAGATTAACGTCCGTATCTACGGAGGTGTGGAACTCATGCCCTCTACATTGCCTATGCTGAACGGTGACCAGTATTCAACTTATCTGGGTGATGTTATCAGTACACTGGACAACATGAAAGCCAACCAGTTGAATAATTTCCGCTTCCTCGACAAGAGCCCGTCTAACTATTACCGCAAGGTATTTAGCAATAACGAGAATTGGCAGGACGGCCTTTATCGGACAGCCGCAACCCAAAACTACAAGCTGAGTGTAGAAGGTGGTGATGACGTAGGTATGTATGCCCTCTCTTTGGGTTATGCATCCAGCAATGCCAATGCCAAGGGTACCGGCATGAACCGTCTGAACCTGCGTTTCAATACGGACATTGAGATATTCCCGAAACTGAAGACAGGTTTGGATATTGCCTACAACCAGGTAAGCTATGATTTGCTTGACCAGGGCTGGAGCGAGGATTACTCTATGCAGAACATAGGTTCTCCCAACGTACTGGGTGTGGTACAGGCTCCATTCATCAACAGGTATGCCTGGTACTACGACGAGACTTCTACCGATCCTATTGCATCAAACCGTCTGCAACTCTCCAGTGAATATGCAGGTAAGTACGCTGCAGACGGGGGAAGTTTCATTGTTAATCCCTTCCAGTTCAACAATGCAATTGGCGGAACCCGCCTGAACGAGTCCCTGCGTAATCCCTACTGGATTCTTCAGAACGGTGATGGCAAAACCAAGAACTACGCTCAGAATACGGTTGTTAACATTAATGTAAGTCCTAAGTGGCAGGTTACCAATACCTTCAGTATCAGCGACCGCTTCAACTTCCAGATGAACCGTAACAACGAGAAGTACTTCCTTCCCGTAAATGGTACAACACCTTACTTCCTGACAGACTTGGGTTACATTGACAGTATGCAAAAGACCCTCTTCTCTAAGGAGACTACCCTTAACAACGACCTGCGTCTGGAATGGGCAAAGAATTACGGAGCCCATACCGTAGATGTATTTGGCGGCTGGCGCTATAACAAGTACGCCTTCAGCTACAACTACATGAGCGGTTATAACAACGAGAACGATAAACTGCCCATCATCAACAAGAACATGGACTACATCCATTATGGTGGTACCAATGATGAATGGTCAGATATGACTTACTACCTGAATGCCGGCTACAACTTCAAGAACCGTTACTTTGCAGAATTTGCAGTAAGTGCTCAGGCTGCCAGCCGTTTCGGTGAAAATACCAACTCTGGTATCAAGGCATTCGGTGTAAGCTGGGGTATTTTCCCCTCACTGCAGTTAGGATGGCTCGTCAGCAACGAGAAGTGGTTCAAGTGCAAGGGTATTGACTACCTGAAGCTGACCGCCGGTTTTGACATGAGTGGTAATGATGACCTTGACTACTATGCAGCACGTACCTACTGGGAAAGCCAGCGAGTGAGCCGCACCACCGTAGGTCTCTACCTGAAGAATATTGCCAACAGCGGTATACAGTGGGAAACTACTACCAAGTGGAACATCGGCCTGCAGGGAAGCTTCCTGAACAACCGCTTGCAGGCAGGTATTGACATCTTCTGGCATAAGACTAGCAACTTGCTTACACAGAAGGAGCTTAGCTTTGTATCTGGTATGACTCAGTACTGGACCAATGAGGGCCAGCTCACCAACAGGGGTGTTGAGTTTAATGTCAATGCTGCCATTATCAATAAGAAGGACTGGAAGTGGGAACTTGGCGCCAGCCTTGGTCACTACAGAAATAAGATTACCGAGTTGCCCGTCAGCCTGAGCAACACCATGGTACTGACCGATGTAAACGGCAACAACGTACAGTACATCCACGGCTATACCAACAGTGTTTATGGCAAGGATAACATCCTTACTGCTGTAGGCTATGCAGTAGGCAGCTTCTACGGATGGAAAACCGACGGTGTATTCGCTTCAGATGAAGAGGCAAGTCAGGCAGGCAAGATGGGTTACCTGAAGTATCCTACCGGTATTGCCGACGAAGACAAGAAGTACGCCAACTTCCAGGCCGGTGATGTTCACTTCATCGACCAGAACGGTGATGGCGTAATTGATGACGCCGACAAGGTTGTTATTGGCAACCCCCACCCCGACATCTATGGTAACATCTTCACCAGCCTTACCTGGAAGAATCTCCGCCTGGATATGAACTTCAAGTACAGCCTTGGCAACGATGTTTACAACTACCAGCGTTCCAGAATTGAAGGTTTGAACACTACCTACAATCAGTCAAGTGCAGCCCTGCGCCGCTGGACCTACGAAGGTCAGGTTACTGATATGCCTCGTGCCTGCTTCGCCGATACAGAAGACTGGCGCAACAACGAGCGTATGTCTGACCGCTGGATTGAGGACGGCAGTTACCTGAAACTGAAGCACGTTCGTCTTACCTATAAAATACCTTACAGCAACAGCTGGCTGTTAGGTCTGAAGGTATGGGGTGAGGCTAATAACATATTCTGTATAACCAAGTACTTGGGAACTGATCCTGAGATGAGCAGCCACAATGGCGTTCTTTATCAGGGTATTGACACCGGACTTATTCCTCGTGGTCGCAGTTTCAACTTTGGTGTAACCATCAACCTGTAATCAGAAGAATATAAGATTATGAAAAAGAAATCAATTATAAGCTTGCTTATCTGCTGCATGACACTGGGTATGATGAATACATCATGCCAGGACATGCTAACCCCAGATAGTGAACGCCACGCCTATGAAGTGGCTAAGGATACCCTGTACTCTTACTGGGGTATTCTAAAGTCTCTGCAGAACATAGCAGAGCGTTATGTGATTCTCAATGAGTGCCGTGGTGACTTGGTAGAAGGTTCCGCTTATGTAAGTGACACCATTGCAGCCATCATCAACTTTGGTCAGAACGGTTATCAGGACAAGTACAAGGATGGTGCCTGTGCATACCTGAAGGTCAGTGATTACTATCACGTTATCAACAGTTGTAATGCCTATATTGCCAAATGTGATACAGCCTTGATGCTATCTACCGGTCAGCAAAAGAGGTATATGCTGCAGGAGTGCGCTCAGGTTCAAGCCATTCGTGCCTGGGTTTATATGCAGCTCGTGTATGCATACGGTAGAGTTCCCTTCTACAAGGAGCCATTGCTTACTACAGATGACATCAACAAGTTCATTAAGGATCCCAATCATACCATGGCTGATGCCAAGACACTGGCAGACCTGTTGGGAGCTGATTTGGAGGAAGTGTATGCAAAGCTTGACCCAGAGGATATGTTCCCCCAGTACAACGAATATGAACTCGTTTGCCACAGTATGCGTGTGATGTTCCCATTAGACGTTGTAATTGGTGACCTCTATCTGATGCAGGGCGATGAGACTGCTTGCAAGAAAGCTGCCAGCTATTATTACAAGTTCCTGAACTCCAAGTTCTGCGGTCCTCTGGAAACAACCAATTATATTAGCTTGGGTGACCGCGTGGCAAGTATTGACGACCCGCAGTACGGCTACTATGGAGCTGTTCCCTATAATGAAACCGGCTATTCTTTAACTGGCGGTCGTTACCGCAATGAAGCCATTACCTGCATCCCCAGCAACAGGGGTCGTTTGGACGGTCATGTATTTACCGACATCAACCGTTTGTTCGGTTTTGAGGCAACCCTGAGTGCAAGTGGTAGTGGTATTGCCGATGAAGATGCAAAGGCTACCACCTCTTCCGTTAGCCTGAACTACCGCGACAATGGTTACCGCCGCGAACTTCTCCCCAGTAGAGGCTATGAGGCATTGTGTGACAGCCAGAAGTACGAGTGCTACATTGGTTCCGGACCAAAAGATAATGAACCTTATCAGGAACTTGCCGTACTGCCCGATGTTGGTGACGCACGTCGCGTATGGATTTACAGACCAACTGCTTTTGCTGAGAGGAATGCTGTCATTCTCACTCCCCGCAGCGAGCAGTACACCCTGCCTATGGGTGAGAATACACTGTATGGCAAGCTCATTAGCAAACAGAATCCTAATAGCTCATTCAGCACCGTTTACCCATTGGTTTACCGCAAGTCAACCATCTGGCTGCGTTATGCCGAGGCTATCAACCGTGCCGGATTCCCCAGCTATGCATTTGCCATCCTGAAGAACGGTCTGGTTAGTAACCATAACATGTGGTTCCCCAGCAATGTTGAGGAAGAAGATTATGCAAACAGGCCATTCAGCTACCTCTCCGGTGCCAGTCTGGACTATGGTGTAAAGGATTCTGTCTTTGTTTACATTGAACAAGTTGATGACTCTACCCAATACGTATGGGGTTTACCTGGATATGACACAGATGTAAAAGAATACATTACCTCTTTTGACAAGCTGAAAGAATACGTTAATGCCAAATATCAGGCTATAGCTGATTCTATCAACAGCACCCTACCCGAGGATGCAGAGCCCGTTATACCAAAGGAAATCAACCTGGCTTACGTAGGCTTCTTTGCCAAGACATTCTACAACTATCCTTCAGAAATCTGCCAGAAGGCTCTCTGGTATCTGGATCGTCGTGAGGTAAGAAAGGCTGCTACAACGGAATACATGAACTATAACAACCGTCCCTATCTGCGTGGCTACACAGGATCTATCTCTCCCTTATACAAGAGAAACATCTATGATACCCGTGGTTACTACCCTGCAGATTCATATAATCTGAACAACACATCATCTACAACTGATTTCCTGACCATCGGTGTTCACTCACGTGGTTGCGGTATTCTGAAGCCAGATGATCCTGAGCGCTGGAGTTCTTACGATTATGTTAAACTGGTTACCAAGAAGATTAAGGAGAACCATGGTGTAACAATAACCAAGGATCAGATTTATGACGGAAGCTATGATGAATGGGTTAAGGAAGCCGTTGAGGACCTTATCATTGATGAGGACGCTCTGGAACTTGCCTTTGAGGGATGTCGTTTCTCTGACTTGGCTCGTGTTGCCATTCGTCGTAACGATCCCAGCTTCCTGGCATCTCGCGTAGCAAAGCGTAAGGGAACCATGGATATGACTATGTACAATATCCTTTTGAACCAGAATAACTGGTATCTTCCCTTCCCTACTGAATAAAATCCATATTGATAATAGGAAGAGCGCCCGGAGCAATCCGAGCGCTCTTTTTTGGATAATCAAAAAAATCAACTTAGAAAAGTTCCGTTTCTAACATAGAAAAAAAATTATCTAACTTAACTTTTTTTTTCCTTAACATAGAAAATATTTTTTCTACACGTAGGAAAAAGTTTTTCCTAACGTAGGAGCAAAAACTCCTTGGTTAAGGCATTTTCGGAACACACAACAGAAGATGAAAATCCTAAAAGACTTATACAACATCCTCATGCCTCGCAAATGTGTGGTATGTCAAGGGATATTGGAACCTCACGAGCAATATATCTGTACTTCCTGCTCCATCCAAATGCCACGCTATCCCTTAAAAAGCATTGAGGACAACGAACCACTGAGAAAGGTCTGGGACTTTGCACCTGTTCAATACGGCGCTACATTATTATATTATAGGCCCCAGTCGGACTATCATAAGATGATTACCGACATTAAGTATCGCGGGGGCGAACAATTAGGTATTAAACTTGGACAATGGGCTGCAATGGAGATGGCACACTGGCAACTTGCCGAGAAAATAGATGTAATAGTTCCCGTACCGTCTGACAGCAAAAGAGAAAACAAGAGAGGATATAATCAGGCAGAACTGATAGCAAGAGGTTTGGGCAATGCTATGCAACGGCCTGTAGAGACATTCCTTACAAGAAGCAAGACCGGAACATCACAGACCAAACTTGGCAAAAGGGAACGCCGCGAGAATGCAACAGGAAAATATGAAGCTAGCATCCCCCAGTTTTGGAGGGGAAAACACATACTTCTGGTAGATGACGTGCTCACCACCGGAGCCACCATCGGCAACTGTGCACGAACCTTGTTAAACGAAGATTCGAAGGCAACAATAAGCATTTTTACCCTTGCTTACGACGGATAATAATATCTATTTGAATAAATTTCGACACTTTTTCTTACAAATCGTTTGCAGATTAAAAGAAAATGTGTAATTTTGCACACGCAATTACAAACAAAGGTAAAATCATAAGTTAAAAACATTTCAGAATGGACGCAAAAAAAGTATTGGAAGACCTGAAAAGACGCTTCCCCAACGAACCTGAGTATCATCAGGCAGTAGAAGAGGTTCTTGGTACCATTGAAGAAGAGTACAACAAGCACCCTGAGTTTGACAAGGTTAATTTGATTGAGCGCCTCTGTATCCCCGACAGAGTTTACCAGTTCCGTGTAACATGGATGGATGACAAGGGTCAGATTCAGACCAACATGGGTTACCGTATCCAGCACAACAACGCCATTGGTCCCTACAAGGGCGGTATCCGTTTCCATAAGAGTGTAAACTTAGGTATCCTGAAGTTCCTTGCCTTCGAGCAGACTTTCAAGAACTCGCTGACCACACTGCCTATGGGTGGTGGCAAGGGTGGTTCCGACTTCTCTCCCCGTGGAAAGAGCAACGCTGAGGTAATGCGTTTCTGCCAGGCTTTCATGCTGGAGTTAACTCGTCACATTGGTCCCGACGTAGATGTACCTGCAGGTGACATTGGCGTAGGCGGTCGTGAAGTTGGCTACATGTTTGGTATGTACAAGAAGCTGACCCGTGAGTACAGTGGTGTGCTGACAGGTAAGGGTATAGAGTTTGGTGGTTCACTGATTCGTCCCGAGGCTACCGGTTATGGTACCGTATATTTCCTGCGTGCCATGCTGAAGACCAAGGGTGATACCATCGAAGGCAAGAAAGTGCTGATTTCCGGAGCCGGAAACGTTGCACAGTATGCCGCCGAAAAGGTACTACAGCTGGGTGGTAAGGTAATGACCATGTCAGACTCTGACGGTTATATCTATGATCCCGATGGCATCGACCGCGAGAAGTTGGATTATATCATGGAGTTGAAGCAGGTTTACCGTGGCCGTATCAAGGAATATGCTGACAAATATCCTACAGCCAAGTATGTAGGCGACGGTGCTAAGCCTTGGTTCGAGAAGGCCGACATCGCTCTGCCCTGCGCTACCCAGAACGAGTTGAACGAGGAGCAGGCTAAGGCTTTGGTTGCCAACGGTGTTATTGCCGTTGCCGAAGGTGCTAACATGCCTACTACCCCCGAAGCTATCAAGGTATTCCAGCAGGCTAAGATTCTATACTCTCCAGGTAAGGCAAGCAACGCCGGCGGTGTATCTGTATCTGGTCTGGAAATGTCACAGAACTCAGAGCGTCTCAGCTGGTCAGCAGAAGAAGTTGACGCCAAGTTGCTCTGGATTATGGAGAACATCCACGAGAACTGCGTGAAGTACGGTACAGAGGCTGACGGTTACGTTAACTACGTAAAGGGTGCCAACGTGGCAGGCTTCATGAAAGTTGCTAAGGCCATGATGGCTCAGGGCATTGTGTAAGTTCGACGAAGTCAAAGTTCACACAATGATGCCTACAGGGTATTGTTTAAGTTCGATTACAGTATATATTATCTACCATAGCAAACTATATGTAGAGCCTCAGTTCAGCGAAACGCTAAACTGAGGCTCATTTTTTTCACTTTTCATTCTTTCATTTTTCACTCTTTTTTCGTACTTTTGCAACAAAATTAGGAATAAGAAATGCAACTGAAAGATACCTCATTTGTTGATTTGATGCTGAACCGCATCTGTAACGTGCTGCTGATAGCCAATCCGTATGATGCTTTTATGCTGGAAGATGATGGTAGAGTAGATGAGAAGATATTCTCTGAATATGCCCGATTGGGACTACGCTTCCCTCCCCGATTCATTCAGGTTGCCAGCAAGGAAGAAGCTGAAAGGCAAATGGCAGCAGGTAATATAGACCTTGTAATCTGTATGCCTGCAGCTGAGGATAATAGCGTTTTTGACATTGCCCGCTCCATTAAGCAGCTGTACGTCAATATTCCCATTGTGGTGCTTACCCCGTTCAGTCATGGTATCACCAAACGCATGGAAAACGAGGATCTCTCAGTCTTTGAATATGTATTCTGCTGGTTAGGTAACACTGAACTGTTGCTCTCTATCATCAAGTTGATGGAGGACCGCATGAATCTGGAGCACGACATCAGGAGTGCAGGCGTACAGATGATACTGGTAGTGGAGGACAGCATCCGCTTTTACAGCAGTATCCTGCCCAGCCTTTACAACTTTGTCTTGCAACAGAGCCTTGAGTTTGCTACAGAGGCCTTGAATACCAGTCTGGAAACCTTGCGTATGCGAGGCCGTCCAAAGATTGTGCTGGCCCGTAACTACGAAGAGGCGTGGCTCCTGTACAGCCGATTTGCCAACAATACGTTGGGAGTCATCAGCGACTGCCGGTTCCCCCTGGTGCCAGACACAGAGAAAGATGAAGATGCCGGATTCAAATTGCTAAGTGCCATCCGAGCCAACGACCCCTATATACCCCTTATTCTGAACTCCTCTGAGACGGAGAAGGCTAAGTTAGCCGATAAATGTCACGCACATTTTATCGACAAGAACTCCAAGAAGATGGCCGTTGACCTGCGAGGTCTGGTACAGCGATTCTTTGGCTTTGGCGATTTTGTTTTCCGCAACCCCGACACTATGGAGGAGGTGGTCCGAATTCATAATCTGAAGGATTTGCAGGACAATATTATGACCGTACCTGCCAGAAGCCTGCTCTATCATATCAGTCACAATAATGTGAGTCGTTGGCTGGCCAGTCGAGCCCTCTTCCCCATCTCAGAGTTCCTGAAGAATATCACATGGGAAAGCTTGCAGGACGTTGATGCGCACCGCCAGATTATCCTGGATGCCATTGTGGCTTACCGTAGGATGAAGAATCAGGGTGTAGTAGCCGTATTCCAGCGCGAACGTTTCGACCAGTATTCCAACTTTGCCCGAATCGGCGACGGCAGCTTAGGCGGAAAGGGACGTGGTCTGGCCTTCATAGACCACATTCTGATGCGCCATACCGACCTCAACGAATACCCTGGTGCGCAGGTACGCATCCCCAAGACCGTTGTGCTATGTACCGATATCTTTGATGAGTTTATGGACACCAATGAACTCTACCAGATAGCGCTGAGCGATTTGCCCGACGAGACTATTCTCCAGCATTTCCTTAGAGCACGCCTTCCCATGCGACTATTAGGCGACTTAGAGGCTTTCCTCTCTGTAGTAAGCACCCCCATTGCCATCCGCAGCAGTAGCTTGCTGGAAGACTCGCACTATCAGCCCTTTGCCGGTGTCTATACCACTTATATGATTCCGTACACTACAGACAAGTACGAACGTCTCTCTTTGTTGGCTGGAGCCATAAAAGCCGTCTATGCCAGCGTCTTCTACCAAGGGAGCAAGGATTACATGACAGCGACCAGCAACGTCATTGACCAGGAAAAGATGGCCGTAATTTTGCAAGAGGTAGTGGGTGAACAGCATGGAGAACGATTTTATCCTGTAATAAGCGGTGTGGCACGTAGTATCAACTACTACCCCATCGGTGACGAGAAAGCCGAGGAGGGAACCGTTTCCCTTGCCATGGGACTTGGAAAATATATTGTGGATGGTGGCGTAAGTCTGCGCGTATGCCCCTATCACCCACATCAGGTATTGCAGATGAGCGAGATGGAAATAGCGCTCCGAGATACACAGACCAGTTTCCTTGCTCTCAGAACCAAGGAAGAGGAAAGCGACAAGGAATTCAAAGTGGACGACGGCTTTAATCTGGTTAAGGTACCCGTACGTGAGGCAGAACAGGATGGTACCCTCCAATGGATTACTTCTACCTTCGACCCATGCGACCAGTGTATCTACGACGGATACTACGAAGGCAAGAACCGCAAGATTATCTCCTTCGCCGGTGTACTGAAACATGATGTATTCCCATTGCCGGAAATTATGCAGAAAGTGCTCAAGTACGGACAGGACGAGATGAAGCGACCCGTGGAAATTGAATTTGCCGTTAATCTGCATGCCGACAAGACAGGCGAGTTCTACATGCTACAAATACGTCCTATGGTGGACAACCGTATGGAACTCAACGAAGATATTACCCAGATTCCCGACGAGGAATGTCTGCTGCGGTCCCACAACGCTATCGGACAGGGAATCTTCACAGAAATAAGAGATGTGGTATATGTAAAAACCGACGGTTACTCTCCCAACCAGAACAACGAGATTGCTGAGGAAATTGAACATATCAACCGTAGCTTCCTTAATACCAGCAAACTGCCGAACATCAATGACGAGAATGCCCAGCAAGGGCAGAACTACATCCTGATAGGTCCTGGGCGCTGGGGCAGCAGCGATTCTTGGTTAGGAATCCCCGTTAAATGGCCTCACATCAGCGCCTCACAAATTATTATCGAGGCGGGACTAGACAACTATCAGGTTGACCCCAGCCAAGGAACCCATTTCTTCCAGAACCTGACCTCTTTGGGCGTATGCTACCTTACCATAGATGCCTTCCGCGGCGATGGTATTTACAGGCAGGAAATCCTCAATCAGCTTCCCGCCATCGAGGAAACCAATCATGTCCGCCATGTCCGCTTCCCCCATCCTCTGACTATTAAAGTGGATGGCTTCAAGAAAGAAGCTGTGGTGATGGAGAGTTGAGGCGGCGCAAACCATAAACAGTAAACAAATGAACTACGAACTATTAAACGCCATAAACAATGCACTCTGGACATACGTGGTAATCACCATGTTGGTAGGATGCGCCCTGTATTTCACTTGGAACCTTCGTGCGGTGCAGTTTACCATGCTGCCAACAATGATACGCAACCTCTTTAAGCCGAGCGACCAACCATTTGAGAGTTTTGGCAAACTTAAGATATCCTCCTTCCAAGCTTTTGCCATCAGTCTCTCCAGTCGTGTGGGGACAGGCAACTTGGCAGGCGTAGCCAGTGCTATCTTCGTCGGTGGCCCCGGAGCAGTCTTCTGGATGTGGATTATGGCTCTCTTAGGTGCTGCCACCGCCTTTATGGAAGCAACCTTGGCTCAGCTCTTCAAACGTAAGGGCAAGGAGAGTTTCTATGGTGGTCCGGCCTATTATATGAAGTATGGTCTGAAGCGCCCTTGGATGGGCATTCTCTTTGCCGTTCTCATCATCTTCGGTTTCGGTTTGGCAAACCAACTGGTACAGAGCAACACCCTTTGCGATGCCATCAGCAATTCATTCCAGATTCCCACGAGATACGTGGCCGGTGGACTGGCGCTGGTAACGCTACTCATCATCTTTGGCGGCATAAAGCGTATTGCACGCTTCTGTGCATGGATTGTACCCTTCATGGCCTTAGGATACCTCTTTCTGGCAATCTATATTCTGGTCGCCAATCTTACGGAGATTCCTGCTATGCTTAGCCTCATCATCCGCAGTGCTTTCGGATGGGAACAGGCGGCAGGTGGAGCCGTCGGTATGGCCATTATGCAAGGTGTGAAACGTGGTCTTTTTAGCAACGAGGCTGGCGAAGGTAGCGCTCCTAATGCTGCTGCCACAGCCACGATTCCACACCCCGTTACACAAGGTCTTTTGCAGAGCTTAGGAGTCTTTACCGATACTCTCGTCATCTGTACCTGCACCGCCTTCATCATCCTGCTGAGCGGACTGTACACCAATGGCGAAGATGGCATTATCCTCACCGGTCATGCTATGGAGCATCACTTGGGGAGCTTCGGCGGCTGGTTCCTGTTGGCAGCTATCTTCCTGTTTGCTTACAGCACCATCATCGCAAATTACTTCTACGGCGAGACAAATATCCGTT
The DNA here is from genome assembly GCA_017541025.1 of Bacteroidaceae bacterium. Classification (GTDB taxonomy): domain Bacteria; phylum Bacteroidota; class Bacteroidia; order Bacteroidales; family Bacteroidaceae; genus Physcousia. Next base: position 70,342 of record JAFXZY010000011.1, on the reverse strand, counting down.
ACATCTGCAACAAGTCCTGGGCTGTCTTTGTTTTCCGAATCTTAAGCGGTATTGTGGTCCTGTTAGGAGGCTTTATGACGTTACAACAGACATGGAGCATCGTAGACCTTGCTATGGCTCTGATGACAATCCTCAATCTCATTGCCGTTGTATTGCTCAGCAAATACGCTTTCCGTCTGCTACAGGATTTCCAGAAGCAGCGAAAGGAAGGAAAAGAACCGGTATTCCATAAAGACCTGTTCCCCGATGCTGATTTGGAGGGATGGGATTGAAAAAAAGACCCCCTTGCCCTTCGGGCCCCTCCGTCGCGAATGGGGATTCGCTCCCCTTTGTGGGGTCGCAGCCACATTCAGTGGCTACTCTAAAGACCCCAGTCGCCCTTTAGGGGGAATAGACTTTGGCTGTTGGCTATTGGCCTTTGGCTCATAAACCCCATAAGACCTATAAGCCCCATAAGACTCATAAATAGTAAACCGTCAACTAAATAAAATGAATTGTGAACTCGTCAATACCGGAAAGGTATTTCTTATAGCTGGCAGTGAGCCATTGGGCAGCGCTGGCGTCCAGGCCGACATAAAGGCTATAACACGCTGTGGCGGGTGGGCTGCCGCAGCCCTCACCTGTATAGTAGATGAGGATGTAAACCAGATAAAAGGTATTCACCATCTGCCTACAGACCTTATTATCTCTCAGGCAGAATCCTTCCTCAGTACCGTAGGAGCCGACTGTATCAAGACTGGCGTGCTGCCCAGTGCCGAAATCATTAACGGTGTGGCTGGCGTGCTCCGCAAGTACAACCAGCAGCCTATCCTTATCGACCCGGTGATTGTAAACTTTGCAGGAGAACAGTTGGTGAGCGACGAAGCCATCCTGGCCTATAAGGAGCAGCTATTCCCTTTGGCAACCATCATCACGCCTAACTTCCGCGAGGCAGAATTCCTGCTGGGCCATAAACTGCAAGACATTGAGGCCGACCTGCGATGGCTCAGTCATTGGGGTAGTTCCGTTATTGTAAAGAGTGTGGATGAAGGCAAATACCTGGTTGATTACCTTTACGACAGGGAGTCCGACGTGGTTATACCCCACCCCAAGAAGAAACTTATGCTTACCGACCGCAATGGCACAGGCGACACCCTTGCCTCCGCCATTGCTACCCATCTGGCAAAAGGTGTTGACCTTCAGACTGCTGTCTCGCGTGCAGAAGCTTACATGAACTACTTCCTGGCCGGACCTCGCTACTACATCAGCGTAGGGAAGTAGCTTATTTATGCAAAGCCAAACGCAGCATGAGCACAGGAATACAAACGCTATCTGTGCTATCAGGATAAGCGAGATTCTAAACGCCTTGGGAATCCGCCATTTTGTACGAATACCATCCATGAACAATGATGCTATCATTTTAACCATTGGTATCTTGAATCTTAAATATCCAAGGCAGCGTGATAGGCCTCGTAGATAGCCTTGGTGATGTTGGCGGGACGCACGCAGTCACCTACCTCGCGGACAAACGGGGCACATCCACGAAGGGCATCCACATCGGCACGATTGGCACGCTGACCAAGGGCGCAGATGACGGTCTTTCCAGGAACAAGCACCTCATTGCCGTCCTTATCCTTGCAGATGACACCGTCGGCAGTAATCTTCTGACCAACATACTCGGTATGGGTCGTAGAGAACTCAGCTACCTTACGCATCAGGATGGGACGCTGACGGATATTACAGTCGGCAGCTAACGTGTCGCGCATCTCAACCAGTTCCACCTTCTTGCCTTCCATACCCAGATGGATGGCACACTCGCAGCCTGCCAGACCACCACCCAGCACAACCACGCTATCAGCAACCTTATCCTTGTTGAGATAATACTCATTGACGATAATCACATTATCACCATCGATACCTGGGATGGGTGGAACGAGCGGTGTGGAACCAACAGCCAGAATGAGCGCATCTACGCCCTCCTGGGCCACATACTCAGGCGTAACGGTGGTGTTCAGACGAATCTCTACACCCTCATCCTTGGCCAGACGTTCCAAGACAACACCCAGCTCATACATCTCATACTTGAACGGGAGCGCCTGTTCCGACTTCAGGATACCACCCACCTTGTCTGTCTTCTCGCAGAGAATGACCTGATGACCGCGCTGTGCAGCCGTAATGGCAGCCTTGAGTCCGGCAACACCAGCACCTACCACCATCACCTTCTTACTCTGTCGGGCAGGCAACACCTCCATACCCTCTATCTCACGGCCAATCAACGGATTGACGGCACAACGGCGGGTGAAGGTGACTGGGCGTTCCGCCATACAGGTGTAACAACGCAAACACTTCACGATACGGTCTTCCTGGCCAGCCATCACCTTCTGCGGATGGAACGGATCGGCTAACAACTGACGGGCCATATACACCACATCGGCCTTTCCCTCAGCGATGATACGCTCCATCTGCTCAGGATCGCTGAGCCCACCAATCGTGGCAACAGGTTTGCTGACGTGCTTCTTAATCTCAGCAGCCAGCCATACATTCACGCCGTGTTCATCGAACATAGGAGGTGTGGTGTTGAAGAAGCCAAACTGATAAGAACCGGCAGAGACGTGAATCAGGTCGACATACTCTTCTACTGCCTGCGCAATCTTGATACCGTCCTCAATGCCATAGCCGCCATCGAACAGTTCGCTGCCGCTCAGACGCACCTCCACAGGGAAGCCTGGGCCTACGGCATTGCGTACTGAGGCAAGCACCTCACGGACAATGCGGATACGGTTCTCAAGGGAGCCTCCGTACTCATCGGTTCGATGATTCAGATAGGGCGAGAGAAACTGATGCAAGAGCCATCCGTGACCCGCGTGCACCATAATCATCTCATAGCCGGCACGCTTGCAGAGCGCAGCCTTCTCACCGTATGCCTTCACGATGTCGGCAATCTGTTCCTTAGAGAGCGCCTTTACAGGACGGCCATCAGGACGTGTGCCATCGCTGGGGCCCCATTGGTTCAGGCTGGCCTTCTTGTTTTTGTCCGACATATAGGTGCCGGCATACTGCCCAGAGTGCGACAGTTCGATGCTTGGGACAGACCCATGCCTACGGATGGCATCGGCCACAAAGGTATGGGCAGCCAAGCAGCCGACCGTCTCCAGGTCGAGATGCAGCATGTGGCTGCCGTCGGTTTCAGGATGAACCACGAGTTCGCTGACGGTCACGGCTGCTGCGCCGCCCTTGGCACGAAGTTCATAGAACCCTTGGGTGCGGGGGCCTGGACAGCAGTCTGCAGTAATATCTGTCGCACCCATCGGTGCAGAGAAGATACGGTTACGGAAAGTCACCTTGCCCAGCTGAATGGGACTTGTGAGATTTGGATATTTGTTATTTGTCATCATATACTTATTTGTTATTGCGGTGCAAAAATACGATTAAGCGAGCGGAATACAAAATAAATGGATTTATTTTTACTCCCGAGCGAGAGTATTTTCGAGGCGAAGCCTCAAAATTACGAATTTCCTTGTTTTTGTGGGCAGAATGTTAGGTGATTAACAAAATGCTTATATTTGCACTCAATATAACCAAAACCAATCATTATTTCCATGAAAGCATCGAAAAAGAACTGGCGAAATAAAAAGTCTACGTCTATAATTCTTTCAGTTGTTTGGTGGCACGTTCAATCATGTCGTAAGTACCACTGCCGTCTGTGACGTAGCGTATCACCATATTGGCGTAATCTATGGCTGTGGAAAGTTGAGAAGCCCCCTCCATCCTTTCCCTTGGGGGGGTGCTGAGTTGAGAGTTGGTTTTTAGTTGACGAGTTGATACTTGAGAATCTTGAATCTTGAAACCTGAAACTTGAATCTTAAGTTGACTTTTGGCTTTATCAACGAGTTGTTTCAATTCTTCTAAATCCTCCACTTCAGCCAGATTGCCTGGGCGCATGGTGTTGATAACGGCGTTCAGTGCATCGACGACATTGTCTATCTCCTCCTGACTATACTTGTCTTTGGGGGCATCCATAATAGACTGTGCCTTTTTCATCTGTTCAATCATACGGGCATAGCCATGTTTAGCCCAAGGAGCATATTCCGGCACCTTCACAGCAAGTGCCTCCCATGCCTGTTGCTCATCGGCACGGCTTTTGGCAATGAGAAGAAGTTCTTGGAGAGTTGAAAGTTGAGAATTGAAAGTTGAAAGTTGAGAATCGGTTAATTGTTCATTGTTAATTCTTAATTGTTCATTATGAACCGAGAGCGAATCATCGCGTAAACGGAAGTAGTGAGTCAGGTGCTGGTCGCCATCATAGTCGGGGATGAAAGAGCTTAGATCGTGGTCTGCATCTACGGTGGCTTCGTCCCACGTACTAATGCCTGTGGCAGCCATTACAAGCGGTCCACGCATAAAAGCGCCTACCCAATGGCCCTCCAATTTGTCGGGACCATAGTCGATATGCCTGATAAACGGCATAACGACCTCCACCACGTCTTTCTCACTCCATTTCCGTGCAGGAATCTCCACATAGCTGGAGGGCTGATAATGGCGTGCGATGCTCTTGCCGTTGAGTTTGATGTCAAAACCTTCTGTTGCCCAATAGGGAACGCGGAATTTAATTGAAAATTGAGAATTGACAATTGAGAATTGAGAATTATGGTTCTTGGAACTTGAAACCTGAACGCCGAAGGGGTCGCGAGCTAAAAGCGAGAACGAAGTGGCAAACTTGGAACTTGAATTAGGTATAATTCGTATGGTTGAGCGTTCGGCAGGCCATTGGCATTCTTGTTTGATGATAACGCCTTGTTGTGCCCAGTAGGCAGTGGTGGGCATATAGAGGGCGATCCATAGACAAGCCTCCCCCTGGCCCCCTCCCATAGAGGGGGAACTGACAAAGTATGTTGCCTCCTGGTACTTTACGTGGTTTTCAGTTCCTGTGCCACCGCAGCAGGTGGACTGAGGTGTCTCGTTGCCCCAAGGTTTGGAGGCATCCAATCCCACAGCATACTGATAGACAGTCTGATACTTACGTGGATTCACGGAGCCGATAATCTGGTTATAAAGCAGACGCTCGTAGTAGTCCATATATCGGGCATCGTCGGGATTAAAGCAATTAAGGTCCTTCGTGAGCTTTGCCAGGTTATAGGCGCAGCACGTCTCGTTAAGGGTAGGCTCAGGAAGCATGGAGGTAATCTGCGAATAGGGCTGACGGAACATCTCGCCATTACCCACGCCGCCCATAGCATAGCGGTAACGACCCTGAATCATCGTCCAGAAGTTCTGGGCAAGGTTGTAATAATACGGATTATTGTTGCCGCGATAGACACGCAGCGCCCCTGTCACCATAGGTATGTGCTGGTTGGCGTGACGTGTACGGATGGCGTCAATGTTCTTAGACAGAGGATCGAAGAATGCCGGACTATCGAAATAGGTGGCGGCCTCAAGGAGATGTGCTTTATCCTCTGCATTGTCTGTCATCTCCGACAGACGCGCCAAAGACTCTGCCATCCCCCCTACCTCACCGGCAATGTACATATTCCACATTTCGTAGCGATTGCCCGGATGGGAACGACGTTCATTCTGTGGGCCGTCGCTCTTGACGTATGTGCGGTAGTGCAGTCGGTTCCATACCCATAGGCCCATATCCTTAGCAATGAGCAACGCCTTGTCGGCAATCTCTTTGTCATCGATATAGGTGGCAATGTCTATGAGTCCAGCCAGTTGCTTGTGAACGGAATAATAAGGTGCCCACACCCAACTCTCGTTGTTGTAAGCCCGATACATTTCAATCAGTACACAGTGCTGGGCAGGAATGGCGTTAAGGTAACCGTAACCATATTTCTGGTATTCCTTTTTGTATTTATCAAAATCAGCCCATGTGCCTTGCATCTGCTTCAGTTCCTCTTCGGGAGCAAAGTCGCGTGCTTCCCAATAGCGCCCCAATTCCTCGTTCCAGACAAATGTACGCTCCTGACACTCTCGCAGTCCGTCCACCATTTCCTTGATGTTCTGGCGTAGAGCAGCCTTCTTTGCGGCATCCTGACAACTGGCGAAAGCAAATGCCAAGGCCGACATGTAGTGTCCTGAGCCGTGCCCTTTGAGCTTTGTGGTAGGCGAGTCCCAGCCGTCAGCTTCTGGATACCCTTCGGTAGAAAGACCGTATGTATCGCGGTAATTATACAATTGCTGTTTTACGGGCAGCGTGAGCAGATGGTCAATGTCGAGATCGCGGTTCCATGTCAAGCGGTTGTCACCATCGATGCTTACCTGATTCAGAGGCAAAGGCTCAGCCTTCAGTATGTTTGAATCTTGATACTTGGAACTTGAATCTTGAATCTTGAAACTTGAATCCACAACTTTTACGTCAGCCGATACGGGAAAACCATTAGGTGTGCTATTGTCGCCAATGATGAAGCCGCGTACCTTATAAATAGTACCCACAGGATTCATAGCAGGGTTAGCCTCGGCTTTTTCCAAAGCCTCCGATGCGTTGAGCCATTTCACCTGTCGGTACTCACCCTTTCCGTCGGAGTATGTCACCCATAACTGGTAAGGCAACCTAGGCGCATTGCCTACTGGTACCTCTACGCTGACCTCCTCCACCTTATCAATATAATGAACATCTATAGCTGATGCGGTGCTCGTCAGCGCCGTAAGCAACACGCAAATGCTATAGATGATTCGTTTCATATTGTTCGATGATTTGTTATTTTACTTCATTTTCTTGTTCTTCTCTAACGTCCACTCCTTGCGCTGCGAGAGCAGATTTTTCTTGCCGACAAACATCTTGGCAGCTTCGCGATTCTTCTTCAATTGCCAGTCAAGCCAAGCCAGAGCGACTACCGAGAACTCGCCACCATGGGGTTGACGATAGTCTGAGCCATAGCAAATGGAGCCATGCTCATCATGATGATAAAGAATGTTTTTTTCATTGTTATTCATTCATTATTAATTGTTCATTATTAATTGTTTTTGCAGGGTACACGGTGTATCCCCATTTGCGAGCGATAGCCGACAAGAGAGAGGCTCTTAGCTCGAAGTCTGTCCAGTCTTTCTTTTCAGCCTGACTCCAGCCCGTTTCAGCAATAGCGAATACACGGGGATAGAGCATCATCTCGGCATGCCAAGCATCCTGAACATGCTCTGTCCACAGGTTGCCCTGCACGCCTAAGACATGATGGGCGTCTGCCTCGGAAATGCCCTCTGCCATTGGTTCGAAGGAATAGACTTTCTCCAGAGATACAAGACGTCCCACTGGTCGGAACTGAGCCGGGTCTTGGTGATAGTCCAGGTAATAGTAATGCGTGGGTGTAAAAATCACATCATGACCTTCCCGGATAGCCTGCTTGCCAGCTTCCACTCCGTGCCAGGACATCACTGTAGCATCTGGAGCCAATCCCCCTTGCAGGATTTCGTCCCAACCGATGATACGTTTGCCGTGTTCATGGGCAAACCGCTCTATGCGCTTGATCATGTAACTCTGAAGCTCTTCCACGCCCTTCAGCCCTTCGGCCTTTATCCGAGCCTGACAGTTCGGACAAATCTTCCAGTTGTTCTTGCGAGCCTCGTCACCGCCAATATGGATGTACTGCGATGGAAACATGTCGAAAACCTCCAGCAGTACCTTTTCCAAGAACTCAAAGGTGCTCTCCTTGCCAGGACACAGTTCCCAAGGGTCTTTTCCACCATTTGGCAGACTGCAAGCCATTTCGGGATAAGCGGCACGGGTCTCGTAGTTATGCCCAGGCATCTCTATTTCGGGAATCACCTCGATATGCCTCTCGTTGGCAAAGGAGAGAATATCGGCAATATCCTGCTTGGTATAGTATCCTCCGTAAGCCTCAGGGGTTCCCTCTTCGACGAAAAGCCCGCCTATCTCGTTCTTTTCCCAATCCCAGAAATAGGCTTCAGGACGCCAAGCCGTCAGCTTGGTGAGTCGTGGATAAGCATCAATCTGCACACGCCAGCCCGGATTATCCACCAGATGGAAATGGAAGCGGTTCATCTTCAGGAGGGCCATCATCTCCAACTGCTTCTTCACAAAGTCCTTACCTTGGAAATGCCGGCTCTCGTCTAGCATCACGCCCCTGTAGCGGAAACGTGGCCAGTCAAGGATGGTGCAGCAACTTACCGAGCTGTCTAAGGAAGCCATCATCTTGAGCGTCTGACGGGCATAAAAGACGCCTTCCTCGTCAGCAGCCTCAATCTTTACACCCTTCTTCCCAATTTCCAGCCAATAGGCCGACTTCAACTGCCAATCTGCCAGTTTCTTGCCCTCCAAACGACGGAGGAGAGCCTTTTCCGACAGACGCACCTTTTCGTGCAGGCTGGCCATCTTATTGGCAGAAATGCTTCCAGAGCGTACCGAATAAGCTACTGGAGCCGGAATCAAATCTGTTGTTTGGGGCTGTGCTTCTGCCTGAAGCACCATGAAATATAACACCGCCAACAATACCCAATGATTAAGACTCTTCATTTTACTACCATATTATTTATGATCGAACAAATTAATAGCATGTCACTCATGCCATGCAAAATTGTCAAAGTAAGCACATCCATTTTGTACCTTTCGCCACCATGCTGACTGCGTCCCAGATTGGTGGTTGCAAAGTTACGAATAAGCGAGAGATAAACAAAATAAAACACAAAAAAATGCCACACTATTTTTAAAGAACTCCAATCAACCTAGTAAAGATAGTAAAGAATCTCAATGTAACAAGGAATCACCATGGTGCAGTTCACTTTTTTCAACATTAACCTTAACGATAACCTATAACCTATTAAGGTTAAATTATATAATTTTTGCCGCCTTCGTGCATTTATTTTGCATCATATATCCACATTAAAAAAAACTCATCTGAAAAGGCATAAACATAAGCAAATATTCACTACTTTTGCGTCGGAAAATATACATTATACATTTTTTTTGTTAATTTTAATTCATTATTCAATGAGAAGAAAACTACTTAACACATGCTTGATGACCATCATGGTGGTCTATAACATGTCTGCGTATGCGCTGGACAAAATAAACGGCGTTTACCAGATCAGATCGACGGAAGACTATTTTGCTTTCGTCGAACTCGTCAATGGTGGTGAAAAGGACGCCAATGCCATCCTCACGGCTGACATTGACCTCGGCACCAACAACACCAAGATTGCCGCCAACAATTCTAACTATCTCGGCACTTTTGATGGCGCAGGTCACACCATTACAATCGATTTCTCGGAAGGTACGGACGGTGAAGGTCCTGCGCTCTTCCGTTCTATTGATCAGCGTGCCATCATCAAAAGACTGAAGGTGCAGGGAACCCTTAGGGCAGGGAAGTATAAGCATACTGCTGCTATTGCCAATTACAGTTCAGGTGTCATCCGCGACTGCTTCGTTGATGTGAATGTCGAAGCCAGTTTTGAGGATAATGCAGATGCCAGCATTGGTGGTATTGCCGGTCAGCTGAACAAGGTAGCACTCATCGAGAACTGCCTTTCTAAAATCAAGATTACTGGCTCCACCACGCATAGATGCGGTGGTCTTGCTGCCTGGATAGATGCTGCACGCGTAAATATTGCAAACTGTCTGGTCATTAATGATGCAGAAAGTGACTTCAATTGGTCAGACGGCAAGAGTGCCGGCCTCGTACGCTATAGCGATGCCCCTCTAGAAGTATTGAACCTGGAAACTTACAATGCCGACAGCTACAAAAACCGTCCCACGGGTGCCAGCGCCAATAACTATGTCACCAACGACTGGGGCAAGCTCGGCTTGGCAACAACCCTTGTGTCTTCTGCAGATGTGGCAAGCGGAAAGGTTTGCTATCAGCTGAACAGCGACCAGAGTCAGATTCGTTGGGTGCAGAGGATTGGTACAGACCCCTATCCTGTGCCAGCCGTATTTGGCACAGGTCAGGTTTATGCATCTGCTGCTACCAATTGCCAAGGTCTGGCTGAAGGTGCGCTTACCTTCTCCAATACTGGTAGCGACACAGCAACAAAGCACACATACGACAAGTATGGTGTCTGCACCACTTGCGGCCAGTTCAACTGGAACGCTTTCGACTTCAACAATCCCGAAAGATTCGATATTTCCGATAAGTCTTTCCTTATCAGCAGTGGAGAAGACCTTTTCCTGGCAGAAAGCTGGAACCGCTTTCAGAACGGTTGTAAGTTTAATTTGAAACTGACGAACGATGTTGAGTGCAAGCCCGAACCTGGTCAGGTTATCTTCAACACCAACGACTGGATAGAGAGTAGCTTTAACGGTCAGGGCCATACGCTCACCATCGAGATGGTAGATATCACAGAAGACTATGCCGCCTTCTTCCCGAAATGGTACTTAGCTACTGGAACTGGAGCCGTGTTCGAGAATGTTGTTATGCACGGTACGATTAGCACTGACGCACGAAATGCCGGTTCTATCGTCGGCCGTATCTATGGCAGCAACCATAAGGTGCGCAACGTATTCTCCGATATTACCATCAACACCACCCATACCGGTGACTGTTCTCACGGTGGTCTGTTGAATTGTGGTGGCACCAATGCTTCCTTTGAAAACTGTATCTATGCGGGCGACATCAATGGTGTAGAAGGTTCAGAAGCCGTCGGTGGTATCTGCGGCTGGGCCAATGGAACCAACTATTTAACCAACTGTGCTTTCATCGGAACGATTAACAACGTAGGTGGTGACACGCAGACTATCTCCCGTAATCCTGGCTCTATTCGTGCTAAAAATGTCTATAGCCTTCATAATTATAATGTAGGCGGGGACGTATCCCTATACACCTTATTAGAGAATGAAGATGCCGTTAAGAGTGGCGAACTTGCCTATTTACTGAATGAGAAGGAGGAAGGACTCGACCGCTTCTATCAGAAGATTGGCGAAGATGAATACCCATTGCCTATTAAGAAGGAGGGCGCGTTGGTTTATACCTCTGCCGAAAACTATGGCTGCGACGGCAAGCCTATAGGCGATGTAACATATTCCAATACGTATAGTGCTATTGTTCCCAGCCATCAATATAGTGATGGTATATGTACTATTTGCGGACATTTGGATGAAAACTACATGACTCCCGTTGATGGCTGGTACGAGATTGGCAATGCCGCTCAGCTTATGTGGTGGGCCCACTATGCCGCCGAGGTGAACTTGGGTGTCAGCGCACGTCTGACTGCCGATATAGACATGGAAGAGTACAGTGCGACCTATCCCGATCGCAGCTATCCGCAAATCGGTAATGAGACGACTCCTTTCTATGGCAATTTCGATGGTCAGTACCACACCATCAGTAACCTCCAAATCAATTTACCTGGAAAGAGGGGCGCAGGTCTTATCGGTGTAATGAACAGCCAGCCATCAAATGGTTTTGGCGGCCTTAGCGCAGAAGACGCACGGGCAGCAGAAGGTGTGTTTGTAAAAAATGTCGTGTTGGACAAAACATGCTCTATCCTGGGTCAGGGTTACACAGGTGTCGTAGGTATGTCGGCCAACTGGCCAGGTCATATCACCATCAGTGGTGTGCAGAATATGGGCGATGCAACAGTTGATGGCGGTACTAACGGTGCAGGTCTCTTTGGTTGTGCTATGGGTTCTGCTTGCCACATGACTATCAGCAATTGCGGTTTCATTGGTAACGTACATGTCCTAAACGATACTCATACAGAGAATGGTTTGTTCTCCGGCTGGCTGGGTCAGTATGCCGAGGTAACCAACTGCTTCGCTATGGGTACGATTGATGCATACCCCGATCCTGCTCGCAGCTGGGCACGTCACCCCAATTATAATACAGTTGTTATCAAGAACTGCTATGCCTTGGAAGGTTCAGGCGTTACGGAGACTGGTTATGACAATAATCCTGAAGATGTAACTTTCCTACCTGGGGAAGATATAGCATCCGGTTCCCTCGCCTGGAAGGCAAACGGCAGTCAGTTCCGTAATCCCGTTTGGTATCAGACTATCGGTACTAATGAAAATCCTGTGCCATCCCCCACACAGGGTATTGTTATCTATGGTGCAGAACAATACTTCACTGCTACGAAGGATGAAGACATCAAGGGCATTGCTCCTGTGATTCAGTCTTACGAGGAGGGAAAGGCAGCAGAAGATGTCATTGCCACTCAGGCTTTGCTTGACGAATGGAAGACCGTAGCAGAGGATCTGGGTAGTGCTACTACTATCATTGGCCTTGCTGACGCTTACGATGCTCTTGACGCTGTGAAGGCTGACGTTCAGGAGAATGCAGCGGTATACCAGGCCTACATCGACAAGTGCGAAGAGGTGAAGACATTCCTCGAGAATGACCAGACCTTCTCCGGCAACCTTCGTACATCTCTCGAAGCTTATCTCTCTGAGAATGAAGAACCCAACGAGGACAATCCCCTCGGCACCTACGAGTATATCATCGAAGAGCATACCGCTACCGCTGAGGAAATACAAGCCGAGATTGAGCGTGTTGACGAGTGGCTGAAGCATGCCATTGCCGAGGATTATGTTCCTGGCACTGACATTAGCTGGCTGATTCCCAATAGCGACTTCGCAAAGAAGAACACAGAATATTGGACTGGTGCTTGGTGCAATGCATACGGCACAGTCAAGGATGAAAACGATAAGGATATTGTGGGCGTTGAGGCCTGGAACAGAACTGGCGATATGTATCAGACTGTTGAAGGCATGAAGTCCGGTTACTACCTCGTAGGCTTGAGCGGTGCCTTCCGTCCCAGTAACAACCGCTACAGCACCAACTATGCTGCAGGTGTCTATGCTAACGGAATCTTCAATTACTTCCCCGCTGTCATTGAGGACTACATTGCCGTTGCTGACACCATCGATCAGATAAACTGTAACCTGCATGGTCAGGGTGCATTGGACCTCCCTATCTACGATGACTTCTCCTCTACCGATGAGGAACAGGCAGAAAACAATGGCGCAGAACTCCTCGGCTTTGCCGTTCATGGTCCTTATGGAATGGCTGCTGCTGCAAATGCAGGCCGCTATCAGGCATACACCATTGCATACGTAGGTGAGGATGGTAAACTCACCATCGGTATAAAGAGCCAAGGTACAAAGTACAGCAACGACTGGACAGGCTGGGGTCCCATCAAGGTGATCTACTGTGGAGAAGAGGCTGGCGATGCTCTCGGCATTGTGCTTGAGAACATGAAAGCCCGTGCTCAGGCCATCATCGATTACACAATTGATGAAGACTTTGATGATCCTGCGGCAAGTCCAAACTTCCCAGCAGAACTAAAGATTCAGCTTCATGAAGTCATCGTTGCCATTGAGACAGCAGAGACAGTTGAAGATAAAGCCAATCTTGCAAGAAAGTTCTCTGAACTCTTCCAGGATGTTTACAAAGGCAAGCGTGCTTACGTTGACCTTTACAAATTTGCATCTACGCTTGAATACATCGAGGGTGGAAATCTGCCTTTGGTTGCAAAGGAGGATGACGGAGAGTGGTACGAAACTGGTGAAATGGTATTCAGTGAAGCAGCCCGTGATGCCATCTTCGATGCTTCCCAAACAATGCTTTCAGCATTCCGCGACGGAACTTTCAGCACGGAAGAGGCTCTGAATCCTTCCACAGCAATGGAAGGCGAGGTAGCTGAGGCCTTTGCCAACATTGTTCCTAAAGTGGATAATGATGGCTACTACCTCATCTCCACTCCCGAGCAGTTCGTTGCATATCGTGCCCTTTTCCTTAATTATAACCACTCTATCAAGGCAAAGCTTGTGAATGACATCGATATGACAGGCATTGGGATGCAGCCTTTCGGTAATAACACCGAAGGAAATAATGATAGTGGTATTAACTATAGCGGTACACTTGACGGTCAGGGCCATGCTTTGGAGAACGTTTATATCAAGTTCTTAGGCGGACGTGGCTGTGCTCTATTCTACGAGCTGGAAAACGCTACCGTCAAGAATCTGAAACTTACAGGTGAATACTACGGCGATATGCAGCGCATGGGCGGTCTAACTCGCTATACATCAGGCTCTACAAAGATTGAGAACTGTGAGATTGCCGTTGTGATGCACAATGACATAGAAGGTGATGCCACCAGTGGCGGTATCACGGGATGTAGCAGAGGCGGTGGTAATGTTACTGTCAGCAACTGTCTTATCAACTGTACAGTCATCGCTCCGAATGCAAACTCTTTCGGAGGTGTATGTGGCTGGCGCGATGGAAGCCTCACTCTCACTAATGTCCTGGTTCTTTCTCAGTATGATACTGCCACAGAACCTACCTCATATCCTTCTGACGTACTCTCGCGTAATGGCTGCACCGTTAATAATGTATACTATGCAGAGCAGAGCCTGGTTCCGGGTGCTGTTGAGCGTGGTACAAAGGCTACTGATGCTCAGTTGGCAAGCGGAGAAATCTGCTATAGTCTGAATGGTGACAATCAGGGCGAGAATGTTGTTTGGTTCCAGACTCTGGGCGAGGATGCTCATCCCGTATTGGATAAAACTCATCTGGTGGTTCTATACGACGAGGCTAAGGGCTACTACAATGCAGAGGAAGACCCCGATGGAATTGAAAACGTTGACTTCAACGATAACGTTAACGTTAACCTTAACAATGGCGGTATCTACAATCTGGCTGGTCAGCGTCTGAGCAAGGTGCAGAAGGGTCTCAATATCATCAACGGTAAGAAAGTTGTGGTTATGTAACGTTAACGGGACAGTTAAAAGGTTAAAAGGTTAAAATGTTAAAAGGTTAAAAGTTTCAAGGTTTCTATAACCCATAACCTATAACCTCTAACCCAAAATTGGGGCGTTTGCGAAAGCAGGCGCCCTAATTTTTGCATCTTTGAAACTTCGTCCCGAAGATGGACTGCATCTTGGTAATAAAAATAAAACACTTTTTATTTTGTATTACGCACGATTTGCACTACCTTTGCACTAAGAATATTATTACAATCTAATCATAGCTACTAAGCTATAAACAAACTATTCTATGAACCATAAAACCGTATTTCTGCCCCTTTTGTGCCTTTTGCTGAGTCTTTCGGCAAAGAGCCAGACCATTGTATTAAAGAACAACACGGCATTACAACGCCATGAAGTAGTAGAGGTGGAGAATCTTAAGGTAGATTCGCAGTTGGTGCTGTTCGACACATTCGGCGTAGAACAGCCCTATCAATGGACATACGACGGTAAGCTGCTGCTTTTTGCCAGCATCCGACCGAACGGTACAGCTACGTACAAGTTGAAACCCGGCAAGCCCTCTACGGCTAAGCCATTCGTGTTTGTCAAACATTACCCCGAGCGGTTGGATGACATTATGATTGAGAACGACCGCACTGCTTACCGCTTCTATGGTCCCGCCCTTCAGCGGATGGGACAACAAGGATATGGTATAGATATCTGGCTGAAGAGTACGCCCGATATGATTGTCGACAATATCTACAAACTGGAGTATTCGCGCCATCCAGAGATTTCTGCCCTGAAAAAGCAAGGCAAACAACGAGAAGCCGAATTGATAACCACACTTACCAGCTACCACCTGAACCATGGTATGGGAATGGATTGCTATAACGTAGGTCCTACGCTGGGTTGTGGTACACCATCCATCATGGTGGGCGACTCGCTCCTCTTCCCTTGGTGCTACGATACGTATAAGGTGCTCGACCAAGGCCCCCTGCGCGTTTCTGTACAGATGGACTTTGCCCCCACGGATCGTGGTTCCTTAGGAACGGTTACCGAACATCGTATCGTAACACTCGACCGCGGTTCCAATTTCTGCCAGATGAAGGTTTGGTACACGGGTCTTAAGAAGCCTGCCGATGTGGCATCGGGTTTCGTGATTCATGCAGCCGACACAAAAAGCGTGGTGGTGGAACGCGACTATATGCACTATGCCGACCCCACAAGCGACCCCGAACGATACAACTGCCAGATTTACGTTGCCACACTCTATCCTGCAGGCATCAGCACAACCAAGAAGTTGATGTACCAGCAACCCGCAAACGGGAATGCCGGCCATGCCGTGGGTATTCACCAGAATCTGCACAACGATGAGCCGTTTACCTATTACTTTGGTTCAGCTTGGAGCCAATACGACGTCCGCAGTCAGGCCGAATGGCAGCTACGCATAACCAGTTTCATGCAGGCATGCCAGCAGCCAGTGGAAGTTTCGGTTTACGGAAATCCTGCTCTGCCCGACTTCCATGCCGACCCCGAGGTGCTGTATTCCAAGAATACGGGACGCTTCTACATTTACCCCACTACCGACGGCTATCCAGGCTGGGGCGGATATAGCTTCGATGTTTTCTCGTCCGACGACCTTGTACACTTCCGCAACGAAGGAACCATCCTGAACCTTTCTGCAGGCGGTGATGCTCCTTGGGCATCGGGCAATGCATGGGCACCCTGTATCGAGGAAAAACAGGTTGGCGGCAAGTGGAAGTATTTCTTCTTCTTCAGCGCCCACAACCCAGAGCTAAACAAAAAGACCTTAGGTGTAGCTGTGGCCGATTCTCCCACAGGGCCTTTCAAAGCCTCGGAAAAACCATTGTTCACCACCACCTCAGGCGGTCAGATGATAGACTCAGATGTGTTTACCGACCCCAAGAGCGGCCAGACCTATCTGTATTATGGTAACGGACACCTGCACTACCGTCTGCTCTCCGACGATATGACGAGCATCGGAGAAGAAGAATTCACCATTACTCCCAAGGGAGGCTCGTTGGCCGACTACGCTTTCCGCGAGGGCGTTTATGTATTCTATAGGAAGGGGCTTTACTACTTCCTGTGGAGCGTCGATGATACGGGAGCCAAGAACTACCACGTTGCCTACGGAACCAGCAAGTCGCCAAAGGGACCTATCAAGGTAGCAGAAAAGCCCATCGTAATCATTCAGAAACCCGAAGAGGAGATTTATGGCACGGGCCACAACTCAATAGTCAATATACCCGGAACCGACGAGTGGTATATCGTCTATCACCGCATCAACAAGAACTATCTGAATAACGGCCCCGGCTTCCACCGCGAAGTGTGCATTGACAAATTAACCTTTGCCAAGGACGGTACCATCAATCAGGTGCAGCCTACCCACAAGGGGATTAAGCCGGTAATAACGTCAACGTCAACGATAACGATAACAAAAACAAAAAACGTCAACGTTAACGTCAACGATAACGAAAACAAAAACAAAAAACGTCAACGTCAACGTCAACGATAACGTCAACGATAACGAAAACAAAAAACGTCAACGTTAACGTCAACGATAACGAAAACAAAAAACGTTTAAACGGTAAACAGTAAACTATAACCTATCACTTTCTCTTGAACAGTACCCAGCAAACGACGGGGGCACCGATAAGGGCTGTTACACTGTTGACAGGCAGGGCTCCCTCAAAACCCGGAAGCCGGGCGATAAGATGGCACAAAAGAGCCAGAACGGCACCTGAAAGTAGCGAGAAGGGAAGAAGCAGACGATGGTCGCTGGTGCCAATAATCCCCCTGCAAAGATGCGGAACAGCCAATCCCAAGAAAGCAATAGGACCGCAATAGGCTGTGGTGACGGCACAGAGCATCCCCGAACTGGCAATAACCAACAGGCGAGCCCGACGGAGGTTCAGACCTAAATTGCGGGCATAACCATCGCCCAGCAGCATAAGGTTAAGACTCTTGACCAAGGGCAGTGATAGCACCAATAAAATACCTGTACTAACGGCAAAGGGCATAAAACGTTCGGGACTGACACGCTGGAAACTGCCCATCCCCCATACCACGTAAGAACGGATGTCCTCCTCTACGCTGAAGAACTTGAGCACACCTATCAGGGCATTGGCCACATAGCCTATCATCACACCTATAATCAGTAAGGTTACGCTACTGCTAACATGCCTACTTACGCTGATTATGAGCAACATGACTAACATGGCTCCTACAATGGCGGCAAAGGTGAGGGCCATCTCGCCCACAAGACCCATCTTACTGAGTGCTACACCCGCGATATTGCCTCCTAAGAGCAGGACAAAGGCAACACCCAAGGAAGCTCCGTTGCTGATACCCAACACTGTGGGACCCGCCAGGGGATTGCGGAAGACGGTCTGCATCTCCAAGCCGCTAACAGCCAAGGATGCACCTGCCAAAGCAGCCACCAGCGTCTGAGGCAAACGACTCTTAAGGATGATATTCTGGGTAGTAACGGGAGCGGCTGTACCGCCCAAGAGGGTGTCAACAACATCGCTTACGGGCAACGAGACAGAACCCAGCAAGACATTGGCTATCACCAGCAGGATAATAAGCACACAAACAGACAAGAACAATACGCCACGCTTCATTCCAATAATTTATAATATGTGGGTGTATAATCCGGCAAAAGCTGGGGATAGAAGATTTTCACGAAGTCGGAAAGGACAAGGTCAGGATGGACGGGAAACGACTCATAGAAAGGCGTTTGCGACATGTTGCTGTAGATGACATGGTGCAGACGGTAAGCCTTGAAGTCGCAAAACCTACTGTCCTGCTCAGCCAGCACATCGTAGGTGAAGGTTCCGTTAAAACTGTTGCTAATACGCCAGTAATCCACATCGGCAGCCTGAGCATAGATAGCTTCGAAGTCCATGTTCACACCACCTGCATCCCGATTATTCTCCATGACATAACGGGCTCCTGCATCACGGAAGATGGCTGCCAGAAAACTCTTTCCACCTGTGGCATACCAAGCTCCGCCCTTCATATCGCCGCTAAAAATGGATGGACGTTGATCATTCGGTGTTGAACACTGAACTTTTTCCTTCAGTTCGTTGTAGCGTGCCTCTACCTTATCAAAATAGGCTGTTGCCTCCTGTTCGTGCCCCGTTAGGATGCCTATCACCTTCACCCATTCGGCCTGCCCCAGCGGATCGGGCTCCTGATAGCCCAAATGGGGCATAATGGGCATTCCGCTCTCCTTGAGCACATCGAACCCGCCACGTTTGCTGGGCGAAACCATAATAAGCTCAGGATTGGCCAACAGGACCAACTCATTGTCGAACTCACCCTCAATACCTATCTTCACCGTCCGACCATCATCAATCTGTTGGTTCAGGGCATCGTTAAAAAGGTGTCGCGTGCTGGTAATACCCACGACTTTATCGGTAATATTCAATGCGATAAAGTTGCTTAGCTGCAAGGATGTCATACAAATAAACCTGTTCACGGGCACCTTAATCACCTCATAGCCATCGGGTATATCCACCCCTTTCCCGTCTCCGTTCACCAGCGCATACCGATAGGCGGTGGAATGTTTGCCCTCGGCATTGCAAATGGTAAGCAAACGGAGTCCGGGGATACTATCCTCCAGGACAAAGTTGCGGGCATACTTCACCTGTATGGGCTGAAAACCGCTGTCCTTTACCTCTGAAGTACCCGTTTGGGGACGGGTACAGGCCATCAAAGCAAGGAATCCAATAAGATAAACTCCAAACTTCCGGTATATATTCTTTTGCATGTCTCTAAACATTTTTCTGTTATTATGGGTTTTAACAATTCGTAGTCGGCACGGGGCAAATCGGTAATCAACTGACGCGCCATATTAATTTCCTGAATGATGCAGAGCGTTTGCTGTGAGCAACCGACCTGCCGGGCAAGTTCTGCTACAAAGTCGCGGTCCATCGTCACCTGATAGCTGTGCGTATTATCAAAGCCAGCAGCCAACTTCACCGCCTTGCCAATCATAACGCCCAGGGTAACGTTCTTGACATCTAAGCGTTGGGCTATCCGTAGGGCATCGCCAATAAAGTTGCCATAGTGGATGAACGACTGCGGGGGCAATTGCGGATAATGCTCGTGTATAGCCACCTCGCTGCGCTTGCCACTGTTCAGCACTATACGTTCAACGCCCATAGCCAATGCCACCTGCATCTCGCGTTCCATAGCATCCACGTATGCCTCGTGGCTGAAAGGATGCACAATACCCGTGGTACCTAATATACTAATGCCGCCCATCACGCCAACCTTCGCATTAAACGTTCGGCGGGCAATCTCCTCACCGCCTGGAACAATGATGGTAACATCCAATCCTCCCTGATAGTATTTGCGCAAGTTCTCGCACATCATCTGCCGGGGAACAGGATTGATGGCAGGTTCTCCCACTTCTAATCCCAAACCAGGCAGGGTGACGTGCCCTACTCCCTCGCCGCCAAAGAACCGAATCTCTTGATGCGTGTTGTTGAAACGCAGCATAGCCTGAATGGTGCAGCCGTTAGTAGCATCTGGGTCGTCCCCGCCATCCTTTACAACCGAAGCTATGGCATAACCCCTACCCGCCTCCACCTGCTTTATGGGCATTTGGCGAAAGCCGTCGCGAGGCAGTTCAAAGCTTACTTGCTCTGGCACATCATTACCCAGCAGTACCCACAACGCAGCAACGCTGGCTGCTGTGGCACAAGAGCCTGTGGACAGACCGGTACGGAGATTCTCTTTCTCTATCATGCTCTGAACAAATGTTTGAACTCATCAGCATAAAGCCGGCTAAGCCCCTGACGATTGTCGATAGCTTCACCCACAACGAGCATTGTGGTAAGAGTGAGTTTATTTTCATGAACCAGCTTGGCGAGGTCTTTCAGTTTACCGCGATAGATCTTCTGGTCAGGCCAAGTCAGATGATAGCAGGCAGCCACGGGGGTATCCTCGGGGTATTCCTGCAAGAGTTCCCGTTGAACATCATCCACAATGGCGGCAGAGAGGAAAATGCACATCGTACTCTGACTACGAGCCAACAGATGCAACTGTTCTTTCTCCGGCATAGTAGTACGACCTTCGCCACGCGTCAGGATAATGGTCTGGGTTCGCTCAGGAATGGTAAACTGACTGCGCAATTCGGCAGCAGCAGCAAGGAAACTGCTGATGCCGGGCGTGATGTGATACGACATATGATTCTGGTCAAAGAAGGCCATCTGCTCCTGAATAGCACCAAAGATGCAAGGGTCGCCCGTATGCAGACGGACAATGAAATGGCCCTTGTCGTAGTGTTCCTTCATCAAGGCACATTGTTCTTCGAGATTCATGTCGGCAGAAGAACGTACCACAGCGCCTGGCTTGTGGCAGTCGGTCAGTTCCTTGGGTACTAACGAACCTGCATATAATATAAGGTCTGCTTTCTCCAGCATCTTGCGGCCTCGTACGGAAACAAGGTCTGGGTCGCCAGGTCCTGCACCGACAATCTCAATAAATCCTGTCTTCTTCTGTTCGCGCAGGTGCCGGTAGTCGATAGCAAGGGCTGCCGTCCAGTTCTTGCCTTTAACCTTGGGGATAATCAGTTTGCCGTGATTGGAACCTAAGATGGCGGCTGCTTCGCAAACACTGGGTGTGCCCACATGTTTGGCAACGGTATCGCTGGGATTGGGAACCTCCACGGCAGAGAGTTCTTCTGCTGTAAAGAAAACCACTTCTTCTTCGTAGTCTTCTTCGAGCATCTCTACAAACTCTTCATCTGCCTTTACGTCTATGGTACAATACTTATGAGAACAGGGAAGTATGCCACGATTGGCAAAAGCCTCGTCAATCTCGTCGTAGATACTTTCGTAATCTTCGGGATGATGGGCCAACCCAAAACCTATTGTGCCAACCATAGGTACGAAATGCAGTTCGAGCATACCGTAAGGTGCGTTGCGCATGTAGGGAGTAACCATGATAAGCAGTTTGTATTTACGGGGATCTGCCTCGGAAATATCGTTGATAATAGTTACATGGTCGGGTTTGGTCGCTTCCAGATAGTCCGTTCCTTCATCGCGGGCTTCCAGCAAAAGGGCTGTAGGCTGACAGTTCACGAAGGCAAAGATGCAGTCGTTCATATCGTCGATATCGCTGGCTACAGGCCAGTTGAAACGCTTCTCGAAAGTATCTAAGGCCCACAAACCGGCATTATCGCTTTGAGTGGTAATGACTTCGTGAGCATCCAGAATACTGCTGATGGTTCGTGTCAGTTCGTTGGCACCGCCCACATGTCCGCTGAGTACAGAAATGACGTTCTGTCCAAGCGAGTCGATGCATACAACAGCAGGATCCTGGTGCTTGTCCTTGATAAAAGGGGCTATCGTCCTGACGCAGATACCCATTGCGCCAATGAAGAGAAAGGCATCTTGCGTCTTCCATTCCTTGCCAACATCGGTGCGCTGAATAATCTTAGCGTTAAACTGGCGTTCCAACGTTGAGGCGATTTCACTACCAGCCTCGCTGATTTGTATAATGGCTACTTTCATTTTTGGTTTACCGTTTACTGTTTACTGTTTACGGTTGGTAAATATCATTTTTCACTTTAAGTATCGTTATTGGATGATGATTGTCGAGTTGTATTCTTGTAGGAGGTTCCTGCTTAAGACCTAATGCTGCGCAGGCCTCATCCCAAAGTTGATGGCTATCGGTGGTAACTTTGGGAGCTATGACGCTGTTCATAACAATCACGCCGCCAGGGGCTAAGACCGTTAGCACTTTCTCCATGATTTCCTTTAGGCGGCCTCCATGACCACCAATGAAAACAGCGTCAGGACGGGGCAATTGAGAATTGAGAGTTGAGAACGCCGAAGGGGTCGCGAGCGGAACGCGAGAACGAAGTGGCAATTGAGAATTGAGAAAGTCTCCAATATGTACGTTAATGCCTGGGGCTCCAAACCTGCGGGCATTCTCTTGGATGATCGCCTCACACTCTGGCCGAATCTCGAAAGCTTCGATTTGCAAGTGAGGAAACTGCAGACGGGCTTCTATTGAAACGCTTCCTGTGCAGGCGCCTATATCCCACAGTACATGTTTTGTCCGTAGCTCAAGTGCCTGCAGTGTAAGCAGACGGATAGGCATCTTGGTTATCATCTTCTCACGGTCTTCAAGGAGGGTAAACAGCGCATCGGGAATGCCAAAAGGCCTTATCTTCTTTTCTGTTTGCTGTAAGATAATGCAATTAGGGTTGGCATAATCTATTCCGCCATCATACTGGCACACACGTTCTAATGAATCGTTGCCCAGATTCTCTCCAACGGTCATCACATAGTTATTATACCCGTATTCCTGCATCCGCCGACGGATATCGTGAGGAGTTTTATTCTTATCCGTGAGACAACCAATGAGCGGATAACCGCAGATGAGTGCCTCGTCGAACTTATCCCAAGGTCGACCTGTAAGTGACACAACATGCATATCCTGATAGGGTATCATCATTCTGTGAGCCAACATCTGCAGGGAATTAAACGTAGGGAAGACCTGCAACTCAGCATCAGGGAACTCACGTTGTAACGTATTGGCGAAACCAAAGAACAGAGGGTCGCCGGAGGCGAAAACAATAATTAATTGAGAATTGAAAATTGAGAATTGAAAATTATACTGTTTGAAAACATTATCCAGGGGAACGGTGATGTCAATCCATTGTGCATCCTTAGGCAGCAACGGAGCAACTATCTCGTGGTGGCGCTTGCCTCCCGAAAATACCTTGCCTTGCCTGATGATTTCCAAAACCTCCGAAGGAAAGAAAGGCTTAGGATTATCCGTAATTCCTATAACAACAAACTTCATTCTAATATTCAATTCTCAACTCTCAATTCTCAATTGCGGCATAGCCGCCTCAATTCTCACAGGTCTCTCCCTGGTTTAATTTGTTCTGCGTCATCGTATGTAAGGATGGCATTGCACAGCGTAGCCGCAAGGTTACTACCGCCCTTCCTGCCCTCAACAATGATTTTGGGAATCTGTTTCAGCGTCTTGACTGCATGTTTGCTCTCACAGACATGGACAAACCCCACTGGAGCGGCTATGATTCCTGCAGGCTGCATCTTACCCTTACGTGTCAGGTCGCATATCTCAAAGAGAGCTGTAGGCGCGTTTCCCACCACATAGAGGGCATCGGAATATTCTTCTGCTGCCAGTTGCATACAAGCCTGACTGCGGGTAATACTCTGCTCCTCGGCCATTTCCCTTGTCCGAGGGTCGTTGATATAGCAATGCACCTCCACCCCCAAACGTTCCAAGGCTCCCTTGCGGATGCCGCTGGCAGCCATCGTCACATCGGTTACGATATGGCGCAATGTACCATCCTTTATCTTATTATATATGATTTCCGTAGCGCGATCATCCATCCACAGGTATTTTTCCATTCCAAAGTCCACCGTGGTATGAATGGCATGCAACAAAGGCCAGAGTCGCCACGTTGGCACATCGGGATGCTTCATCTCGGAAAGAATGGTGCGGAACGATTCGTTCATAATGAGCCTCCCCCTAGTCCCCTCCGAAGAGAGGGGAAAATCGCGGAAGTAGCCACGTGGTGTGATGAATTTTCCACCTTCTATGTATGACTGCGAATTACCAATGAGGATGACCGTGAACATATCCACATCTTCGGGGTCGAAATCACCTAAAGTGGTCAGCTTCACCTCCTGTTCCGGCCTTCCTGCCTGACGGACATAACCCACGGGAGTTGTGCCAGCCCGCTGTTGCTGGAAAAGTTCCTTTAGGCGATGTAGCTGCCAATATCGCCCATGACTCTTAGGATTATAAACCGCTGTAACGAAATCGCCAAGGGAAGCTGCCTGAATACGTTTCTCTATCAGCTGCCAAGGAGTCATAAGGTCGCTGAGGGAAATGATGCACATATCATGCCCTATGGGAGCACCCAGCAAAGATGCAGCCTTTTGGAAAGCGCTGATACCAGGAAGCACCTGTACATCCATTGTGGGGTCCATCTCCAGGATAAGAGGCGCCATTCCGTAAATACCCGCATCGCCACTACTGATAACACAAACCGTCTTTCCTTCCTTGGCAAGGGCGACGGCTTCCTCAGCACGCTGGCGTTCCTGACGCATACCGCTGTCGATACACTCCGTACCAGGTGTGAGATAAGGTTCGATAAACCTAAAATAGTATTTGTACCCAACTATCACATCGCTTTGACGCACAGCCTCCAGAACAGCGGGAGTAATATCTTCGGCACTACCAGGACCTATACCTGCAACAATTATCTTTTTCATGGCACAAAGATAACGATTATTTACAAAAAGACAAAAGGAAGTCGCCTTCCTTTTGCCTTTTGAATAATATCAGCTTTATTCTTCGGGATACATGCTATGGTAAGCATCCTCCAGGAACAGAGCGTTCTTAGTGTGCTGAATCCAAACATTCAGAACACCGGGAAGTTCAAGCAGACCTTGGGGGTGTTTGCCAGAAATAGGAACGATAGGTTCATAACCTGCATGTTTGAAAAACTCATACCAGCTGACATCCTCGCTTTCAGGAGCCATCGGTTTCCAGTACTCATCTTCGTCTTGTCCTTCCAAAGCACCTCCTGCCATATCGTTATGAGCATGGTCTCCGGCTATTGACATCAGAGCGTGCAGGCTAACCTTACCACTATTGATGCCCTTCTCCTGCATACGAGCCAGAACATCCTGCTTGTAGTTGTCGGGCATATCTACAGTACCAACATAGTAGCTGGGGTTAAGTTTCTGCAGAGCCTCCTCCAACTGAGTATAGCGAACATTAGCCTTGAAGGTATCGTAGTTGTCGGGGTTGCCATGACCCATAAAAGCAACAACACCCTGCTGGGCTTCGGAGGCATAGAGGGCATTCAGCTGCTTGGCAACCTCGGGAACATCCTTTTCGGGGTCGCTCAGCAAAGGCATACCAAGATAGATAGCCTCATCTGCCTCCAGTTTTGCCAGATATTCATCGTCCAGATGAGCACTGGAGATGTAACCGTTGTTCATGAACTTCTTTACACTGGCAACTACAGCGGCAAACTCCTCACCGGGAATCACCTGCAAAGACTGAACGTAGATCTTGCTGTACTTGGCAGCTCCGATGGCATGCAGCAGATAGCGGGGCTCGTAGTAGTCACGCTTTACAATGTTACCGTTGTCGTCCTTGTTCTCACCAATGCTGGCACGGTTAATACAGATGTCGCTTGAGAAACAAACATAAACATCAGCATTGGGGAAAGCAGCCTCGTAAGCAGCTTTTGTCTTGTCGAAGGCCAGGAAAGCATTGTTCCATGTTGAACCGAAGGCAACCAGCAGAACAGCAACGTCTTTCTTTGACTTAGCCTTCTGAGCGGCTACTAAGTTGTCGTTGTAACTGTACTCCGAAATCAGGTTGTCGGGGGCATCAGTAGTGTCACTACTACATGAGGTGAAAACAGGAGCTGTCAGGCATACAGCCACAGCAGCAAAAATTAAAGATTTAATCTTCTTCATTGTTAATTTGTTGTTTAGTTGATAAAAAATTGTTTTTTACTCTCTTTCCGTAATTGAATTTTATACCAAAGGTTCCATAAACCATTGTACCAGGTGTATTGTTCCCCAAGTGATAAGGATGCATGGTGCGGTCTACGTAATTAAAGATATTGTCTACACCCAACTCCACCCTATAGGCAAGCATCTTACCAGGCTTGCCAAAGTCGTGCGTGGTATTGATGCGCCAAATTTGGAAAGGCTTTCCGTTTCTGTTGTTCTGATAGAAACGCGTACTACTGCCACGGGTAGAAAGGTTAATGCCCAACTTATACCAAGTACAGAACGAGTGGCTGTACATAACAGAAGCGCTCCACTTATGGTGGGCTGTCCCGTCAATGGTTACGGAGTTCATTCTATCCTTGGAGGCATCATACAGGTTGGCTTCGGTATTCAGCCAGCTGTAAGCCGAATTGAGCATCAAATCCCTCATCACCTGATAAGAAAGGGTAACATCTATGCCATAGGTGCGGGCATCATCCATATTCTTATACATGCGGGCCTGAACATTGTTGCTGCCGTCGCCCAGATAGGCGGTGGTTACGCCTGGAGGAATCTCACCAACGGGTACATTTACCAGAGCTATCATATTGTCCAGCTTGTTCAGATAACCCGTAACAGATGCAGTAAACTTACGACCACGATACTCTATATTGGCCGAATAGTAGTTGCTGGTCTGAGGATCCAAGTCTAAGTTACCGATGTTAAAGAACGTACTGCTGCCCATTACATGCAGGTAACGGTAGTGCAGCTCCTTAACGGTAGGCGTTTTGAATCCCTGACTCCATCCCATCCTGAAGCGGAAATCTCCAACTGAGAACATGGCGCTAACCTTAGGTGTCAGGCGCACACCAAAATTGCGGTTTCCTACCAGACGGAGGCCTGCGGTAAGGTTGAGCCATCCAAGTTGGTCGAACTCATCCTGCACGTACAAGGCCGTTGTCCAGTCACTCGCCGACCCGTTTTCTGTACGGTCGGGAGCATTCAGATAGTCATATCGATATTCCAAACCTGTATTCAGGGTATTCTGAAATGGTAGATAGAAGACGCCCTTTGCCTGAGCCATGATGCGCTGCTGGTCGCTCTGCAACTTACTCTGCCCAGGGTACATCATCACAGGATACCATTCCCCTTCCATGGGGCCGTACTCCTCGCCCTTCAGCAGCACCGTCTCGTAAGTACGTGCTGTATAGTCATAGTAATAGGCATGCTTGTTCCAGTCGATATCCAACTGCAAGTAGTTCCTGCCACCATTTATTTTTTCACTTTTCACTTTTCCCTTTTCACTCGGTAAGTACCACTTGCCGCCTACCGCCGCCGAAGCATTATTGTAACGGAGGTCGTAGGTATAGACATCACAACTGGGATGCCTGCCGTTCTGGGGGCGACAGATATTCTTCTTGTAATACGAGCCCTCGGCATATAATTCCAGGTCGCGTATCGGCTGATAGGTTAAGCGTTCTGCCAACTGCCAGTTACGGAACATATTCACCGTTTTGTTCTTACTGTCCGTTATTACCATGCCCTCAGCATATTCTTCAGCAGTATTCTGCCAACCGTCGTTTCGTTGCAACTGAAAGTTGGTCTGACTACCAAATTTTCCGATATTAAAGGCTAAAGTGTTATGCTGGCGAAGGTCGTTATACATACCGTAACGTGTGCTATTGTCTGCATAAATGCCCTTCTGAGTATGCTTCTTTGTAATAATATTGATGACACCGGCCATAGCATCGCTACCATAGAGGGCACTCTGAGCACCCTTCACAATCTCTATGCGCTCTATATTCTGCGGGTCTATCAGTCCCAGGTCGTTCTCGCCTCCCACATCGCCATGCAGACGCTTGCCGTCCACCAGCACCAAAATATACGAGTTTCCCAAGCCGCCCAACTGCATCTGGCTGCCCATATCGCCCTCGTTGAAGGCAAAGGAGGCTGTGAGGGAGCTCAGAATCTCCTCTATATTCTTGCCGCCAAAGCTATCCAACATTTTCCGACTGATTACCTCAGTTTGCACGGGCACATCCTTCAGGGTATGCTGCGTACCCGTTGCAGTGACCACCAGTTCCTTCATGGTTGTTTCCTTCCCTTCGGTCTGCGCCAGAACACATTGAACGTTGAACATTAAACATTGAACAATTATCAAATATAAAGCTATACGTCTCATATTTATGTAAACTAAACTCTAGCGACTAAAGTTTTATCTTAAACGAAGCGAAGACGCATCTGCCGGGATGCAACGTAGAGAAATTGCTGTTCCAAGGACGCGTATCGCGTGTATTGAAGATATTTTCTATGCCAAGACCGGGAATCAGTTCCATATTCTTCAAATAGAATGTATGGGTAGTATGGAGGTCGAACTGCGTAAAACCCGGAGCCCATCCGTAGCTGGTGCTCCAACGACGACCTTGCAGATGGCCGTTCAGGTCTATGCAGAACCTGTACTTTCCCCATGTTTTTCCCCATCCCGCAAAGACGCGTCCTGTATGTCTCACACTGCGGTCAGTGGGTTGGGTAACAGTCTCGTACTGTTGTGTAGCGGCATTCAGTTCCTTTGTCTCTGCTTCTGTATCTGTAAAGGTATAGGCTCCACCCAAGCGTACATTTTGTGGCAGATAGAAAGTTGCGCTCAGGTGGAGCCCTTTAACCTTCGCCTTGTCTATATTATCTCTTTGCTGGTATTTTGTTGCTGTAGGATATTTTGCATCCAACCCACTTGCTGATACCTCTGTATCGGTGAGTACCCGATACGAAATCATGTCACGAACATCATTGATAAAACCGCTGACTTTCAAATTCACCCAACTATTGTTGTATTCGGCACTTATGGTGTAGTAGTTGCTCTTTTCGGGCTTTAAGTCCTGATTGCCGATGGTGATGTTCTTGGTCTCGTCGTTCTCGTAATACATCTGCAAAAGTGTGGGTGTTCGGTAACCCGTGCTGTATCCGGCACGCAGACGGAACCTGCCCGGACTGTACATTAGGGCAACGCTGGGGGTAGCATAGCTGCCAAAGTTTCGGTTGTATATGTAACGGACACCCAAGACACCCTGCAGGTTCTTCAGCAAACGCATCTCATCCTGAGCAAACAAGGAGATGGTGTACATGGTACGGAAGGAGAAGTTATAGCTCTCGTATGTTTCATGCACATACTCGGCACCTGCCGACAACTTATTCCAACTGCCCAAGCGGAAGATTCCCTTAACCGTACCATTATAATAATGTGTACGTTTGGTAAGTTGCGTACCGCCCGGAAGAAAGGTATTGAACGAGTCACGCTCACTCATCAGGTTGTCACTATAGAAGTCTGCTTCCAGATACGTCTTGCTGTTCAATTTCCATGTAGCGCCTGCGCCATACATATAATCCTGATGATGAAGGTCATAGCTGTAAGCCTCTTTTTCCGTATAGATGGTGTCCAGACCGCCGGCAGCATTCTTCTTGGTAGAACCCTTAAAGTAGCGAGCCATCTGCGGACGGTCGGTATGGTAATCGTAGAAACTGCCTTTCAGATATACAGAAACGCCATGCCCCACATCCCAGGTAAAACGCTGGTTCAACTGGTTGCTATGGAATCCCTGACTCATCACCTTACCGGTAGGCATCAGTCGCCCCATCACCTCCTCAGTCTGATTCACCTGCCAGTTGCTGGCCTGCCGATGCTGGAAGGATGTACTGCTGCTAAACTTTCCTTTTTCAGCATTTACGGCAATGCTTTCCGTAAAGCGGTTTTTACTGGTATAGGAAGTGGAACTGATTACATCAACCTTTAATTCCGGATGGATATCAGCAGAAGGTGCCGTCATAGAAGGGGCTGTTGTGATGATATTGATGACACCGCCTATAGCCTCGCTTCCATAGAGGGCCGAGCTGGCACCCGAAAGGACTTCAATACGCTTCACGTTAGCCATGTTGATGCGCGAGTAACGGTCATCGCCCGTCAGTCGTTTTCCATTCTCTAATATCAGGATGTAATCTTCATTGAGACCATTCATCATCATGGTAGTCCCCATGCCGTTGGTCATGGTGGTAATGCTACTGGTTAGTTGCTTCAGGGCATCCTCAAGGCTGGTAACGTGCATGCGCTGCAGTTCCTCGGCCGTTAGCACCTGCACAGGCACCACGGCATTCTGAGCTCTGTTATGGGTGCCTGTACCTGTAACAACCACTTGCGCCAACTCTCGGTTTCGGATTGTACTATCTGGTACAGATTTCTGAGCGCAGACAATGGAACTAAAAAAAATATTGCACAACAATGCAATGAACACAGCATAGATATGCTTCACTTCCTGGATTCTTCAAAGTTTTGCTCACTATATTCCCGTAGCAGAGCTGGTTTGACATACTGAAGCATCACAGGCAGGTTTCCTGACTTTGCCCTGAACGTGCGCCTTCCCATCGGTTAAGCTTCCCGAAAGTGGCTTCTTCTTGCACCTTCAATAATAGGCATCTACAGTAGCGGGTACTGTTCCGGATTTGCACCGGATTCCCTCTCTGTCCTCTGGCTGCTGACCAAGGACATCACCTGAATGCGTTGCAAAATTACAACTTTTTTTTATAACATGTACACTCTTAGCGTTTTTTTTGTACTTTTGCATCTGGAAAGTAACACCACCATTAATATGAAAACGGCATTTCTCATAGCTGCGGCATCATCGGGAAGCGGTAAGACGACCCTTACTATCGGACTGCTCCGCGCCCTTCACAACAAGGGCTACAAAATGCAGCCCTTCAAGTGCGGGCCCGATTACATCGACCCGCTCTACCATCGTATTGCCTGCGACAGGGATTCCGTGAACCTGGACACATGGATGCAACCCGAACAGGATGTGAAGCAGGTGTTCCTGCGCTACAGCCAAGACGCTGACATCTGTATTGTGGAAGGCGTAATGGGACTGTACGATGGGGCTGATGGCATCCGGGGCAGTAGTGCCGAGATAGCAGAGCTGTTGGGAATCCCGGTCGTTCTTGTCATTAACGCCCACAGTATGGCGCACAGCATAGCTCCCATCCTGAAGGGGTACCTTACCTACCGACCCGTCACCCAGATTTCCGGTGTTATATTTAATAATGTAGGGAGTCCGCGCCACGAGCAAATGCTGCGTCGTGCTGCCGAAGAGGTGGGGATGCCCGTCATAGGCGCCATCCCTCGCATGAAGGAACTTTATGCTCCCAGCCGTCACCTGGGCCTCGACATAAGCGAAACAGAAAAGATAAGCCAACTGGCTGAAAAAGTGGCGGAGATTATTAACAATGAACAATTAACGATTAACAATGAACAATTAACGATTAACAGTTCTAAACTGTCAACTATCAACTCAAAAAAATCCCAAATCTACATCGCCCGTGATGCGGCATTCAACTTCTTGTATCGTCAGACCATTGATTACCTATGCGAACGGGGAAGAGTTCACTTCTTTTCTCCTCTTGCCAACGAGACGGTGCCGCAAGATGCCGACTTGGTCTTTCTGCCTGGTGGTTACCCTGAATTCTTTCTGCCGCAACTCTCAGAAAGCCACGCTACAATGGAATCACTTAGGAAGACCCATGCCAATATTTGGGCGGAATGTGGTGGCATGATGTACCTCTCGGAAGGAATAGATGATACAGACATGACCGGCCTCCTACCCTTCCGCACCACCATGCAAGGCGCCCGTCTGCACCTTGGCTACCGAAGCATGATGGTAAACGGGAAGGAACTCCGTGGACACGAGTTCCACTACTCCAGCATTATGGGAACGCCTCCGTCATCCGACATACAACTCTTTGATGCCCAAGGGCAACCCGTAGAAACCGGATTCTATATCCACGGCAAAATATATGCGGGCTACACTCATTGGCTCTATCCCTTAATAACGTAAACAAAAAAATATGCAAGTAGAACTTAATAACATCCGATGGTACGACCGCCTGTGGGCTGCGCTTATCTTCTTTACCCGACTGCCCTTCTACCGCCTACATCAACCGCCTGTAGAGAGTTATCAGGCTGTGGTGGAATACTGGCCGCTGACGGGTTGGCTCACAGGTGGACTGATGGCAGCCACGCTATGGGTGGCCAGCATGTATTTGCCGTACATGATGGCCATTCTGCTGGCGATAATCGTGAGGCTGTTGGTAACGGGAGCCCTGCACGAGGACGGGCTGGCCGACTTCCTGGACGGCTTTGGCGGAGGAGGTTCCGACCGCGAGCGCATCCTCAGCATCATGAAGGATTCTCACATAGGAACCTTTGGTGTACTGGGACTTATCCTTTATGAGATGCTGCTGTTTGTAACCCTATGCTCCATGACTCCCCGGATGGCAGCGCTGTCTATTCTGGTGGCAACGCCATACGCCAGAATGCTGACGGCACAACTGGTTATGATGATGCCTTACGCCCGAAGGGAAGAGGAGGCCAAGGCGAAGATGATTTACCGTAAGATGGACTGGCGGGCAGGCATAGGCCTTGCCATTCAAGGATTGCTGCCCATGGTGGCATTTTTATGGTGGACAGGCATTGACTGGGAGATGGTTATCTTTATCCCGTGTATTGTAATGTATTTCCTTTATCTGCTCATCTGGAACAGGTTACGCGGCTACACAGGCGACTGCTGCGGCGCCGTATGCCTTATTGTGGAACTCACCACTCTGCTTGCCATCTGCGTGGCAAGAGTTTAAGAGTTCAAGGGTTTAAGAGTTCAAGGGTTCAAGGAGTTCAAGAGTGAAGAATTATTAACGTCAACGATAA
The DNA here is from genome assembly GCA_017541025.1 of Bacteroidaceae bacterium. Taxonomy (GTDB): domain Bacteria; phylum Bacteroidota; class Bacteroidia; order Bacteroidales; family Bacteroidaceae; genus Physcousia. The sequence continues at coordinate 37,455 of JAFXZY010000011.1, read as the reverse complement.
CGTCAACGATAACAAAAATAATTAACAACAGTAAACTGTAAACTAATGTTCAATGCAATGTTCAATGTTCAATGAAGAAAATAGTTCTAATAACTGGCGGACAGCGTTCAGGAAAAAGCAGTAAGGCTGAGGAACTGGCTTTGCAACTAAGTGATAATCCCGTTTATCTGGCTACGGCGCATATTTGGGATGAAGAGTTTCGCGAGCGCGTACGCCGTCATCAGGAGCGCCGCGGCCCGCAATGGACCAACATAGAAGAGGAAATCCATCTGAGCCGACACGACTTAACAGGTCGTGTTGTTGTCATCGACTGCGTGACACTATGGCTTACCAACTTCATCAGCCGTACCCCTGACCTAAACCCCGCTCCCGTGGACGAGGGGAACTTAAATGTTGATGCCGCCCTTGTTGCCGCAAAGACCGAATTCAACAAATTTACCCAGCCCAATGCGACCTACATCTTCGTTACCAACGAGATTGGTAGCGGCGGAGTTAGCGATAACGCCCTGCAACGCCGCTTTACCGACCTGCAAGGATGGATGAACCAGTACATTGCACAGAATGCCGATGAGGTCATCCTCATGGTTAGTGGAATAGCAGTTAGGGTTAAGGGTTAAAGGTTAGAGGTTAAAGGTTAAAGGTTAGAGGTTAAAGGTTAGAGAGATGAAAGAATTTAACATACAATCGGTTGACAAGTCGTTGCAGACATCGATACAAGATAAGATAGACAACCTGAACAAGCCAAAAGGTTCGTTGGGTCGCCTGGAAGAACTGGCCTTACAGATATGTCTGATTCAGCAGACATTGGAGCCAAGTCTGTCCCATCCCTGCCATCTGCTTTTGGGAGGCGACCACGGAATAGAACGCGAAGGTGTCAGTGTTTCGCCACGCGAGGTTACTTGGCAACAGATGATAAACTTTACCCGTGGCGGCGGCGGTGTGAATATGTTCTGCCGACAGCACGGTTTCAAACTGCGCATCGTGGATGTAGGTGTCGATTACGACCTTTCTGCCGTCCCAGGCATCATCGACCGAAAGATTGCCCGGGGCACCAGGAATTTTCTGTACGAGCCTGCAATGAGTAAGGAGGAATTTGACCATGCCATAATGGTAGGCGTCGAGTTAGTTGATGACTGCCTACAAGAGGGTTGCCATGTACTCTGCATAGGTGAGATGGGCATTGCCAACACCTCGCCCAGCAGCATCTGGATGCACCTCTTCTGCAATATACCCCTCGCTGAGTGTATCGGTGCAGGAGCAGGTCTTAACAATGAAGGCATCCGCCACAAATACGAAGTGCTCTCCAAAGCTATGGAAAGATATAAAGCCTCCTCCCTTGGGGGGAGATTGGAAGGGGCTGTCCGTTACTTCGGCGGCTTTGAAATGGTTGCCGCCATCGGCGCCATGCTCCGTGCAGCCGAGCAGCACCTTATTATTTTAGTGGACGGCTTTATCATGACAGCCTGCGCCCTTGCTGCCACACGCCTCTATCCTGCCGCCCAAGAATACATGATTTTCACCCATTGCGGCGATGAGAGCGGGCACAAAAAGATGCTGGAAGCAATGGAAGCCAAGCCCCTACTCCACCTCGGCCTTCGCTTGGGTGAAGGAACGGGAGCCCTCTGCGCCTTCCCCATCATCGACAGCGCTGTCCGTATGGTGAACGAGATGAACAACTTCCAGAACGCCCAAATCACAAAATATTTCTAAAGGGCAAAAAAACTGCTACATAGCAGTTTTTAGGTTAGGGGTTAGAGGTTAGTGGTTAAAGAGACTTTGGCTATTCAATGACAAGTTTACTGAACCATCGTCTTTCTGCCATTCTTTACAACTATTCCGCAGGGGGATGATGTGAAGGGAATGCCTGAAAGAGTATATGCCTTAGAAGATGTGGTGGACTTGGCAGGAATCTGAATGAGGGCATCTGGGCTTGAGGTTTCTGGCTCCACCACTATCATGGTCCAGAACTGAAGAGCGGGGAGTGTGAAACGCAAGGTGCCGGAGGCGAACGAATAGTCTGTTATCTCCTGCACAGCACCTCCTATATAGTCGGGCGAAGCAACCCAAAGCCTGCCGATTTTACGCACTCCGGTGAGGCTTGAAATGGTGAGGGCAAGTTGCTTATGCTCTACGGGCCAAGGACGAAGTCCATCCCTATCATGCCAACAAAGCAGATAGGCGGGGTCTTGGACCTTATCGCTCTCTTGGGTACAGAAGTTAAGCAGATGAATGACCTTACGACCTTCCACATCGCGAGTCAACTGCGTAATACGCTGGTTGACAGGCTCCCATTTATTAACGGAAACACCTGAGGCGCTAACCTTCACGGTGGTGTTCTCTTTCCAATCTCCCCTGAGCAGGGTCTGGTAGGCCGTAAAGAAATCGTAATAATGAGTCATCCAGTCTTCCAACTCTGGTGTCATCTTTTGCCCTATATAGGGGAAATATTCACGACAGAGCATATGGTCGCCTCCCAACTCCAAATGGGAACCGCCAAGGGCAAACATGACAGCATCAGTCATAACCACGCCAGGAGTATTGAAGTTGCTGTTATCACAACAATAGTTCATATAGGCGGCAAAGACGGTCTGGAGGTCGGCATTATAAGATCGGTTGTTCAGAATAATATTCCTAAGGTTAGTAAACTTGGCCTCGGAATGGGTTAGGGCATCGCTTGAATGGCAGCCCCACACCTCGTTATAGAAGCAATCCAAAAGACCTGTACGACCCATTTCCTTTGCCCCGTACTCCGACACGGCATTCATGATCAGACGCTTCCCGGGATGACGTTTCTTCATGGCCTTTATGAAGGATGCATAGCCCGAAGGAAGATTGATTTGAGAGCCATAATAATCATACAAATCCCCACGGGTACCAAGTTGGTCTATCTGATAACCATCGAAATCCAGGCAGGCATAAACATCATCGTTACGGTCTGCCAAGAAAGCCTGCCATTCAGGGTTTGCGGGATTAGCCAAATATATGTCGCTCTTCCATGAATCTGGCAGGTCATGCTTGTCCTTCGTGATATGATTTTTATCCTTGAAAGCCAACCATTCATCCTTAACACCACGTGATTCGTAACCGTCAAGCACGCCAAAGCAGAGGTTGTAGAAAAAACTCTTCATACCAAAATGATGCTGACGCGAAATATAGTTCTTAATGGCACTGGTATAGATGGTGCGGTTGGCTATATCCTTGTAGGTGGAGAGGGGCTTCTCGCGAGTTCCACCCAAGGGCCAGTCGTGACTACTATGCCAATCCTGAAACTGCACGGCATTGATGTGGCAACGGTTGAGCCAAGTCATTTCGTTACGAACAACACTAACGGTCTTATCGTTGCCAAAGGTTGCTACGAAACCATAACGGGGGAAGCGTTTCCAATCTGAAGACACATCTACAGCTATGGCACCATGAATAAGGTCGGTAGTGCCATCGGTAGTATAAACTTCCACCAGATAGCCCTGAAAATCCTGAGCAGGAGCAATCCAAGTCCATGTCTTGGTGGTAAGAAGGGTGTCAGCCACCACATCAGCCAAACACCGGTATCTTACCCTTAAGCCCGATACAGGAGTAGCCGGAAGCTTGAAGGATATAGTGTCACCTGGGAGATATGCACATTTATCCGAAGAGATATCATAGTACAGTTTCTTCATAGTTGGCGTGGCCTGCGAACTGAGACGCGCCTCTACGGGAAGCGCATAAGCACTAAGCCGAAAAAGCATCAAAGAAGTGAAAAGTAGGATGTATTTCATAAGAGATTAATGGTTAAAGGTTAGAGGTTGGAGGTTAGAGGTTAGAGATTCCGTTGTTAATTGTTAATTGTTAATTATTAATTGTAAATTGTTAATTCTCAACTGTCAATTATCAATTATCAATTGGAACAAGCCCCATTTCCTTGGCTTTCTGGAGCATGAACTGAAAGGCAGCATCATGGTCGTTGGGAATAACGGAATCCCAGATGGCATCCTTGACAGCTTGTTTGAGGATACCAACCTGACGACAAGGCTTGAGACCAAAGGTTTCCATGATTTCCTCACCTGTTATAGGGTTCTGCCAAGTGCGGTAGTTATCACGAGCCTGAAGGTCAGCCAGTTTTTCACGCACCAACTGGAAGTTATCCAGGAAGCGCTGCTTCTTCTGCATATTCTTGCTGGTGATATCAGCCTCGCAAAGTAGCATCAGGTCGTCAATATCCTTGCCTGCCTCAAACAACAGTCGGCGCACGGCAGAATCTGTGACTACATCATCGGCAATAGCTATGGGACGCATGTGCAGGCCCACCAACTTCTCAACATACGTCAGGCGTTCATCGAGTGGCAACTTCATGCGTCGGAAAATGGGGGCGACCATCTTCTGACCTATATAATTATGGTTGTGGAAGGTCCAGCCTACCTTTTCCTCCCAACGCTTGCTGCGTGGCTTGCCTATATCGTGCAGGAGGGCAGCCCAGCGGAGCCAGAGTAAAGCCTCACCCGACCTCTCCAAAGGAGAGGAGAACTGTTGAGAACTCACCCCTCCTTGGGAGGGGATGGGGGAGGCTTTTGCCACATTATCTAACACCTCTAAGGTATGATAGAAGTTGTCCTTGTGGGCACGACCATTCCGGACCTCTACGCCTTCCAGCGCTGCCATTTCGGGGAAAATGAGTGGGAGCAGGCCGCAACGGCTCAACTCTACAAACCCGATACTGGGGGTAGGAGAAAGCATTATCTTGTTGAGCTCGTCAATGATACGCTCCTGAGAGATAATCTTGATACGCTCCGCATTACGACTGAGTGCCTCCTGTGTCTCGTCCTCGATCTGGAAATGCAACTGGGTCGCAAAACGTATGCAGCGCATCATGCGCAAGGGGTCGTCGCTAAAGGTGATATCGGGATCGAGAGGCGTAGCAATAAGTCCGTCCTCCATATCCAAGAGTCCGCCAAAGCGGTCAATAAGCCGCTTACCATCTACCAGTCCCTCGGAAGTAAGACAGTAAGCCAAAGCGTTGATGGTGAAGTCGCGACGGTCCAAATCATCCTCCAGCGTTCCGTCCTCAACAATAGGCTTACGACTGTCATGACTATAGCTCTCCCTGCGAGCACCCACAAACTCCACCTCTTGGCCTTTCCACTTAACCTGTGCAGTGCCAAAGTTACGGAAAACACTCACGTGCGCTCCCCTGCCCAACCGTTTGCCCAATGCCTGAGCCACACGAATACCAGGACCTTCTTTCTCCCCTCCTTGGGAGGGGACGGGGGAGGCATCCACAACCACGCAGTCTATGTCCTTAGAGGGACGCTCCAAGAAAAGATCACGCACATATCCGCCCACTGCATAACAATGGAGCCCCAACTCGTCGGCCACCTCGCCGATGGCCTGAAACATAGGGGTGCAGAACAGATGTGCGAGTTCCTCTTCTGTCAGAAACTTCATTCTGCGTCTTTCTTTTTGTCCTCCAGAAGTTTACGCTCGAAGAACTGCTGCTTGATATGCAAGCGTTCCCATTCCTCACCCTGCACATATTGCAAGCTATCAGCAGCAGCACCCATCTCTACGCTGTCCAGCAAAAGGATTGCCTGCTTGCGTGCCTCAATAGCTGTAGGATACTTCTGACGCAAGGAAAGAATAGAATCACGAGCCTCGGCATAGCGTTTATGAAAATAAGCTACACGAGCATCGGAAAGCATCTGGGCTGCCTTCTCATTGACATCGTTACCGCCACATGCACAGAGCAGAAGCAGCACTACTAATATGGAAAGAAGATGTTTCATTTTTGAAGTTTAGCGTTTTTACTGTTCAATATTCAATGTTCAATGAATCAAAATCCTAATAGGGGGAAAATAAAGTTACGTACATCATTACTGAAGGCCAGCAACATGAGCAGAATGAGCAGACCGATACCAATCTTCTCGAACCATTCGGCAGCCTTATCTGAAGGCTGCTTGCCTGTGATACCTTCCCACAACAGGAAAACAATATGACCGCCATCCAAACCTGGGATAGGCAAAATGTTCATCACAGCCAGGATAATGCTGATGAAGGCAGTAAGCAACCAGAACTGCTCCCAATCCCAAGCCGACGGGAAGATATTACCTATGGTGATGAAAGAGCCTACACTCTTGGCACCCTCGGCACTAGCTACGTACTTGAGGTCGTTGACATACCCGCAAAGTGTGCGCCATCCTTGCTGTAAACCGGCAGGAATACAAGAGAGAAGGGTGTAAGAGGCGTGCTCCTTCTGGAAAGGAATCATACGATTGACTCCCATCAGATATTTCTCGTCGAGCTGAAGCTGAACGGTATCAGGCTGAGCCTCATCTGCCAACTGATAAACCACCAGCAACTGACGCTGCTTGAGACTATCGGCATGAGTACAACCTGGATCAGCAAGCACATCCTGACGACGGAGGGTAACCTCACAGTCGAAATCGGTCCAGGTAGCAATCTCCTTGCCATTCACAGCCAGGAGGCGTGTACCCTTCTTGAAGCCTGCCTTATCGGCAGCAGAACCAGGAATCACGCTATCTACCACAACGGGTGCTATGGGAGCTATAAAAGGTGGTACGCTCTGTATCATCTCCAGCATATTAAGGCCATCAGAGGGCATCTGCAAATCAACCTCCCTGCCTTCGCGCAGCACCGTTACAACAGATGCGTTGGAGAGTGTACGGACAATGGCTGTACTATACTCAGCAATCTCCTTGCCATCTACAGCAACGGGAATATCGCCATTACGGAAGCCAACACTCTGAGCGTCGGTGCTAAACTGGAAACCCTGTGTTACGTTGCGCATGGGGACATAGTCCCTTCCCCACGTAAACATAACCACGCTGTACAGGAACCAAGCGGTAAGGAAATTCATGAGCACGCCACCAAACATAATGAAGAAACGCTTCCAAACCTTCTGAGAACGGAACTCGTTGGGTTTGGCAGGCTTCTTCATCTGCTCAAGGTCCATACTCTCGTCTATCATACCGGATATCTTAACGTATCCGCCCAGAGGAATCCAACCAATGCCGTATTCCGTCTCGTTATTCTTGAAATACGGGAACAGACGGGTAAACCATTTGGCACGCGTGCTAAAGAGGTGGAACTTGTAGTCGAAGAACATATAGAACTTCTCTACCTTCACCCCAAAGAGTTTGGAGAACCCGAAATGACCTCCCTCGTGTAAGACAACCAACAAACTTAGGCAGCACAAGAGCTGCAATGCTTTTATAAGAACTACTTCCATATTTATATTAATCCTTTTTACCTATTTCATAAAATAAGTGAGGCGGCAAACCTACGCGATTCTGCATCGCAAGCCAGATAGTCATCAAGTGTATTCTGCTCCTGATGAGCCACCTTCTGTAGGGTTTTCTCTATCACATCTGCCATCTGCAGGAAACCGCAACGCTCCTGACGGAAGGCAAGGTTAACAATCTCGTTGGCGGCATTAACGATACAAGCAGCATTTCCGCCCAAACGGATAGCCTCATATGCCATGTGAAGGCAACGGAACTTATCCTCATCGGGACGCTCGAAGGTGAGATCCTTCATCTGCCACCAGTCCAGACGAGGGAAATCGCTTTGCAGACGCTCAGGATAGGAAAGGGCCAACTGAATGGGCACACGCATATCGGGTGCTCCTAACTGAGCCTTTACAGCGCCGTCCTTGAACTGTACTCCACTGTGGATGATGCTCTGCGGATGTACCACAACCTGAATCTGCTCGGGCGTTACATCAAAGAGCCAACGGGCCTCTATAACTTCGAAGCCTTTGTTCATCATACTGGCGCTGTCTATCGTTATCTTGGCACCCATATCCCAGTTGGGATGCTTCAGCGCCATAGCAGGCGTTACATTCTGCAACTGCTCCTTGGTAAAATTGCGGAAGGGACCACCGCTGGCCGTAAGAATAATCTTCTCTATCTCGCTCTGTTCGCCCATCAGGCTCTGGAAGATGGCGCTATGCTCACTATCAACAGGCAGAATGGGCACATGGTTCTGCAGGCAGAGGTCGGTAATCAATTCACCGGCTACCACCAACGTCTCCTTGTTGGCAAGAGCAATGGGTTTCCTGGCCTTTATAGCACTGATAGTAGGACGCAAGCCGCTAAAACCTACAAGGGCTGTCAGCACAACATCCACGGGCTCCATCTGCACCACCTGACAGAGTGCATCGGCTCCAGCATACACCTGAATAGGCTCGGAAGCCAAAGCATCCTGCACATACTGATACTTGCTCTCGTCGGCAATGACAACAGCAGCCGGTTGGAACTTACGAGCCTGCTGAATAAGCAAATCGGCCTGTGAGTTGGCAGTAAGCACGTAAGCCTCAAAGAGGTCGGGATGCTCTTCTATCACCTGAAGTGTCTGGGTTCCGATACTTCCCGTGGAGCCTAATATACATATTTTTTTCATCTTCAATTCTTCTGTCTTTACTCTTAATTCTTCATTCAGAGGTCAAGCAGACCTTCTGGCAACTGCATGGTTATGACGCGAGCCTGATGGTCAACATGGGTAATGAATGACTCAACAGCAGGAATCAGATGTTCGCCAACGTGAAAGAGAACATTCTGTGTACTATCATCCACATAGGTTATCTCACCCAACTCTCCCGCACGCTCATCTACAACACGGAAACCCGTGAAGTAGCGCCAAGAATATTCATCCTCATCCTCCAGTGCCGGTGTAAGAGCGTGAGGGAAGTACACATCGCAACCACAGAGTTCCTTGGCGGCATCGGCAGAATTATAATCCTGAAACTTAATCAACGCCGTTGTGTCTGAACGGAAACGATATTCCTCCATAAAGAAAGGTACCAAGATACCATCTATGCGCAACACCAGATAATCAGCATCAGCACGGTCCCACACGTCATCAGTAAAGGAGAGGGACACCTCGCCTTTCACTCCATGGGTGCGGGTAATAGTACCTATCTTATAAACCTCAGATTCTTTTATCATATCATCAACTTTTCCCTCCCCTCGGGTAATAAGGAGGGGGTTACTCTACTCTCTTTATATTTGCACCAAGGGCATTCAGACGCTCCTCAATGTGTTGGTAACCGCGGTCTATCTGACCGATATTCTCTATCCGGCTGGTTCCTTCTGCACTCATAGCAGCAATGAGCAAGGCTATACCGGCACGGATATCAGGACTTGTCATACGACGTGCATGAAGAGGTAGTTTATGATTGTGTCCTACCACAACAGCACGGTGGGGATCACAAAGGATAATCTGTGCTCCCATATCTATAAGCTTATCCACGAAGAAGAGTCGGCTCTCGAACATCTTCTGATGAATAAGCACAGAACCCTTAGCCTGAGTGCAGACAACAAGCAGGACGCTCAGAAGGTCGGGTGTGAGTCCTGGCCAGGGAGCATCTGAGATGGTCATGAAAGAGCCGTCGAGAAACGACTCAATCTGATAACGCTCATGTCGGGGCACAAAGATATCGTCACCCTTGTGCTGTACCTCAATACCCAACCGACGGAAAGTATCAGGAATGATTCCCAACTCGTCGTAAGCTACGCCCTTAATGAGTACGCCATCACCCACCATAGCGGCCATTCCGATGAAGGAGCCCACCTCAATCATATCAGGCAGGATGGTATGTTCTGCGCCTCCCAACTCTGTAACGCCCTGAATGGTAAGCAGGTTACTGCCTATACCACTGATACGGGCACCCATTTTGTTGAGCAATCGGCACAACTGCTGAATATAAGGTTCGCAGGCAGCATTGTAAACGGTGGTTGTTCCTTCTGCCAAAACAGCTGCCATCACGATATTGGCCGTTCCTGTTACAGAAGCCTCATCGAGAAGCATGTAGCAACCCTTCAAGCCATCTGTGGTTATGGTAAAGACACCACGCTCTGCATCATAATGGAACTGACCACCTAACTTCTGCAAGCCCAAGAAATGGGTATCCAGGCGTCGACGACCAATATTGTCACCACCCGGGCGAGCCACCTCAGCCCAACCGAATCGTGCCAAGAGCGGTCCAAGCAGCATAACGCTACCACGCAGACTTCCGCAACGAATCAGGAAATCATCGGTATGCAGGATGTCGGTATTAACAGTATCAGCCTGAAAAGTATAATCGCCAGGGGCATTCTTAACAATGCGGACGCCTATATCTCTGAGCAGACAAATCTGATTATTAACATCGGCAATATCGGGAAGGTTCTGAATACGAATAGGCTGAGAGGTAAGCAAAGTGGCACAGAGCACCTGCAAAGCTTCGTTCTTGGCACCCTGAGGAATGATTTCCCCTTTCAACCGATGTCCGCCTTCTATGATAAATGATGGCATATCTATAGAAAAATGAGAAATAAGACTTAACGCTTCTTCTTTTTGCTCTTTGAACCGTTATTTGCCAATTGGGAATTAGAAGGAATACCTACAGGGGCAAAACGGAAATCAGAAGGCAACTGTAACTGATCATCAGAATAGCGTTTGATGTCCTGCATGACCAGATTCTCGTCCATAGAATCACGATTCCACACGAGAAGATCCTGTTTCATCTGATTAGCCACCATACCCACCAATGCCGTACGTTCCTCACCGTCAGGTAATGTTTGCGCATACTGCAAGGCACTCTCAACGAGGTGTCCGTAGTGACGACGGTGAATCTTCTTCATGGGATAAGGTAATGGCTGGGGATGCTCCATAGCCTCCAACTCGGGAATAATCTCTACAGGATAGTCGATATCAAGCTTATATCGTGATATTTTAGCAAGATGATTCCACAAACGGACCTCGTAATCAGCAGCATCCGCATTCTCTGGTTGAATGCGAGACATAATAGCCACTATGGTGTTTGCACAACGTTGGCGCTCTTGCTTATCAGGCAAGGAAATGGCCAAGTCAACCATATACTGAATACCACGTCCATATTCGGGCATTACCAATTGTTCTCTCTGTGTATTATATTGCATTACAATAATGGTTTTGATTTAATAGCTATAAATTCTTTCAGATAATAGGGTTCAAAGTATGCCACATCCTGAAACTCCTTCAAGTACATGCTACGCTCGGCAAGCGGAAACATATTCTTAGCCAAAGGGTGGATGCCATCAATAAAATGGGCATTGGGATGCTGTATGACAGCCTGACACTTCCGGGCTCCGTTGCCAAAGAAAAAGACAGGACCTTTATCCAGATACTCAAGATAGGTTTCCGCAGTCACCACATCGGCCTGAGTGGAACGAATCTCTTTCAAGGAACGGTCATAAACGGCAGAATAGACTTCCATCCTACGAGCATCTATCATCGGAACCAGCAATGCATCTTCCGGGAGTTCTTCCTTTCCAAGAAGGACAGGCACAGACAACACCTTCAGTGTTGGAACAGCAATCAGCGGCAAAGCACGTCCGTAACAAACGCCTTTAGCCAGAGAAACGCCTATCCTTAAACCCGTATAGCTGCCAGGTCCCATGCTGACAGCAACCGCATCCACAGGGATAGCATGACTATTGGCAAAAGAAAGGGCCTCATCAACGTACACGCCAGAGGACTCTGAATGGCCGGGACCATCAAAATCCTCCTGGTGATAAAGGAGTTTCCCATCTTCGCTAAGGGCGACCGAACACACATTTGTGCTGGTCTCTATATGTAGAATACAGGACATTCGTTGAACTTACATTTAAATTTCGCCACAAAATTACTATTTTTTGCCATTATTTCCGTACTTTTGCAGAAAATTGTTGAAAAATATGATACAATCAATGACGGGATACGGAAAAGCCTCGGCCGAATTCCAAGGAAAAAAGATAAATGCAGAGGTAAAATCACTGAATAGTAAAGCGCTGGATCTGTCCACCCGACTGGCTCCCATCTACCGGGAAAAGGAGATGGAAGTGCGTGCTCTCATTGCGCAAGCACTTGAACGCGGAAAAGTTGAGTTCAATCTTTGGATAGAGCAGACAGAAGCCCAAAACGCAGCCTCTATAAACGGTGAACTGGTAGCCAATTACTACAAACAAATTACAGACATTGCCGAGAAATACGACATTGACAAACCAGAGGACATCTGGACCGTTCTGTTACGTATGCCCGATGTCTTGAACAAAACTGATATTCAGGAACTGACAGAAGAGGAATGGGCCGTTGCCAAAAGCGTTGTGGAGAAAGCCATACAGCAATTGGTGGACTTCCGTAAACAGGAAGGTGTGGCTTTGCAGAAGAAGTTTGAGGAGAAACTGGACAATATAGCTGCTCTGCTAGCCAGCATCGAGCCATACGAGACAAGTCGTACGGAGAAAATTCGCCAGAAACTGGTAGATGCTCTGCAAGCTATCCCCGAAGTGGAATATGACCGTAACCGTCTGGAGCAAGAGATGATTTACTACATTGAGAAGTTAGATATCAACGAGGAGAAGCAACGTCTGACCAACCATCTGCATTATTTCCGTCAGACAATGGAGGAAGGCCACGGACAGGGTAAGAAACTGGGCTTTATCGCTCAGGAAATGGGCCGCGAAATCAATACTACGGGCAGCAAGAGCAATCAGGCCGAAATGCAGAACATCGTGGTAAAGATGAAAGACGAGTTAGAGCAGATTAAGGAACAAGTTCTTAATGTGATGTAATATGGGGGGGAGGCTAATTATTGTTTCTGCCCCAAGTGGTAGCGGAAAAAGTACGATTGTTCAGTATTTGATGAAGGAACACCCAGAGTTTAAGCTGGCCTTCAGCATCAGCGCCACCAGCCGACCACCACGCGGTGAGGAAAAGCATGGAGTGGAGTATTTCTTTCTCTCGCCCGAAGAGTTCCGACAGCGTATTCAGAATAACGAATTCCTGGAATATGAAGAGGTATATCCCGATCGTTTCTACGGCACGCTAAAGGAACAGGTTGAGAAGCAGTTGGAAGCCGGGCAGAACGTGGTCTTTGATGTAGATGTAAAAGGTGGCTGTAATATAAAGAGGTATTATGGCGACCGGGCCTTAAGCCTATTTATCCAGCCACCCAGCATTGAGGAATTGCGCCGCAGACTGGAAGGCCGCAATACCGATTCTGCCGAACAGATACAGATACGTCTGAGCAAAGCAGCATACGAGATGAGTTTTGCCCCTCAGTTCGACCGAATCCTGGTAAACGATGATTTGGAAACAGCAAAACAGGAAGCTGTCAGGATTCTGAGGGAATTCCTGGCCTCCTAATGTTCAATGTTCAATGTTCAATGTTCAATGTTCAATAAAGACCGGTCTCTACGGAGGTAGTTTCAACCCTATCCACATAGGGCATATCCAATTAAGCCAAGCGCTGCTGGACACACATCTTGTGGATGAGATGTGGCTATTGGTCTCTCCGCAGAATCCCTTCAAGGTGAACCAGAAACTGTTAGACGATAATGCCCGGTTGAAACTGGCCACGCTTGCTGTCAGGGGTATCCCACACATGAAGGCCAGCGACTACGAGTTCCACCTACCTCGCCCCTCATATATGGTTCACACGCTGGAGCATCTGCGTCAGGATTACCCGGAACGTGAGTTCGTCCTCGTCATTGGAGCCGACAACTGGGAACGTTTCCCGCATTGGTACAAGTACAAGGAAATATTGGCACATCACCAGGTGATAGTCTATCCCAGACCAGGATTTGAGCTGAAGGATATTCCTGCAGGTGTTATCATAGCCGACACGCCCCTTATTGACATCAGCAGCACTGAAATCAGGGAAAAGATCACCAACCCGACCTATCACGGCGAGGGGCTCCCTCCCGCTGTATGGGATGAAATAAAGAAAAAGGGATACTACAAAGCCTCCCCCAGCCCGTCCCAAAGAGGGGGGAACCATGAGGGGGGGCAGATAAAATAATGAATGACAAACTAATTAACAAGAGCACCACAATTCACCCCTCCTTGGGAGGGGAAAGGGGAAGGCTTTTGAAGTATATATTATGAAGATTAGAGTAGGTTTTGGATTCGACGTTCACCAGTTGGTAGAAGGTCGTGAACTTTGGTTGGGTGGCATTCGCCTGGAACACACCCATGGTCTGTTGGGACACAGCGATGCCGACGTATTGATTCATGCCATCTGTGATGCTCTTTTGGGAGCTGCCAATATGCGCGACATAGGTTATCATTTCCCAGATAACAGCGCTGAGTTCCATAACATCGACAGCAAAATTCTACTCCGTAAAACCGTTGAGTTAATAGCCACGAAAGGGTATCAGGTAGGAAACATTGACGCTACTGTCTGTGCCGAACGTCCCAAACTGAAAGCCCACATCCCCGCTATGCAGGAATGTATGGCTGAGGTGATGGGCATAGACGCAGATGATATCAGCGTCAAAGCCACCACAACAGAAAAATTAGGTTTTACTGGCCGCGAAGAAGGGATTTCAGCTTATGCTACTGTGCTGATAGAGAAACAATAGTTTACTGCCTACTTTTATCTCCTCCTTCTCATTTTTCCGAACAGGTCACGCATTCCATCGAGGTCGAAACCAAGTGAGAATCGCATAGTCTGGTCCAAGGGGTTGGTCTGTGCCGTACTAAAGCAGTAAGCAGCATCAATGGTAAATACACTCATGTGGAAACCGGCACCAACGGTGAAGTACTTACGGTTACCCTTGTTTTCCGACTCATGATGATATCCGGCACGAAGCATGAAACGATCGTTATAGGTGTATTCGGCGCCAACACTCCAACGGATCTCCTGCATCTCTTCCTTGAATCCGCCGGGAGCATCACCAAAACTCTTGAAGATACCTGCAATAGGAGAGATATCGTAATAATCGCGTTGTACACGATCGAGATAATCATTCTCAGCCTCTCCTTCCTCCTGCTTTGGATAAGTAGGAATCAACAGTTTATTGGCATCAAGGGCAATACTGAATTTATTGTACTCATTAAAAGGAACAGTAAAGTTCAAACCTAAACGTAAGTTCGTGGGAATAAACTCAGCATCGTCAGAGCCACCAAATGCTATCTTGGTACCAATATTACTGATATTAATACCCCAGCCCAAGCTGCATTCGCGATTACCCAGCATAAAGTAGCCTAAACGATACATGGCAATATCGGCAGCAAAGGCCTTGCCGGCACTACTCTCAGATGTATAATCGTACTTGATATCAGAATAGATGAAACGCAGGTTTACACCCATTGAGAAGCACTGGCTGAGCATACGGCTATAACCTACATCAACAGCCAACTCGTAGGGTTTGATGGTCATATCTTCCATCTCGCTAAGATAAACCTCACCCAGACTGAAGTATCTCAATGAAGCTGATACGGCCGAATAGTCACCGATACGGTAGAAGCCCGTTATATTAGCCAGATTGATATCATTTACAATTTTACGCAACCAAGGTGTGTAGCTGATACCTACTCCAGCACGAGCCACATTGAAAGGATACTTGGCAGGATTCCAATACTGAGCATATATATCAGCCTCTGTAGCAGCACCGATATCACCCATAGAACCGCCACGGGCATCAGGAGCAATGGCCAATGATGTAACACCATACTGTTCGGGATTGAAGACATTCTTCACATCCTGGGCTTTTGTGGCTGTGACGCTGAGCAGCACAGCCAAAAGCAGAGTTATCTTATTATAATTTGTCGTTCGCATACAATATAAAAACTCTGTTTTCCCTTATTTATTGTTTAAAATAACAATTTTTTGCGTTTTTGACACTTTCTTGCTATTGCCGCACGTCATTTGACAGCGATAGAAGTAAATACCTGTAAATAATTTGGCTCCGGCATTGGTACACAGATTCCAAGGAACAGTGTATAATCCGCTGGGAGAACTGCCCTGTTCTTGGTGATACCAAACCCTTCTGCCCGAGAAGTCAAAGACCTCAAGCGTAAAGTTACATTCGGTACCGACCAGGTCATAGGAGATAAGGAAATTAGTACTGGTGCGAGCGGGATTCTGGCTGGCCGTAAGGTTAAACATGTTGGGGGCAACAGTAGGATCTACCACGAAGTCCAGACTTACGGCATTGGTATTGTTGAGAACATCCCACGCACGGAAAGTAAGCGTGTGAGAACCAGACTCTAACTCCGGCAACACATAAGAAACGGTTCCACGGGTAAAGTCGCCAAAGTCCTGTACATAGTAATTGTTCAGGCTATAAGTCAGGTTCACATCATTGTCCACACATAGAACCAAATCATGTCCGATTCCGTTTCCGCTGTAATTAATACCGCTTTCGTCCTCCAGTTTAGCTACGAAGTATGGTGTCTTGTTCACAACACCTCCATTTTCAAACTCCACACCATTCAATCCAGCCTGAATATGAGGTCCTATGGTATCCGATGCCACTTCACCCTTTCCTCCCAAAAGGAATTTCTCGTTGTAGCCGTTAGCCTCCATGTTACGTTCATTATTCAGGGCATAGAAGGCGAACCGGCCTGCTTCGTTACTGTTATTGATATCAATGGGGATGACGAACTCAAGGTCGAACTTTCCATTCACAACACTATCCTGACAGGTATAGATATTGGTACGGTCTTCATAAGTGAAGACACGAGTGGCACCCTGATTGTTATGGCAGGTAATGGTTTCCTCGTTGTCATACATGCGGGCTGCCATGGTTCCTGTAAAATCCGTTTTCAAATCCCCTTTAGCATCAGCAAGGTGACCTGTCAGACGAACACGCTGACCTGCCTTAAGGGGAATATTGGAGGACTTGAGGCTTGAACCGTTTATACTGTCAAGGATTACCTTCTGTGTAGGTTCTCCAAACTCCAGCGACGGATCGCCAAGCAAAGCGTACTGTAATTTGTTCTCACGGTAAGACGATTCCATATTGCCGATTATAAGCGCATTCTTGGCCAGACGGATTGCATCGCCTACCTTATATCTTCTTCCTTTAGCATCTGTACCAAACAGATACCTCATGAAGTAGCGGTTCATATACAAGTTCTGGGTAGCATATACGGTACGGGCTGTTCCATAGAATGCCAAAGCACCGCCTTTAGGATTCAGGACAGCCGTCTCACCCATATTCTCCACCTGACCGTCGAAAGGCATTACATCACAGGCAGCAGTTACCCATAGGGCCAGATTGTCACCACAAGGCTCGGCAAAGTCACTTACACGGAGCACAAACTCGTGGCTCATACCGTATGTAGCAGCATGACCTACATAATTGATCACCAAGGCACCGTCCTTCATCACCTGTTTGATATCCCTTGTACAGGTGGGATATGAAAGGTTGCTGCCAGTACTCTCTATCCTATAGGCATCCCACATAATCTTGCGAACTTCCATTGCAGGATTGATAGCCTTAACCTGTTCTGCTACATCATCGGCATATCTCATGTGTTGGTTCTCATCGCCGTCATCACCCAGCAGATAAATCAGGTTCTTCCATTCGCCGGCATTCTCTCTGCTCAGATAAGATATGGTCTTGTCCACCATAACCTTGGCATCAGCACTTGTAGTTACAGGGAACCTGCCTATTCCCAAATCGGGCTTGTCCCTAAGTACATTTGTTCCTTCGCCATCGTCCAGCAATCCAAAGTAATCTTCCATCACAAAGCTTCTGGTATCGCTGAAACTGTTCTCGCTGGGATAGCAAAGCAGATAGTCATCAGGCGAGTATTTCCTCCACTGGATACTTACCATTCGGTTATCCCAAGCTGCATCTCCAAAGAGAAGCAGGTATTTTGGCGCATCATCTATGTTCTCCGCCTTGTCATACAGCATCTTCATGAGACGACGATAAGCTGTTGCGTCAGGCGTTCCGCTGGAGAATTCGTTATATACCTGATTGGCATAAACGATGGCACATCTTAGTCCGTCATATTTCTCATGGGCCTCCACCAAGCGTTTTGCCTGGTCTAACAATTTACCACTGCAAGGAATGATAATGACCATATCCAAGCTATCAAGGGCATGCAAGTCCTGATTGTCAATAACTCCGGCGTTTGACGGTTCTGGGAATTCAAAACTTTCATCGAAGGCAACATACTGGCGTGTGGGATCTTCCACTGCAACAGAATATACAGAGCCGTTTTGCGTTCCTTCGATAATCGTTGCAGAATCACCGGGACAACCGATACGCATTACCTTAAGACCGCTTCCTTCTATATCAAACCTACAACCGCCAGGGCCTTCTTTATCAAGAATGCTGTCTGCCACCACTGGTTGGATCTGACTAAAGGCAACATAACCAGAAGACGGTTTTAGCTTTCTCTTATAAGTGAGAGACAGGTAATCCAGGCGTGCGTTCTGGCCCGCTGTTGAAGTCAGACGCACATTCCATTTATTGGTACGCTCCAACTTGCTCAAATCATAAACGGCCGTTGAAGCAGTACCGTATATATATATTTCTGTTGCCGCCAACGACATCGTTCCCATCTGTGTTCCGTTTACCGACGTTGTCATTTTGGTAGGAGTCTTATTGGAAGCTGAGAAAACAACCTTCAGTGTTGTTAAACTGTCTTCGTATTCCGGATCAATGGTCTGAAGGCTATAGGTATGAGAATTAATATTGGCATAATTGGTATTCTCAAACAGGCTGCGACCACCATGAAACCAGGCATACTCATCCTTCTCATACAGGACATGGTCAGTAAAGTTGGTGTAAATGGTGTCCAGCCTTCCTGTATATGAAGGTTCAGTTCGTATGGAAGAAGCATCGCCATCCTCTTCCGTCAGGAAATAATAAGCTGCATTGGCATAGAAGTTGGTTACCCTCTCGTCTCCATTCCATGATATCAGTCCGTTGCCCCAGAACAGCCAGGCATCCTGCTTGGAACTGTAATAGAGAGGCACCTCCACCATATCGTCATATTCCTCTCCAACAAACAGAACTTCATTCTGCAAATGGCCTCCATAGCCATACAGATGTACCTTGGAAGGATTGGAGAATCCCATATTCTTAAGAGCCGTACGGGTAAGGCGGTACATACCGTCCGTGGTAATTGAAATCTTCACCCATCTCCCCTTCTGCAACTTGGAATGTGCGGCATAACGCTTTGACTTGTCTGCAGGAGCTTGACGAAGCAGACGCTTAGGAGTGGAATTAATCACAATCTGTGCACTGACAAGTTTGAGGTACGAGCTACCGCGACGAATGATGGGCACAAAGGCAATATCCAGCATACCCTCTCCACGAGACACACCCACATGACTCTCCACATTTAACCTCTCCGTAATCAGGCTGTCAAATTTAAGAGCTTCCTCTGTCTCCTTTTGGGTCAGAGGAGCATACTCAGGGTATTCAATGACCACACTGTAATTATACAGGGAAAAATCTGTCTGAAGCGGAACCACCTCGGTATAAACTGGCAGAACAGAGTCTATCTTCAGCTCATTCCAATTAAGATTGGTAATTTCTAATCTGCCGTTTTCCTCAGCCATCAGAGGCAAAACAATAAAAACAGACAGTATGTATTGTAAAATGCGTCTCATTGCAAACTATATATCACTTAACATTGAATTCCAAAACTTTCTTTTCCTCAAGGTATCCCTCAAGGTGATCATCTATGTGAACCGGTCCTACTCCTACGGGTGTGCCGGTAAAAATGATGTCACCTGTCTTCAGCGTGAAGAACTGACTGATGAAGCTAATCAGTTTGTCCACATGGTGAATCATATCGCCGGTGAACCCGCTTTGTACGGTCTTGCCGTTTATATCCAGATGAAAATGCAAGTTCTGCACATCACCCACCGTCTTTAGCGGTAGCCATTCACCTACTACGGCACTTCCATCAAAGCCTTTGCACAGGTCCCAAGGTAATCCTTTCTCACGCAGGGACTTCTGCATGTCACGAGCGGTAAAATCAATTCCAACGGACACCTCGTCGTAATACCGATGGGCAAACCGTTCGGGTATACTTCGGCCCAAATGATTGATGCGCACCACCAGTTCTGTCTCATAATCACACTGCCGGGTATAGGCAGGGATAAAGAACGGCTTGCCGCCCGTAAGCAAAGAAGAATCCGCCTTTGTGAAAACAACAGGCTCCTCTATATATAATAACGTTTCATGAAGCTCTTTATTGTGCTCCATGTAATTCATTCCTATTCCAAATATCTTCATTGCGTTGCAAAGTTACGATTAAGTGAGAGAAAAAGCAAAAGAAAAGCTTGTTTTTCTTTTCTTTTCCGAACGGAAGTAAGTTCGGCGATAGCCAAATGTACAAAAAAAAGTGAACCTATCATGCGAAAGGCTCACTCTTTTTATGAAATTATTTCAGTTCGTGACAGAAATTATTCAGCACGAAGTGTGAAACGCTTGAAATCTGTAACTGTCAGTTCCTTATCTATAGACTGCAAGTAAGAAGCAACGGTGAAGTTCTTATCCCAAATATACTCTTGGCTCATCAGGCAGCTCTCTTTGAGGAACTTGTTCAGACGACCCTTGGCGATATTCTGAATCATTGCTTCGTTCAGGTTAGCAGACTTCTCTGCTGTTACATCAGCAATAATCTTCTTAACAGCAACTACGTCCTCAGCTGTAATCCAGCCCTTGGTCTGGTTGCTCTCCATGTGATCCTCTGAATCGAAGTGAGCAGGGTTGAAGCCAGCTTTCTTGATAGCTGCCTCAACAGCTTTCTGAATCTGCTCAGCCTTGGTCTTCTCGATAGCAACGGCAATCTCGTTGTCCTTAACAGACTGAGGAACACCATCCTCGTTGATAGCAACGGGAGCTGCACTGGCAATCTGCATAGCAATGTTCTTACCAACGGTGGGATCCTCTACAGCCTTGTTCAGTGACAGCATGGTGCAAAGACCATTGCGGTTCATGTGGTTGTAAGTAGCAATATTCTCAGACTCGATGTAGCAGTATCCATCCAACTCCATCTTCTCACCGGTAACACCGCTGCGTTCTGTAACAGCATCTGCTACAGTTACATCACCCAGGGGAAGAGCCTTAACCTCGTCCAGAGACTTAGCCTTAGCTGCAACAGCAGCATCCAGAATCTTCTGAGTAAGAGCAACGAAATCAGCATTGTTGGCAACGAAGTCGGTCTCGCACTTCAAAGCAATGATAGCACCAAAGCCATTCTCAGCCTTTACGAGAACACAACCCTCTGAAGCTTCGCGATCGCTACGCTTAGCAGCAACGGCAGCACCCTTCTTGCGGAGGTATGCAACGGCACCGTCCATATCGTCAGACTCAGCCAAAGCCTTCTTACAGTCAGCCAGGCCAGCACCGGTCATCTCACGGAGCTTCTTAATATCAGTCATTGTAACGTCCATAGTACGTCTTCTTTATTTTAATGATTTGTAAATGAATTAATTACTCAGCGGTCTCTTCTGCGGGAGCCTCGGCAACTTCCTCTGCAGGAGTCTCAGCAGTTTCCTCTACAGGAGCCTCGGCAGCAGCCTCTGCAGCAGCCTCTTTAGCAGCAGCCTTCTTGCGAGTACGCTTTACTACAGGCTGGTCTTCCTGCTCAGCAGCAGCATCGCTATCAGCCTTCTCTGCCTTACGCTCTTCCAGACCTTCGTTGATGGCAGCGCAGCAAGCGTCCAGGATAACCTCTACGCTCTTGCTTGCATCGTCGTTGGCAGGAATCAGGAAGTCGATGTTGTCAGGATTAGAGTTGGTGTCAACAATACCGAATACGGGAATACCCAGACGGTTTGCCTCACGAACAGCAATCTGCTCCTTCAATACGTCAACTACAAACAGGGCCGCGGGCAGACGGGTCAGGTCGGCAATAGAACCAAGGTTCTTCTCCAACTTGGCACGCTGACGCTGTACCTGCAGAATTTCGCGCTTTGACAAGTTGCTGAATGTTCCGTCAGCTGTCAACTTGTCGATATTGGCCATTTTCTTAACTGCCTTACGGATTGTGGGGAAGTTGGTCAGCATACCGCCGGGCCAACGCTCGATAACGTAGGGCATATTTACAGATGTAGCCTTGTCTGCCACAATCTGCTTAGCTTGCTTCTTAGTAGCTACAAAAAGAATCTTCTTTCCGCTCTTGGCAATCTGCTTCATAGCTTCAGCAGCCTCATCCACCTTAGCAACGGTCTTGTGCAGGTCGATGATATGAATACCATTGCGCTCCATGAAAATATAGGGAGCCATAGCGGGATTCCACTTTCTCTTCAGGTGACCGAAATGACAACCGGCCTCCAACAGTGTATCAAAATTTGTTCTTGACATTTTGTTTGTTTTGTTTGTTTTGTTTACTTTCTTTTTAATTCTTTCTCTACGTTAGAATCAATCTGCGAGTAGTCCACCCGATTATACCTTATTATATTATATAGGAGTCACGCAGATTTAGATACTAAACTAAGCGGCGTTTCTAACCATCCGACAAATATTAACGCTTGCTGAACTGGAAACGACGACGTGCCTTTGGACGACCTGGCTTCTTACGCTCAACCTCACGGCTATCACGAGTCATGAAGCCTTCAGCACGAAGTGCCTTTTTGTCCTCTGCATTAATCTTAACCAAAGCGCGGGCAATAGCCAGACGCAATGCCTGTGACTGACCGGTAAAGCCACCACCAAACATGGTTACCTTAATATCATACTTCTCGGCAGCATCCAACAGGTTCAAAGGCTGCTTTACCACAAACTGCAGGATGGGGCTGGGGAAATATTCAGTAAGATCTCTCTTGTTGATAGTAATCTTACCATTACCTTCAGCAACATATACGCGAGCCACAGCACTCTTGCGGCGACCCAATGCATTAGCAATATATTTTACTTCGCTCATCTCTTACTATTATTTATACAGGTTAATATCAATTGCCTTGGGGCTCTGAGCCTGCTGCTTGTGCTCTGCACCTTCATAGATGTACAGATTGCTCAGCAGACGGTCTGCCAACTTATTCTTGGGGAGCATACCCTTTACAGTCTTACGCAACAGCTTGTCTGCACCGTTGGGCTTTGCCAGGATGCTGGCGGGAGTTGCCTCGCGCTGTCCACCGGGATAACCTGTGTAAGAATAATAGATACGATCTGTCATCTTCTTACCAGTCAGACGAATCTTCTCGGCATTAACGATGATTACATTGTCGCCACAGTCTACATTAGGAGTAAACTCGGGCTTGTACTTACCTCTCAGCAATTTTGCCACCTTAGTACAGAGGCGACCCAGAACCTGGTCTGTAGCATCTACTACAACCCATTCCTTCTTGGCGGTTGCCTTGTTGATAGAGATGGTCTTGTAACTCAAAGTGTCCATTCTTTGTTTTTTTGTTCTTTTTGTTTTTACTACTAATTCACTTTTTTTGCATGCTTTTACCGAACTGCTTTGTCTGGCCAAAGAACAAGCTATTCTTACATGCATGGAAGGCATTTTCTGCCCACCTTGATAATAATCGGCGTGCAAAGGTACAACAATTTCTGAAACTGACAAACCCGGAACCTCTTTTTTTATAAAAAAAGTGCCTTTATCGACCACAAAATGGGAATAATCTGTTTTTCTCTGTAATTTTACAAACAATGAAGACAAGAATCACAACATTATTAGCAGTTTTTCTGTTGTGTCTGCCAACCCTCATGGCACAAGAAAACATCAGACTGAAGCAGTGGAAGGCAGGCGAGATAGTAAGCCGCGAGGCTGTGGAACGCTATGGCATGGCCCGATGCTTCGTAGCCGTAGAAATACCTGACGACGTTTGGAGCCGTATGCAGGGCCTGACATACAAGGATAACCCCTACATCGGGCGCAAGGACCTCCGTTACCTGAAGTTGTTGCATTGGGACTACGACCAGCAGACACACCTCGGCGAGATGATATGTAATGCTGCCATCGCACATGAACTTGTAGATATCTTCCGCCAGCTCTACCAAGCCCGCTACCCCATCCAGCGCATGGTGCTGCCTGATAACTATGGGGCAGACGATGAACAACAGATGAGGGCCAACAACACTTCGTGCTTCTGCTATCGGGTCATTAGCGGTTCCCAACACCTGTCGAAGCATGCAAGGGGGTTGGCCGTTGACCTGAATACCCTTTACAATCCTTACGTGATTCCACGCAAGGGAAAAACTCCTGAGATTCAACCTACAACGGCTGCCGGATATGTCAACCGCAGTAAGTCTTTCCGATACAAGATAGACCACAACGACCTTGCTTACCGGCTCTTCAAGACCTATGGCTACAAATGGGGCGGTGAGTGGCAAAGCCGTAAGGACTATCAGCATTTCGAGAAAGACGAGGCTAAAATAACCAAGCGTGTGATGACGGGCGACGAGCAGACAGATCTTTATCTGCCCCTTATCAACGGGAAGCGTGTTGCATTGTTCAGCAACCAAACAGGACTTGTGGGAACAGAACCGGAGCATGTGTTAGACCTGCTTGTAAGAAAGGGAATAAACGTAACAGCAGTATTCTCTCCCGAACATGGTTTCCGAGGTCGTGCCGATGCAGGAGCCGTCGTGGGTGACGAAGTGGATGAACGCACAGGCACCCCCATTCTTTCGTTATACGGACAGAACCGGAAAAAGAATCTTGGGGAGGAGGCCATGCGTCTGTTCGATGTGCTGTTGGTGGATATTCAGGACGTGGGTTTACGCTACTACACCTACTACGTCACCATGTGTCACCTGATGGATGCTTGTACGAAATACGGGCGGGAAGTCATCATACTGGACCGTCCCAACCCCAATGGGCACTATGTTGACGGCCCCGTTCTGGATATGACGCTGCGCAGCGGAGTAGGACATCTGCCCATCCCCGTAGTACACGGCATGACGCTGGGCGAACTGGCACGCATGGCTGTAGGAGAGAAGTGGCTGAACGAGGGCAATGAGTGCCAACTGACGGTCATCCCTTGCCAGAACTATACGCATCAGACGCACTACGCCCTGCCTGTGGCGCCGTCGCCCAATCTGCCCAACATGCAGTCCATCTACCTCTACCCATCGCTCTGCCCGTTCGAGGGTACAGTCGTCAGCATGGGTCGCGGAACGGACAAGCCCTTCCAGCAGTACGGACATCCGCAGATACATGAGTGCCATACTTACTCCTTTACGCCACAGAGCATGCCGGGAGCCACAAATCCGACTTTGCTGGGACAGAAGTGTTACGGCATGGACCTCTCTGCCCTACCCTACGAGAAAATATGGCAACAGCAGATGAGTCTGGCCTACGTCATAGATGCCTACCGGTGCCTGCAGAAACAGGGCAAGGCTGAAGGCTTCTTTACCTCATTCTTCGACAAACTGTTAGGCCAGACCTACGTCCGCGAGATGATTGAGGAAGGTCGCAGCGAGACCGAAATCCGAGCCCGCTGGAAAGATGGCGTAGAGCAATTCAAGCAAAAAAGGAAGAAGTACCTTATATATGAATAAATGACAGAAGTTCGTCGGGAGTAACGAGTTGTTGCTCGCCTGAAAGCATATTCTTGAGCATGACCTTGCCCTCGGCAATTTCCGTTTCTCCGGCTATGGCCACAAAGGGGATGTTCTTGGCATTTGCATACTGCATCTGCTTCTTCATCTTTACACTATCAGGATATATCTCGGTACGGATTCCTGCCTGACGGGCTTTGTCGGCAATGGGCAGGCAGTAATTGGTTTCTGTCTCACCGAAGTTGATAAACAACAGCTGAGTGGCTGTAGTTACTTCCTCGGGGTAAAGATTCAACTGGTTCAGCACATCGTAAATACGGTCGGCTCCAAAGGAAATTCCCACCCCGCTGATGCCTGGCATACCGAAGATGCCCGTAAGGTTGTCATACCGGCCACCACCTGTTATACTGCCAATCTGAACGTCGAGGGCTTTCACCTCGAAGATACAGCCCGTGTAATAGTTGAGGCCGCGAGCCAGTGTGAGATCTAACTCCAGCTGAGATTGGAGAGTTGAGAGTTTAGAGAGGACATATTCTACCTCATCAATACCCTTCTGTCCTACCTCGCTGTCCTTCAGCACTTGGCGCATGGTGGCTATCTTCTCGGCATTGGTTCCGTACAGGTTGATGATGGGCTGAAGCTTCTCTACCTGAGCCTCGGACAGTCCATTCTCAAGAAGTTCGGCATTCACATTCTCCAGGCCTATCTTGTCCAGCTTATCGATGGCTACTGTGATATCCACAATCTTATCAGCAGCACCTATCATTTCGGCAATGCCGGAAAGAATCTTGCGGTTGTTGATTTTTATGCAGACACGAATGCCAAAACGCAGGAAGACGGTATCAACTATCTGCATCAGCTCTACCTCGTTCAGCAGGCTATCGCTTCCCACAACATCGGCGTCGCACTGATAGAACTCGCGATAGCGTCCCTTCTGAGGCCTGTCGGCACGCCAAACGGGCTGAATCTGGTAACGGCGGAAGGGAAGTGTCAGTTCCTCGCGGTGCTGCACCACGAAACGGGCAAAGGGAACAGTGAGGTCGTAACGCAGACCTTTCTCGCACAACAGAGCAGCCAGATGACCGGTTGCACCTTTTTCTATCTCCTCGCTGCAGGTTCCTCTCAGGAAATCCCCGCTGTTCAGAATCTTGAAGAGCAGTTTATCACCTTCCTCGCCATACTTACCCATCAAGGTTCCCAGATTCTCCATAGCGGGAGTTTCTATCTGCTGAAAACCATACAGGGCATAGACCTGACGGATGGTATTAAAGATGTAATTACGGCAGGCCATCTCCTGAGGGCCAAAGTCGCGCGTTCCTTTTGGTATACTTGTTTTTTGTGCCATTGTCTCTACAGAAATTTCATTTTGCGGCGCAAAGGTACAAAATAATTATGAATTATGAATTGTGAATTATGAATTAAATGTCTACCTTTGCACAGAAAAAACTGAAAGCAATGAATATTTTTAGCAAAAATACTGACAAGCAGATTACTGACACAGAGCAAAACACCTTTGCAGCCCCACCCCAGCCCACACGGAATCCGAAGATGTTGAATGCTACGCAGTTTCAAAGGGTTAAAGAGATGAAACGGCTGGCAGAAACCAAACTGAACAACATTGAGGAAAGTATGGAGCAACTGCGCAAGCAGCAGGATTGGCTGCGCAGATACAACAAGCTGAAACTGGAACTCAAGCATGAGAAGGCCCACCTCTTCGAATTAAACAAGCTACAGGCTTCCATGGCGAACGATATCCGCCAACTGGAACGTTTTGAAATGTTTGAGAGCATTCAGGGAGCCTTCCAGCGAAGGGATGTTCTGGAGAAGCTTACCGCGCAGAACAAGCGCAGCCTGAGCATCCTGGAACATGAAAGCGACGAGATCCGCCAAGCCTGGAACAAACAGGAGAAACTGCAAACTCAGATGGAAAACCAGCGCAAGAGCGCCGAGGAAAGGCTTTATAATATTCATGACCTGATTTTCCATGCCTTCACCCTTCTGGGTTCTAATCAGGCTTACGAGGAAGAAATAGACAATCTGGCTGAGTTCTCGGTGAAAGCCCAGGAGCAGGTAAGTATGCTGGAAGGCAGCATCTCTGAGACAGAACAAAGGATAGATGTTCTCTCAGAAGAACTCGCTCGCCACATGGAGGAACGCCAGAGCATGGAAATTCATGAACAGATGATTCAGCATGCCGAG
Source organism: Bacteroidaceae bacterium (assembly GCA_017541025.1). Classification (GTDB taxonomy): domain Bacteria; phylum Bacteroidota; class Bacteroidia; order Bacteroidales; family Bacteroidaceae; genus Physcousia. The sequence continues at coordinate 10,054 of JAFXZY010000011.1, read as the reverse complement.
AAGAACCTGCTCCTTCTGGACAACCTTCAGGAAGTAGAAGAACAGCGGCAGAAAACCAAGAACCTGCATGCTGACGCGCTTCAGAAGCAAAACGAGGAAAACAAACTCTTGGAAAGGGTTTTCAGCAAATACCAGGAGGTTTCGTCGGAAATAGAAACCTTGGAAGGCGAACTGCATACCCACAGGGCCAGCATCTTAGGACAAGACAGCTACAAGCTGCAGGAACGTGCCATGCAACTGAAAAGCCTCAAGCAGATGCTGATTTCTGCCCAATCGCTCTGGCATCAGATTTCTGTTGGATACAACAGCATTGATGAGAAAACCCAGACCCTGAACGAACTGCGTCTGCACATCGATAACACTGAGCGCAACATCAGGGAAATGGAGACGCAGGTGGGCAAACTCTCCCGCCTCTGTCACGAAAAAGAACAGACCTACCTTCTGAGCAAGAGCCAGAACATTATTCATCTGAGAAGCGACTTAAAGGAGGGTGTCAGTTGTTCCGTATGCGGTGCAACCCATCATCCTTACCACAGCGACACCATGCTTGACCAGAGTAAACTGATAGGTGAATTCAAGACGGACTATGAGTTGCTCTTGGCTGAGTTGCGAAGCAAACAACAGACGCTGGAGGACTTGCGCCTTGACCTTGCAGAAAACAAGGGTAAACAGTTCTCGGAAGAGAGTTCCCTGAATGCCATCCGCATCCGACAGAACGACGATGTGAAAGAATGGGGCATTTACGCATCCCTGGACCCATCGTTCAAGGATTGTTCTCCCAGCACAAATCTGGATGCCAGAATGGCGCTGATCAGGCACATGATAGAAAGCACTGCCGACGACTCGGAGAAGGCGCAGAAAGAGCTGGATGCCTTTAACTACCACATGGCTCAGATTACCAAACTGGGCGAAGGACGGCAAACGCTGGAACAGCAGAAGAAAGACCTGAGCGTGAGACTGAACGAGGTGAATACAGGTTGCCAGGTGAGAGCCGGTCAGGTGGAAAGAGTGGCTGCTATGATGGACAGCGAGAACACCCGTTTCAGCGAGGTTTACCACCATCTGGAGGAAGGCATTACCATTAAAGACTGGAAAGGTATCTGGGACAAGAACCATGAGGCCCTGCGTGAACAGATTATAAAACTGACCAGTGCCTGGGATGCTGTTAACAGCCTGATTACCAACGAGGAACAGGAACTGGCACTTCACAAGACACAGCATGAAACCCTGACGGAACAACTAAAATTATTAAGACAATACTTGGAACAGGTAAAGAACCGCACAGAGAATCGCCAGACCCGTATTGACACCAATAATAATACCATCAGGCAGACCACAGGTGAAGCCGGGCCCAAACAACTGTTTGACGAGGCATACCAACAGATGGAGAATGCCAAACAGGCAGAAAAGAACGAGCTGGATGAAACCCGGAAACTACAGCATGAAGCGGACTACCTGAGGGGCAGAAACGAGTTCCATATTATGTATGGTAAGGAACTGAGCGAAAAACTGAGCGAGGAACACTCCCGACTGGACATCTGGATTCGTAACTTCAACATGCACCACCCACCTGTGCAATATTCCGAGCTACAGGAGATTTTCAGCGAAGAGAAAGACTGGGTGACCCTGCGCTCACGCGTTCTGAAAGTCAGGCAGGATGCCCTGCGGAGTCAGATTCGCGTAGATGACCTTAACAGCCAGTTCATAGCCCTGCAAGCCGAAGGCAATTACCACAGCGCCGATAATGAGACGCTACAGGAGTCTCTGGCTGCCAAGATGGAAGACCTTGAGGGAAAGCAACGCGAAATTATGATGCAGATAGCCCGCTTATCCGTAGCGCTGGAAGAGCACGAGAAAGCTGTCCACTCAGCCAACAACTCGGCTCTGAATCAGGTGCCGGAATCTGATATGTGCTGAATAATCACGGGCAGAAACACCGGACCGTAGGTGGCACATTTATACTCCCCTATTCCATTGATATTTCCGAAGGCCTGCATAGTGGTGGGCTTATAGGTGGCCAACTGGTGCAACACCTTGTCCGACATAATAACAAAGGGAGGCTCGCCCTTCTGCTGGGCCAGTCGGAGTCGTAAATGCCGTAACGTTTCAAAGAGTTCCTTGTCCTCCAGCGGCTCATTCCTGGGGATATTCCACAATCCGGGCAGCATTTCCTTCTGGCTCACCTGCCTTCGTTTCCCCTTTGGAGGCTGTACCTCGCGCCTTATCACTGCCAGCATAGCCTGACGTTCGCCATAAAGCACCTGCCTGCCCAGTTCCGTGATACGCAAATGATTGTACTGGTCGTACATAATCTCTACAAAACCCCGTTGCAACATCTGCAGGAGATAATCCTTCCAGTCTTTTGGCGGCACATCCCTTCCCACGCCGAAGGTCTTCAGCTTGAAGTATTGACACTTGCCAACCTCTTGAGAAGGAATACCGCAAAGAATATCGATACAGGTGTGCATAGATATCATCTGGTTGGCACGGACAACAGCACTTAATGCCATCTGAACGTACTTTGTACCGTCGAACAACTGAGGCGGATGCTGGCACACATCACAGTTATGGCAATTGCTGGCAGTCTCCTGACCAAAGTAATTCAGCAGGATTCTCCTTCGGCACACATTGGCCTCAGCATATTCACGCATACGGCTCAAGCGTTCCATATTTATCTCGCTCTGTCCGCTGGTTTGGGCAAACCGTGTAAGCTGAACAATATCTGCCGCATTATAGAACAGCAGCGTATCGGCAGGAGCACCGTCACGACCTGCCCTTCCTATCTCCTGATAATAATTTTCGATGCTTTTAGGCAAATTGTAATGAATTACGAATCGGACATTCCCCTTATTGATTCCCATGCCAAAGGCAATGGTAGCACATACCACCTGTACCCTGTCGTTCAGGAAATCCTCCTGCGCCCTGTTGCGTTCTATCAACGGCAATCCCGCATGATACACAGCAGCTTCCACATGGTGTGCCTGCAGGAAGGCGGCCATGCTCTCAGCATTCTTCTTGCTCAGGCAATAGATTATGCCTGGCTCCCCCTGATGCGAAGCCAAAAAGTGCAGTATGGCGATACGCTTCTCGTAGGAATCCAGCCCTCGCCTGACATCAAGGCTTAGGTTGGGACGGTCAAAACTTCCTATGAACACCTCGGCATCGGGGATATTCAACTGATTCAGAATGTCAAAGCGGGTCACTTTGTCAGCAGTAGCTGTAAGGGCAACTATAGGTACCTGAGGGAACTTTTCGCGCAGGATTCCCAACTGACTGTATTCTGGTCTGAAATCATGTCCCCATTGCGAGATACAATGCGCCTCATCCACAGCAATCAGGGAAATACGGATAGCCCTAAGCAAACGGGGAAGTTCCAGCATCAGACGCTCGGGCGACAGAAAGATAAGCTTCACATGACCGTCCTCACACTCACGCTGGAGGGTCATCATGTCAAAATCCTCCTCACTACTGTTCAATGCAACAGCCTGAATACCGTTACTGTGCAGCTGACGCACCTGGTCGCGCATCAATGAAATCAGGGGAGATATTACAATAGCTGTCCCCTCCATCATCAAGGCGGGCAACTGGTAGCAAAGACTTTTTCCTCCACCCGTGGGCATCAGCACCAAGGAAGAGTGTCCCTGCATTATATTTTCTATAATTTCACGCTGAAAAGGACGGAAATTATCATATCCAAAATAGCGTTTTAATACATTTTCCATATCAGGATGTAAAAAAAATTGCACAAAAATATCATTTTTTTTTGAATTCTTTACATAATTCAGAAAACATTTGTACATTTGCAACGAATATTTTCAATATTTATATCGGAAACAATGGCAAAGTACAATTTAACAGAGAAAAAGCAGAAGACTCCTCTTTACAGGTCGTTGCTTAAATTGGAAACCGTGGATGAGGTTTACCAAAAGATAATGGCGAAGTTTATTGTAGAAAAGAAGTATCGCGACTGTAACTACTCTGCCAAGAAAATGGCAGAAGAACTGAACACGAATGTCAGATACATCAGTGCCATTATAAACATGCGATATCAGGACAACTATTCACAGATGGTGAACGAGTTCCGTATCAAGGAAGCTATGTATATGCTTAAGGACCGCAGATATCTGAACATGAACATCGAGGATATTGCATTGGCCGTCGGTTTCCAAAACAGACAATGTTTCTACGTTGCATTCTACAAACGTGTGGGCATTACCCCCCGCGAATACAGAATAACCAACATAGAGATGCTTCAGGAGAAGCTTGAATCCAAAAAGAAAAGAAGGACTGCCTCCAAGAAGAACCAAGATAAATAATGTTGGAGCAGAGTGACTTTATTTTTCAGGACGAGCGCTTTGCCGACATTCAACTTCTCCGTTATCAGGTTCCCGGTTTTCGGGAACTGAGTCTCAGACAGAAACTTCTCATTTACCACCTTAGCAGGGCGGCACTTATGGGACGTGATATATTGTGGGACCAGAACGGAGCCTATAATCTGCGCATACGTCAGGTGCTGGAATCTATTTATACACAATATCAGGGCAACCGTTCCTCTGCCGACTTCCAGCAGTTTGCCATTTACCTGAAACGTGTATGGTTCAGCAACGGCATCCACCATCATTACGGATACCAGAAGTTCACACCTGGCTTTTCCCAGCAGTTCTTTATGGATGCAGCAAGAGAAGTGGGTGTGGATGTTGACGACCTGCTTCCCATCATTTTTGATCCTACCGTCCTCAGCAAACGAGTGAATCAGGCTGAAGGCGACGATCTGTTGCTGACTTCCGCCAGTAACTATTATCAGAACGGTATTACACAGGCTGAAGCCGAGGCTTTCTATGCCCGTCAGAAAGAGAAGGGGGACAGCCGGCATCCCATAATGTATGGTATGAACAGCAGGCTGGAAAAATTGCCTGATGGCTCGTTACACGAAAACGTGTGGAAAAGCGGAGGCCTGTACGGACCATACATCGACCGTATCATTGCCGCTCTTCAAGATGCCATACCCTTTGCTGAGAATAAGAATCAGCAGGCTGTCATTGAGAAACTGATTGAGTTCTACCGGAGCGGCCATCTGAAAACCTTTGATGAATATACCATCCTTTGGGTGCAGGACACAGAAAGTCAGGTGGACTTTACCAACGGCTTTACCGAAGTGTATGGCGACCCTCTGGGTTTGAAAGCCAGTTGGGAAGGATATGTGAATTTTGTCGACCCCATAGCAACCCGTCGTTCACAGGCACTAAGCGATAATGCACAGTGGTTCGAAGACCATTCGCCCATTGACCCTCGCTTCCGAAAGAAGGAGTGCAAGGGTGTTTCGGCAAAGGTCATCAATGCTGCCATTCTGGGAGGCGACCTCTACCCAAGCAGCGCCATAGGCATCAACCTGCCCAACAGCAACTGGGTAAGAGCCGAGTACGGCAGCAAGAGTGTTACCATAGGCAACCTTACGCATGCTTACGATGAAGCTGCCAAGGACAGCGGCCTTCGTCAGGAGTTTGTAATAGATGAACCAACCCTTACCTTATTAAATAAGTATGCAGGTATCTGTGATGATTTGCATACCGACCTTCATGAATGCTTAGGTCATGGCAGTGGACAGTTGTTGCCAGGTATCGACCCTGATGCGCTGAAAGCCTACGGCAGTACTATAGAAGAAGCGCGTGCCGACCTCTTCGGTCTTTACTATCTGGCTGATGAGAAACTGGTGGAACTGGGTCTCACCCCCAATGCCGAAGCCTATCAGGCGCAATATTACAGCTATCTTATGAATGGAGTCCTCACGCAGTTGGTTCGTATAGAAGAAGGGCACCAGATTGAGGAAGCCCACATGCGCAACCGTGCCCTCATTGCCCGTTGGACACTTCAGCATTTCCCGGAAGCCGCCAGCCTTGCACAGAAGGACGGCAAGCACTACATCAAGGTTCACTCCTACCCCATCCTGCGCACAGCCTTTGCCACCTTGCTGGCAGAGATTCAGCGCATAAAGAGCGAGGGGGACTTGTCTGCTGCTCGTCAGCTGGTTGAGGAGTACGGAGTAAAAGTTGATGCCCTGCTGCATGCAGAGGTATTACACCGATGGCGTGCGCTCAACCTCTCACCCTACAAGGGGTTCATCAATCCCGAATATGAACTTGTTTATGATGCGAAAGGCAACGTATGCGATGTAGAAATCCGCTACGGCGAAGCCTACGACCACCAGATGTTACGATATGGAAGTCTCTACAGTAATCCTTGATATAAAGAAAGAACTGCATGCCGCCATGAACGGTAATCTCAGTGCCAGAATGCGTGAAGCAGGAGCACCCTACAAACTGGTGTTCGGCGTTGAATTGCCACGTTTGCAGAGCATTGCCGAAGAGTTTCAACCTTCACGCCAACTGGCTCAGGAACTTTGGAACGAGAACATACGTGAGTGCAAGTTCCTGGCTACCATGCTCATGCCCCCACAGGAGTTCCTGCCCGAAATAGCCGACATCTGGGTGGATGAAATCCCCACAGCAGAGGTGGCACAAGTCCTCTGCATGCAACTCCTCAGCAAGGAGCCCTGGTGCGCTGTTACAGCCTTCGAGTGGATTGCATCACCTTCCCCCATGCGACAGCTATGCGGTTTCCTCTGCATAGCAAGACTGCTCCAGCAAGGGGCCCAACTTCAGGAGCGCTCCGTCAGCGAACTGAAAGATCAGGCACAATCGCTGCTCCCATCTGCCGACCTTCCCCTTCGGAAAGCCATCATAGCGGCGACTTCTTTCTTGGAATAAAAATAAATTCTGTTTCCCTTTGCATTTCCCTCACTTATTCGTAACTTTGCACTCGCGAATGAGTGAGAATACAGACTTATACAACTTGGCTGCCCAACTACTCACGGAGTACATAAAGGGCAAAAACATACGCAAGACGCCAGAGCGTTTTGAGATTCTGCGTATCATATGCCAAATATCAGGCATCTTCAGCATAGACGAGCTGCAAGAGATCATGGAAAAGGAAGCCAAGTTCAAAGTCAGCAGGGTCACCCTCTTCAACACGCTCAAGTTGTTCGAAGATGCTTCACTGGTCATCAAGCACACCTTGGTGCGTGCTGCTCATTACGAATGCTGCGTCACACCGCATCCTCTGGTCTGTCTGGTATGTCAGAAGTGCGGAACCGTAAAAAAACTGGAAAGCAGCAAGATTGAGAACTGGTTGAGCGAGCAGAAGTGCAAGCAGTTCGTCATTACACAGCCCGTGCTGTACTTTCACGGTCTGTGCCGCAGTTGCATGGTCAAGAACAGCATCAGAAAGAAGAAGGCGAAGACCAAAGGAAAAGAGACAAAACAAAAAACAAAAATACAGAAGAAATGAAAAAAGGAAAAGTTGATGCCCTGCTGGGTATCGTTTTCGGAGACGAAGGTAAGGGTAAGGTAGTGGATTGCTTCACCCCTCGCTATGACGTCGTTGCTCGCTTTGCAGGTGGTCCCAATGCCGGACACACCATCATCTTCGAGGGCAAGAAATTTGTTCTCAGAAGCATTCCCTCGGGAATCTTCGACGAAGGGAAACTGAACATCATTGGTAACGGATGCGTCATCGCTCCCGACCTCTTTATGCAGGAAGCCAAGGAACTGGAAGCTGCAGGCTACAACCTCAAGAGCCGCCTGCACATCAGCAAGCGCGCTCACCTGATTCTGCCCACGCACCGTGTTCTGGACCGTGCATACGAGGCAGCTAAGGGAAAGAACAAGGTTGGAACTACAGGTAAGGGAATCGGTCCCACATATAGCGAGAAGGCCAGTCGTACAGGTCTGCGCGTAGGCGACATCCTGGCCGACTTCCAACAGAAATACGATACTCTTAAGGCTCGTCACATGCAGGTTCTTCAAGACCTCCACTACACCGATTTTGACATTACCGACGAGGAGAAACTTTGGATGGAGGGCATCAAGTACATGCGCGAATTCCAGCTTACCGATACAGAGATTGAGCTGGGCAAGGCTCTGGCACAAGGCAAGAGCGTGCTGGCAGAAGGCGCTCAGGGTACCATGTTGGATATTGACCACGGAACCTACCCCTTTGTTTCCAGCAGCAATACCGTCAGTGGCGGCGTATGCACAGGCTTGGGTGTAGCACCCAACAGCATTGGCGAGGTATTCGGTATCTTCAAGGCATACAGCACACGTGTAGGTTCAGGCCCCTTCCCCGTTGAGCTGTTCGATGAGACAGGCGACAAGATTCGTGAGATTGGTCACGAGTACGGAGCTGTTACAGGGCGTAACCGTCGTTGCGGTTGGCTGGATTTGGTAGCACTAAAGTATGCCATCATGATAAACGGTGTAACACAACTCATCATGATGAAGAGCGACGTGCTGGATACATTTAAGACCATTCGCGTTTGCGTGGCCTATCAGAAGGACGGCGTTACCACTACCGACATGCCTTACGATACTGAAGGTTGGCAAGCTGTGTACGAGGATTTGCCTGGTTGGCAGACCGACCTCACCCAACTGACCTCCGAGGCACAGTTCCCCCAGCAGTTGAAGGACTACATTACTTATATAGAGAAGGCTACCTGCACTCCCATCACCATTGTGAGTGTTGGTCCGGACCGAGCTCAAACCATAGAGCGCAAGTAAAAGTACAGAAAAAAGGCTCAAGATGGCCAACTAACAACAAGCCTCTGTTTTGCATTACGCTTAACAGAGGCTTATTTTATATGTTTATTAGGGATCTCAATCCTCTTTTGGTGTTAAGCATAAGGCTTCTATGTTAATTTATTATAATATGATTATTATGTTATGGTAATTAAAGTATAATAATTTTCTTTGCTGTGAGAAAACGAAAAAGAATTCTTTGCTCTGTGGTTATTGGTGGAAAATCAGGAACAATATAGGTCTGTAAAAAGAAAAAAAGTCCAAACCTAATGCCTTTTCTTCTTATATTTTGAATGAATTCTTTTCTGAGCACTCTTTCCCTCCCCCATTACCCGTCGTCTGTTAAAGTATGTTATTCTGAATAAGATTTCCCGATAATTCCGAAGTTTTAAGAGAAATAATAACTAATTTTGCCACAAAATACAAACGATATGAAAAGATTACTCGCATCCTTGTTTCTCGTTATGGCCGTATGCGGCCATATCAGTGCCCAGAACAAACCAGAAAGTGCTCCCAAAGTCATTTCCGTCTTCAATCAGAAAGTCGACTTCAGCAATTATGAAACGTTATACGATTTCAGCTTTGATGTAACGTATACTGGTGCCACCTCTATCACCATAGGTGTAGAACAGGAATACAGTTCATGGTATGATATCATTCAGGTTCATGAGGCATCTCCAGCGCATGTCGACCTTAAGTGCCTAAGCAGAGGAAACATGGTGTGGGTGGACATCATCGCAGAAAATGAATACGGAAAGGACACACTAACCATAGAACTTCCTGTCATGACAGAGGACAATGCAAACGGATTGACCTACACAGACAAGAGTCCTGCAAAGACAGATCATATAGACATCTACTCCCTAGATGGCCGGTTCATGAAACGTATCAAGAACCTCTCTGAACTATCAAGCTACCACGCATGTACCTTGTTGCTGCAATATTACAACAACAAGAACCAGCTAATCCGTTCCAAGAAGATCAGCCTGAAATAACACTTGTTTAAATATTCCTCCTAGAGGCTACATTAGCACAGCAATATGCCGTTTCTCTGAGAGCAACACGGCCTTTTTCTGGTAGCAACATGCCGAGTTGCTGACAGCGATATGCCGTATTACTAATTGTCTGAATCAGAGTACCTTATATTCTTTTCGTATTCGTCTTTCTTGTTCCTAGTAGCCACCCATTTGCGATAAAGCTTGTTCTTACGTATTTCATCCCATGTGTACTTCCTCGCATCGCTCCATTTGATAAGGAAGAAATAAGTAGTATCAGTCTTGCGGAGCAAATAATAATCTGTCCTGCAAGTAGAGTCTGGAAATATAGCTTCACTATTATGGATGTATAAACCATTCACTTCAAGTAACACATAATCATTCATACATCTTGATTGTGAGTAAAGAGGAAACGCTCTATCGTATATA
>JAFXZY010000059.1 GCA_017541025.1 Bacteroidaceae bacterium | reverse complement strand
ATACTTGTAGCCGTTGAGCAGGATGCTCTCACTGCCGATATTCCGGGCCACTCGCTCGGTGATGACGCAGACGTACTCGCCGTCTTGGAACTCCTTTTCGGAGAAGGGACGCCCACTCAGAAACTGGTATTCGTAGAGGCGGAACATATCGGGATTGCCTGCCATGATGGCGACCTCTTTCATGGTGTGCTTCTTCTCTTCGTCCGTAGCGTCGAAGCCCTGTGCCACGGGCTCGTGGGGCGGGATAACTGCAGCAACGAGCTCCACACACTTCATCTGCCGGAAGCAGGAGTCGATGGCCTCGACAGAACAGTGCTGGATTCGCTGCCGCCCGTCACCCCACGAGTCCTTGTAGAAGCGGTTCAGACCGTAGAGCGTCCGGCTGCGGTTCACTTCCGGCTCAATGTCCGCCAGCATGATGTTCAGCACGATGGCGACCACCATAGCCGAGGCGATGGCAACAGCTGTGCCCGCGATATAGATGGTGGAGAACAGCTTGTCGGCACGAATGAGGGCGAAGGCGTGAGCAAAGCCCCCTCCGGCTCCCCCTTTGGGGGAGTGAAAAGTAAGGGAGAAGAAGCTACTCAGTTTTGTAAATAACCTATTCATATTTTATTTTTTAATGGGATTGAGGCACTCCCCCAAAGGGGGAGCGGGGAGGGGGCTACTGAACTTGTCTTCCGTCCAGGAACTTGATAATTCTGTCGGTCTGTGCGGCCTGCTGTTCGTTGTGCGTTACCATCACGATGGTGCGGCCGTCCTCTCGGTTCAGCTTGTGCAGCAGTTCCATAATCTCGGCACCCATCTTCGAGTCGAGGTTACCTGTCGGCTCGTCGGCAAGGAGTATCTCGGGGTTGCCGATGATGGCGCGGGCGATGGCGACACGCTGACACTGACCGCCTGAGAGCTGCGAGGGACGGTGCTTCATGCGATGCGAGAGGCCTACACGCTCTATCACCTCCTTCGCCAAGCGCAGACGCTCACCGCTGCGTACACCACGATAGATAAGGGGAATCTGCACGTTGTCCAATACGTTGAGTGTACTGATGAGGTGGAAGCTTTGGAACACGAAGCCCAGCGTCTTGTTCCTCAGCTCAGCGAGTTTGTTGTCCGGCAGCTTGGGGTCGATGACGGTTCCGCACAGTTCTATGGTGCCGCTTGTAGGTTCGTCAAGCAGGCCCATGATGTTCAGCAGCGTAGATTTGCCACAGCCGGAAGGTCCCATGATGCTCAGGAACTCGCCCTTCTTTACTTCGATGTTCACATTCTCCAAAGCTTGTGTCTCCACTTCGTCAGTACGATAGATTTTGTTAATGCCAGTGAGCCTAATTACGGCCCCCTCCTGACCTCCCCCTTGGGGGAGGAACTCAGATGTTGTTAGACTTGGTTGATTCTGCTTGTTTACATTCTGTTCGGTGTTCATAATCATATTGTTTTATTGGTTTATAATTTCTTTGATTAGAAGTTAAAGAAGTTAGAGAAGTTATCGGCCTTTCGGCCTGAGAAGTTAAAGACGATGGTTTTACACGCACATAACGTTTAGCGGTTAGCGAATCCGTATTTCGTTTATCGTTTATCGTTTGGCCACTAGTTCCCCTCTCCTCGGAGCGAATGGGGTCTTTAGAGTAGCCACTAAATGTGGCTGCGGCCCCACAGAGGGGAGAGAGTTCCCACTCTCGACGGTGTTCGGGTTAGGGGTGAGGCTTCTGTTACTCTTCTCTTAACGATTCTGTTATTCTTGTATTAATTATCTTTATTGCCGGTATGGCTGTTCCTATCAAGACAGTACATAATATAATAAGGTACACGATGCCGGACACGATGAGGAAGTGCGGCCAGAAGTGGTCGGGCCAAGTCTGGTCGGCAGGATTCTCGTAATGGCTGGTATTGTACATGGTCTCGAAATGCTCCAATCCGAAGTGAGTTATATTTATCCCTTCGTTATACTCCAAGCCGCTGTAGGCGTAGTTCAAGTAGATGATGCAGCCGATAATGACAGCAACGGTTGCCATAAGCGCCCCTTCGGAGAGGAAACCCAGCAACAGACGCGGACGGGTAGCTCCGAAGGCTCGGCGCACACCACATTCTTCGGTCCTGCGTTTGGCTTGCAGCCAGACGGTGCCGATGATGGCGAGGCTGAGGTTTACCAGGAAGAAAAGTGCCAGCATCAGGCTGCGGTTTACCTCCTGCGTATTCCCTTCCCTCAGTTCTGATTGTTTGATGTAATCCTTGAAGGTCATCAGTTTGCTGATGCGGCAGAACTCCGTATCACCCTTTGCTATGAGCTCTTGTCCGTGCTCCTCGACGAAGCGTCCTGGGTGGACGCCCTTCTTCAGTCGGATGACGACGTCCGCATCGGTAAGGAAGTTAGTGTATGGGAAGAAGATGATGGTGCGTATGTCGCGGGCTAAGGACAGGCGGAAGTCTTCCACGACGCCCATGACGGTAGCGTCGATCCACTCCATTGGACGCCCTGTATCTGGTTGACCATAATGTTGGAAGTGGCGGCCTACCACATCGTCCGTACCAAAGAGTGTAAGGGCAGCTTTTCGGGTCAGAACGGCCTTGTCAGGCTTACCTTGTTTCATTATCTTAGAGAGTTCCTCTGCCGACGGACTTCCAGGCATTGGCCGTAAGCCGTAGGTTTCAAAGAATCTGGCATTACTCGCAAAGCAAACCTCTGTTATCCAGATGGTATCCTTCTCGTTGCTGACCGTGTGGTAGGATGGACTGTTTTCGCCAATTACCGTACCGTTTCGATTGTAAATATATGCACTCTCTACGCCCTCCATCGATTCCAACTGGCGGAGGAACTGCATTTGGCGTTCCTCAGTCATATTATCGCCAAATCCGTCGGCATCTGTCTTCGGTTTCGTTTTGGCATAGAGCAGTTGGTCTGCATCGTACATCATTGGCAAACTGCGGTAGTAGAGGTTCACCACAGCAGGGTCGATAACTACCCAAGCCACAACGCTGATTACTATCAGTTCCAGGAAGAGCCATACAGAAGCCCCCCTCCAGCTCCCCCCGAGGAGGGAGAGATTTGAAGTTAGTTTTGGTATATTATTCATTTTATTATCTTTTCTCCATCATAGATTCAACAATAGGTTTTCTTAGACTTAGCCATGCGGGAAGCAAGGCCGACAGCAGGTTCAGCACTAAGATGGCAACGAAGCAACCCACAAAGAGCAGCGGCGAAAAGAGCATTTCACCTGTTACGATGGGAGCTGTGCTCATCATGTAGCTGTCGAAGAACAAGCTGAGAAGCTCCAAGCGGAAGCCGTAAATGGCAAGCCAAGAGATTACGAGGCCGATAATGCCGCCGATGCTGGTCAGCACCAGATTCTCCGTCACTACTTGCCAGAGCAAAGTACTCCTGCGGGCACCAAAGGTCTTACGGATACCCATCTCTGCTGTGCGGCGCTCCATCCTGCCCGCCACAATGCCACAGAGGTTCAGGGCAGGCACGAAGAGCAGGACAAACAGCAAGCCGGCAAAGTGATAGATGAGTTGGCTGTTGGGGATCTTATTGTACCAGTCACCGCCGTTATTTCTGCGCAGGGTGTGCATCGGGTGCGTCTCCATGTCCTTTCCCAGCTCCACGTGCTTTTTTCCCATCTCCACACTGCTGGTGCTCCAGCCAAGAATCTCAGAAGAGTTGTTCGTCAGACGTGCCTCTATCTCGGCAAGTTCCTGCTTCAATGCCTTCAGGTGCTCAGTATCCTTCACAGTGGCAACGATAGAGAAATGGCCTGTGTAAGGGGAATTAATTTCGTATTTGTCTTCCCGAAGCGTGTAGGGTAGGAACAGGTCGGCATAGCTGTCGGGCGTTAGCTGGCTGCCGTTTCGCACTACGCCTGTCACACGTACGCTCAATCCGTTCTCCATGGTCACCATTTGCCCCTTTGCCTCCTTGTCCTTACCAAACAGACGCTCGGCAAGGGCTTCGCTGATGACGCAGACTTTCTCGCGAGCTTCTACCTGCTTCTTGGTGAATGGTCGTCCCTCTATGAAGTCGTACTCATAAATCTTGAAGAAGTCGGCGCTTGTCCAGTTGAGGATAACCTCCATGTATTCGCCCTTCTTTGCGAGTACAAAACCTTGGCATTCCGAGGAGTACTTGCCCCTTCCGACGGCCAAGTTGGTAGGAGAGCAGTACTCAATGTTGGGGCTGGACATGAACCATTCCTCAAAAGCCTTCGCACCGAAATATGTCATACTTGCTCCACCTCCTTCTCCGTCATTCATCGTTATGATGCCATCGAAGTAAACCGTCCGCATCCTGTTCACCTCGGGATAAATGGGTGCCAGCTTGATGTAATACACCACCGCCATCACCATCGTGAAAGCAATGGCCATTGCCGTTCCTGCAATATGTATCGCCGAAAACAACTTTTCTTCGCGCATCATCAATAATACTTGTCTAATGTATTTCATTTGCAATTTACTTTTAAGCAATCCACATTATATATAGCAAGAAGCGTGCCAAACTCGTAACTCTCTGAAAATCAGATATAGGATCAAAAAGAAGTGTCCATTTCCGGACACTTTGTTTGTTCGGAAACGGACACTATGGAGAAAAATCAAGGGACGTATCAGAGGTGGGGATGGACAATCGTGCTGGTATCGAGAGTTGACAGTTGGTAACTCTTATTTATCACTTTTGATATAAATTTTCTTTCCTTCCACGATGTATATCTGTCCTTTGCGAGGATGCTTGACGCGTCGGCCCTCAAGGGTGAAAATGGCTTGCGGATAGTTCTGTATATCCTTTGCTCCCGGAATGATATTCAGAGCATTATCGTATGCTATGCGAAGTATTCCTTTATGCAAATCGCTAGTATCCCAGACCAAGCATCTTATGGCATCTACAATGTTGCTCTCCAGCTTGGGGGTTCCATCGAAAGTGTCGACATCTTTCCACAGAACTACACTATCGCCCACTGCCAGATTCTCGGCTGCCGAAGGACTGACATTCATGCGGATGGTACCATTCATGGTCAGCTTGGAAATGTTCTGAATGCTAGTGCAGCCAGTGTTGGTGCTGGTGGCAGCCTGGGCCACTCCCAACTCAAGGACCGACCCGCTGGAAAAGCTTACGCTCTTACCGCCAAAACGCATCACACCCGTTGTGGGTGAAGAGGAGGTACCCACGCGCAAGGTGCCGCCGTTGGCGATGGAGTAAGAGCTGTTGGTTAGCTTGCTGTTGGATGCGGTGACGCCGGAGAGTGTTCCGTTCTTATCTACGGAGAGTGTTCCTGTGCCTAATGTGGCACCACTCTTTATGCACAATTCACCGCCTTTGATGTGTGTGGCTCCTGAGTGGGTGCTCTTTCCGCTGACGGTCATCTTGCACGTGCCTACCTTATTAAATAGGCACTTGTTAGAGCCGCCCTCATCCTTGAAGGTGCCCTCGAAGGTGAAGTCGCCCCCGGTCTCCCAACTATTGCCTACGTTCCACGTGTTGTTGCCGCTGACGACCGCCTGGCTCTTGAAGTCGGCAATGGGCTGGAGTAACGAGCCTTTTCCGGTAAGCCGACCAATGCTGAACGACTTACATACGTTGGAAACGCTACAACCCTCAGATACATCGAGGGTGGCATTGGGCATACCGGACGAGTTATCGAAAGGGAAGCAGATGTTCTTGGTGGTATGTCTGACCGTTCCTGCGAATTGTGACCAGTCGCCCGTAATGCGTACACGCTGAACGGTATTGCGCGGGATGATGGTGAGCGTACCTTCGCCAGTCAACTTGTTGGCGTAAGCTGTATAATAAACGCCCGTCAACTGCCAAGTTGCCGACTTGCCCTTGGGTACGATTAGGGCATGAGAGGTGGCTTGCACATCATCGTAGAGAGTGCCTGTCTGTATTTCGATTCTCTTTGCCGGCGTGTTGTTCTGTATGGCTACATCGCCGCCCGACATCACAAGATGCTCTAGTGTTCCTGCCTGCATTAGATAGAGGCAACCGTTGCCTTTCTTGGTAAGTAGTGTGCCGGAAAGGGCTGCATTCATCTTGAAATCAGCAGAGGCATTGATTATTCCTCCCTTGTCGTCTAGCATCTTCATAGGTGAGCCGGTCTCTATGGCCTTTGTGGCTTGCAGTACAGCACCGTCCTCCATAGTAAAAAGGTCGGCCTTTGTGGTGAGGGCACCCAGATTGCCTGTGGCTGAGTATTGGTTGGATAGCGTTGTGACCTTTACGGTGCCACCTTTTAGGTGATTGCCGCCGCTGTAGCTGTTGGCGACGTTCATCGTTACCGTTCCTTTATTTTGCTTGTTGAACACCGCATCACCGCTAATGCTGCCGTTGCCCGTAAAGGTGTAGGATTCGGTATTGTCCACCGTAACGGAAGCGGGATAGATGCTGGTTTTGATGTTTATTGACTTAGACTGTGCCTCGTCGGTGAACGTTACGCTGTCACCTGCCACAAAAGGGGTGGCATCTCCTTCGAGCGAGAAGTTAAGGGTTTCGGCATCGTCCCACGCATTGCCGTTGGCACCCGTCCAAATGACGTTGGCGGCATCGCGCAGACCGATTATCTCGACAATCAGTTTCCCGTCCTGAGTGTACACTTTCTTCTTTTGGGTGTTCAGCCCCTCGACAATAAAATCCGCTGCATCGCCCTCCAACTCGTTTATTTCGGCAATAACGTACTTGCCTGGTGTGAGCAATTGCTCGCCCTCGGTAAGATGACCGGTTAGTTCGATAACGGGGGCAAGGTGTTCAGGGCCATACTGCGTCCATGTGATTCCCGTCTTACATTCCAATTTCAGGACCTTGGCCCTAACAACATCGGCTTGTGTGTCTTTGCTGAACAAATCTATCGATAGGCGTGAGCCAAAGCCTAATTCAAGCGTATCTGTGCTAATGGTTCCCTGATGGTTGGCACCGCCAGGACGAATCACAGATCCGTAATCGGCCTTGATATACTTGAATTCGCCACCATCGGAATTCAATTCTGTGTGACGGTTGAGCCAAAGCACACTTTGCTTCATGGTGCCGTCGAAGTTTAACGTTCCACCCCACACATCGGTATTGCCTGTATGGGTGAAATCGCTCTTGGGCAAAGTTAGGATACCGTCACCTTGCTTCACCAGTCGTGCGTTCCCGCTGATGCCTGCACCGTTTACAGTACAAGTATAAGTGACGTAGTTAATTTTGGTGTTCTGGCTGGTGCTCTCGCTGGCTGCTGTTCCCTGCACCCATGTGGGTACATTGAAGGTGAGTACCTCAGGTGTTGCATCCGCTTCAATAGTTACGCTGCTGTTCTGTGTCTCACATACAATAACATGCTGCCCGTTTAGACTGCTCCCAATTTTTCCCCCATCGATGACATTTACACGCCCCGTCATAGTAAGTGGGGGCGGAGCGATGGTAATGCCTTCCAATTCTCCCAAGAAGTAGCTGGGACGGGGAGGCTGGTTGTAGCCGCACATCTGCCAAACCATAGCGTTGCGATATTGATGGTCGTACCACAAGGATGGGATGCGCCACTTAGTAGGCGCGGGAGTAGAATATATGCGGATGTTATTGCCAGACGTTCGCATGATGATTTCCTCGCGCCAGTCGCCCAAGATGTCTCCCTGATAGCAGGGAGTACCCTTGGTGTCGTTGTTGGTCATAGATCCGGCACAAGTATAGATGGGACTCCATGATCCGTACTTGGCAATACAGCCCTCGGTGTTTTTGCCGTTCACGTAGTTGAAGGTTTCTTCGCACAGGTCCCCATCCCAATAGATGCGGAAGTTCTGGTTAATGCCATCTTCCACCAGACTGTTGTTTATGGTCGCTGTTACGGTGCTCAAGGGCTTGCCGCCTGTAGGGGTACAGATGCCGCCAGGGTATTTGTTAGAGAAGTTGCCTGCCATACACCTACCCACATCGCGTTCAGCGGTATAGCGAAAGAATACCTTAGAGGTAGTAGCATCGCGATAGTTGGTACCTGGGTTGTCCTCCATACAGGCAAAGATTTCCTGTCCGTGATGATAAGGGTTTAGATCGCCCACGTGCTCGGCATCACCGTGTCCGAAGCCAGTAGTGGAAAGCCCCTTACCGTTATCATCGATAATCATTGAGCCGAAAACAATCTCATCACGTCCGTCCAAATCAACATCGGCCACGCAGTAGTTATGATAGCCTTGACCCTTCCAAGCGCCGCCAGAATTATTGAACCAACGCCAACGTTCAGTGAGGGTGTGGGTTTGAGGATTCACATCGTAGGCAATCATCTTATGACGGGTATAGATGCCTCGAGCCAAGAAGATGCTGGGTTTGCGTCCATCCAAATAGGGAGCTCCGAAAAAGTGCTTGGAGGCACGATGTCCATAGCCATCGCCCCACGCCTTATTGACATCGGTCTCATTGCCTTCCAACAATCGGAGCGGGTAGGGAAGGCATTGGTGAACCTTTCCTGATTCGCCATCCAGATACAACAGATACTCGCCTGTGGTAATCACAAACCAGTTGGTACCACCGCCCGTAGCAGCACGCACATTAACTGATGCGTCTCCTACAGTATAGGTGGAACCATCGGCCTGATGGATAGTGGTACCGTCGCAGGCACGCATCACCACTTCTGCCTTACCGTCCTGGTCCCAGTCGTAGGCTACGATGTTCTGTTCGTTGTTCTGGAAGTCATCCATATTAGGTCCGCAATTAATCCACCAGAGGCGGGTGCCATCGAGCTTCAGGCACTCCATGATGCTGTATTCCTTAGTGGCAATACTATCAATCACGGGGCCATTTTTTGGGTAAGACTGGCTAATCTCACTCTGGTTGTCGAACTTCATCAGAATCTCCAACTCGCCGTCGCCATCTACATCAGCACAGCAGGCATCGTTGGGCACAAGCGTACTCTTGATGTCCTCGTGCTTCAACTGGATCTCCTTATAACTGGTTGTCCAAGGCTTTTGCTCCTTGCTCAGCGTTTGCTCCACGCCTCGCACTACGGCTGTTACCTTATAGGTACTATTAATGGTGCCGTTGGAATCGGTGAAATTGCTCACGTTCAGATTCTCCGCCACCAATTCTCCGTCGCGATACAAATTATAGGTTACATCGTAGTATTCATTGGCCTGGATGCGCCAACTCAGGTAAATGCCGCCGCTTACCTTCATGCCAACCAGTCCGCGATCGAGCTGATCGGTGAAGCGCTGCGCTGAGGCTGTGCCAACGGTGAGCAAAGCCACGAGGAGAGTAATTAGAATCCTGACCATAGTTGACGGGTATATTGACGGAATAACTCATCCCAACGGGTTATGGTAGCGCCGAAGAAGTCGCCCGTGTAACCGTTCAGGAAATCTTTTCTTTCACCTTCGGGCAATGACTGCCACGTTTGCTCCACAAAGGGTAGTTCGCGCTTTCCCTTATCTAAGAAGTACTGTTGGGCTGCTTCCATGCTACCACGACAGTTGGCCCATCTTACGGTAGCGATACGGTTAGCCTGACGGTAATGCCAGAGTGCGGCATCGTCGCGCAGACGGTGCTGGCCGCAGATGTTCAGCATCATGGGAAGCGAGGTGTTGCCTGCAAAGATGGGGAAACGGGGCGACTGACCGGGATTATCCAGACAGATCCAAGCAACGCCGCCAATCTCGTCGGGTAACCAGGAGCGCAGTTGGATAATGGTACTGTAGGCGCACCAACTGACGCTAACGGTACGTATATTCTGCATGGTGGAATCGTTCAGCAGCTTACCATATAGCGCTATCTCGTCGGGCCGCATCCATGGGTTAGTAATCATAGAACGGCCTTTTACCTCTGACTTAGCTGCAAGGCTGTCTATCTTGCACGACAAACTCTGCTCCGTTCCCTCGTAGTAAGAGCCCAGCAACTTGGCCACACGCTCTATGCTTACCAAGGAATCGGGTTTTACACTTACGGGTAGTTCGTCCATATCGGCCGTGAATCCCTTGGAGGGAGCCAGTTGTTGCATAATGAATAACTCGCGTACCGAATAGTTCTTGGGTTCGTCGAAGTAATTACCGCCGCTATAAGCTTTCCAGAAAGAGAAAGCTTCCTTGCCGTCCCACAGATTCATCTTACGTGCCACGTCGAAGACATTCTCTGAAGCCATAAAGTGATCGGGGTCTGAGAGGTCTATTTTCCCAATTCTGCTAACATTGGCACTAACGGCAATCTCGTCGTCGGGTATGCGCTGGGCTGCCCATACGCCCCCAATCTTCTTGGGGCCTTCGCCCTGAACCTCAAATATCCACACCTCATTGGGGTCCGCAATGGTCAGACATTCGCCAGAGTCGCCATAACCGTATTCCTTAATCAGCTCACCCATCAGACGGATGGCTTCGCGAGCTGTTGTACAACGCTCCAAAGCTATGCGTTCCAGTTCTTCTATCATAAACATACCATCCTTGTTCTGCATGGTATCTCTGCCACCGTAGGTAGTCTCGCCAATTCCCAACTGATGTTCGTTCAGGCATGGATAGGCGGTATTCAGGTAACGATAGGTGTGCTTCACCTGTGGAATCTTACCTTTCTCCTTCACGCCTGTACGGTCATCAGCATGTTCGGTATGCATGGTACCCTCGTAGATGTACGTTACCGTATCTTTCTTGTAATCCTGGGCAGGAACTATATTCATCCATGTGCGGTACCACGAGTCGCACGTATGACTGGTGATGACACTTCCGTCGGTAGAAGCCTTCTTGCCCACCATGATGCTGGTGCAGGCATCCTTGTCTATACCATCAGCAAAACAACCTGTTGAGACCAGTAGGAAAAGAAGGTAAAACACTATTCTTTTTTCCATTTTCTTATACCTTATTTGTAATTCGGGCATAAAGATACAAATTTTTCAATGATAGAGAACGGAAAAACCAAAGAAAATAATTATTTTTGCATAAAATTCTATAGAAATGAAGAAAGATAACCTGCTCTACGTAGGCACTTTAGCCTCAGCTATACTACCCGCTATCCCCGTTACTGCCAAGAGTCAGAAGAGGAACATGGCTGTTACTAACCGTCAGGAACCCAATGTGATTATAATCTTTGCCGACGACCTTGGCTACGGCGATTTAGAGTGCTTCGGTGCTACTCGTGTACAGACGCCTAATGTGAATGCTTTGGCTAAGAGTGGCATTCAGTTTACCAATGTTCACGCTATTGCCGCTACCAGTACGCCATCGCGCTACGGACTGTTGACTGGCGAATATGCCTTCCGTCACCCCAACACCGATATTGCACGTGGAAATGCTGGTATGATAATCCGACCAGAGCAGTTTACCATTGCTGATGCTTTCAAGAATGCCGGATATGCCACTGCTGCCATAGGGAAATGGCATTTGGGCTTAGGAGATAAGGACGCTGAGCAGGACTGGAACGCCCAGCTCCCCATGCATCCGGGTGATATTGGGTTCGACTATCATTATATTATGGCTGCTACGGCCGACCGTACTCCCTGCGTTTTCATAGAACAAGGCCATGTTGCCAACTACGACCCCTCTGCTCCCATTCTTGTTAGTTACGAACAGAATTTCCCAAACGAACCCACTGGAAAGGAGAACCCCGAGTTACTCTACAATCTGAAAGCCAGTCATGGGCACAATCAGAGCATTGTTAATGGTATAGGTCGTATTGGTTATATGAAGGGTGGGGGAAAGGCTCTTTGGAAGGATGAGAATATTGCTGACAGTATAGCAGCTCACGCCATTGGTTTCATCCATAAACATCAGCAAGAACCCTTCTTTATGTATCTGGCTACCAACGATGTGCATGTACCCCGCTTCCCTCACGAACGTTTCAGGGGTAAGAACCCAATGGGTTTCAGAGGCGATGCCATTGCGCAGTTTGACTGGACAGTTGGTAAGGTAATCTCTGAGTTGGACCGATTGGGCTTGCGTGAGAATACGCTTATCATCCTAAGCAGCGATAACGGTCCTGTGGTAGATGACGGCTATCAGGACAGAGCCGTTGAATTGCTTGGCAATCATAGTCCGGCTGGCCCTTACCGTGCAGGAAAATACAGCACATTCGAAGGTGGAACCGTAGTGCCTGCAATAGTATCCTGGCCCAAGAAAGTTCAAGCAGGACAGAAATCAGATGCCCTTGTATCGCAAATTGACTGGTTGGCATCGCTCAGCGCCCTTGTGGGAGCTCGTATTCCTAAAGGCGGAGCCATTGACAGCCAGAACCGTCTGAGTACCCTTTTGGGTGAAGACCGCCAGGATCGTCCGTATGTTTTGGAACAGGCAGCCAACCATGCATTATCTGTTCGTACCAAAGAGTGGAAATATATTCCTCCCAGCCAAGGACCTGCCATAATTTTGGGTCCTAATATGGAAAGCGGCTATGCCCGTGAGCCTCAGTTATACAATATGCAGCAACCTTATGAGCAGGATAATGTAGCCCTTCAGAATCCGCAGGTGGTCTTCACGTTACAATCATTTATCGAAAAGGAACGTAGTGGCGGGGCCACATACAAATCTCCGATATCCAGATAATATAAAGATTATTCCATAAGCCAGTATATATATCTTACTTTTTTTTCCTGTCAACTTCAAACTTTTACAAACAACAGAGAAACAAGAATAATTATGAAATCATATAGTTTTATTTTGAAAATAGGCTGTGAGCTGTTGCTCTGCTTGTTTTGTATACAAAGTTCAATGGCACAAACGGCGCTGCCCAAGGTTTACAACGAGGACATCAATCAGTTGGAGCAGATTGACAAGGCAGTAGCAAAAGCAAAGAAAGAAGGAAAAAATGTTATCTGCCAAGTGGGTGGCAACTGGTGTCCCTGGTGCCTGATTTTTGCTGATTTTATCACCAAGGATACTACCATCAGCAAGATGATAGACGAGAACTTTGTCTATGAGCATGTGAACTACAATCCACGCAAGTCAGAAGGAGCAGAGAAGGAGGCTCAGGCCAAGAAAATGTTGAAACGACTTAACAATCCGGGTAGATTCGGCTATCCAGTGTTTGTGGTTCTTGACGAAAACGGTAATGTCATGCACATCCAAGATTCCAGTTTCCTGGAGGAAGGCAAGGGCTACAACCAAGAGAAAGTGCTGCGATTCTTCAGGAATTGGACTCCAACGGCAGTAAAAGAGTAAAGAAGGTGGGAGACACTTACCACTTATCTTTAGTCTGTATATCATCAGACCACTTATGATCCTTGGGGAAGGGTTGTCCTCCCCAAGCTTTTACTTGTGTCCAAGGCTGTGGAGCATCCGTCCAGAAGGGATGGTTGGCAGGTAAACCTAATGGCATGAAAACCATCGAGGTCATATACAGTGAGCCATTATTGGTGTACCAGTCGGCCACATCAGGCTGAGAGCCACAGAAACCAATGGTAAGATACCCCGCATCATTAAAGTTCTCCTGAGCATCGAACATACGATGAAGCACCCTGGTAAGGGCAGCACGAACTTGTCCGTTGCTCAATTCATTGGGTAAGGTCTGATACCAAGCCATCAGCGCCAAGGGTTGCATGGCCGACAAACGGTAAACAATAGAACGACCAAATACAGGGAAGGTGCCGTCAGGAGAGATAAAACGCTCCAGAATGACGGCATACTTTTGGGCACGGTGCAGGGCACGGTCATAATACTTCTGATAGTCGATACGTGAATTCCGTTTAGCATCCACCATAGCCTGTAGGGTCTCAAGGTACATGGGGTGGAATACATAGCTGCTGTAGTAGTCGAAAGCAAACGAGGGGCCGTCGGCATACCAACCATCGCCCACGTACCATTCCTCAACCTTGCGGCAAGCCATATTCACACGGTATTCATCGAACTGAGCACCAGCCTTTGCTAACAGACTCTCGATGGTAGATGAAAAGAGTAACCAATTGGAGTAAGGTGGATCTATCTTACGTAAAGCCTGAAATTCCTTGATGTAACGTTGTTTGGTCACATCATCAAGTGGCAACCAAAGGGTTTCCCAAGCACGAAGGAATGATTCTGCAAGGAAGGCTGCATCTACCAGATTCTGACCGGATTTGCCCCAACAAAGATAATCTGGTGATTCTGGGTCAACAGCATTCTTGTATGCTGATAACGCCCAAAGGTGCAATTGCTTGCGTTGTAATCCTTCTGGCGTTTCGTCATCGGGTAACGAGAGCCAAGGGGCAATACCTGACATCAGTCTGCCAAAGGTTTCCATATAAACCACACTACGGTCGCGATTGTCGAACGAGGGCGAGAACTCTGTCTTCATATTCTTCTGCAGTTCGCCCTTTGCCATATTCTCTAGTACAGGTTGAGCCATCTTATAGGCCAGAGAGAACCAATAATCGCGATCAGATTGCTCTGTAGTCTTTGTCTTTTTGGCTTGCATCGGCATTATCAGTACGCATGCCATAAGCAGTATGGAGGAGAATCTTCTCATTTTATTTCCAATGTAATTGTTTCTGTTTCAGGTATTTTGCATATTCACAGGCTGCCAGCAAGAAGGCTCCCACACCAAAGTTAGCCTGTGAGTTTGCATCAACGGTCTGACCAGGAATAGCACGTTCACCAATAGGTTGCACATACCCCACTTTGCCGTCTTCCTGTAAGGCTATGGTAGTCAGGTAGTTCCAAGCCTGTTGAATGCAAGGACGGAACTCCTTCTTGGGCAGATAACCATTATTCACGCCCCAAAGTAGTCCATAGCAGAAGAAGGCTGTGCCGCTAGTCTCGTAGCCAGGAGCTTGAGCTGGGTCCATCATGGAACGGGTCCAGTGCCCTTCAGGTTGCTGTAAATCCTTCACAGCTCTGGCCAGATTCACATATTTCTCCACAAAGAATGGCTGGCGAACATAGGTCTCCGGCATACCATCCAGCACCTTAGCCAGTCCTGCCAATACCCATCCATCGCCACGAGCCCAGAAGTCTTTCTTGCCGTTTTCCGTTTTATGCTTAGGATAAACGTATTTGCCATCCCGGAAATAGAGCCCTGTTTCCTTATCGAGCATAATGCTGTCTGTATACAGGATATTCTCGTAAAGCTTGTTCAGATATTTCACATCACCGGTCAGCCAGTACATTTTGGTCATCACAGGCATAACCATATAGAGCGCATCAGCCCACCACCAGTAATCGTTTGTCTCAGAATCAGCCTCGTAGTTCATTACTTCTATGGCACGATAAATTTTCTTCTCTTCTGGTGCGATAGAAAAGAGGTCGATATAGGTTTGGAAACAAATCTGCCAGTCGCCAAAGAGTACATATTCAGGTCCTTCGCCATAGTTTCTGTATTTCCACTTGGAGGCATCAGGTTCCGTTGCACCCATCCATTGGTTATGCTCTGCCCAGCGAATGCTATAGTCCAGCATCTGCTCATCCTTTAGTAGTTTATACACATCCATGTTGCCAGTGTGGTAGGTTGCATTATCCCAGAAAGAGTTGACTTCGGCCTTATTATTGGTCTGCCAGTAGGTATTCACCTTTCTGATAATATCCTTTACCTCGTTAATTCTCCATCTTTTTGCCTGTAGGGTCGTCGCGCATAACAGGCAGACAAAAAACAATATTTTTTTCATGTTTTTTTATTTAGTTGCTCTGCAAAGATAGGGTTTATGTGTGAACAAAACAAAATTAATTTGCTTTTTTGCTCGTTTATTCTTAATTTTGTACCCCAAAAGGATATAATATAATTTAAGGTAATATGGAAAAGAGAAAGATTCAGTTCAGTCTCGTATATAGAGATATGTTCCAGTCAAGCGGAAAATACCAGCCTCGCAAAGATCAGTTGGAGCGTATTGCCCCGGTTATTATAAAAATGGGTTGCTTTGCTCGTGTAGAAACCAACGGAGGTGCCTTCGAACAAGTAAACCTGTTGTATGGAGAGAACCCCAACAAGGCCGTTCGCGCCTTTACCAAACCCTTCAATGAAGTTGGCATCAAGACTCACATGTTGGACCGTGGTCTGAATGCGCTGCGTATGTTCCCTGTTCCTGCCGATGTACGTCGTCTGATGTACAAGGTAAAGCATGCTCAGGGTGTTGACATCACTCGTATCTTCTGCGGACTGAACGATGTGCGCAATATCATTCCATCTATCAAGTATGCATTGGAAGCCGGTATGACTCCGCAGGCAACCCTGTGTATTACCACCAGTCCCATTCATACAGCAGAGTACTATGCCAACATAGCAGATCAGCTTATTGAGGCTGGTGCTCCGGAAATCTGTCTGAAGGATATGGCTGGTATCGGTCAGCCAGCCATGTTGGGCAAATTGGTGAAGATGATTAAGGAGAAACATCCCAAGACTATTATTCAGTATCACGGGCATAGCGGCCCAGGTCTGTCTATGGCTAGTATCTTGGAGGTATGTAAGAATGGTGCCGACGTGATTGATACTGCCATCGAACCACTTTCGTGGGGTAAGGTTCATCCGGATATCATATCTGTTCAGAGTATGCTGAAGAACTACGGCTTTGATGTGCCGGAAATCAATATGGAAGCTTATATGGAGGCTCGTAAACTCACACAGGAGTTCATTGATGACTTCTTGGGTTACTTTATGAATCCTTCCAACAAGCTGATGTCTTCGTTACTCTTGGGCTGCGGTCTGCCCGGCGGTATGATGGGTAGTATGATGGCCGACCTGAAAGGTGTCATGGATGCCATCAACAACAACCGGAAGAACAAGGGAGAGGAACCTTTTAGCGAGGATGCCCTGCTGGTTCGTCTCTTCAACGAAGTAGCATACGTATGGCCACGCGTAGGTTATCCTCCATTGGTTACCCCGTTCTCTCAATATGTTAAGAATATTGCTCTGATGAATCTGCTTACCGAGTCTATGGGTAAACCCCGTTACAGCATGATGGACCCCTCTATCTGGGGTATGATTCTAGGCAAAAGCGGTAAGTTGCCTGGCGAGGTGGCTCCCGAAATCATAGAGCTAGCCAAGGAAAAAGGTTTCGAGTTTACAACAGCTGATCCTCAGAGCAATTACCCAGACGACCTGCCTCGTTTTATCGAGGAGATGGAGAAGAACGGTTGGGAGCGTGGCGAAGACGACGAAGAACTCTTTGAGTTTGCCATGCACGAGAGCCAGTATCGCGACTACAAGAGTGGCGTAGCAAAGGAGCGTTTCCTGAAGGATTTGCAGGCTGCCAAGGATAAGGAGATGCAGAAGAACGGCATGTCTCTGGAGGAAGTGGCTGCCTACAAGCACGCCGAGGCCGATGCCATTATTGCTCCTGAGAACGGAACCGTAATGTGGGAAATCAACGGTGATGCAGAATGCGTTAAGAGTATTACCCCCATGGTAGGTAAGGAGTATAAAGAGGGTGAACGCTTCTGCTTCCTGCAAAACCAGTATGGCCAGATAACAGAGATTCCTGCTGCGTTAGGTGGCAAGTTGGTTGAAATCTGTGCCAACCAGGGCGGCAAGGTTTCCAAGGGCGATACCATTGCATATATACGCAGAAACTAAATCAGATTATGCTGAAACAGTTCCTGTCCATTATGTCACGCTACCTTAGGCCGTACAGAAAGTATCTGGCATGGTCTGTAGTTCTGAACTTTGTTTCACAATGGCTTAATGTGTTCTCTTTCGTCCTGCTTATTCCCATTCTGAACATTCTTTTCAAGATAGATACTACAGTCTATGCATATAAGGAATGGACGTGGGACACGCTCAGCAAGGATTTGGTGGTTAATAACGCATACGCCTCGGTACAGGAACTGATTAATACGCATGGTGCTTTTCTCACATTAGTCTTCATGGGTGTGGCCCTGATTGTGATGACGGGCCTGAAGACTACAGGCTATTTCGCTTCATCGGCTATCATGGTACCTCTCCGTACCGGAGTAGTTCGTGATATACGTACAGCAGTATATAATAAGGTTATGAAGTTACCCCTGAGTTTCTTCTCCGAAGAACGTAAGGGCGACATCATTGCCCGTATGAGTGCCGATGTACAGGCGGTAGAGATGTCCATCGCCAACTCTGTTGATATGCTTATCCGTCAGCCTATTGCCATTCTAGTTTGCTTTGTTACGCTGTTTGCTGTCAGCTGGCAATTAACCCTCTTTGTATTGGTCGTAGCACCAGTCGCCGGATGGTTTATGGGTATTGTAGGACGAAAACTGAAGCGCCAGTCAGAATCCGTACAGCGTCAGTGGGGAAGCATTATGGCACAACTTGACGAGACATTGGGCGGTTTGCGTATCATAAAGGCATTCATTGCAGAGAAGAAGATGGAGAAACGATTCCTGCAGATTAACAATTCCTACCGCAAGGACATGAATGCTATGCTTATCCGTCAGGGCGCAGCTCATCCGATGAGTGAGTTTCTTGGTACCATCATCCTGACGGTAGTGTTGTGGTTTGGGGGGGCACTTATTCTGAACGATTCAAACCTCATAGACGCTTCCACCTTTATCTTCTATATGGTTATCCTCTATAGCGTTATTAATCCGCTGAAAGAGTTCTCGAGGGCTACCTATCAGATTCCACAGGGACTTGCTTCAATGGACCGAATCGATTTCATCCTGAAAGCCGATAACCCGATTAAGGAGCCCGAAATTCCGCAACCCATGACGGCATTCGAGAAGGAGATTGAGCTACGTGATGTCTCATTCTGTTACACAGAGGGAAAGGATGTCCTGAAGCATATTAACCTGAAAGTCCCCAAAGGGAAAACCATAGCTTTAGTTGGGCAATCCGGCTCAGGCAAATCTACTTTGGTTGATTTAATACCTCGATTCCACGATGTAAAGAAAGGTGAAGTGCTCATTGATGGAAAAAATATAAAATGCTTACGTATCAGTGACTTACGCTCCATAATAGGAAATGTAAATCAAGAAGCTATCCTCTTTAACGACACCTTCTATAACAACATTACATTTGGTGTGGAAAATGCCAGCATGGAACAAGTGATAGAGGCAGCAAAGATTGCCAATGCGCACGACTTTATTATGGAAACAGAGAAGGGATATAATACAATGATTGGTGACCGAGGCGGACGTCTCTCAGGTGGTCAACGTCAACGTATAAGTATTGCACGTGCTATCTTGAAGAATCCGCCTATACTGATTCTTGATGAAGCAACATCTGCCTTGGATACTGAGAGCGAACGCTTGGTTCAGGAGGCTTTGGAACGACTGATGAAGAGTCGGACAACCATTGCTATTGCTCATCGTCTTTCCACCATCAGGAATGCGGATGTAATTCATGTCTTGTACGAAGGAGAAATCGTGGAGAGCGGTCAGCACGACGAACTTATAGCCAAAGGCGGCTATTACAAGCGTCTCTACGATATGCAACAGTTATAAAAGAATTGAAACAAACAGAAATGTCAACGCTCAAACATATTGCAGCACTTACAATGGTCCGTAACGATGATTTTTTCCTACGTAAGTGGGTAGAGTACTACGGACGTGAATTAGGCAAGGAAAACCTTTATATATATTATGATGGCGAGGACCAGGTCATTGGCGACTTTTGCCAAAGAACCAATGCATTTGTTCATCCCAAGATAGGATGGGAGGTGGTAGCAGCAGAGAAGGGCAGATTAAGATTCCTTTCGGAAAAGGCAGCGGAACTTTTTGCAAAAGGATATGACATTGTAATAGGTGTGGATGCCGACGAATATATTGTTGTTGACCCCAACTTAAACGTGGGTCTTCGCGAGTACCTTTCGTCACAGGAGATAGCTGTGAGCCTTTCCCCTTTAGGTCTTGATTTTGGTCAGAAGTTAGGAGAAGAGGAAATCCTCTTGCAGGAACAGACGTTCCTCAGCCAACGCCACTATGCCCAAATAGGAACGCGTTATACCAAGCCATCTATTATAGCACAGCCCTGCAGATGGGGTAGTGGGTTCCATCGTATAAAGGGACACAATTTTCATATAGGCAAAGACCTGTATCTTCTGCACTTTGGGTATGCCGACAAGAGAATCCTTGAGGAAAGGTTGGGTGATAAGGAGCGTGTGACACAGGGAAGGGCGAATCATATTTACAAGCGTAGCCGTACCATTAGGTATGTTACAGAGAAGAAGGCACGCAACTTTGACCGATGGACACGTCGGGCTCGCATCATTCAGACATGGTGCCGTCCGCCTTATGCGCTCAACAAGCCTGCTATGTTAGAATTAAGAATTGTAGTTAAAGTGCCTGAAAGATTCAGGGACATTCTTTAGAGATATAAACAAAATGAAAGGATAATAACTACCAGTAGCAGGGCCGAACTGAGGCATACCAGCCTTCGGATCACCTTCAGTCTTTCATCCTTTTTCATCATCAGGTAGTATAGAATATCTGCTAAATCAGCAGGATAGAATTCAGAGAGGATGCGTTTGTGCTCCTCTTTTTTTTGTTTTACGGCATGATAACTGACGCCATCGCGAAAATAAACACATACAGCAACAGGAACATATTGGAATGTACATCCTTCCTTACTTAGTTCCACCCATTTTGCCCAGTCAGCACAGATACGATAACTCTCGTCATACGGGCTTTGTTTCAGTAGAGAACTGCGGATGAACGTTGTCTGGTGGCAGAGGGGGCGGTAAGCAAAGTAATAATAGTTAACATCTTTGGGAGGAATGCATTTCTTCTTAAACCCATATTTTTTCTTCTCAAGCCAGTTGCCATAGATTACATCTGCATCGGATGCTGAAGCAAAAACTTTTTGTAATGTGTCTGAGTTCAACAGTTCGTCTCCAGAATTCAAGAACATCATATATTCACCTTCGGCATGAGTTATACCCTTATTCATTCCATTGTAAATACCGCCATCACGTTCAGAACACCACCATGCCATTTCTGTCAGATGTTCCAACAGGAACTCCTTTCCACCATCTGTGCTGCCACCATCAACTACAATCCACTCAAAATCGCGGAATGTCTGTGGCTTTATACTTTCGTACGTCTTGCGCAGTCCGGCAATGTTGTTATAATTAACGGTGATGATGCTAAGTTTCTTCATATATTGCGTTATTTAGAATGCTGTTTTTTCTGTAACTTCTGCTCGAAGGGAAGAAGAAAGTTGCGTTTCCAAGCATTACGCTTGGCTTCTGGTGCTGTGGCATAGACTTGTTTGGCGGCTTCTATACCTTTCCGGAGGCTTTCAATCTTGTGTGACGGGTTCGCAGACAGAATATAGCCCAGAGGGTTAGGGTAGTAGAAATACAATGGTAAGTTCAGGATGGTGCAACGACGGATGTGCAACAGTACCTCACTCCACCAAGGGAAGTCCTCGTAATTGATTCCTTTAATGAACTTAATCCCACGGATGGCGTATGTCTTATACATACATCTCCATACTTGGCAATGCTTTACCGCCCAACGCTTGTCAATGTCTTTGGGACTGGAGTATTCTGTCGCATAGTCGTAGATGTTATCCGTAACCAGATAAGGTGGCTGTTTGTAGTACTTAAAGTGTGGAGTGGGATCTCCTAAATGCAAGAAATGCCTGATTATGCCGAACGTACGGTAAGGCCGATCGTAGGTAAAGGCAACCATATCTGAGTTGTCTCTCAGGGAAGCCTCCAGACATAGTTCCATTAATTGCGGATGCAGGAAATCATCAGCATCAAGGAAAATGAGGAATTCCCCGCTGATATGTTCCATACCGGCATTACGTGCATCCGAAAGACCTCCATTTGGCTTATGTACGACCTTGAATCTGTTGTCGCGTCCAACATATTCCTCAATTATCAGGTTGCTGCCATCTGTACTGCCATCATCTACAAGGATGGCCTCCCAGTCTTTGTATGTTTGAGAAAGAATGCTATCCAAGGCGCGACGCAGATAGCGTTCTATATTATATATTGGAACAATGACGCTAACCATATTCTTTTATTGTTTCAGTAGTTCTTCTACAAATTGGGTAATACGCGAAAAGATGTCATCAGAGGCTTTATCTAAAGAACCAAAATTAATAAAGCATACATGGCTTCCTGGGCATGTTACCCGATGCAGTTTTCTCTCCAAACGTTCCATTCCTCCGTGTGGCATATATTCCATGAGTACATCCCGTTCTGGCATTACTTGCAGTTTCCCTTCCTTCCTGAGTAACATATATACCAACTCATCGCTACGAAAATGCTCCCTACTACGGAATCGGTTGCATATGTTTTGCGCTAAAAGACTGGGATGCGATTCATAGAATCCTTGCAGGGTGCTCTTAAGCAGGGGATAGGGAGTGTGTGAAAGTCGGATGAAGGAATTGCTGCCTCCTACAATGTCTGCTGAATCCATCATCTGCTGCACATGATTTACTCTGCAAGCATGACCCATGAGACGCTTAAAGAAATATCGTATCTTTGTCCAAAGAAGAGAAGCCTTGTGTCCATGACACTTAATATATCCTTCTTTCGGGAAGAACATATCTTTATTTACCTTTTTGCATATCATAAAATCATCATTGAAATATACAAAATGCTCGCTTAGCTCAGGGATTCTCCAGAGCATGGCTTCTATACTAAGGGAGTTGAATGTGGGCAGATAATGCTCGTATCCTCTGAAAATGACTTTATGGTCAACGATTTCGACCGGAATTTCACTCTCCACTTTTGGGTCTTGTCCATCAGTAACAATGAAAATTCGATGCACCCACGGCATGAACTTATTGATGGAGCGTACACACCAGTATATCTCGCCTCGGTCGGAATAGCGTGTAGTACCTGCAATATCATCAGCCTGCAGAGAGTCATTTCCCTGCATATACTGAGCTCTTTTAGCGCCGAGTTCTGGGTCGTTGCCATCCACCCATGTAATGACAACATCTATGTTGAACATTTGTTCCTGCTTCATACCAAGTCCCATTTACGCCATCTGTTATGCGACCATAGCCAAATCTCCGGCTGTTTCTGTATTGTTGTTTCCAACATTCGGAAGTAAAGTTCTGACTGAGGGAAAGGCTTTTGCTTCAAATCCTCTGGTATAGCCATCTCCAGGAATGTTAGTCGGTAATGTCCACGAGCCGTTTTTTCTATATCCAGATACACCAATTCTGCGTTCACCTTCTTAGCTATCTCCTCAGCGCCAGGAACAATTCTTGTGGGCTGGTTAAGGAACGTTATAACGTCTTTATATTTTGTATATGGTCGTTGATCCTGCAGGAAACCGCACAGGAAAGGCTCACCCTCAGTGTTCCATTGCAGTAGGGTGCGCACAGTCTGTTTCATCTCTATCTGCTCTGTATCCCACCTACTGCGTATCTCGTGCATCAGAGAGGCAAAGTATTGGTTGCTGATTTGCTTGTATATTTCACAATTTTTCTTGGGAGCCTTGTAGCGCATACATACTTCCTGAACCCATTCCCAGCAGCCGCAATGACCTAGAAGCATAAATACGTTTTTACCTTCCGAGGCAATCCGCTCAGGCAATTCGCAGTTCACCACCTCCACACGTTTACGCATCTCCTCATCAGAAATATTCAGGCACTTAAAAGATTCCATGAATACGTCACATAGGTGGTGGTAGAAGCCTTTTTCTATGCGTATGATTTCTTCTTCGTTCTTGTTGGGGAAAGAGCATCTGAGGTTTTCCCTGACCAGCCGCCGCCTGTACCTTATTACATAATATGTAATTGGGTAGGCCACATCGCTAATCAGGTACAGGAAGCGCAAAGGCAGTCCCGCCAGCAGCCGCATAAAATGATGTTTCTTCTTCATTATCAATTGCAAAGGTACGATTAAGTGAGCGAAAAGCAAAAGGAAAACGAGTTTTTCTTTTCTTTTCCGAGCGTAAGTTCTTTCGGTGCAAGCCAAAGTGCGATAAAACGAGTGAAAGACCAATTAGGGACTGAGATTATTTCAATGATTTGAAATATATAGCTCTATTAATTGCATGGAATTTGATTTATTTATACTTTTGCAATTGAATAACGATGTAAAGATTAATATTCAGATATAAATCAATTTAAACTTATGGACATAAAGACGTTTATTACTTGTTTGCTAGCATTCTTAGGGCTGACTTGGGCT
Source organism: Bacteroidaceae bacterium (assembly GCA_017541025.1). Taxonomy (GTDB): domain Bacteria; phylum Bacteroidota; class Bacteroidia; order Bacteroidales; family Bacteroidaceae; genus Physcousia. Next base: position 32,136 of record JAFXZY010000059.1, on the reverse strand, counting down.
TATGGTCAGCAGAATTCCACAGGATCAGATAATTATGAAGTGGATGTGTTTAAAACCAAAAGTGGAAAAGAGATTAAATTTTTTGCTCTGATGCACTCCTGCATACGTATTATATATGATGATAAGGAGATTCAGATTGATCCTGTTGCTAAGTTGAGAGACAGAACAGTTAATTATGCAGCTATGCCAAAGGCCGATTACATCTTTGTAACACATGAACATGCAGACCATTATGATGCTGCGACCCTGAAACTGCTCTCTACAGAGAAGACACAACTGATTATGAATAAACGATGTGCTGATATGTTTATTGCTCTCAATGACTGTTTTGACAAGAATGGCTCTGGACATGTGATGGCTAATGGTGATAGACTGGTTCTTGCAAAAGATTTTAAGGTAGAAGCAGTTCCTGCATATAATATCACAGAAGGCAGACAGCAGTTTCACCCGAAAAGCAGGGACAATGGCTATATCCTTACTATTGATGGGTTAAGAATCTATATTGCCGGTGATACGGAGGATATTCCAGAGATGAAAGATATAAAGGACATTGATATAGCTTTCCTGCCTTGTAACCAGCCTTATACGATGACACCTGAGCAGCTTGTGGCAGCTGCAAAGATTATTAAGCCCAAGGTTTTGTTTCCCTATCATTATGGACAGACAAATGTCAGCATCATTCCTGCTCAATTGAAAAATGATGGGATTGATGTGAGAATCAGACATTACGAATAAGACATATAAAGGGAAAGTTTTCGTCAAATAATCGATGGAATCATGAATTTTTTGTAACTTTGCAGAAAATTTCGGGAAAAATATGGGATTCTTTAATTTCTTCTCAAAGGAAAAAAAAGAAACGCTTAATCAAGGTCTGGAGAAGACAAAAGAGAGTTTCTTTGGTAAATTGACACGTGCCGTAGCAGGTAAGTCCAAGGTGGATGATGATGTCTTGGATAACTTGGAAGAGGTGTTGGTAACAAGTGATGTAGGCGTGGAAACCACGCTGAACATTATCCAGCGTATAGAGAATCGTGTGGCCAGAGACAAATATGTTTCTACCAGTGAGTTAAACAATATTCTGCGTGATGAGATTTCTCAACTGCTGACAGAGAATAATACAGATGATACCGAGGGTTTTAAAATCCCTGAAGGTAAAAAACCATACGTTATTATGGTGGTTGGTGTTAATGGTGTTGGAAAGACTACAACCATTGGCAAGTTAGCTTTCCAGTTTAAGCAGGCAGGATACAAAGTGATGCTTGGAGCTGCAGATACCTTTCGTGCTGCTGCTGTTGAGCAACTGGTTATCTGGGGGGCAAGGGTAGGCGTTCCTGTTGTAAAACAGAATATGGGAAGCGATCCTGCCAGCGTTGCTTACGACACATTGAACAGTGCTATTGCCAACGATATTGATGTCGTGCTTATAGATACAGCTGGTCGTTTACACAACAAAAAGGGTCTGATGGATGAACTTTCCAAGATTAAACGAGTAATGCAGAAATTGAAAGCAGATACTCCTGATGATGTGTTGTTAGTGCTGGATGGAAGTACAGGTCAGAATGCATTTGAACAAGCAAAGCAATTCACGCAAGCTACAGACGTGACCAGTATGGCTATTACCAAATTGGATGGCTCTGCAAAAGGTGGAGTTGTGATTGGCATCAGCGACCAATTTAAAATTCCTGTTCGTTACATTGGGTTGGGCGAAGGAATGGAAGATTTGCAAGGATTTAACCGGAGGGAATTTGTCGATTCTCTGTTCGCAACCAAGTAATAATGCGCAAACCCACAGTAGATATCATAACTCTTGGTTGTAGTAAGAATCTGGTGGACAGCGAGAAACTTATCCGCCAGTTGGAACTTAATGGTTTCAATGTTACACATGATGCAGAGAAACCTCATGGTGAGATCGCTGTAATTAATACTTGCGGCTTCATAGGAGATGCTAAAGAAGAGAGCATAAACATAATTCTTGAGATGGCCCAGCGTAAGGTTAAGGGAAATCTTAAGCTACTGATTGTAATGGGGTGTCTGTCTGAAAGATATCTGCATGAACTGGAAGGAGAATTACCCGAGGTTGACAGATTCTATGGTAAGTTCGATTGGGAACAACTCATAACAGATCTGGGTAAGACTTATTTTAAAGAATCATGCAATTCAAGACGTATCACAACCCCCAGCCATTATGTATATTTGAAAATCAGCGAAGGATGCGATAGGACTTGTGCCTATTGTGCAATTCCTATTATAACAGGTGCCCATAAGAGTAGAACTATTGAAGATATCCTCTCGGAAGTTGAAGAACTGGTACAGCAAGGGGTGAAAGAGTTTCAAATTATTGCCCAGGAGCTAACCTACTATGGCCTTGATATATATAAAGAGCGTAAGATTGCAGAACTCGTTGAAAAGATTGCACAAACACCAGGTGTAGAATGGATACGTTTACATTATGCTTATCCCACCCAATTCCCCATGAATCTGCTTAAGGTGATGGCCAAGTATGATAATGTATGCAATTACTTGGATATAGCCTTGCAGCATTGCTCGGACAGTGTGCTTGCCAATATGCATAGAAATATAACTAAGGAACAGACTCTTGCTTTGCTTGAGACTATCAGAAAAGAAGTGCCTGGCATTCATATTCGAACCACACTGATGGTAGGTTTCCCCGGTGAAACAGAAGAGGACTTTGCTGAATTGTTAGAATTTGTCAAGTGGGCGAAGTTTGAAAGGATGGGTGCTTTTGCCTATAGTGAAGAAGACGGCACTTACGCGTCAGATCATTATACCGATGATGTGTCGGAGGAGGTAAAACGTGCAAGGCTTAGCAAATTGATGCGCGTTCAGCAGAACATAAGTATGAATGCCCAGAACGAAAAAGTAGGCAAACAATATAAGGTAATCATAGACAGACTGGAAGGCGATTATTATATAGGAAGAACTGAGTATGACTCTCCGGAAGTAGATCCTGAAGTGCTAATCCATAAAACGGATGATACTGATTTAAAAATAGGTGCGTTTTATAATGTAAATATAGATAGTGCAGAAGAGTTCGACCTTTATGCTCATGTGGTTTAAGAAATATATGACGACTTATGAATAATAAGGAATTTTTATCAGCATTAAGTGCTAAAACTGGATATGGGACAAAAGAAATAGCACAGATGGCAAGTGATGTTATTTGTGCCATAACAGACGAATTGACCGATGAAAATGCTGTTGGAATTACTGGATTTGGCACATTCGAGGTTAAGAAGAAACTAGAGCGTGTTCTGGTTAATCCTGCTACTAAGCAGCGTATGCTGGTTCCGCCTAAGATGGTAGTGAGTTTTAAGCCTAATACAGGTATGAAAGGTAAGGTTAATGGTAAATAATTTGTGTTATGGACGGCAAAGTATCACTTCAGGATCTGGCTCAATCATTAGCATCAAAGAGAAATATACAGCGTAAAGAAGCAGAAGCGTTTCTAAAAGCATTCTTTGAAACCATCAGTGATGGTATTCTTCAAGATAAAATTGCTAAAATAAAAGGACTGGGTACCTTTAAAATGATAGAGGTACAGGACCGTGAGAGTGTTAACGTGAATACTGGAGAAAGAATTATTATTCCTGGTCATTCCAAGATTTCATTCACCCCTGATACAGAACTGAAGGAGCAGGTGAATAAACCCTTTGCTTTCTTCCAGACGGTTGTCATTAATGAAGGTACATCTATTGAGGATATGGAGAAGTTCGAGGAACTTCCGTCAGTTGACCGTTTGGTAGTACATGATACCTCAGAAGTTTTGGAAACACCTACGGGGCAAGGTGTTCAGGAAGTTCTAGATGTTCAGGAGGTTCAAGGTGTTCAGGAAGTTCAAGGTGTTCAGGAAGTTCAAGAGGTTCATGAGGTCCCAGGGGTTCAAGAGGTTCAAGGGGCTCATGAGGTCCCTGTCGAGCCTGAAGAAGAAATAATCTCAACTGTCAACTCTCAACGGTCAACTACTGAAGTACACAATTGGTGGTATATCAGTCCGGCTATGTTGGCATTACTTTTTGCCTTTTTCTGGATAGTTTTGCTGATTGGCTATTTTATAGGCAGTAATAATTGGGGGAACATTGACGAGTTTTTCAACAAACCAGATCAGGTACCCATTGTAGAAATAGATACTGTATATATTGAGAAAACAGTAGAACCTGACTCTTCTTATATTCAAGTTATCGAAGATTCGCTCAGAAACGTTATTCTGGAAGAAAGTCGAATAAAGACAGAACAGCCAAAGACAACTGCAAATCAGACAGTAAAAACAGTACAAAGTTCTGTTGAAGTCAAGAAAAAAAGTCCTTTAGCTTATGAGATTGTTGGGCAAAAGGGTGTAAGAACCATAAAATGGGGGGATTACCTATTGAAAATAGTAAGAGAAGAGTACGGAACTGAAGATGCGTTGAAATATGTAGTATCTTATAATAAGTTCACTGACCCCAATAATGTGCCTGTTGGAACAGAAGTGAAATTGCCTAGATTAAAAGAAAAATAACATTACACGTTCCTTGTTTCATTCCATTTAACAGAATTAAACATTAGTATAACTCTTTTTGCATTTTGGGTGTTGTGTATGTCTTTAAAAAGCGGTAATTTTGTGCACAAAAAAGACAAAAAAATACAATATTCAAAATATGGCAGAATCAATAGATATTCGTGAACTTAATGAACGAATAGAGAAACAGAGTAGTTTTGTAACCAATTTGGTTACTGGAATGAATCAGGTGATTGTAGGGCAGAAGCATCTTATTGAGTCATTACTTATAGGCTTGCTTAGCGACGGTCACGTATTACTGGAAGGTGTTCCAGGTTTGGCTAAGACTAAGGCTATAAAGACTTTGTCTCAATTAGTGGATGCTAAGTTTAGCAGAATTCAGTTTACTCCTGACCTTCTTCCTGCTGACGTAATAGGTACTATGATCTATAGTCAGAAAGATGAGAAGTTCATGGTAGAACAAGGACCTGTGTTTGCGAATTTCGTTTTGGCAGATGAAATTAACCGTGCTCCGGCTAAGGTCCAGAGTGCTTTGCTTGAAGCAATGCAGGAGCGTCAAGTAACAATTGGTAAGACAACCTTTGATCTTCCCAAACCTTTCTTGGTATTAGCAACCCAGAACCCCATAGAGCAGGAAGGAACCTATCCACTGCCTGAGGCACAGGTGGACCGTTTCATGCTGAAAGTTGTTATTGACTATCCCAAGTTGGAGGAAGAAAAATTGATTATACGTCAGCAGATTTCTGGTGCTGACGACAATGTCCGTCCAGTTGTATCTACAGCAGATATAACCAAGGCTCGAGAGGTTGTCCAGCAGGTATATATTGACGAAAAAATTGAGCAATATATTGCCGACATAGTCTTTGCAACCCGCTATCCAGAAAAATATAGCTTGAAAGAGATAAAAGACTACATTGAATTTGGTGCTTCACCACGTGCCAGTATTAATTTGGCTCTTGCATCAAGGGCAAACGCCTTCATTAAACATCGTGGTTATGTTATTCCAGAAGATGTGAGAGCTGTTGCTTATGATGTGCTACGTCATCGTATTGGTTTAACTTATGAGGCAGAAGCTAATAATGTCACAAGCGAGGAGATTATTAGTAAGATTATCAACAAGGTTGAAGTTCCCTAATTCTATTATCAGTGGATACATCTGATATCTTAAAGAAAGTAAGGCAGATTGAGATCAAGACCAAGGGCTTGAGCAACAACATCTTTGCTGGCGAATACCACTCTGCATTTAAGGGACGTGGTATGGCTTTCAGCGAAGTGCGCGAATATCAATATGGTGACGACATCCGTGATATTGAATGGAATGTTACGGCCCGATTCAACAAGCCTTACGTTAAGGTTTTTGAAGAGGAGCGTGAGCTGACAGTTATGCTATTAATCGATGTCAGCGGAAGCCTTGACTTTGGTACACAGAAGCAGACCAAACGTGAAATGGTAACAGAAATTGCTGCAACGTTGGCTTTCTCTGCTATTCAGAATAATGATAAAATCGGAGTGATTTTCTTCACGGATAAAGTAGAAAAGTTTATTCCGCCGAAGAAAGGTAGAAAACACATTCTTTATATTATTCGTGAATTGCTCGATTTCAAGCCTGTTAGCAGCAGAACTGATGTCGGTTTTGCCCTTCAGTATATGACTCAAGCTATTAAGAGACGTTGTACGGCCTTTGTTATTAGTGACTTTATCGACAAAAATGATTTCTGTCAGACCTTGTCCATTGCAAACAGAAAACATGATGTAGTAGCTATCCAAGTCTATGATAAGAGAATTGTAGAGTTGCCTAATATTGGTCTGATAAAGATGCGTGATGCAGAGACGGGGGCAGATTTGATAGTTGACACCAGTAGTAAGAAAGTCAGAGAGGCCCAACACAGATGGTGGACAAATATGAACCTGAAATTGAAAGATACTTTCAACAGAAGTAATGTGGACTCTGTAAGCATCCGAACTGATCAGGATTATGTTAGTTCTCTGATGTCGCTATTTGCGCAAAGAGGATAATAAAATAAGAAGATAACTATGCGTTTTTATAGAATTCTACTTTGCTTGTCTATGATGTTGCCTGTGTATAATATTAATGCACAGGTTCTTGTAGATGTAAAGGTAGACAGCTTACAACTTTTTATTGGCGAACAGACAGATATTACCTTAGGTGTAACCTTGGGAGCAAAACAGAAGTTGCAGTTGCCTGAGCTGAAGAAAGGAGACCAACTGATTTCTAACATTGAGGTTGTAGATATACAACGTCCTGACACGAACGTCCTTGATGAAGGAAAGCGGATGGAGATAATTCAGCGCTACACCATTACGGCATGGGATTCATCGTTATACTATTTGCCTCCTTTTGAGGTTAAGGTGGATGGTAGAGAATACAAATCCAAGAGTCTGGCTATTAAGGTTTATACGGTTGATGTAGATACAATACATACCGACCGATTCTTCCCCCCCTATAGTATTATGGATGTCCCGTTTGCCTGGATTGACTGGAAGTGGATTGTTTTTGGTTCGTTCGTTGTGATATTTTTGCTGATTATCTGTGTTGTCCTGTATTATCACGTTGTAATAGGCAAGCCGATAGTAAGAATTATCAGAAGGAAGAAAATTCTACCACCTCATAAAATTGCTATCAATGAGATTGAGCGCATTAAGGCCGACAGGAAATGGGCAGAAGAAGATAGCAAGGAGTATTATACCTTGCTAACTGATACCTTACGTACGTATATTAAAGACCGTTATGGATTCAACGCCATGGAGATGACCTCTACTGAAATTATTAACCGCTTGATATCGGATAATAACGAAGAAGCTTTATCTGAGTTGCGTGAGATTTTCACCACAGCCGATCTTGTTAAATTTGCAAAATATAACACCTTAATAAATGAAAACGACGCTAATCTCGTTGCTGCTCTGGAGTATATTAACCAGACAAAGCAAGAGGTTGATCCCAATGCCAAACCTGAACCGGAAATTATAAAGGAAACTGATAAGAAGAGAATGAATCAGGTTCTTGCCATGAGAATTATTATGGGTGTATTAATCGTAATATCTGTATGTTTAACTTGCTGGCTGATATGGCGTTCAGTTGACATATTGCTATAAAATTTTAATTATGACATTCGCATCTCCTGCATATTTTCTCCTATTATTGTTACTGATACCTTATATTATCTGGTATCTGTTTCAACATATGAAATCTACTCCTTCACTGAGAGTAAGTAGTTTGAATGGATTGTATCGTGCGCCAAAGACTTTACGCAATTATTTGCTTCACTTTCCCTTTTTGTTGAGGCTAATATGCTTTGTTCTTGCTGTTATTGCTTTGGCAAGACCTCAAACCACTAACAACTGGAGTACCAAGCAAACAGAGGGTATAGATATTATGCTTTGTATGGATGTCAGTACCAGTATGTTGGCAGAAGACTTGAAACCCAACCGAATTGAAGCTGCCAAAGAGGTTGCTATCCAGTTTATATCAGGCAGACCGAATGATAACATCGGTTTAACGTTATTTGCCGGTGAAGCATTTACCCAGTGTCCAATGACTGTTGACCATGCAGTTTTGTTAAACCTCCTGAATGGCATGCGTGCTGATATGGCTCAAAACGGAATGATAGAAGACGGAACAGCCATCGGTATGGGTATTGCAAATGCTCTTACTCGTCTGAAAGACAGTAAAGCTAAAAGCAAGGTAATTATCCTGTTGACTGACGGAACAAACAATAGGGGACAAATAAGTCCGAATACAGCAGCTGAAATAGCAAAGACTTATGGTATTCGTGTTTATACAATTGGAGTTGGAACAAATGGAACAGCAAGGTATCCAATGCCTGTTGCTGGTCATATAGAATACATTAATATTCCTGTTGAGATTGACACGAAGACTCTTGCTACAATTGCAAAGAAAACTGATGGAGAGTTCTATCGTGCTACCAATACACAAAAACTCTTTGAGGTTTACAAGGAAATTGACAAATTGGAGAAGACGAAGATGAATGTGAAGAAGTACTCTAAAAGATATGAGGCTTTTGGCATTTTTATCTTCTTTTCCCTTTTAGCTTTAATATTGGAGTTGTTGTTAAGGAATACATATCTGCAAAGAATACCATAAATATATTGTAGTTTATGCTTAGATTTGAATATCCTGAATACTTATATATCTTTCTGGTATTAATATTTTTAATACTGGTACATTATTATGCTGCCTACAGAAGGCGTAATAAATTAAAGTCGTTTGGAGATAAAGGCCTTATTAAGGATTTATTGATAGATGTCTCTGTATGGAAGCCGGAACTGAAGTTCTGGTTGTGTATACTTTCACTGTCTATGTTTATCATAGCCTATGCTCGTCCTCAGTTTGGTACTAAGGTAGATAAACGTGAGCGAATGGGTATTGAGGCTATCATTGCTTTAGATGTCAGTAACTCTATGTATGCCGAGGATGTTAAGCCTAACAGGCTCGAAAAGGCAAAGATGATGATAAGCAATATGGTGGATGGTATGAAAGATGATAAGGTGGGACTCATTGTTTTTGCTGGTCAGGCGTTTACTCAGATTCCAATAACCAGCGATTATGTAAGTGCCAAGATGTTCTTAGAGACAATATTGCCATCTATGATTTCGGTTCAGGGAACAGATATTGCAGAAGCGATACGTTTAGGTTGTAAAAGTTTCACCCAACAGGAAGATGTCGCAAAGGCCATTTTCCTTATAACTGATGGTGAAGACAATGAGGGAGGTGCTATAGAAGCTGCCAAAGATGCCGTAAAAGCTGGCATCAGAGTTTATCTCTTAGGCATTGGTGATCCATTGGGTGCTCCCATTCCCATTCCGGGCACAAATCAGTATATTATTGATGATGAGGGAAATACGGTTGTTTCTAAGCTTAATGAAGAAATGTGCCGTGAGATAGCACGGGCAGGTAATGGTTCATACATATTTGTTGACAATAGTACTTCTGCTCAAAAGAAGTTGTCTGAACAGATGGATAAACTGTCAAAATCAAAGATAGAAAGCCAAATTTACAGTGAATATGATGAGCAGTTCCAGGGTTTTATTATACTTGGAATTTTGTTCCTGATACTTGATGTGTTCTTCCTGGAACGCAGCAGTCATCGTAAATTATTTTCAAATCTTCTTAAGAATAGAGAATATGTCAAATAGAATTATATCTATATTTATATGCTTTGTTTCTTGTCTGTGTATTATTGCACAGAACGATAGAGACCATGTAAGAAGAGGAAACCGTCTAATGAGAGATACTTTATTTGCAAAAGCGCAGGTTGAGTATCAAAAAGCGATAGAGGCCGATAACACCAATGCTATTGCACATTTTAACTTAGGCAATGCTCTCATGTATCAAAATAAAGCAGAAGATGCCCTGAAAGAATATGATACTGCAACTAAGTTTGAGCGTAATAAAATGCGACTGTCTAAAATTTACCATAATATGGGAGTTTTATTACAGTCTGCAAAACAATATGATAAGGCTCTTGCATTCTACCAGAACTCGTTGCGAAACAATCCCGCATGCGATGAGACCAGATACAATTATGCTCTCTGCCTCTATATGTTAAAAAAGAATGGCGGCGGACAGGATAATCAGAATCAGCAGCAAGATCAGAAAGACAAGCAAGACAAGCAAGACAAGCAAGACAAGCAAGAGCAAGATAAACAGGAACAAGAAAAGCAGAACAAACAGAACAAACAAAACCAGCAAGAAGAACAAAAACCTGATATGAGTAAAGAAAATGCAGAGCAGATGCTAAAGGCTGCTATGCAAGATGAGAAGTCCACTCAGGAGAAAATGCAACGTGCGCTTCAGCAACCACAAAGAAAGCATCTTCAAAAACAATGGTAAACTATTTTAACATGAAAAGATTATACTCCATATTTTCACTCTTATTCATTATTACAGAATTTGTTTCTGCACAAATAACGTTGAAGATACAGGCACCAGCTCAAACAGAAGTTGGCAGAAGAATTAGAGTAAGTTATGTGGCTAACACACAGGATGTAGAAGATATTCAGGTTGGTGAATTTCCCGGTTTTAACGTCGTATATGGACCAAGCACCAGTAGTTCAACCAGTATTTCCATGATAAACGGGAAAACCACTCAAAGCAGTTCGTTAACGTTTACATATACGGTTCTTGCAACAGAAGAGGGAAAATTCACTCTTCCTGCAGCCGCCATTAAGGTGGGTGGTAAAACATATAAGAGTGGAACCTCTGTAATAGAGGTATTACCCTCCAGTGTTCATGCACAGGGCAACAACCAACAATCGCAAACAAATAGACAACAAAACAATGGTTCGTCCCGCCAAAGAAACCAGGTAAGTGCATCTGATATAGGAGGTAAAGAACTTTATATGACAGTATCTGCTTCTAAACGGAAAATATATGAGCAGGAAGCAGTTCTTTTAACATATAAACTTTATACTCTTGTTAATATTCAGCAGATTGCCGGTGAGATGCCTCAACTTGATGGCTTTCATGTTCAAGAAGTGGATTCCAAAGCCCAGATGTCATTAAAATATGAACGTGTCAATGGAAGAAATTACGGAACTGCCATTTGGCGACAGTATGTCCTGTTTCCCCAAAAAACAGGAAAGCTGAAGGTACCTAGTATTACTTTTGACTCTCAGGTTGAGATCCAAAATACCAGCATGGATCCATTTGATGTTTTCTTTGGCGGCGGCTCCCTTTCCCAGATTGTTAAAAAGAGTATTGTTGCACCTGCTATAGAGATTGAAGTTTTACCTTTACCCACGCCAAAACCTGCTAACTTTGCCGGCGCCGTAGGCAAATATACCATATCGGGACAACTTACTCCAGAACAGGTTAACGCTAATGATGCTGCAACGCTCCGTCTGACAGTTAGTGGTCAAGGCAACATGAAGTTGATGAAGGCACCTAAAGTTAATTTCCCTCAAGATTTTGAAATTTATGATCCAAAGGTCTCAGATAAGACTACAAATACATCCTTAGGCGCTAAGGGTAATGTTGTATATGATTATGTGGTAGTTCCCCGGCATGGTGGGAAATTTAATATTGCACCTGTTGAATTTTGTTACTTTGATCCAGAAGCTCAATCATATAAGACTCTTAAGACTGATTCATTCACTATTGCTGTTGCCAAATCAAAAACTACAGGTTCGACCAATTATCACGAACAAGAAGATCTTAAGGTTTTGAATAATGATATCAGATATATCAAATTAGGTAATATCGGTAATTCTGAATCGGGGAGTTTGTTCTTCGGTAGTATGTCCTATTGGATGTATTATGTTATTTCTTTTTGTTTGTTTGTCCTGTTATTGGTTCTTTTTAACAGACAAATTAAAAAGAGTAGAGATATATCAGGAATGCGTGTTCTGAGGGCGAGCAAAGCAGCATCTAAACGCCTGAAGACAGCATCTAAACTGATGAAACAGCACCAGAGCGAAGCATTTTTCGACGAAGTAATGAAGGCCCTTTTAGGATATGCCGGTGATAAGCTGAATATTCAGAAGTCTGATTTGAACAAAGAGAATGTAAGTGCTTCATTACAGTCATTTGGAGTAGAACAGAATTTGGTTGATTCGTACATGAATATTATTAGTGAATGTGAGTTTGCCCGTTATGCGCCAGGTGATCCTGATGCTACAATGGAGAAGATATACGCCTCTGCATCTAATGTTATTAACGAACTTGATTCTGCAATTAAAAAGAAATAAGATTACTATATGAAACAATATATCATAATATTATCCTGTTTAATATCGTTTGCATTAAATACTTATGCAAATGACAATGTTTCATTGAAAGCTCAGGCGGATTCCGCTTATTCACATGAGCAATATGATAAAGCTATCAAGTTATATGAAAAGATTGCCCAAAAAACGACAAACTATAAGATTTTCTATAATTTGGGCTGCTCTTATTACAGAACAGATAATATAGCAAAGAGCATTCTATGGTTAGAGCGTGCTTCACGACTCAATCCAAGTGACGAAGATGTACAGTTCAATCTAGTATTAGTTCGAAATAAAACAATCGATAAGATTACACCAAGGCATGAGATGATTATTGTTTCTTTATTCAAGAAACTGGTTAATTTAATGAGTCTCAAAAGTTGGAGCATTGTATGTATATCTTTGTTTATTTTTTCTTTTGTCTTTGTATCATTGTTTTTCTTTTCCAATATTTTATCTCTGCGTAAGATAGGTCTTTTCATGTCTATTTTATGTATAGTATTGTGTATCATAGGAAATATTTGCGCTTACCAACAACGTTCATTGGCAAGGAATCATGTCAATGGTGTTATTATGGCCCCAGCTGTAACAGTTAAAAGTACTCCAACGGAGAGTGGCAGTGATCTTTTTGTAATTCACGAAGGAACTCGTGTGGAAATAAAAGACTCCAGTATGAAAGACTGGCTTGAAATACAAATTGCCGATGGCAAGATAGGATGGATACAAAAGAATACCCTTGAATTAATATAATTGTATTATGAGTATTTTAGACCAATTAATTGAGTTTGACAAGTCCTTGTTGCTCTTCTTGAACGGAAGTGATTCGTTATTCATTGATGGTTTCTTTTTGACATTAACTAAAACTTCTACATGGATTCCGCTTTTTGTTTGCATGTTATATGTCGTATTAAAGAATAATTATACCAGGCGATGTCTTATACTACTTGGTTTAACAGTTCTGTTAGTTGTAGCTACCGACCAGTTTTCAAGTGGTTTTTGTAAACCATTTTTTCATCGGCTCAGGCCTTCTCAAGATCCGTCATTAGCTAATCTTGTGGATATGGCAAGTAACTATCGAGGCAGTTTATATGGCTTTATATCTGGTCATGCTACAAACACATTTGCTGTTGCCCTGTACTTTTCTTTGATTTTCAAGAATGCAAGAACTACGGCTGTCCTGTTCTCATGGGCAATACTATCTTCATATAGTAGAATTTATCTGGGACTTCATTACCCTGGTGACATTCTTGCCGGTATGGTATCTGGTAGTCTTATAGCTCTGTTATTTTACTACATCTATCAAATATTAATAAAGAGATTTTGTTTTCATAGAAGTAGATATTCTTCATTATTTACTTCAACCGGATATATGAAGAAAGATTTCTTAATATTGCATATTGTATTTTTAGCAACGCTATTATTCATTGTTTGCGCTGGTATATACTATGCTTTCACACATTAATACTGTAATGATTATAACTTGAGGAACTTATTTTCTATCATATCTATAGTCCTTCTGCTCGTTTGTTGCAGAAGTAATGAATCCAAAGAACTAAATTCTGCGGATTACTATAACACTATATCTTATGAGACGAGGTATTCCAATATAGATTCTTCATATCTTGCTGCAAAAAAGGCTTATGCTTTCTCAATTAATTACGAAGATGGGAGAAACGAAGCAATAAACAATCTTGCATATGTTTATTATCAGCAGATGAAGTATGACCATTCCATTCGTTTGCTCAAGAAAGTCTTAAACCAATCTCGTAACCAGATAGAACTGCTTTGTTCTGATGTTATGATGATGAAAGTGATGCAACGTATAGGAAATGGTTATGAATTCTTCAGATGCAGAAATAGTGCTCTTAAGAGATTGGCAAGAATAAATGAGCGTATCAATGACCTTTCCGAACACCAATTGCGTAGGGTTCATTATGCCAATACGGAATTACACATAGTTTCTTCTACCTATTATTATTATCTTGGACAGGACTCTTTGGCTCACGATGAAATTAATTCTATTTCTAATCAGATCAGGTTAGATAATGATACTACACAGTTCCTTTATTATCATTACATGTTAGGTAGTGGTGGGTTAATAAAAGGTAACAAACCCGATGTTAAACTTCAGGAATTAGATCACCTTTTACGTGCATACACACTTTCAAAAGCAAAGGGAATAACCTATTTTGAGGCTAACTCTTTGCAGTCTTTTGCAGAGATGCTCATTGACTCTTTTAGTGTCAGTATCATTAAGCAGTACAGAAAGGATGCATATAATTACATCAAAGATCAGGTTTTAGATGAAAGCATAACAGATTCTGTTGAGATACAAAGAGCCTTGCCTTTAGCACTTGCTTCAAAATCTCTACGTCTGTTTGTCAAGTACAAGGATTTGTTCCAGACAGCTTGTTTGTATCGCACCCTTGGCGACATCTATTTCTCTGATGGCAGTTATCAGAAAGCCTATCAGAACTACGTTGCAGCATTGTCTCTTGTGCATAGCCAGCAGAAACGTTCCAGTAAGAGCATCATTGCATGGATGGCAGGCATTCATGAACGTCTGAGCCTTTCATACAGTTCTATCGGCAACAAGGCTCTTTCGGACTATCACCGGAATATCTATCTTGATTTGCTGGATTACTCCCGTCAAAACAAGGAGTTGGATATCCGTAAGGAGAATCTTTCTAAAGAGGTTAGGGATGTTCATGTAGGAATAGGTGTATTTATACTGCTGATGTTGCTGATTTCCGTCCTGATAGTCCTATATATCCACAGGATAAAGAATCACATTACTTCCCAATATGCAACGTTGTTAAGTATAAGAGAATCCGAACGATTCATTTATGCAACTAAGGTCATGGACCGCTATACCGAAGCCCAGGAAGATAATATAGAAGCCCTTACAGATCAACTTAATATAAGTAAGCTTCACATCGTAGAATATATTAATGGAAATATTATACGTCGGGCAAAGGTGTCGTTGGTTTATGCCATTGTTCCATACCTGAACAGAATCCTTGCTGAAACGCACAGAATGAAGTCCGAAGGTAAGAGCAGTATTTTCAGACTGACATATATTCGTGAACTGACAGCTGAAATTACTCGTATCAATGATGTTCTAACGGAATGGATTAAGATGCAGAAAGGGCTGCTGAATTTGCATATCTCAACTTTCCCTCTTGACAACATCCTGAGTATTCTAAGGCTCAATACGTTTACATACGAGAATAAAGAAATAACACTTATTGTTCCTACCACAGAGTTAAAGGTTAAGGCAGATGAAGCACTTACCCTCTTCATGGTTAATACGTTGACGGATAATGCCAGAAAGTTCACCGATGCCGGTGGTAAAATAGAAATTACACTGAATGCTACCGACGAATATGTCGAGATAGGAATTCAGGATACAGGAATCGGTTTAAGTGAAGATGATGTCACGACGCTTAACAATAGTAATGTATATGATTCATCCCACCTTGGCATTTCTAATGACAATAAAGGTTTCGGGTTTGGAATCATGAATTGTAAGGGTATTATAAACAAGTACAAAAAGACTTCCTCGAAGTTTGCTGTCTGCGACTTCGGAGTCGAGAGTGTCTTGGGTAAAGGGAGCCGTTTCTGGTTCCGTCTGCCTCGGGCACTGTGCTTGATACTATCTTTTGTATTGTCCGTTAGCACTTTTGCGGTATCGGAACGTTACAGTTCGCTTTTTGATTCTACCTACATAGCAAATGTCGAAGGACGATATGAGGATGCTCTGCGATATGCCGACAGTGCCCTGAAGATGCCAGAGATTATGCACGATACCATCTCGATTGTTCAGTTCAGAAATGAAATGGCTATTGCCTCTCAGGCGTTAAACAGATGGGATGATTATCGGTTTAACAATGACGAATGTGTACGTTTACACTGGTTGTATTCTCAGGATACATCTCTTGCATCGTACTGCCGTCAGATGGAGGAAGCAAAATATGACAGTTCCGTACTTTTTGTCCTGTTGGCCATATCTTGTTTCGTCATATTATGTTTGATTTACAATGTATTTCTGAAAGACAGAATCCGTAACAGAAAACGAATCGTTTTCTTGTGCCGGAATTTCGATTCCACCTTAGAAAAAATCTCCGCTCATGTGAGTGAACTTGAGAATCTTCCTAAATCCAGAGAATCAGAGGTTATCCGGTTAAATACAGATTTTATCCGGGAAATAACTGCTAAGCGCGATAAACTTTTATCTGTTATCTATGATGATAATTATCTTACCGGCGTTATTCAAGACTTCTATGCCGACATTATAAATAATCTGAACAAGATAAACGCCTTAGAAACAGACATTACTCAGCTGACAGAACAGAATTACAAGACCAGTTTCGAGGAGGACCGTTTGTATGTCATGAATCAGGTTCTTGATAACTCACTTAGTACTATTAAACACGAGACGATGTATTACCCTGCACGTATCGACCAAATGGCTCAGGCTATGCAGGAACATGCTGATAATATCGTTGCTGTTGAAGAATTGGATAATCTGGTTCAATATTACAAGGAGCTATATCTGCTGTTGTATGAGCAGGCTAACCGACAGCTTTTGCAATCCAATTTCCGTAGTCAGCTGGTTAATTGCATGGAAATTGCCGTGTATGCCAAGAAGAAGATAGACGCAATAAATGCTAAAGAGAATAAAAGTGTCCTGTTTGAAGCTTCACAGGTTGATAAGGGCGTCTGTTGCGATAAGAACCTGCTGAAGATACTTGTAGATAATATTCTCATGGCCAACAAAGATGCCGCTCAGAGCCTGAAAGTGTCATTCTTGCCGGATAATAATATCATGAACGTATTATTCACATTCGGAAATATACACAAAGAGCAAGATGAATTGGATAATTTGTTCTCGCCATCAAAAGAGAATTTCCCATATTATATTGTAAGGCAGATTATTCGCGAACATGATGCCCGATACGGTTATCCTGGCTTGCGACTGGTTGCGTTGCAGACAGAAGACGGTTTTACCATACATTTTTCATTATTATGCAAATAAACTAATACTCGATATATGGACAAATTTAAAGTAATCATCGTTGAAGATGTTAAATTAGAGCTTAAGGGTACAGAAGAGATTTTCCGTCATGACATTCCTGAAGCTGAAATAATAGGGACTGCCCAGAATGAAAGCGAATTCTGGAAACTGATGCGTGTCGAAACCCCCGACTTAGTCCTGTTGGATTTAGGGTTGGGAGGCAGTACTACTGTCGGTGTGGATATCTGCCGTCAGCTTAAAGCCCGTTATTCTATGGTTAAAGTGTTGGTTTTCACTGGTGAAGTGCTAAACGAGAAACTTTGGGTAGAAGTGTTGAATGCTGGTGCCGACGGCATCATCCTTAAGACAGGTAATCTGTTGGAAAGGGATGACGTTCAGTTGGTTATGCACGGAAGAAAACTGGTTTTCAACGAACCGTTCCTGGAGAAAGTGATAGAAAGGTTCAAGAAAATCGTAAACGGAGAGTCAGCCACATCCGATGCGATGATCGACTACGAGATAGACGAGTACGACGAGCGCTTCCTGCGTCATCTTGCCTTGGGTTATACCAAGGATATGATTGCCAATCTTCGTCAGATGCCGTTTGGTACAAAGAGCCTCGAAAAACGTCAGGCCGACCTCATCAATCGTCTTTTTGCTCCCAACGAGCGTACAGGTGTCAATGCCGTACACCTTGCTGTCAGAGCCATACAATTGCATATTATAGATCCCGAGCACTTGGTTGCCGACGATGAATAAGTTCCTTTCATACCTGATACTGCTGCTCCTTGTCGTAGCCGTCATGTTGCCGATATTTTCCTGGATATTGTCGGCACTGGGATTCGACTGCAAATCACTCCTTAGTGAAGAAGGGTGGAGGTGGATATTCTATAATATTCCCATAGCATGCGCTAACAGATGGACTACGTTATGTCTGTGCGGCATGATAGGTGTTGGAAGTACTATCAGATGCGGTATTCTTCGTAGGAAGAAGAAGGATGATGTCAATGCACTTTATCTTGTCCTCCTTGTATTAGTTTTACTGCTTGCCATTATTCTTTTTAGTGTCTTGCATCCTCATAGCCCACTTCTTAGTATTACTGGGCATTTTAAGAACAGTCCTTTCATTCAGGGATTGCCAACTGTATTCATCTGGTGTGTCATTTTCCTTTCTGTTTTGTATGCTATACAGACTCATCGTGTAAAGACCGTTGATGACTTCTCCGATTTGCTTACTTACGGCATCCGGAGGTTTTCTCCTCTCTTGGTTATCGTTATGCTATTATCCTTTATTACACGTTGTGTTTCGTACATATTTAATATTATCCTTTGATGCTGTTAGAAGATTTAAACCAGAGCCAAAGAGAGGCTGTTCTCTGTTGTGATTCTCCCTCCCTCGTTATTGCAGGAGCGGGGAGTGGAAAGACGCGTGTTATTACCTATAAGATTGCTTATCTGCTGGAACAGGGATACGAACCTTGGAGCATTATGGCACTGACCTTTACCAACAAGGCTGCCCGCGAGATGAAGGAGCGTATAGGTAAACTCGTTAATGAAGAACAGGCACGTTACCTTTGGGCAGGAACCTTCCATAGTATCTTTGGCAAGATTCTCAGGTACGAATCTGATTATATTGGTTTTACATCTGATTTCACCATTTATGATACTTCAGATAGCAAAAGCTTAATTAAAGCTATCATTAAAGACTTGCATTTGGATGAAAAGAAATATAAACCAAGTGCTGTGTTGGCTCATATCAGTAATGCCAAGAATTCATTAGTGTTACCTGATGCATACAGAAATTCAAGTAGGCTGTTAGAACATGACAGAGCTCAACAGATGCCTGAGACCTGTTTAGTCTATGACGAGTATATGCAAAGGTGTAAGAAGAGCAATGCTATGGATTTTGATGACATGTTGGTCTATACGTGGCTCTTGTTTAAAAATCATCCTGATATAGCACAGAAGTATCAGGAGAAATTTAAGTATATTCTGGTCGATGAGTATCAGGATACCAACTATGCACAGCATCAGATAGTGTTGTTGCTGACGGGAAATCAGCAGCATGTATGCGTGGTGGGAGATGATGCACAGAGTATCTATAGCTTCCGTGGAGCTAAGATAGATAATATATTAAACTTCCAAAAGCTTTTTAGTGGCGTTAAGCTTTTTAAGTTGGAACAGAATTACCGTTCAACTCAGACAATAGTAAGTGCCGCTAACAGTCTTATTCATCACAATGTGCAACAGATTCGTAAGGATGTTTACAGTAAAGGCGATGTTGGCGAACCTATAGAAGTCTGCAAAGCATATAGCGATGTTGATGAAGCAAACATTGTTGTTAGAAAGATTCGGAATCTTGTCGCAAAGGAAAACCTAAAGTACAGTGAGACGGCAATTCTATATAGGACTAACGCCCAGAGTCGTAGTTTAGAAGACGCTTTAAGGAAACAGAATATTCCTTATAGAATATATGGAGGAACCTCTTTTTATCAGCGCAAGGAAATTAAAGATGTAATTGCCTATTTTCGTTTGGTTATCAATCCTAACGACGAGGAAGCTCTAAAGCGAATCATTAACTATCCTAACAGAAAGATTGGCGATGTTACCGTAGGTAAGATTCTGGATGCGGCTTCTGTAAATAACTTATCCGTATGGGAGATATTAACGCATCTTGATTTGGTTGATGTTAATAGTGCTACAAAGGCAAGATTACAAGCATTTGCCGATATGATTCTCTCGTTCCGTGAGGTGGCTATGAGCCAGGATGCCTACAATGCTGGACTTAAAATTGTAAATGAAAGCGGTATAAGAGCCGATATTTTTCATGGAGCGGAACCAGAAGACGTTTCACGTCAGGAAAACCTACAGGAAATGTTAGATGGTATGGCGTCCTTTGTTCAAGAACGAGTTGAAGCAGGTGCTGGATATATGCTTACCCATTACCTTTCTGAAGTAAGTCTTCTTACAGATATGGATGAGGATGAAAGCGAAGGCGACAATAAGGTTACACTTATGACAGTTCATGCTGCCAAGGGATTGGAGTTTGAGGCGGTATTTGTTGTCGGACTCGAAGAAGAGCTTTTCCCAAGTTCCATGTCTATGGACAGCCCTCGTCAGATAGAGGAGGAGAGGAGACTCTTTTATGTAGCAATGACGCGAGCCAAGAAGCACCTTTTCCTTACTTATGCCAGAAGGAGAATGAAGTATGGCATTACTTCTGATTGCGAACCCAGCCGTTTCCTGAGAGACATTGATAAACGGTTCTTGAAATCTGATAAGCCGGAAATGCCATCATTCAAGGATATTGTTTCCCGTCCTACATTTATCCCTCAGAGACCGCGTATAATTCCTGAAACACCTCGTAACGTAATACAAACGCCTCCCTCTAATTTTATTAAGGTTAGAAAACCTGTTTCAGAAACACGACCTGTTAATAATGTCCCGACTTCTGTTAACGGATTGACTGTCGGAAGTGTAATTGTTCACGAACGCTTTGGCGAAGGAGTTGTGGAGAGGCTCGAGGGCAGCGGCCTGGATGCCAAGGCATGTGTAAGGTTCCAGAATTCAGGAACCAAACAATTGCTTTTGCGCTTTGCTAAATTTACACTTAAGAATTAAGGGGAATCTTCTTCATCCAACTGTCGCCATGTAGTCGGATCAGGAAGATAATACCTCTGAAGCAGAGCTCTGTAGCCATAGCTATCCATACTCCTTGCAATCCCATTGTGGTGGATAACAGCAAAGCTAAGGTTATTCGTACCACCCAAATGCTGCCCAGATTCATCGCGCAGGGAATCAGGGTGTCGCCAGCTCCAACAAATACACCATAGGCAACTATGCTGGCAGCAAACATCGGTTCAGCAAAAGCTTCTATGCGTAGAACCTGTGATGTCAGATGTTGAACGGCAACATCTGGTGTCATAAGTGTCATCAAGGAAGGTGCTGTTAGATACATAACTACACCAAGAACTGTCATTACTGCCACACCCATTCCTACAGTTATGTTTCCAAAGCTTCGAGCCAACTTCCTGCGTTTGGCGCCTAAACTTTGTCCCACTAGTGTTGTGGCTGCATCGGCAATACCATAGCCAGGCATATAGCAGAGTGCCTCTACAATTATTCCGAACGAGTTGGCAGCAATGGCAACTGTTCCTAATGGAGCCACAATAAGGGTACTTGTAATTTGTGCTCCACAAAAGATAATGTGCTGTACAGCTATTGGGAGAGACATTCTCGTGGCTTTGCGTAGTGTATCCAATTTAGGAATAAAACTTCCCTTGTCTTGCAGAAGATTCAATTCTTTGCTGGCTATGGTCGTGAAATAGCACATCAGTAGCGAGGTTACTGCAAAGGCAAGGCCTGTTCCTATTACTGCTCCCATTACACCTAAACCAGCTCCTGGAATAGTGATGCCTAACACTTGATGTGAAGGGAAGATAAGGAACCAGTTGAATATCACATCCAAAAAGCACATACCTATGTTCAGAATGCTGGGAATATGCATGTTCCCGCTACAACGTAACATACCGCTACAGAGCGAGTTAAGTTGGGCAAAGGGAAGACATAGGCTGTAACACATGAAATACAATGAAGAATTAGCGTTGATGTCTTCGTTTCCTCCAAGCCAGGATGGCAGATAGGGACTTATGGAAACACCTATTACCATAAGGGTAAGGGCAAAGAGAATGCACGAGATAAAACTTTGCCTGAGCACGTTCCTTGCTTCGGCAAACTCTCCGGCTCCGATGCGATGAGCCACCTGAACATAGAAACCCACATTTGCTGCAGAAGAAAGACTGCCGAAGAGCCAGATGGTGGTACTTACCAGACCTATGCTTGCACTTGCTTCTTTTCCCAGACTTCCCACCATACTGGCATCAATGTACTGCATTACAATATGAGTAAGCTGAGCCAGCATAGATGGAACAGACAAAAGTACAACGAGCAACACCTGGTCGCGTCCTAACATCTTTGTTCCATTCCTTATCTGTTCGAGGAGCAGATCTTTTTTCTGCGTATATGTCATCCTTTTACCTTAATCTTGCAATCTGCTGGTGATTTCTGATTCTCGTCGATAATGATTTCACCAACACTGTCAACTTCAATACTTCCTGATGTGGGATTCTTGATACTGTGTACATTTCCCCTGATTGTCGCTTCGATGGAGCTGTATTCGAAAGCCAGATTGGCATCATCTCCCATAGTGCAATCCTCCATATAGAGATTCTCGCTATAGCAGAGGGGCTGTTCACCTGTGATATGGCAACGGATAAGCCTAAGATTTTTGCTATACCAACCAAGGTATTCGCCATTTATCTCGCAATCTATCAGTGTCACATTTTCTGTTTCCCAAAAAGAATCTTTGCTGTTCAGTAAAGCGTTTCTGATTTCGACATTCTTGCTGTACTGAAAAGCATAATTACCATCAAGGTGGAAGTTCTCTATCCGGACGTTGTCGGTATGCATTCCCAGATAGTCGGCATTCTCGATGCGTGAATCCTTAATCACCACTTGGTCACAATCCCAAAGAGTTTCCTGCGCATTTGTAAAAGTACAACCTTCTACTCGGATACCCTTCATCCTGCGAAACAGTTTTGGAGCTTCCACTCGGCAGTTTACGAGCGTGCCGTTCTCGCTGTACCAGAGGCTGCTTCTGGCACTTTCGCGATAGAGGCAATTCGTTGTCTTAAAGCCTTTGCATTCCCAAAAGACATATTTTCCTTCGAAAGTGCAGTCCTCGGCTTCAATGTTACCTGATTCCTTAATGCTGGATTCGCCTAAGTGAATGGTAACATTCTTTAGTTGTGCATCATGTAATGTGTACAGAGGCCTTTCGCCTCCAAATTCCTGGTCTTTAATAATCTTCATTAAGTGGATATTTTAATCGGCCATCAACTTGCGATACCGAATTCTGCGTGGTTCCTCTAAACCAAGTCGTTTTAGCTTATTGGCCTCGTAATCTGTATAACTTCCTTCGTAGAAGTAAACGTTTCCGTCGCCTTCGTAGGCCAGGATATGTGTGCAGATACGGTCCAGGAACCAACGGTCGTGACTGATAACAACGGCACAGCCGGCAAAGTTCTCGAGACCTTCTTCGAGGGCTCGCAAAGTGTTTACGTCAATATCGTTGGTCGGCTCGTCCAACAAGAGCACGTTACCTTCCTGCTTCAGGGCCATAGCCAAATGCAGACGATTACGTTCTCCACCGGAGAGTACGCCACACTTCTTTTCCTGGTCGGCACCATTGAAGTTGAAACGGCTCAGGTAGGCACGTACGTTGATGTCTCTTCCGCCCATCCTTATGAGTTCATTGCCTTGCGAGATAACCTGGAAGACACTTTCATCTGGCTTGATGTCCTTATGACTTTGGTCAACGTAAGCCAGTTTTACGGTTTCGCCCACCTCGAATGTTCCCGAGTCAGGTTTCTCCAATCCCATAATCATACGGAATAGGGTAGTCTTACCAGCACCATTGGGACCGATGACTCCCACGATACCGTTGGGAGGCAGCATAAAGTCGAGGTCCTTGATGAGAACCTTTTCGCCGTATGCCTTGCAAAGTCCGTGAGCTTCTATTACCTTATTGCCCAGGCGGGGGCCGTTTGGAATGAAGATTTCCAATTTCTCTTCACGCTCCTTCTGCTCCTCGTTCAGCATCTTGTCGTATGAGTTCAGACGGGCCTTACCCTTTGCCTGGCGGGCCTTGGGTGCCATACGAACCCATTCCAACTCTCGCTCAAGAGCCTTGCGACGCTTGCTGGCCACCTTTTCCTCCTGAGCCATTCGCTTGGTTTTCTGCTCCAGCCAAGAAGAATAGTTTCCTTCCCAAGGTATTCCTTCCCCTCTGTCCAGTTCCAGAATCCAACCAGCCACATCATCCAAGAAGTAACGGTCGTGCGTTACTGCAATAACCGTTCCCTCGTATTGGGTAAGATGCTGTTCCAACCAGTCGATACTCTCTGCATCCAGGTGGTTGGTAGGTTCGTCCAGCAAAAGTACATCTGGCTTTTGGAGCAACAGACGACAAAGAGCAACTCTACGCCTTTCGCCACCAGAAAGGTTTACTACAGGCTGGTCGGCTGGTGGGCAACGGAGTGCATCCATGGCACGCTCCAGCTTGCTATCCAGGTTCCATGCGTCGGTGCTGTCTATGATATCCTGCAACTCACCCTGACGGGCAAAGAGGGCGTTCATCTTGTCCTCGTCCTCGTAGTATTCGGGTAGACCGAACTTCTGGTTTATCTCCTCGTATTCCTTTAGAGCATCCACGATGGGTTGTACACCTTCTTTTACGACCTCGATAACCGTTTTGTTGTCATCCAGATGCGGTTCCTGTTCCAGATATCCGACTGAATAGCCGGGACTCCAGACAACATTTCCCTGATATTGCTGGTCGAGGCCTGCAATAATCTTCATCAGCGTAGATTTACCTGCACCGTTCAGACCTACAATACCTATCTTGGCTCCATAAAAGAAGGAGAGGTATATGTTCTTAAGTACTTGTTTCTGATTCTGCTGGATGGTTTTGCTAACTCCAACCATCGAGAAGATGATTTTCTTGTCGTCAGTAGTTGCCATTTTACTTGAATTGAAAATTGAAAATTGAAAATTGAGAATTGGAAGAAATCCCGCCTCTCATACGGGGCGAAAGGGACCTTTATTTTACCTTGTCGTTTGCCAACTTCATCAGTTGGTATGCTTTCATGGCAGGCAGTACGGCCTTGAACTTAGGATAGTAAGCCTTACGGATATCCAGCTCTGCACGCTCGGCTTTCTGCTTGCTATCGAACAGTTCGTCGCACTGAGCGGGTGTCAGCTTTCCTGCATCCTCTGCCATATCGTATTTATCCTTAAGTGCTTTGTTTGATGCCTTAGCAGCGGATACTTCCTTGTAATAAGCCTGCAGGATAGGTTTCACCTTAGTTTTCTCTTCAGAAGAGAGTCTCATGTTTTTGAAAATGTATGCAATATGTGCATCGTCTTTTTCTCCAGCATAGATATGCTGTACTTGCGCAAACATCAGTAAGCCAAATAAAGCTAATGTAATAAGTTGTCTCATTTTTTTTCTTGTTTAAATTTCCGTGCAAAAATACGATTAAGTGAGCACAATACAAAATAAATTCATTTATTTTTATTGTAGAGCGTGAGTATTTTCGAAGCAAAGCTTCAAAGATACGATTAAGTGAGAGAAGAACAAAATAAATACATTTATTTTTTATTCCGAACTGAGAAAAGAACCAAAATACTTCAGGCAGGTGTCACGCCAGAGGCGAGCATCCTTTTGCTGGAAGCGGAGACATTCATCCACCTCTTGCCAACGCTGCTCATCTATACAGGGCTTTGTTTGCTGCCAGATGTAGGCAAAGTCGTCCACCTCAGCCACGCCTCTGTTATAGTGTCTCTGTATTTCATCCCACAGGGTGAGGCCGCTCTCCATACGGTACGTCCAGGGCACACGGTGAAACCAAAGCAGATATTCCTCTGGGCAGGTTTTTATGTTGTCATATAGCGAGCGGTAGGGTTCTCGATACTGACCGGTGGCGTTGGTGCCAGTGCTGCTGCGATCCACACCTATGCTGTCCTTGTTGGCACGATGGTAATATACTGGACACCATTCAATGGGGTAGTCAGCCTTGAATCCGTCGGGCTCAGGTCCCATGTGGTGGTCGAACTTAAAGATGTGGTGCAGTCCCAAGGGCATCATGTAATTCACACAAGCTTCGTGGCTTCGCAAGAGCAGGGATGTGATTACAGTAGAAATTTCCTCATTTTTCATTTTTCCCTTTTCATTCCCGAAGGTTTGGCTGAGCCATTCCTTTGCTATCTGTTCTGAGGTTAGGGTAGGGTCCCACGCCAGTCGGCCAAAGGCATACCAGTTAGCTTGCGAGAAGTGGTGCCCGCACCAGTTGGTGTCTAACCCTATGTTGGCTACACCTGCTATGCCGACCAGTCTGCTTGGTTCTACGTAGCCAAAGAATTCTTCCCACATGGGAGCCAGATAAACTAAGTGCTTGCTCTGTCCCAGGTATTCCTGTGTTATCTGCAACTCAGCCATCTGTGGCGTTTTCTTCATTTGGTCAAAGATAGGAGCGTAGGGCTCACGAGGTTGGAAGTCCAGGGGGCCGTTCTTGGATTGCAGGATAACATTATCGCGGAACTGACCATCTAGCTCGGCAAACTCAGATACAGCCTGTTTTACACGGTCTTCACCTTGATGCTTGGCTCCATATACAAAGGAACGCCACATCACAATTCCGCCGTAGGGTTTCAGCGCATCGGCCAGCATATTGGCACCATCGGCGTGGGTCCGACCATAGTCGAACGGGCCTGGCTGTCCCTCGCTGTTAGCCTTTACTAAGAAGCCGCCAAAGTCGGGAATTAGCTTGTATATTTCTCTGGTTTTTTTCTTCCACCACTTTCTAACCTGTGGATTCAGGGGGTCGGCAGTCTTAACTTCGCCTAATGCCTTGGGCGACCCGAAGTTTACAGACAGATAAACCCGAATGCCCCATGGCCTCAGAATGTCGGCAATCTCCTTCACCTTATTTATATAAATAGGTGTGAGCATCTTGGGCGAAGCATTCACATTGTTCAGTACCGTTCCGTTAATGCCGACGGAAGCACAAGCTTCTGCGTACTTGTTAATGTGATCTCCCCTCTCTCTGGGAGAGGGGGCGGGGGTGAGGCTCCAAAAGATGCTTTCCCCGGCATACCCTCTCTCTATGGTTCCATCTAAGTTGTCCCAATGATTCAGGATACGGTACTTGAAGTAAGGGTGCGACTCTCCCTGTTCGCCTCTCAGCAGGGCATACTTACCATAGAGAAGTCCCATCTGGGTGCGTGCGGTGATAGTTTTACCGCTGATGCGGTAGCCGTCATCGTCAGGCATGGTGGAATCTATGCTCAGCGTAATGTCTGTTGGCATTTCACTGCGCAGCCATAAACGACTTCCGTCTTCTGCCTTAGCTGTAGTCATGCAGAAGACGAAAAGGATTATAATGCTCCCAAGTTTATTCATTGATTACGGTTTGTATGGTGCCGTCTTCGTTATAGAACAGGCGCTGTACCTTCAGGGAGCGCAGATGGGTAATGTCGTTCGAGGGAACACAGTCGTGATACAGCAGATACCACTGACCCTTAAACTCCACTATGCTGTGATGGGTAGTCCAACCCACTACCGGCTCCAGGATAACACCCTTATAAGTGAAGGGGCCGTAAGGATTGTCGCCTGTAGCGTAGCAGAGCAGATGACTGTCGCCTGTGGAGTAGCTGAAGTAGTATTTACCCTTGTACTTGTGCATCCAACTGGCTTCGAAGAAGCGATGTTGGTCGCCAGCTTTCATGGGCTGCCCGTCCTTATCCAGAATGAGTACAGCACGGGGTGCCTCAGCAAACTGCAGTACATCATCACTCATGCGGACAACGGCGCTTGGCAGAGCGGGGGCATCGGGCTTTGCGAAGAGCTGTGTCTTATGGTCTGCTGCAGGCCCTAAGTCTATTAGACCATTGTCGTTTCCGTATTTGCCGGGGATTGTGGAAAAACCATGGAAGAGGGAACGCCACCATTGCAATTGACCGCCCCAGAGACCGCCAAAGTAGCAGTATATCTGTCCGTCATCGTCCTTGAACATACAAGGGTCTATAGAGAAAGAGCCGCGGATGGGAAACTCCTGGGGAATGAAGGGGCCCTCGGGTTTGTCGGCAATGGCAACACCTAATCTGAATACACCGTCATAAGCCTTAGCCGAGAAGACGAGGTAGTACTTGCCGTCCTTCTCTACCACATCGCTGTCCCACATCTGTTTCTCCGCCCAGGGCACTTGGCTTACGTCCAGAATCACACCGTGGTCTGTTGCAGGCCCGTTCTCTACATCGTCGAACGAAAGTACATGGTAGTCTTTCATCTGAAAGTGTCCGCCGTCGTCGTCGAAGCACTCACCGGCATCCCAGTCGTGGCTGGGGTAGATGTACAGCTTATCGTTAAACACGTGGCCAGCAGGGTCGGCCATATAATCACTTGGAAAAAGATATCGAGGCTTCATAAAATGTTAAAGGGTTAAAATGTTAAAATGTTAAAGGGTTTGTTTTATAAGTTATCGTTAACGTTATCGTTATCGTACGAAGTTTTTTTCGTTAACGTTATCGTTATCGTACGAAGTTTTTTTCGTTAACGTTATCGTTATCGTACGAAGTTTTTTTCGTTAACGTTATCGTTATCGTACGAAGTTATTTTCGTTTTCGTTAACTCCGTGCTTCTATCTCCTTGTTTATTTTGTCTATTTTTTCATCAGTCAGTTCGTACTTGGATATGATGAAGATGGCTAAGAGTAGTAGGGCGGCGGGGATGACGCATACCAACCAGAGGATTCCTTCCTGAGCCATTGGGGTTTGGTCGATGGTCTTGGGATTGTATGCCACATAGGCTAAGATGGCAGGAGCCACCACGCTGCCTAATGTCATGCCAGCCTTAAAGAAGATGCCTGTCAGGGCGTTCACGATGCCGGCAATGCGCTTGCCGCTCACATATTCGCCGTAGCTGATCACCTCAGGTACCAGAGCCCACATGTAGCCCGTTGCAACGATTACACCGGTTGATTTCACAAACTGAGCTATGTAAACCAGTGTCATGCTGGGTTCATCCATTTTAGCCACACCGTACAGGAAGGCCATGCCTATGATGGCAACGCTTAGGAAGATGTAGAACATATTCTTCTTTCCCACCAGTTTCTTGATGATGGGCACCAGAGGCATAAAGATGAACGAGGGCGCAGAACCCAGTCCCATGAAGATAGAGAGCTGGTCGGGCGAGCCGTGCATATTGCTGTTGATGAAGTATGCTCCGGCAGCATTACCGATTGACATCATAGCAAAGGCTGTGATAAAGAAGAAGGCTATTACGCGCAGCGGACGGTTGTGGAAGAACTCCATCCACAGGTCGCTAATCTTTACGTTGGCTGCCTCGCTCTCATCCATTACCACACGCTCCTTACACTGGCTGAAGCAGAAGAAAAGCAGAGCCAGTCCCACCAGAGCGTAAATGGTCATGGTGGTGAACCATGCTGTGGGGTCTTTGGGCAGACCCTCGTGCTGTTCGTTGGTGAAGTAGGCAATCAGCAGGGGCAGGCCTGAGCCTACGGCCAGTCCGCCGCAGTTAGCCATGAACATGCGCACGCTGGTTAGGATGGTAATCTCGTCCGTGTCACGGGTCAGCGACGAGTTCAGCGCTCCGTACGGCACATTAATAAAGGTATATAGCAGCGTCATGGCTATATACGTAATGTATGCGTAGAGTAGGCTGGGGGCAAAGCCGTTCCAGAAGCAGAGGATGGCAAAGCCCGTCAGTGGAATGCCCACATATACCAGATAGGCACGGTATTTGCCCAGACGGGGCGAGTGCTTGTCTATCAGGGCACCCACTATGGGGTCCCATATTACGTTAGCCACATTACCCACTGTAAACATCACCGACACATCCACGGCATCCAGTCCGTAGATATCGGTGTAGAAGAACAGCAGGTACATGCATGTTGTCTGGAAGATAAGGTTTTGTGCCAGGTCGCCGGAACCGAATCCGATGCGTTGGAGCCAAGAAAGTTTGTAGAATCCTTTTGATTCTTGGTTAATAGTTTCAGTTGCCATAGTTTTTGTTGTTAATTTGAGTGCAAAAATACAGAAATTTTCCAATTTTTTGCCATCTTTACAAATTATTTCCCATACAATGACATTGTTTTTGTTTTCATCTATCCTTTTTCTTGAACAGTTGTAGACCATAGTACCTGACATCAGTAACGGCGGTGTCTTCAATGCACACTCCTTCAAGTACCAGCATCAGTGAGTCGTTGCTATAGGTGAGCAGTTGTTCAGGATGATGCAGAAGCATCGTATCCCGTCGGATGATCTCATTGATAGGATATTCCAGAACGGTATCCTTATCCAGTGTGATAGTAACAGTCTGCTCATCGAAATGGGGTTCATATGCTTTTGAAGGGAGCATAATCGTGTATTCGTCCAACTCAACGGGCTTTCTCCTGACATGCCAATTATTGTTACTATACTTGTTTTCCTCAGTCTTGTCGTAGTAGAAATTATACTCCGAGTGCGACCATTTTCCGTATTTCGCCTCAAACTCCTTTTCTCCAATATCATCGCGTACATACTTGATGACACTGGTCACATCCTTATATCGCTCGCACATCAGACTGTCCTGCTTGATGCTCCTCATGTCCAGGTCATCGTTCAGTTTGCCCGTCTTGGAATCGGTCAGTTTCAGTTCGCTGATGAGTTCCGTGAGTCGCTGCTTCTGGCAGGCCAGTCCGATACTCTTGGCAGAGATACCAGGGATATAGGTGAAGAGGATGATAGCCGCACCGAAGATAAGTGCCATAAGCTGATACCTACGGGTACGCTCGCGGAACAGCATCAGCACAAAGAGCGTCATCAGCACACCTGCCACCATTAGGTAGAAGCGGCTCTCGGTGAAGCTGTAAAGACGGATGCGGTAGATGGAACCAATCCAGTACATGATAAGCGGAGGAATAGCAATCAGCGTAAATCGGCTGTAGAACCAGTCGTAATAGCGCTGGCTGAGTATCGACTGAGCCACGCGTCCAATCAAAGCCACCGTTATGAATCCCATCACCATCCAAGCCACGCCGCCCTTGGGCAAATCCCACTCTAAGACAATCTTTATAAAATAGGTATAGAGGATGACCGTGTAGATGATGACGGCTGGGGAGAGGATGAAATTAAGGATAAGCCTGAGAATCTTGAATGGCTCGGCCACCTCATCCTCGTTCTGGCGGACAAGGGTGCAACATATCTGCGGAGCCATTACGAACCAGATGAACTGGAAGATATGTTCGTAGAAATGCTTGGGCGAATTGATGCCGAAGATATAGAAGAACGAGGCAACGATGGCCATTACAGCCATGTTCAGAATGCCGGAAATCAGCAGACCGAAGAACATCTGTGTAACAACATGCAGGGCATGAGCAGCAAACGAGCGGTTGTCCATCCGTCTGTTGCCTATAATGAGCAGAATGGCTGCCAGAACGTAGGTAAAGGCAAAACCGTAAGTCCATAGGAAAGGCTTCAGGTCAAGTGCCATCAGGGGCAGGAAGAGGAAGAACGAGGCGATATAAGCCCAGCGGTTGACCCGATGGAGCCAGAAGGTCAGTGCCATCAGCAGCACGAAGAACCAAAGGATATCACCATTCACTGCACTTACATACTCTTCCGTTTTATTACACCATTCGCGAGTCTCACTATCCCAAGCGGCAATGATAAAAAACGCTACTCCCAAGGCCAGTTCTACGGGGAACCGCCTTGGACTCTGCAACAGCTGCTGCAATATTGTTTTAACTCTTGTATTCATCTCAATTAAACACCACTATTATTCTATATCTTTGTAGTTTCTATTTGCAAATTTACAAATAATCGAGAGATAAACATAATAAAAAACAAAAAAACTGCCACCTTATTAATGCAAGATAGCAGTTTTTAGGTTAGAGGTTAGAGGTTAGAGGTTAGCGGTTAGAGAAGCCAAGGCCAAGAGCTAACAGCCAAAGTTCTTAAACGTTTAAGGTTAGGGTTAACGTTAAGGTTGATTACCTCATACAACTGGTAGTACCAAGTGCAGTAATGATAGAAGCAATGATGCTTGCTACAAGGTGAAGTATAGTCTTCCAAGTTTCTTTATTTTTCATAGAAAAACAATGTTAAAATGTTAAATGGTTAAAATGTTATAGTTTACGAGTTAAGAGGGAAGTTAAAGGGTAGTTAAAGGAATGATAACCTTTTAACTTTTTAACCCTTTAACTTTTTAACCGCAAGAGCTGGTGCTCTTGCTAGTCTT
>JAFXZY010000058.1 GCA_017541025.1 Bacteroidaceae bacterium | reverse complement strand
GTGCCGGAATAGTAGTTTTGCTACGTTACTTGGCAGCTCACCCATAGCCTAACTTTGCAAAGGGAAATGAAGAACAAAAACCCGAAGATAAGAGCCGTCAAAAGGGAATGGCGACACAGAAGAGAGAAAGACAGAGGAAGGGTGTTTGCCATTGGGCAAACAGACAGTAGTTCCACACAAGTGTGGAGGGTTAACCAAAAAGCAGAATTTGCGACACCATTTTTCTTCCTGTGTAAATCCGGTTTTTGTTTACATAAACTCGATTTATGTTAGCAATAACCTGGTTTCCGTTGACAAAAACCCAGTTTCTGTTGACGAAAACAAGAGTTTGTTACAGCAAACAAAGAAGGCCGGTTTCACAACCAGCCTTCTTTTTGATGGGAGAAATGTCCGAGAGGACATTTGCAGAATCGGAGTATCTGCCTGCTGCCGGGATGATTTACTTAACCATCCTGGTATAATCTTTAGACTGCCCCTTATCGACGTTCTCTATTCTTATTTGTACATGTGTACGAACAGGAACATCTTCAGGTAATTCTTTCATTAGCACAGAAATAACATCTTCCACGTTATTAAACCCAACATCCTCCACTTTGGCAACGACCTTCCCTTTAAAATATAGTGTTCCTCTGATGAGTTGCTTAAAAGAAAAACGCTCAAAATGTTCATCAACGAGCGGCTTCACATCGTTAGATTTCTCTTCTGTAAAGAATATCTTTTCAACAACCTTTTCATTCAGCTCCCAAGCTGGAGAGAAATTTATTTTCACATAAGTTCTGGCCAAGCGGGTCTTGCCAACATGGTTTAGCGCAAAGTCTACGTCGCCCAGTGTTGCGCCACACTCGTTCTGCGCAACCGTAGACCAGGTATGCCTAAACGTATATACACTATATGCTTGTTCTTTTGGCAAATTCAGCACTTTTGTGCAAATTTGCCTTATTCCTATATTTACATTTGCGGAAAAACTGTCAATATCGGATAACCGATTGTGGAAGTTGAAGAGATAAGGGGAATCCGATCTATCAAGGTATTTTTCAACAACCGGCTCTAATACGGATGGAACCCTGATTTCAAAGTAAGCTTTGTCTGACCTTATGTTTTTTGTTTTTGCTCGATTGTATGCTATAATGCCATTCTGGTATTTTGATTTCTGAAGATTATAAATATCTGCTGTATTTATGCCCGCAAGACACAATACCATCATGGCAACGTCTCTTCCTAACTCTGGAAGAGGATATTTCCTGTCGCTCTCCGGTAGGGGAGCGGCGAAAAAAGCCCTGCATTCTTGCATTGTTATTGCACGTTTTTCCGGCGTATCAGCCCTTGGAATCTTGACTTTTAGCCATGGATTTGTCGTAATGCGAAATAATCCTGCATCATAGTCATTATATTCCGTTAATGCAGCCCGAAAAACCTGCCTCATACAAACAGGGTACATTTCCTTGGCCCTGGCAGTGTTTTCGAGAGAAACAATCCACCTTATAATAAAACCCGATGTCAAGTGCGAGAACATTATTTTATTTGTTCCGGCAAACCTTTCCATGTGCTGTAATGCCAGCTTATAGTTTTTTGAATTTCGCTCATGGTTTTCATTATATAGATTATCAATGTACTTTCTTGCAAAATCTGAGAAACAAATATCAGTAGAACCAGTTTCAAGGAACTTGACCACATCTTGGATATTCCAATACTTGGTGTCCATTTTGTTTAACTGATCAATATAGTCTGCTATTACTATGTCACAGTGTTTTCTAACGAACGGATCTTTAATTTCCTTTGTTGTCTTTGACAACCCTTTATTATCAACAACTTTGTCAGTTTTGATGTAAACCGTCTGTCTATTATGAGTAACACGGATATATACAGGCCAAAGCCCGTCGGTTCTTTGCTTTTGAACCGTTAATTTAAACGTTGGCATATAAATTTCTAAACTTACTCTAAACTTACTCTAAACTTACCACCAAATTACTCTAAACAATGTCTAAACATTATGTCTAAAACGGCACATTTATCATGCCAAGCGTTCTAAAAAAGATTGGGTGTAACCGGCTCTAACACCGAAAGTTACACCCAACTAATTAAATATCAGCAACTTCCGATTATTCCTCTACAGCTGCCTGGGCGGCGGCGAGGCGTGCGATTGGCACGCGGAATGGAGAACAAGAAGCGTAGTTCATGCCTATCTTAGCGCAGAACTTAACAGATGATGGTTCACCTCCGTGCTCACCGCAGATACCTGTACGCATACCTGGACGAACGGCGCGACCTTTCTCAACTGCCATCTTAATGAGTTGACCTACACCGTTCTGATCGAGAACCTGGAATGGATCAACTTTAAGAATCTTCTTCTCGAGATATACAGGCAAGAAGCTGGCGATATCGTCGCGAGAGTAACCGAATGTCATCTGAGTAAGGTCATTGGTACCGAATGAGAAGTACTCTGCCTCCTGAGCAATCTTGTCTGCTGTAAGAGCAGCACGAGGAATCTCGATCATGGTACCAATTTCGAAGTCGATACGTACACCTTCTTCTGCGAATACTTCTTCGGCAACAGCCTTGATGATTTCCTTTTGCTGCTTGAATTCGTAGAGAATACCGATAAGAGGAACCATAATCTCGGGATGTGGATCGTAGCCTTCCTTCTTCAGTTGGCAAGCAGCACCAAGGATGGCACGTGTCTGCATAGCTGTAATCTCGGGGAATGTGATACCCAAACGACAACCACGATGACCCAACATCGGGTTATTCTCTGCTAATGAGTTGACACGCTTGCGAATTTCTTCTACTGTTACGCCCATCTCTTTAGCCATAGTCTCCTGTCCGGCATTGTCATGGGGTACGAACTCATGCAATGGGGGATCAAGCAGTCGGATGTTGACGTGCAGACCGTCCATAGCCTTAAGGATTCCATAGAAGTCGGCTTTCTGATAGGGGAGGAGTTTAGCCAGGGCTTTCTCGCGACCTTCAACCGTGTCAGCCAGAATCATTTCGCGCATAGCAATAATCTTCTGTCCGTCGAAGAACATGTGCTCTGTACGTGTAAGACCAATACCCTTAGCACCGAATGCACGAGCTACTTGAGCATCGTGTGGTGTATCTGCATTGGTACGAACCTCCATCTTTGTGTACTTGTCGCAGAGATCCATGAGAGCCTTGAAGTCACCACTCAACTCAGCAGCCTTGGTTGGAATCTCACCAGCAAATACCTGACCTGTAGTACCGTTCAGTGAAATAAAATCACCTTCTTTATATACAATACCCTCGATTTCTACAGTCTTGGTCTTGTAGTTTACATTGATGGCACCAGCACCGGAAACACAGCACTTACCCATACCACGAGCTACAACGGCTGCGTGAGATGTCATACCTCCTCGAGCTGTGAGGATACCTTCTGCTGCAGACATACCTGCGAGGTCCTCGGGAGAGGTCTCGATACGTACCATGATAACCTTATGACCATCGGCATGCCATGCCTCAGCATCGTCGGCATGGAATACGATCTGACCGCAAGCTGCACCAGGAGATGCTGGCAGACCCTGAGTAATGGGCTTTGCCTTCTTCAGTGCATCCTTATCGAATACCGGGTGCAACAATTCGTCCAACTTCTGAGGCTCGCAACGCAAAATAGCGGTCTTTTCGTCAATCATACCTTCGCGGAGCAGATCCATGGCAATCTTTACCATAGCTGTACCGGTACGCTTACCGTTGCGTGTCTGTAAGAACCACAGTTTGCCTTCCTGAACGGTGAACTCCATATCCTGCATATCGCGATAGTGTTTCTCCAGTTTGTCCTGGAGTGCATCCAGCTCCTTATACAACTCGGGCATAGCTTCCTCCATAGAAGGATACTTGGCTACACGCTCTTCCTCGGAGATGCCTGCACGCTCAGCCCAACGCTGAGAACCAATCTTCGTAATCTGCTGAGGTGTGCGGATACCAGCTACAACGTCTTCGCCCTGAGCGTTAATCAGGTACTCACCGTTGAAAAGGTTTTCTCCGTTACCGGCATCGCGGCTGAAGCATACACCTGTTGCAGAGGTATCGCCCATATTACCAAATACCATAGCCATTACAGATACTGCAGTTCCCCATTCGTCGGGTATGCCTTCCATCTTACGGTAAAGGATAGCGCGTTCGTTCATCCAGCTGCGGAATACGGCACAGATGGCACCCCAAAGCTGCTCCTTGGGATCAGTGGGGAAGTCCTGACCAGTCTGCTCCTTAATAGCAGCCTTGAAAAGTTCAACCAACTTCTTCAGAGACTCTACAGAGAGGTCTTTGTCGAGTGTAACTCCTTGTTCTTCCTTAACCTTCTCGATAATAGCCTCAAATGGGTCGATATCTTCCTTGTTAACTGGCTTCAAACCTAAAACAACGTCACCGTACATCTGAACGAAACGTCGGTAGCTGTCATATACAAAGTGAGGATTACCGGTCTTCTTTACCATACCCTCTGCTACTTCGTCGTTCAAACCGAGGTTCAGGATAGTGTCCATCATACCAGGCATAGAAGCGCGAGCACCAGAACGAACAGATACCAAAAGTGGATTGTTGGGATCGCCAAACTTACACTTCATAAGGTTCTCTGTATGTGCTACAGCGGCATTCACATCGTCTTGTAACAACTCGACAATCTTTGCCTGTCCCACCTTGTAATATTCATTACATGTATCTGTGGTAATGGTGAAACCTGGGGGAACAGGAACACCAATGTGATTCATCTCGGCAAGGTTGGCACCCTTACCGCCCAAAACTTCGCGCATTTTGGCATTACCTTCAGCTTGTCCGTTGCCAAAGGTATAAACACGTTTTTGACTCATAATTTTAATTTTGTATTATAGTTAATTCATTGTTTTTTGCAAATATAGGCCAAATTCCTTATTATTCCAAAGAAAATGCTGTTTTTTGTTGAATTATTCCATAAATTTGCACAAACATTATCTTTTTACGTATTATGACAAGAAAGAAGAAGCAGTTACCAATATATGAGAAAATAGAGATACAGGATGTTGCTGCAGAGGGTAAGGCTTTGACAAGAATAGACGATTTAGTCGTCTTTGTTCCCTATGTTGTTCCAGGCGATATTGTTGACCTGAAAGTTACTCGCAAGAAGCATCATTATGCCGAGGCTGTGGCTGTAAAATTCCATAAATACAGTCAGCAGAGGGCAGTTCCTTTCTGCGAGCATTTTGGTGTATGTGGAGGCTGCAAATGGCAATGCCTGTCCTATGAAGAACAGATACGATACAAACAGAAGCAAGTGATGGATAACCTTACCCGAATCGGTAAGGTAGAATTGCCGGAATGCTCGCCTATTCTGGGTAGTAAGAAAACACAGGAATATCGTAACAAACTGGATTTTGCTTGCAGCAATAAGCAATGGCTTACAGAAGAACAGTTGCGTGACGGCATACCCTTCGAACCAGGAATAGGGTTTCATATCAGCGGTGCTTTTGATAAGGTATTACCTATACATAAGTGCTGGTTGATGGACAATCAGAACAACGAAATCAGGAATTGGCTTTATGACTATGCCCGATCACATAATCTTACATTCTATGACTTAAGAGCACAGCAAGGATTCTTGCGTGGCATCGTCTTGAGAAATTCTATTTCAGATGAATGGATGGTGACCGTACAGTTTGGACCAACAGCTCATGTTGAGGCAAGCAAGGATGCTGCTGAGGAAGAAATACTATCAGAGTCACTTTTCGACAGGGAAGAGGCGATGAAACTTCTTGAGTCGTTGCATGTTAAATTCCCTCAGATAACAAGTCTGATGTATGTATATAATCCAAAATGTAATGATACTTTTGGAGATTTAGATGTAAAATGCTATTATGGTACTGACCATATATATGAGCTGATGGAGGATTTGCGTTTTAAGGTTGGTCCGAAGAGCTTTTATCAGACAAATACCGAGCAGGCCTATATATTATATAAGGTAGTAAGGGAATTTGCTAACCTTTCTGGAAATGAGATGGTTTATGATTTATATACAGGTACAGGAACAATAGCCAATTTTGTCGCTAAGCAGGCTAAACAAGTTATTGGCATTGAGTATGTGCCTGAGGCCATAGAAGATGCTAAGGTTAATTCTGCCATAAACAATATTGACAATACGCTATTCTATGCTGGTGACATGAAAGATATCCTGAATAGAGAATTCATAGAGAAACATGGGAGGCCCGATGTTATTATTACCGATCCTCCACGTGCGGGAATGCATCAAGATGTTATAGATACAATTTTGTTTGCCGAACCCAAGCGAATTGTCTATGTTAGTTGTAACCCTGCTACTCAGGCTCGTGATCTTCAACTTCTTGATATGCTATATCGTGTTACAAAGGTTCAGCCGGTGGATATGTTCCCTCACACACAACACGTAGAGAATGTTGTATTACTAGAGCATAGGTAAGTTATTTTTCTTTTATTATTCCGTGTTGATAAGCATATAGGAGTTCCCGTAATTCTTTTACCTGTCTCTTTAGAATAACCCCCTTGTCGGTATCCCTGACACGAACCCTCTTGCCGGTCATTACTTCTATTTGAGTGCTGCTTTTAATGTCTGTTTCATTCATGATAGCCTCGCGTGTACTGGTAAAGGGCTCGTGCTGTATAAGCAGGAATCCACGACTATGATATACAAGTGTATATCCGGCAATGCCTGTTGTTTTATGGTAAGCTTTTGCAAATCCGCCGTCTATCACCATCAGGCGTCCATCTGCCTTTATAGGATTTTCTCCTTGTGAAGCATGAACAGGAACATGCCCGTTTATGATGTGGCGATTGCTCCCCTTGACATCAAAAGCATCAAGAATACTATCGCAAATTTCAGGTTTCTCTCTTAACTTATAATAATTACCTTTTTCTTCGTGATATAACGAATTGTCTGCTAGGAAATACCGCTCGAATGTCGTCATTCTGTTTTTGTCAAACAAGGGACTGTCTGGACCACACCACAAGTACCAAAAGTAGTCTCTGGCTTTCTGTCGTTCGGTCTTTGATACATCATTCTGGAATGCAGTACGTATATACATTCCTATGTGATGCAATAATTCTTTTCCTTTATATTTTTTCCCGTTGAGCATTACCTCTTTTAGACTTCCGTCTTCATTTAAAGGGATTGAAGCATGGAATAGAAGGTTCCCGTTAAAAATACCATACATGCATCCGTGTGACAATAGGCAACGTATATGTTTTTGCAACTTTTCGGATATACGGAAAGAATGATGTAGTTTGTTTACGACATCTTCCTCTTCAGGTGTGAGTTTGTATGGGTCTGACGGATTTACTGTTGGAAAGATACGGTCTTTCAATTCATACTCCTTTCCATCCAAGATATATACAGATCTGTTGTAATCAATATTCTCAAGCGTGCCGGGTCCATTTATTCCCCATTCTGGGTATTGACGCCTCATTTGTGCTTCCAGCTTAAACTGTATGATACTTATGGCTTTGTGCATTTGCGCAATCAGTCTGGTGCTTTTCTCGTCTAATGGCTTTTCTGTGTGAGGAATAAACTCTTTGCAAGGATCTTCTGAATAATATTCTATAGCGAAGGTTGCTAATGGAAGAAGGTTTATGCCGTATCCTTCTTCGAGTGTTGTCATATTACCAAATCGTAAAGATAATCTTAAAACTGTAGCTATGCAAGGATCGCATCCGGCAGCAGCCCCCATCCAAAGTGCATCATGGTTCCCCCATTGAATGTCAAAGTTTTCGCGTGTTAACAGATAGTCCATAATTATGTGTGCACCTGGTCCACGATCGAAAATGTCGCCGAGAATATGAAGTTGGTCAATGCTGAGTTTCTGAATGACATTACAGATAACCGTAATAAAATTTTGTGCTTGTCCTGTTTGTATGATTGTCTCTATGATTCGTTGAAAATAAGCTTCTTTGTCATCATCTATGGGACTTTCATGTAATAGTTCCTCTATGATATATGCAAACTGGCGGGGAAGCACTTTGCGAACTTTGCTTCGTGTATATTTGCTGCTGACGGACTGACAAACTTGTATAAGACGGTATAGCGAGACAGCATAGTATTGGCTCAAGTCTTCGTCGGCTTTTTCTTTTATCATTTCCAGTTTCTTCTCTGGATAATAGATTAATGTGCAAAGTTCGCGAATCTCTTTGTCGGAGAGTGATTCGCCAAAAAGTTCTTTCACCTTGCGCTTAATATTTCCACTGGCGTTGCGAAGTATGTGTAAAAAAGCCTCATGTTCACCATGTATGTCTGCCACAAAATGCTCAGTTCCTTTCGGCAGATTCATTATGGCTTCAAGGTTGATAATTTCTGTACTTGCGCTACTACTATTGGGAAATGTCTGTGAAAGAAGTTCTAACAATCGCATATCTGCTCCCAAAACTTTTGAGTCCATGCTGTTAATCAGATTTTTATTCATTTATTATACAAAATTACTCATTTTTTGCGTTATGAGCAAAAGAATACGCTTAAATTGTGTAACTTTGCATGCTGTTTAAGATAAAATGAGTGAATGAGACTAGTATATGTACTTATAGTGATGTTACTAACGACATCAAATGCATGGGCTGAAGAGGGTCAACTTACCTTCAGCAACTTTGACACATGGGTTACCCGTTCGATTAAGGAGAGCCTTTTAGTTGGAGGACATACGCGTACATTGTATGAAGTAGGTCCGACCGGTACTTTCAATGGTGCCAGAGCATATACCAATCAAGGTGGTTGTCCATGGGCAAACAGTAATGTTTTTGCAAAAGTTTATGGAGTTGTAAAGACTAATGTTAGTGTATATCCTGATACGCATGGCAACGGGAAGTGTGCTAAGTTGTATACACATATAGTTAACTGCAAAGCCATTGGTGTTGTAAATATTAGTGTTCTAGCAGGAGGCTGCATTTTTACGGGCAATGTTATTGAGCCTATAACTAGTACTTCTAACCCGTGGTCAAAAATTAATCTGGGTATACCTTTTACGAAGCGCCCCAAAGCCATAAAGTTTGATTATAAATATTATAATCCAGGAAGTAAAACAAGAATCAAAGAGACAGGATTCAGTAAGACCCAGACAATCGACGGAAAAGATATGGGTGAGTGTATGTGTTTGTTACAGAAACGATGGGAAGATGAAACTGGCAATATTCATGCACAACGTATAGGAACTATGAGAGTCCGTTTTGACAAGAATACCAACGGTTGGGCCGAAGGTAAGGAATTTGTTATTCATTATGGCGACATAAGCAAAGAAAGCTTTTACAGAGATTGGATGGGTATGGTTCAAGGCGAGCGATCTTTTTATGCCCTCAACAGCAAAGGTAAGAATGTACCTATTCAAGAGGAAGGCTGGGCTGATGTTAATGAGACGCCAACACATCTGATTGTCAAGTTTGACAGCAGTTATGGCGGTGCATATATAGGTACTGTGGGAAATACATTATGGATTGATAATGTAAGATTTGTTTATTGATGAAACCATATTATCTTTTTGAAGAACGACTTCTCAGGCGCAACTTGGAACTAATAAAGCATGTTGCCGATAGTGCTGGTGTTGAAATAATCCTGGCGTTTAAAGCATTTGCTTTGTGGAAGACATTTCCTGTTTTCAGGGAATACATAAAACACACAACGGCAAGTAGTTTGAATGAAGCCATGCTTTCATATCATGAATTTGGCAGTCTTGCCCATACATATAGTCCTGCATACACAGAGGATGATTTTCCTGCTATTTTAGATTGCAGCGGGCATGTTACCTTTAATTCTCTTTCTCAGTATGAACGATTTATGCCAATGGTAAGATCGTATAACAAGCATGAAGTCAGTGTAGGCGTAAGAATTAATCCTGAGTATAGCGAAATAGAGACAGAACTTTACAATCCTTGTGCTCCTGGCAGTAGGTTTGGCATTCTGGCGGATCAACTCCCGGAGATGCTACCTGAAGGTATAGAAGGTTTTCATTGTCATTGCCACTGTGAAAGTTCTGCAGAATCTTTAGAAAACACATTAGTTCATTTAGAAGAAAAGTTTGGGCGTTGGTTCAACCAAATTAAATGGCTGAATTTAGGCGGTGGTCACTTGATGACTCGTTCTGACTACAATATCTCATACCTTATTAATATATTGTTGTCACTAAAGAATCGTTATCCTCATCTTAGAATCATCCTTGAGCCAGGAAGTGCATTTGCCTGGCAAACAGGGCCTTTGGTTGCCCAAGTTGTGGATATCGTGGAAAATCACGGTATTCGCACGGCTATTCTTAATGTATCTTTTACATGTCACATGCCTGATTGTTTAGAGATGCCTTATCAACCATCGGTTCGAGGGGCTGAAACACTTCCGTTTGATGCAGTTAAGACAGCCAAACCAGACGATAATATATATCGTTTAGGTGGCAATAGTTGTTTAAGTGGTGATTATATGGGTAGTTGGAAATTTCCCCATCCATTAGTGATTGGACAAGAGATTATCTTTGAAGATATGATTCATTATACTACAGTAAAAACCTGTATGTTCAATGGCATTGCACATCCTTCTATTGTTTTTGAGCACTTAAATGGTACAAGAGAATTGCTAAGAGAGTATGATTTTAATGATTATCGCAATAGAATGGATTAAAAAAATGATGAATTATTTGGCAGTTTGACCAAAATGTTGTAATTTTGCACTCGCAATTCAGGGGAATGGCAAAGAAATAGATTAAATATTGAAAGATTGAGGGGTATCTGATTAAGTCTGATTCCTGCGGAAATAGCTCAGTTGGTAGAGCACAACCTTGCCAAGGTTGGGGTCGCGAGTTCGAGTCTCGTTTTCCGCTCAGAGAGCAAAACGAGTTCAAGGTTCTAAAAGCATCGATTCTCGTTTCCCGCTCGGAGAATTGCCCAGGTGGCGGAATTGGTAGACGCGCACGTTTCAGGTGCGTGTGCCGCAAGGCGTGCAGGTTCGAGTCCTGTTCTGGGCACAACTAATTAGACATCCTTTTGGAGAGGTGGCGGAATGGTAGACGCGCTACTTTGAGGTGGTAGTGCCGCGAGGCGTGGGAGTTCGAGTCTCCTCCTCTTCACTTTCAATGTTTATTGCGGAAATAGCTCAGTTGGTAGAGCACAACCTTGCCAAGGTTGGGGTCGCGAGTTCGAGTCTCGTTTTCCGCTCGAAGAGCAAAACGAGCTCAAGTTTCTAAAAGCATCGAGTTTCGTTTTTCCGCTCAAATATATAACGAGACTCAATGTTGGCATTGAGTCTCGTTCTTTTTGTGTGTATTTTTTATCTTCTTCCCCGTGATACACTTCCTCCACTGCTACCTCCTCTTGAACCACCGCTGCTACCTCCTCTTGAACCACCGCTGAATCCTCCTCTTGAACCACCGCTGAATCCCCCTCTTGAGCCATCGCTGAATCCTCCCCTGCTTGAGCTGGGATTGTTAAATCCTCCTCTGCCAGGGTTTGATACGCTTGGTCTGTTATAGCTTCTGTTTGATTCTGAATATCTTGAGTTGTTGACGCTACCTCTTGAGTTGGGGGTGCTAGGACTACTGTAGTATCCTCTGCTTGTGCTTGTGTTCCTTGAACCTCCGAAATCTCTATTGTGATTGTAGTTTCTTGTGTTTTCGTTGTATCTGTTTGTGTCATAATTTCGAGTAGAACGGTTTTCTGTTCCATTGTATCCTCGCGGTTTTGTGGTGATGTCGCCCCTTCCATAGCCACCCCTGCCATGATAATCGTTTCTGGAATTTCTTGAACTGCTGTTACTAAACGAGTTACCTCGGTCAGTTCTGATGTTTCCTTTGTCTGGAACATCAATGTGATAACCATTCCCATTAATTCTGCTTCCCCTACCGGATGAGAAAGAACTCCTTCCTGTACCTCTTGCGGTCCTTACTGCTATTGGCTGATTTCCACGCAAGCCTCCATTCCATGCTGGGCGCCTGTCTGCATAAAAACCATTATAATG
The DNA here is from genome assembly GCA_017541025.1 of Bacteroidaceae bacterium. Taxonomy (GTDB): domain Bacteria; phylum Bacteroidota; class Bacteroidia; order Bacteroidales; family Bacteroidaceae; genus Physcousia. The sequence continues at coordinate 78,583 of JAFXZY010000058.1, read as the reverse complement.
ATGAATGCGTCCATGCCCACCTCGATAACTATAATAAACAGTAGGGTAGCTATAATAGAAGTAACCATGATTATAATGAGTGTAAATAGGGAAATACCATCCGTTAGGTCTCCAATATACGGGGCGTATAAAGTAATCGGCTGCTAGCATGATGCTGTATTGCCAGTCGTAAAGTATATGGCGGAAGTCTGACAGGCGATATGAGAGATAGTCTCCATACAAGTCTGCTTCGCTGTTCAGCGATAAGAAGTAATCCAGATTAATTTCGTAGGCATCATTATACTGCTGATCGTTCAAATTCAGTTCGTATGCCATCTTGTCGGTTAGATACAATGCTTCCTGGCGTGCTTGTTCGTAACTCATTGCATGAACGGTTTGCCATGATGCGATTGTAATAAATAATGTAATAATGTACCTCTTCATAACATTTGCAATTTGTTTCTGGTGCAAAATTACAGGATTAGGTACAAGTAAAAAGTGGATTTTTCCTATTCGTTGGTAGGAATTTCCTTATACTTTATAGAATGCATTGGAAAAGGAAACAATCTTGGTCTATCTTATCAAGGTCTGCTTTTTGCCTGAACAGGCCAAAAACTGTACTTCCACTTCCGCTCATGCAAGCATAGGAAGCACCTATGCCATATAGTTGATTACGAATACTTTCTATCTTTGGATGGTTAGGAAAGACACTCTTCTCAAAATCGTTGTTTATATAATCTTTCCAATCTTCAACGGGACTTTTAACTATCTCAGTAATAGAGTATTTAGATGGCTTTGCTTTAATTAAAGAATAAGCTTCTTTTGTGGAAATGTAATCGTCTGGTTTTACTAATACCAAATGCCATCCTGATAGGTCTATCTCAACTGGCGAGAATACATCACCTATACCCTCGGCATATACTGGCTTACACTGAATAAAGAAGGGGCAGTCTGCACCTAATTTTGCAATCATCCTTTCCATTGCCTCGTTTGACAGTTCCAATGATAGATGTTTGTTCATTTCCTTCATTACTGTTGCTGCATCACTGCTTCCTCCACCTAATCCTGCGCCACTTGGGATGTTTTTCTTTAATGAGATGTGAACAGGTGGAACTTTGTGCCCATTTTCCCTCAACAGCCTGACAGTTTTCAAGACGAGGTTTTCATATGGATCTCCTTCCAGTTGATGGCCAGAAAGGTCAATGCCATCTTCTTCAGCAGAGCAAATGGTTATTTCGTCAAAAAGCGGAACAGGATAGAAGATTGTTTCTAAATTATGGTAACCGTCTTCACGTTTCGAAACAATGTTCAATCCAATATTGATTTTGCAGCATGCAGTTGTCTTAATTGTCATAATAATCTTGTTTTTTATGCAAAGTTACTTCTTTGAAGTATGTCTTATGGCGTACGTATACTTAAAAAGTGTTAAAGGAGGCGGCGCATTCTTTTTTTATAATGTATAAACGGAAAAATGTTCGTACCTTTGTGTTGGAATATAATACATATATGGTACGAGGAGTAACAGAAATTATTCATCACAGAGGAGTTGTCGAACGAATCGATGGCGATAAATGTTATGTCCGTATTCTGCAGCATACCGCATGTGCAGGATGTGCTGCACATAAATTATGCAATAGCAGCGAAAGCAAAGAAAAGATAGTTGAAGCCTTATTGATAGAGAACGGTTTAAAGATTGGAGATGCTGTAGACGTCGAAGGAACTGTTTCCCAAGGGCTTCATGCCGTTTATATATGTTATTTGATTCCTCTGGTGCTCATGGTGATTTTCCTGTTTCTTGGAACCCGTATTGGGGGCGATTTGATGGGTATTACGTTCTCTATGCTATTTCTTGCCATATATTATTTTGTTCTTTATATTTACCGAAATAACATAGGCAAACATTTTGGATTTACTGTCCATAAAATTTAATTACGGAAATTAATTAATAAACAAAAACAATAATACGTATGAATTTAATTCTTATTGCAGTAATCGTGTTGGGTGTGATTGGACTGGTCTCTGCACTAGTTCTATATATCATTTCCAACAGATTTGCTGTACATGAAGATGCACGCATTGGCCAAGTTGCCGAGGTCTTGCCTCAGGCTAATTGTGGCGGTTGCGGCTATCCTGGTTGTTCTGGGTTTGCTGCTGCCTGCGTTAAAGCTGCTGATGCAGGTAGTCTTGACGGGAAATTCTGCCCTGTAGGAGGACAGCCCGTTATGGATCAGGTTGCAGGAATCCTTGGTCTTGCTGCTGTAGCAAGTGCCCCCAAGGTTGCTGTAGTTCGTTGTAACGGAACATGCGAGAATCGTCCTCGTAATGCCAAGTTCGATGGTGCTCAGAGTTGTCGTGTTCAACAAATGACTGGCTTAGGCGAAACAGGTTGTGGCTATGGCTGTCTTAGATGTGGCGACTGTGTAAAGAAGTGCCAATTTGGTGCTCTTACGATGGATCCTTCCACTGGACTTCCTGTTGTTGACGAGGAGAAGTGTACGGCTTGTGGTGCTTGTTCAAAGGCTTGCCCGAGGGGAATCATTGAGATTCGTCTGAAAGGTCCCAAGGGACGTAGAGTAGTGGTTCTCTGCAACAATAAGGATAAGGGAGCTGTTGCGAACAAGGTATGTAAGGCTTCTTGTATTGGTTGCGGCAAGTGTGTGAAGACTTGTGAGAAGTTTGAGGCCATCACACTCGTGAACAATTTGGCTTACATTGATGCTGAGAAGTGTAAAATGTGCCGTAAGTGCGAAGAGGCTTGTCCCAAGGGTGCTATCCACGGCTTCAATTTCCCTCCTCGCAAGCCTAAGGCAGAAGAGCCGGCACAGCCTGCGCAGCCAACAGAGACACAAACACAAGAAACTAACGCATAAACAGTAAGCAGAAAGTATGAAAACATTTCACATAGGCGGTGTTCATCCCGCAGAGAACAAACTGTCTGCTGGCAGCCCTATTCGTGAGGCTGCTCTGCCCAAGCAGGCTGTTTTTAGTATGTTCCAACACATTGGTGCTCCTGCCAAGCCTGTTGTTCAGAAGGGCGATATGGTTAAGGTAGGTACCCTTTTGGCTGAGGCTGGGGGCTTCGTAAGTGCTCCTATCTACAGCTCCGTAAGTGGAAAGGTTAACAAGATAGATGCAGTTCTGGATGCCAGCGGTACACGTCGTATGGCTATTATTGTAGATGTCGAAGGCGATGAGTGGGAAGAGAGTATCGACCGTTCAAAAGACCTTGTGCGACTCTCAGATCGTCCGGAACTCGATGCTAAGTCCATTGTTGAGAAGATAAAGAATGCAGGTATTGTCGGACTTGGAGGAGCCACTTTCCCCTGCCATGTTAAGTTAACTCCTCCTCCTGGTTGTAAGGCCGAATGTGTTATTATCAACGCTGTAGAATGTGAGCCTTATCTAACTGCAGACCACCGACTTATGTTGGAGCATCCCGATGAAATTCTTGTCGGTGTTGACCTCATCATGAAAGCTGTTAATGTCACCAAGGGTTACGTTGGTATTGAGAACAACAAGCCTGATGCAATCAAGCTTATGACGGAGAAGGCCAAGCAATATCCTAACATAGAAATTGTTCCCCTTAAGGTTAAATATCCTCAGGGTGGAGAAAAACAGTTGATAGATGCGGTTATTGGTCGTCAGGTTCCAGCACCTCCAGCTATACCTATTAATGTAGGTGCTGTTGTGCAGAATGTGGGTACAGCTTATGCTATTTATGAGGCTGTTATGAAGAATAAACCTCTCATTGACCGTATCATCACCGTTACGGGTAAGAGTGTTAAGAATCCCAGCAACCTTTTAGCTCGTTTGGGTACACCCTTCCAGCAGCTTATCGACGAGTGTGGCGGATTGCCAGAAGATACAGGTAAGATTATTGGTGGTGGTCCTATGATGGGTAAGGCGCTGCTCAGCCTTGATGTTCCCATGACCAAGGGCTCCAGCGGACTGCTTCTTATGAACGAAAAGGAGGCCCGTCGTTCTGAGCCTCAGCCCTGTATCCGATGTGCCAAGTGTGTGAGCGCTTGTCCTATGGGGCTTGAACCTTTCCTGTTGAGCAAAGTAGCTGCAATGGAAGAGTGGGAGATGGCAGAAAAGAATGATATTGTAAGTTGTATTGAATGCGGAAGTTGTCAGTTTACCTGCCCTAGCAAGCGACCATTGCTTGATATGATTCGTGTTGGTAAGACAACAGTTATGGGTATCATTAAGAGCAGAGCGGCTGCTAAGAGTTGAGAGTTTAGAGATTAGTGTTTGGAGTAAAGAAATATAAGAAATGAAACCAATTATATCATTGTCACCACATGTTCACGGAGGCGATTCCGTTCAGAAGAATATGTATGGTGTATGTATAGCCTTAGTGCCGGCTCTTATTGCCAGCCTATGGTTCTTTGGCCTTGGAGCTGCTATTGTGCTAACCACATCTGTTGTCTCCTGCGTTTTTTTCGAATGGGCCATTTCAAAGTTTATTTTAGGTAGAAACGCTTGCACCATTTTAGATGGTAGCGCAATCCTTACTGGTCTTTTGTTGGGATTTAACTTACCCAGCAACCTGCCCATTTGGATTATTGTCATTGGTGCTCTATTTGCTATTGGTGTTGGTAAGATGACCTTTGGCGGACTCGGTCAGAATCCTTTTAACCCCGCTTTAGTTGGTCGTGTATTCTTGCTCATTAGTTTCCCTGTTCAGATGACAACATGGCCGGAAGTTAATCAGCCACTTGCTTATACTGATGCTACTACAGCAGCCACTCCTTTGAGTATTATGCAGGAAGCTATCACTTCAGGTGATCCAACGGTTCTAAGCAAACTTCCCAGTTTTATGGACATGTTTCATGGAGTAACTGGAGGTTCTTTGGGTGAAGTTAGTGAACTGTGTTTACTTGTTGGCTGTCTGTTTATGTTATGGCGTAAGATTATCACCTGGCATATTCCTGTAAGTATTTTGGGTACTGTAGCCCTTTTTGCAGCTGTTCTGCATGCTTGCAATCCTGTATACGCGATGCCTACACAGGTTCTCTGTAGTGGTGGTCTAGTGTTAGGTGCCTGCTTCATGGCAACAGATTATGTAACATCTCCCATGACAGCCAAAGGACAGATTATTTATGGTATTTGCATAGGTCTTCTTACGGTTATTATTCGTAACTGGGGTGCTTATCCCGAGGGTATGTCGTTTTCCATTCTCATCATGAATGCATTCACTCCTCTTATCAACACCTATTGTAAACCTCAAAGATTCGGAGAGGAGGTAAAGAAATGAAAAAACTTAAATCTTCATGGTATAATATGGCCGGTGTACTTACCGGAATTGCTCTGGTTGCCGGTGCTGCTCTTGCCTCTGTCAATGAGTTGACCAAGGATACCATTCAGCAACTGAAGGAAAAGAGCGAGCAGGATGCTATTGCTCAGGTTCTGGGTGGTGGCGATGTAAAGGTGCAGCAGATTGATACTGTTTCTTATAATAGTTGTAATTATATTGTTATGAATGCTGGCGAGAAAGGTGTTGCCGTAAAGGCTGTCGACCCTCTGAACGCTAGTTTTGGCGGAGGGCTAACCATTATGGTAGGTATTGACCCTAATGGAGTTGTCTTGGGATATAGCATTCTGGAGACGCATGAGACTCCAGGTCTTGGTGCCAAGGCCAATGAATGGTTCCAGAAAGGACAGAAGGGTGACATTATCGGGCGTAATCTTACCGAGAAAGAACTCACAGTCAGCAAGGATGGCGGAGATGTTGATGCTATCACAGCCAGCACCATTACATCACGTGCTTTCCTTCGCGCAGTGAATGCCGCTAATCAGGCTTACCACAATACATTGGTTAAGGAAGACAATGCTGATGGTATTAGTGGAGCCAGTCAACAGAAACATAATTAATAAGGTAAGGAGGAAACGTTATGAATAATATGAAAGTTCTACTGAACGGAATTGTCAAGGAGAATCCTACCTTTGTGCTTCTCCTGGGTATGTGTCCCACATTGGGAACTACCAGCAGTGCTTTTAATGGTATGAATATGGGACTTGCTACCACAGCGGTTCTCATTTTCAGTAATCTTATAATATCTCTTATCAAGAACCTCATCCCCGATATGGTACGCATACCATCTTTTATTGTGGTGATAGCTTCTTTGGTAACTATTCTGCAAATGCTCATCAAAGCCTATGCGCCAGAGGTGGATGCTAGCCTTGGTCTGTTTATTCCTCTGATTGTAGTAAACTGCATCATCCTGGGACGTGCCGAGGCCTTTGCTGCAAAGAATGGTGTTGTAAGCAGTATCTTCGACGGCATAGGAATGGGACTTGGTTTTACCATTGCCCTTACATTATTAGGTGCTGTTCGTGAAATCTTAGGAACTGGAAAGATTTTCTCTCTCTCACTCTTCCCTGAGAATTTTGGTGCTCTTGTCTTTGTATTGGCTCCAGGAGCCTTCATTGCTTTGGGTTATCTTATTGCAATAGTAAACAGAATCCGCAAATCGTAACTATTATGGCATACATTCTTATATTTATCACAGCAATATTTGTTAACAATATTGTTCTGTCACAGTTCTTGGGAATCTGTCCCTTCCTTGGTGTAAGCAAGAAGGTAGATTCCGCCATTGGTATGGGAGCAGCCGTTGCCTTTGTGCTTACACTTGCTACCATTGTTACCTATCTGATTCAGAAGTATGTTTTGGAAGCTTTTGGTTTGGAGTATCTGCAGACCATTGCTTTCATCCTTGTTATTGCCGCTTTGGTACAGATGGTCGAGATTATTCTCAAGAAGTCAGCTCCAGCGCTTTATCAGGCACTGGGTGTCTTCTTGCCTCTTATCACCACCAACTGTTGTATTCTAGGTGTTGCTATTCTGGTTGCCAACGGCACATACGCCTCTCAGGGTTTAGAGCCTAATCTGCTCACAGGTGTTGTATTTGCCCTTAGCACAGCTATAGGTTTTGCCCTTGCTTTGGTAGTATTTGCCGGCATTCGTGAACATCTTAGCATGATGAACGTGCCCAAGGGTGTTCAGGGTATGAGTATTGCCCTCGTAACAGCAGGACTTCTGGCAATGGCATTCATGGGATTCAGCGGTGTAGATAATGGTCTGAAAGCATTATTCGGACTGTAATAATTTGAATTTATTAATTTTGTATTAAAAATATGAACATTCTATTAACTGGTGGCGCAGGATATATTGGAAGCCACACTCTTATTGAGTTAGATAAAGCAGGCCACAGTGTGGTTGTTGTTGATAATTTCTATAATTCACAGCCCGAGGCTATTCGCCGTGTCGAAAAGATTATCGGTCATAAGGTAACGCTTATCGAGGCAGATATTCGTGACCGTGAGGCTATGAATAAGGTGTTCACAGAGCACAAGATAGATGCTGTTATCAACTTTGCCGGTCTTAAGGCTGTTGGCGAGTCCGTTGCCAAGCCCCTGATGTACTATGAGACCAACATGAACGGTGTTTTTGTGTTGCTTGATGTAATGCGTCAGCATGGTTGTAAGAATATTATCTTCTCCTCTAGTGCAACTGTTTATGGCGATCCAGCCATTATTCCAATCACAGAGGAGTGTCCAAAGGGCCAGTGTACCAATCCTTACGGATGGACAAAGTCTATGATAGAGCAGGTACTGATGGATGTTCAGAAAGCTGATCCTGAGTGGAACGTTGTCCTGCTTCGTTATTTCAATCCCATCGGTGCTCATGAGTCCGGTCTGATTGGAGAGAACCCCAATGGTATTCCCAACAACTTGATGCCTTATATTACGCAGACAGCCATCGGTATCCGTAAGGAACTGGGAGTGTTTGGCAATGATTATGATACTCCTGACGGAACTGGAGTACGTGATTATATCCATGTCGTGGATTTGGCAAATGGTCATGTTTGTGCTCTCAAGGCTATTCAGGAGAATAAAGGATTGGCTATTTATAATCTTGGTACTGGTCACGGATATTCTGTTCTGGATGTTGTGAAGGCTTTTGAGAAGGCTAATGGCCTGAAGGTTCCATATGTAATAAAGCCTCGTCGTCCAGGCGATATTGCAACCTGCTATTGTAATCCAGCTAAAGCAAAAGCTGAATTAGGTTGGGAGGCTAAGTTTGGTATTGAAGAAATGTGTCGTGATTCTTGGAATTTCCAAAAGAACAACCCCAATGGCTATGACAAATAAAACCGACAAAACCTTATCTCGAATATTTTATGAAAAGAATTGTTTTAACATTTATTCTGGCTGCTCTGGTCTCCTTTATAGCAAAGGCTGAGTCTGTGAGTAAATCACAGGCCTTCAATACGGCTCAGCAATATTTACTCTCAAAGGGAAAAATTCTTAACCAACGCAGGGAACCATTCCGTTCCGTTAGAAAGGCCGATGATCAAACGCAGAGTGCATACTATTATGTTTTCAATGCCGAGGGCGACAATGGTTACGTAATTGTTTCTGGTGATGACCGCACTCCTGAAATTCTGGGATATGTGGATCATGGTTCTTTTGATGAAGAAAATCTTCCAGATAACATGAAATCGTGGCTCCAGTTGTATGTAGATCAGATTAAGTTTCTTGCTGATAATAACATTACTGTTGACAAGCGTATACTTAAAGTCAGAGCAATGTCCAGGTCAACCCGACATAGTATTCCAGTGCTGCTAAAATCACACTGGGATCAGGGAAAACCTTATAACATCACTTGCCCTATTTATTATCTTGAAGAGGACAAAAATGAGGATTCAGCCTTACCAAAGAAAACTGGTCCTGCTGCAGGATGTGTTGCTACTGCAATGGCTCAGGTGGTAAACTTTTACAAGTTTCCTGCAAAAACTAAGACTGTAATTCCTGCATACTCTATTACTTATACTTCAGAGAAAAACGGTTCGAAGAAGACTGTTTCCCAAAAAGCAATTCCACGTAATACACTTATCGATTGGGATAATATCCGTGACACATATAATTGGGAAAACGGTCATGTAGCTAATGCACAGGATTCGGCTGTGGCAAACCTCATGCACTATTGTGGTCAGGCTGTTCAGATGCATTATGGCCCTTCTTCCGGTGCAGTTACTTCGGCCGCTAAGGACGTGTTTATTAATATGTTTGGCTTTGATGATAGTGCATATTGGGTTGACCGAAGCAGTTGTAGTATTGACGAATGGTTCGATCTCATTTATGATGAGTTGAATTCTGGCTATCCTGTTCTTTATAATGGTCATTCTTCTGGTGGAGGACATGCTTTCGTTATAGATGGTTTTGATGGTGAGCAACTTTTCCATGTCAACTGGGGTTGGGGAGGTGGTTCCGATGGTTGGTTCCTCATTGGTATCCTTAATCCCAATGATAACAGCGGTATCGGAGCCAGCAGCAGTAGCGATGGCTATAGCATGGGGCAAGGTGCCCTGATCAACCTTCGTTTACCTGATAATGTTAAAGTTGAGAAGTCCACCTGCATGACTATTCACGATATAAAAATATCCGGAACCACTATTACTGGCTCATTTATCAACTGGACGGGTTCAACTAATAGTTTTAATACAGGTATTGTTAAAATAAATGATGATAATACCCTTTCACTGGTAGGTTCTTCTCAAACCATCACAGACATTAGCAAGAACACATACCAGACTAAGAGTTTTAACATTAAGGGACGTCTGCAGCCCGGAACCTATCGTCTTTCTCCTGCCAGCAAGCTTACCAGCAATAGAATTTGGCGTCCCGAGTTAGACTTGAAGCGTAATTACATCCTTGCCGAGGTTGACTCTGCCAAGAATATAACTCTTACATACGTTCAGCCTGTGGAGGATATCAGTGTAGATACCATAGTATTCCCTGGCACCAGGGCTGTCAACGAGGAACAAGAGATTAAAGTTACTTTCCGTAATCACGCAGACGAGTTCTCTCATACATGTTATCTCTATGTTGGTAAAACGTCAGAAAAGGAAGATTCAAAAAGCAAATCTATTGTTAATATTAGGGAAGGCGGTACCGCAGATGTTTCCTTCTTCTACAAGCCTACAGAGACAGGTACCTACAACATTTGGATTTGTCGTGGCAGCGATGGTTCAGAAGTCTTGGGCCAGACCACAATGGAAGTAGTTCCTGCAGCTCAGGCTCATAAGGCAAGTCTTTCCGTTAGTGGTTTCAATATTCAGAATTCGGCCAGCGGAGTAGTCTATGGTAATAAACTTGTGGGTACCATTACAGTAAAAAATACAGGTAAGGAAACATTTGAGGGGAACCTTAAGCTACAAGTTTGGCGTCAGCCCAGGGGAAGCAATACAGCATGGAGTTCAACGTCAACGGGCGTAGAAATGTCTATTGCACCTTCCAAGACCGCTACAGCATCTTTCCAGTTTAATAATCTTAATTACGATGACACCTATCACATAGCTGTTTCCAATTCTGCAGCCTCTATTTCAGGTGGTGGCATTTGGGACCATAGTTGGGTGCCCAAGGCAGGTGTTCTTTATTGGAAGAATAATGGATTGATTGTTGGTCAGACATCTAAGGCTGTGTATTCGGCACCTACTACAGCTATTGCCACATATGCAAACGGTATTTCCGTCACACGTTTTACAGCCAATAAGAATCCTAACGCCATATACTATTTTAAGAACTGTACCCGTATTCCTACAGGTTCTGTAGAGGAAGCTAACATGGTTGTGGACGGTCATGCTGATGTAGTCAACTTCTATTCAGATTATCCTTATTATATTCCGGATAACTTCGACGCAGATACTGCCTATTTCCATTACTCCTTCCCAGATAATGCAGAAAAAGGCATAGCATGGCAGGCTATAACATTACCTTTTGCTGCTGATTCAATATCCAGAGGCGAATTTGCCTATCAGTTGAATGATTCACTGAACCACTTCTGGATTTATGAGTTCATGGCCATAGATGATGACGGCAACCCCATCTTTGAACCTGCAAGGGAATTGCGTGCCAACACACCTTATCTCATTGCCTGTGATAGTTTATTCCGTGGCCTGACTATAACGTTCATTGGACATAATCAGCCTTTCTTTGTCTCGGGTTCCGATAAGATGATAATCAGCAGTGACACCTATAATATGTTTGGTTCCACTTATCAGCCTATCCTGAAGAATGTGTTCATGCTGAATGCCAACGGAACTGCCTTTGAGTACGTAACTAAGTCTACGTCCCTTCCTGCCATGAGTTCTTACTTTGTTAGCAAACGGTCTGAAGAAGAGCCTGCTCCTATAATCTTGCCGTATGTTCCACAGAGTACAGCCAAGACAGCAGGGTGGGGCGATATCAATCAGGATGAGGTTTTGGACGAAAAAGATGCAGATGTATTGGCCAAGACGCTTGTTATTAAGGCTCCCGAAGGCACTGACATCGAATACGGCGATGTAGATGGCGACGGTTTTATTACCATTGCCGACCTTGTCCGTCTCATTATTCAAATAAAAAAATAGTATATTCATTTATACTGTCCCCTCCTCTGTTAAACTGGGGAGGGGACTATTCTATACTCAGAGATATGAACAGATTACTACTCATTCTTTCACTTCTTCTCTTTATTCTTGTAGGATGTAAGAAACAAAGCCTTGAGGAGCGTATCTACCAGGAGGCCTGTCAGTTTACTCTCAAAAACTGTCCTAAGAATATCGACAAATGTACTACTCTGGACAGTTGCACATTCAGCATAGCCAAACGCACCTATTACTATAATTATACGGTAAGAGACGAACTGGATATTGATTCACTTTATACACCGGGGCTTTACAATCTTTTCCGCGAGCAGTTGCTCACCGATATCAAGAACAGCATACAGCTAAAGTCGTGCAAGGACGCAGGTATTTCTTTCTGCTACCGTTATTATAGTACACGAAGCGGTAAAGTGCTAATGTTGCAGAAATTTACCCCCAAAGATTACAAATAAAGTCAAGTTTAACCTTGATTTGTGTCAAGAAAGTGCTATTCTTTTTGATATTTTAAGCTTCATATATCATAAGATTGTTAAAGTTGACGTACCTTTGCACTGAATAAAATAGTTTATTCAACAACTTAATTAACAAAGGATAACTATGACTGGAACAGTAGGTACACTTGCAGGTGCAGTTTGGACTGCACTGAACGAGAATGGAGCTATGGCATCTAAGGATGTAAAGAAAGCTGCTGGCCTGAAGAGCGATAAGGAACTTTATCTTGCTATGGGTTGGTTGCTTCGCGAAGACAAACTGATTGTTGTCGAGGATGCTAAGACAATTACTCTTTCTCTGAAGTAATTCGGGAAAGTTCAATTATTAACAAAAAGTGAAGGCTCTCAGTTTTGAGGGCCTTCACTTTATTTGTCAATTCTTCATTCTTAACTCCCTTAGCAAACCTTTCAACGCTTCTTTTATTGCGTTATCTGTATTTGTTTCACGGTTGATGTTCTGGGTAAGGCATTTGGTACAGATGTTATCAGGTGTGCCCCATGCAATCCAGATGGTACCTGATGGAATGCCGTTACAGCCGTCACCGGCATATCCTGTGCTGGCAATAGCATAATCAGTCTGGAACATCTTACACGTACCACGCACCATCTGTCTCACCACAGGTTCACTCACCACATCATACTTGGCAATGTCCTCCGCGCTTACGCCAAGGTACTGAATCTTCAGTCTATCTTGGTAAGCCACTAGTCCACCCTGAAAGTAATCAGAAGAACCGCTAACCTTAGTAATCTCTCTTGCTATCCCTCCGCTAGTGCAACTTTCCGCTGTAGCCAAGGTCAGCCCCCGTTCCACCATACGTTGCTGTATTTCCAGAATTGTTTTTTTCACTGTTGGGTATGCTAAGTTTTTATCCGCGTCGTTCTAGATATGGAAGTTTATAAGGGCGTCGGTAGTCATAGTAGTATAGACGGTGAGCAAACGCCTCTTTATCATCACCAAAACTCAGCGTTGCTGGATTCCAATGTACAGGACGATTCAGTTCACGAGCTATGTTGAATATGCAGCACAGCGTGTTGGTGCTACAACCATACTCTACGGGAGCAATGGGATCTTTGTGTTCGCGAATGGCATCAATGAAGTTCTGCATATGCGGTGCGCTTACCTCGTATTGCCCGGCAGCTATACTTTCCTGTTGCTTCTTCAGTTGCTTGCTGTCTGAGCATTCTATGTAACCGCGTGCCACCTTAAGCCAACCCTTATCACCAATGAACTTAATACCTTTGTCGTCTGGGTTGTCTGTGAATGGACGTTCTTGCATAATTATGCCGTTGGCATACTTCATAGTAGCGTATTCGGCTCCGTTGTAACCTTGTGGAATGAACTCTACTGGGCCTAGTCCGTCCATTCCTATGGCAGCCTGGGCAATGTCGTACATGTGAGCCCCCCAGTCGGCAGGAAAACCGTTACCCGTTTCCGAATACCAACGCCAGGCACCCCATAACTCTTCATTCTTATCAGGGTCGAGTGTCACCACGGGGCAAAGGTCAGAGTGGTAATGAATCTTAGGATTGTTCAGTGGCCCCATCCATAGGTTGAAGTTAAGGTTGTCTGGTACAGGCATCTCTGGCAAGTCCAATGGCTTTGGAGGATCACCCACGCGAACGTGAATTTCCTTAATGTCTCCTAAAGCACCGCCTCTAACCAATGCTATGGCTGTTTGGAATTCCTGACTGCTGCGTTGTTGGCTTCCCATTTGAAGGATGCGGTTGTTTGCTCGCACGGCACGCTGGATGGCCAGCCCTTCTGTAATGGTATATGATAAAGGCTTCTGCACATAAACATCTTTGCCAGCCTGTAAAGAATGTATAGCCACAAGAGCATGCCAATGGTCTGGCGTAGCAATCTCTATTGCATCAATGTCCTTACGTTCCAATAAGCGTTCATATTCTTCATATACATCACAACGTACTGGCATCTTCTTTTCCTGTTGCCATTTAGTTACATATCTGCGAAATCGCTCACGTTTAATACTGTCAACATCGCAACAGGCTGCAACCTGCACGCCAGGACATTCGGAAAAACTGCGGAAGTCACTGCATCCCTGCTGACCTAACCCTACAAAGCCGAGCACCACTCTGTCGCTTGGGGCAATTCTTACTCCATCCAACGTAAAGCTAGGCAAAATCATAAATCCTGCAATGCCAGTAGCCGTTGTGGTCAGAAACTGCCGACGCGACATTGGCTTCTTTTCATTTTGTTTTGTTGTTTTCTTACTCATAGTAATCATTAATTTGTCAGCTAATTATTCATACTGCAAAAATACACAAAATAAAGTTATGTGCCAAAAATATTCCTCAATAATTCTTTTGTGGACTTACTAGTTGTTAGGTTTAAGGTTAATTATTCTAACCAAATTACTTAATTATATTTCTTTAGAAAAAAAAGCCTCTCCTGGAAATTACAGAAGAGGGGTTTTTGTATTAGTTTAGATTAAAACCATTCAATTTAACTTAGTGAAAATAAAAATGTGAGGGCCTATCCTTAATGTCTATGATTTTTCACACATCCGATAGTTTCCGTGATAGCCGCTGTTTATCTCTGACGTATCCACATGCTTTCGTAATTCTTCAATGTATCCCGCGGTGATTATACTGGAGGGCAGGGCAATTACGGCTATACCGAGCAACGAGGAGAAAATGCTAATGGCTCTGCCTATGTCTGATACGGGGTACAAATCGCCATAGCCCACTGTGGTTAGCGTACAAGCAGCCCAATAGAATGCATCAAAGAATGATTCGAATATGTATTTCCCTGTTACTGGATCAATCTCCCTCTCAGTCTGGAACATGATTATAGCTGTGATAAAGATATCGAAAAAGGCTAATGTCAGTACGGCAAGCAAAAGTTTACGTTGCTTCTTTACTACCGTAACAAATATTTCCAGAGGCTCAAAATAGTGGACTATTTTTATGAATCGGAGAATCTTAAATAACCTAGATATCCTGGTCAATTTGAATACTGGTTGCAGCAAATTAATTGTGGGCAAAATAGAGAGAAGGTCTATTATAGCCAAAGGTGTGATAGGATAGGTCAGGAATGCTATCCATTTGTTTTTTTTTGAGCGAAAATCGCATGTCATCCAGCGGAGGAGATAGTCAATTATATAGCATGCTCCGGAAAAGACATCGAAATACCAGAATATAGGGTATTGTACCCTGAACAGCAAGGGTGCAGTGCCTATAATTATTGCCATGAGCATGATGAAATCATAGACCCGGGAAAAGAATTTCCCCTTCCTTGGTTCCACCAAATCGCAGATTCTTTCTCTGTAAAACATATTGTTTTTCTTGCAAAGGTATAAAATAATCACTATTTTTAGTGTAAGTTGAAGAAAATCAACATTTTCTGTAAAAATGTAAGGGCGAAATTTTGGGAAAATGAAATCTTTGTGTAATTTTGTGGTCGTTTTTTCGTGATCCCCATTTTTAACCTTCTTGAGGAAAGCGAGTTAACTTCAATTAGTTAGTGAATAAACGTATAAAATATAAGATAATATGACAAAGATGGAATTAGTAAGGATAGCCTCACACAAAACAGGCATCGACCAGCAGACAATGTTGGCTGCAATGGAGGGTATCGTGGATACTCTTAAGGAGGCGTTGGTTCAAAAGGAGAATGTCTTTATCCGCGGGTGGGGAACTTGGATGCTGAAACATAGAGCCAAGAAGACTGCCCGTAACATTTGTAAGAATACGACGCTGGTGATTGAGGCTCACGATATTCCTTATTTCAAACCCTGTAAGGAGTTTCTGGAAACAGTAGCAGCTTCATAAAGAATATTAGCTCTCCTCCCTTGTAGGAGAGTTTTTTGTTTAACCAACTATACATTATTTATATTATGAAGAAATATTTTACCATTATAGTTGCCCTGTATGTTTTTACGTTAACATTATTCTCCCAAGGGAAAGGGGTGTTGGACTATGTGAACCCCATCATTGGTACCAACGGGATGGGACATACTTTCCCAGGTGCTTGCTCGCCGTTCGGAATTGTACAGTTGAGTCCCGAAACAGATACCATTCCCCATAACGTGAATGGCCGTTACCAAGGTAAAGTGTATGAGTATTGTGCCGGCTATCAGCATCACGATAAGACGATTGTAGGCTTCAGCCATACCCATTTGAGCGGGACAGGACATTCCGACTTGGGCGACATCCTGATTATGCCCACAACAGGAAAGATACGTACCAATCCCGGCACTGCCGAGAATCCCGACGGCGGTTACCGTTCGCGTTTCTCGCACGACACAGAAAAGTGTACTGCCGGCTATTACGAGGTGAAGCTGGATGACTACAATGTGCTGGCTCAACTTACTGCCACACAGCGTGTGGGCATTCATCAATATACCTTCCCCGAAGCAGAGGGTCAGTTTATCCTGGATTTAGGAAGTGGAATCTATAATTACGAAGGGAAAACGCTATGGACTTACCTGCGTGTGGATGATGAGACAACACTGACGGGTTACCGCATCACCAGCGGATGGGCACGCCAGAACTACACCTACTTTGCTATCAGACTGTCGGAACCCATTAGCGAGTGGGGATATAACAACAATCAGCGTATGCTATACAACGGTTTCTGGCGCAAGATGGACATCCAGCACAATTTCCCCGACATGGCCGGCAAGGAGATTGTGGGCTATTTTAAGTTCAAACTGCCTGCCAGTCGAAAGCTAACGGTCAAGGTGGCTCTTTCGCCCGTTAGCATGAGCGGAGCTTTGGCAAACTTAGAGGCTGAGACAAAGGGAAAGACCTTCGACCAGATTCGTAGGGAAACTGCCGGAAAGTGGGAGAAGGAACTTCGAACCATAGATATCGAAGGTACTGAGGATCAGAAGACTCTCTTCTACACCTCTATGTATCACACAATGATCAATCCCTCTGTCTATATGGATGTTGATGGTCAGTATCGTGGCAACGATATGGAAATCCATAAGGCCGACGGCTTTACGAACTACACAGTATTCTCACTGTGGGACACCTACCGCGCAGAGCATCCCTTATTGAATCTGTTGAAACCCCGGCAGGGTGCCGATATGGCCCAGAGTATGATAGCCATTCAGCAGCAGAGTGCCCTGCATCTGTTGCCCATCTGGTATCTGATGGCTAACGAAGGCTGGTGCATGAGTGGCTATCATGCTGTTTCTGTCCTTTCAGACGTAGCCAAGAAACTCGGAATTAAGGACAAGAAGGCCATGTTGGAGGCTATGAAAGCTACTTCCACATCGAAATGGATGGAAGGTCTTACCGATTATATAAAGTACGGATATGTGCCTTACGACCATTGCGGTACAAGTGCCAGCAATACGCTGGAATATGCCTATGACGACTGGACCATCTATCAGGCTGCCCTGGATGCTGGGGATGCAGAGATGGCAGAAACCTACAGGCAGCGTGCCCTCAACTATCGGAATGTTTTCAACCCAGCCTTAGGCTTAGCTTGCCCCAAATATAAGGATGGAAGTTGGAAGAAGGATTTCTCTCCCCTCCAGACATACGGCGAGGGTTTCATCGAAGGTAATAGTGCCAACTACTCCTTCCATGTGCCCCACGATGTAAAGGGTATGATAGAATGCTTTGGCGGCGACAAGAAGTTTGTAGCTGCGCTGGACGACCTCTTTGCTCATCCACTTGACAAGAAATATTACGAGGATAACGAAGATATCGAAGAGGAGTGCCTTCTAGGCGGTTATGTTCACGGCAATGAGCCCAGTCATCACGTTCCTTACCTATATGCCTGGACTTCTCAGCCATGGAAGAGTCAATACTGGTTACGCGAAATAATGAACCGCATGTACGTGAACAACATCGACGGTTTGCATGGCAACGACGACTGTGGTCAGATGTCTGCTTGGTACATTTTCAGTGCAATGGGTTTCTATCCTGTTTGTCCGGGAACCGACCAGTATGTATTGGGTGCTCCTTATATTCCTTATTGCAAGGTTTCACTTCCCAACGGCAAGACTTTGGAGATTATTGCTTCTGGTGTAAGCGACAAGAATCGATACGTAAAACAGGTGAAACTGAACGGCAAGCCATACGACAAACTTTACATTACGCATGCCGACCTTCTGGCTGGCGGTACGCTGGAGTTCCAGATGACATCTGCACCCAATAAGAGCAGGGGCGTAAAGACGGGTAAGCCATATTCTTTGAGCGATTAATATGTATTAAACAAAAAGCTGTAACTTTGAGGCTGCTAAGCAGTCTCGAAATTACCAACATTCGGTTTTTCTCAAATAAATTTGGAAAATCGCTCACTAAATCGTAATTTTGCAGTCCGAAATTGAACATTATATAAATTAAGGTATATAAAGATATGAAAGCATTTGTATTTCCCGGTCAGGGAGCACAGTACAGCGGTATGGGTAAGAACCTGTACGAAAGCAATGAAACAGCTAAGCAGCTATTCGAGAAGGCCAATGAAATCCTGGGCTTCCGCATCACTGATATTATGTTTGAAAGCACTGCAGAAGAACTGAAGCAGACCAAGGTAACGCAGCCTGCTGTTTTCCTGCACAGTGTTATTAATGCCCTTTGTATGGGCGATGAGTTTAATCCCGATATGGTAGGCGGTCACAGCCTAGGTGAGTTCAGTGCTCTTGCTGCTGCCGGTGCCCTGAAGTTCGAGGATGCCCTGAAGTTGGTTCATGCACGTGCCTTAGCTATGCAAAAGGCATGTGAGGCAGCTCCTAGCACTATGGCTGCAATCATCGGTCTGGATGATGAGGTAGTAGAGAAAACTTGTGCTGAAGTTAGTGCACTGGGTAATGGTGTAGTAGTTCCTGCCAACTATAACTGTCCTGGTCAGTTGGTCATAAGTGGTAATATCGATGCAGTAAACGCTGCATGTGAGAAGCTGACAGAGGCCGGTGCCCGTCGTGCTCTGGTTTTACCTGTTGGTGGCGCTTTCCACAGCCCCCTTATGCAGCCTGCCAAGGATGAACTTCAGGCGGCTATCGAGAAGACAGAGTTCCAGACTCCTAAATGTCCTGTTTACCAGAATGTTGACGGCAAGGCCCATACTGATGCAGCAGAGATTAAGCAGAATCTGATTGCTCAGCTCACAGCAAGTGTCCGTTGGACTCAGGAGGTTCAGAATATGATTGCTGCCGGTGCAACCGAATTCATGGAGTGCGGTCCTGGTCGTGCTTTACAAGGCATGATTAGTAAGATTGCCAAGGGTAATGCCGACGTTACTATCAAAGGTATAGAATGATCATATATCAGGTTCTTACACGTCTTTTCGGTAACAATGAGACCCTTTTGGTCCCCAATGGAACAAAGGAACAGAACGGTTGCGGAAAGATGTCCGATTTTACACTCAAGGCTCTGGAGGAAATCCGGAGCCTTGGTGCTACTCATATCTGGTACACCGGCATCATAGAACATGCCACCCAGACGGATTATACAAGCTATGGTATCAGTCCGGATCATCCCGATGTGGTAAAAGGGAAGGCTGGCAGTGCATATGCCATTAAGGATTATTACGATGTGGATCCGGACCTCGCAGAAAAAGTGCCGGCACGTATGAAGGAGTTCCAGAATCTGGTAGCTCGTTCACACAAGGCAGGATTGAAGGTAATCATAGATTTTGTTCCCAATCATGTGGCACGTCAGTATCATTCTGATGTTTGTCCAGAGGGAACGGACGATTTGGGCGTTGGAGATGATACGAATGTTCCGTTCTCTAACCAAAACAATTTCTATTATCTTTCAGGTGAAGCGCTTCATCTGGATAATATCAAACAGGGAAGTTCCTATTCGGAGTTTCCTGCCAAAGCAACCGGCAACGATGTATTCTGTGCCTGGCCTGGATGTAACGATTGGTATGAGACGGTAAAACTGAATTATGGCATTGATGTCTGTGCCGGTAGAGTAGGACATTTCAATCCAATTCCTGATACATGGCATAAGATGCTCAACATTCTGCTCTTTTGGGCAGAAAAGGGAATCGATGGTTTCCGATGTGACATGGCGGAGATGGTTCCCGTTGAGTTCTGGGAGTGGGTAATTCCACAGGTTAAGGTCGCTTTTCCCGACATACTTTTCATAGCCGAGGTATATAATCCTGCCGATTATAGGAATTATATCCATCGAGGCCATTTCGACTATCTCTATGATAAGGTGGGGCTTTATGATACCCTGAAAGCTGTAGCACAGGGCAATGCCAGTGCCCAAAGTATTACTTCTTGCTGGCAACAGACAGATGATATCCGCATGAATATGCTGAACTTTCTGGAGAATCATGATGAACAGCGCTTAGCAAGTGATTTCTTTGTAGGAGATGCACGTAAGGGTAGGGCACCGTTGTTAGTCAGTGCACTGATGTATAAGAATCCGTTCATGGTCTATTTCGGTCAGGAATTGGGTGAAAGAGGGATGGACGAAGAAGGCTTCAGTGGCCGAGACGGACGAACCACTATCTTTGACTATTGGACGGTTGATACCATTCGTCGCTGGCGTAACAAAGGTACTTTCGACGGCAAACTTCTTTCAGAAGAAGAACTGCTGTTGCGTAAGTTCTATGCTTCGGTTCTGAGATTGAAGGAACAGGAGATTGCGTTCTCGAATGGCGATTTCTTT
Organism: Bacteroidaceae bacterium; assembly: GCA_017541025.1. Taxonomy (GTDB): domain Bacteria; phylum Bacteroidota; class Bacteroidia; order Bacteroidales; family Bacteroidaceae; genus Physcousia. The sequence continues at coordinate 58,077 of JAFXZY010000058.1, read as the reverse complement.
GACCTGATGTATCAGAATCCACATCTGCATCAGCAGTATGTTTTTGCACGGAAGGGGAAAAAGGATGTATTTGTTATCGTTGCCAATTTCTTTGAAACAGATCAGCAGTTGCAGATAGACTTGCCCCGACACTTGTTTGAACTATGGAAAATAAAGGAGAAAGAGTGTTGCTCTGCCACTAATATGCTTACAGGTAAAAGGCAAAAGATAGATTTCTCCTCAGAGAAACCTTTTTGTGTTAGCGTTCCTGCATTATGCGGTGTGGTACTCAAAATAGGTTTATAAAGTAATAGTTTTCAGTATTTTTAATTGAATATCTAAAAATAGATAAAAAAAATATGCCTTTTCAAGCGTAAGCATATTTTTATTTTTTATCTTTGCGGCTCATAAATGTAGATTGTGAATATGGAAAACAGTAATCACTTGGTTATTATGGCCGGAGGCGTAGGAAGTCGGTTCTGGCCTATGAGTACTACAGAGACTCCCAAGCAGTTTGTGGATGTTTTGGGATGCGGAAAGACATTGATTCAGTTAACGCTGGACAGATTCCGTGGTATGGTTTCTCCTGATAAAGTTTGGGTGGTTACTTCTATAAAATATGCTGATGAAGTACGTAAGCAATTACCTGACGTTCCTGCAGGTAATATTCTTTCCGAACCTTGCCGACGTGGAACAGCTCCGTGTATTGCTTATGTTAGCTGGCGTATTAAGTCAATAGACCCTCATGCCAACATTGTGGTTACGCCCAGTGACCATATAATCATGGATATTAACGAGTTTCAGCGTGTAGTTAAGTCAACACTCCAGTTCGTTTCAGAGACAGATGCCATCGTGACGTTGGGCATGAAACTCACCCGTCCTGAGACCGGTTACGGGTATATTCAGGCTGATTTGGCTTTCTCATCTGTAAGAAACAAGGAGATGTATCGCGTTGATTCTTTTCGTGAGAAGCCAGATATAGAAACGGCAACCAAGTACATTTCCAAGAATAATTTCTTCTGGAATTCAGGTATCTTTATCTGGAACGTAAGTACTATTGTTAATGCATTCCGTGTTTATCAGCCTGCTATATCAGATATCTTTGAGGATATGCTTCCCTTGTATGGCACCGATAAGGAGCAGGAGGCTATAAACGAGAAATTCCCTGAGTGCGAGAATATATCAGTGGATTATGCAATTCTAGAGAAGGCTGAGGAAATCTTCGTCTTCCCTGCCGATTTCGGTTGGAGTGATTTAGGTACCTGGGGCTCGTTGCTCATGAATACCGAACGTGATATTTACGGTAATTCCTGTATTGGACCTAATATCCAAGTGTATGAAACCAGTAATTGTATGATTCACACTACCCAGGAAAAGCGTGTGGTGATACAGGGACTGGAAGGCTTTATCGTTGCAGAAAAGGATGATTCCCTGCTAATCTGTAAGTTAAGCGAAGAGCAACGTATTAGAGAATTCAGTGAGTAAAAAAAAGAGGGGAAGTAGCAGTTGCATTCCTCTTTTTTGTTGTTCTTATTCCCAGGATTCGGGGAAACGGCCGTATGCATTCTTGAAGGCATACAGATAATATTCCTCGGGTTGTATGCTGGGATAGTCTTTGGCAAATAAGAACTCAGTAATCTCCCTGTCGGCAGAAACTGCCTTGCGGAGGTATCTCAGGTAATTGTCCTGATCATGTATCTTTTTGTAGCAATAGGCCAGATAGGGTATTGCCACAACACCTTCCTTCCCTTGATATTCATGTGCAAAGGATTGCAGCAATGATAATGCCGTATCATAATGCATGGTTTCGGCATAGGCGATTCCCATGGTAAGGAGTGTTTGCTGCTTGTTCTTACTTTCTTTGTAAGCAATCTCAAATTTTTCTGCCGCCTCCTGTTCCATGCCATTTTCCAGAAGAATTTCTCCCATCAGAAGATGAAACTCTATGTCTTCTAATCCATAGGAGAGTTTCATAGCCTCTTCCAACGCATCTAATGCCTCATTAATGTTATGGCATTTGCTCTCGATATATGCCTGATGGATGAGTATCTGTATACGGTCTTCATCATCTTCCGGTGTATATTTGAGAGCCTTAGCTATGCACTCCTTTGCTTTTGCGAATTTCTCCATGTTGGCCATCGTAACGGCATCCAGATAATAGAATCTGCCATTTTGTGGGTCGGACTTTTGCAATTGGAGGTATATCTCGTGCGCCTGATCCAGGTGATTCAAATGGAATTGGCAATGTGCTTCCAGTACCAAAGCCTGAGTGTTTGTGGGGTTAATGGCTAAGCAGTATTCAATAGTGTCAAGTGCTTCCAGAAAATTGCTCTTCCCAACATGAGCCTCTGCCAATGTTCTCCAGGCATAAGTGTTATAGGGATGTTCATCAATAAAGTTTTGTAGCAGCTTTATGGCTTCGTCATAATCCTCCAGGGCAACCAGATTCTCTATCTTCAGTTTCCTGAGTTTTGTGTTTTGTGGATGCTTTTCCTCCAATATGTTTATCAGATGTTGAGCTATCTCATTATATTGATAGTCCATAAAGATACAGGCGGCATCATAAAGAAACATTTCTTCCTCATCCTGTTCTTCCTGTTTGGATATAATAAGTTGCAGCGCTTCATCTGGCTTGTCTGAGCGTATGAGAAGCTCAGTCCAAAGGAATGTGGTTTCTCTGTCGCTCTGGTCTGGGATAGAATTGGCTATTTTTATGGCTTCATCCAGATTGTCATGGAACATCTGCTGTCTGGCCAGAAATATCAGCGGATCTACACTGTCGGGATGCAAACTAAGTGCCAGGGAGACTGCCTCATTGGCTTCTTCCTCCCTGTTCTGAGTCATGTAGAACTCCGCAATGTCTGTGAGTTCTTCTGCATCCATATAGATAGGCTCACCTTTTTCGTGAGCCTGCTCATACTTCTGAAGATATTCCAGAAACTCAGGATCGTTGAAGTAAATTTCCTCGTCTTCTTCTCGCATAGGCATGCTTATTTACCACCTTTTTGCCAAGTGTCCTTCAAACCTACAGTCTTGTTGAAAATCAGATGTTCAGGTGTGCTGTCTGGGTCTATATTATAGTAACCGATACGTTGGAACTGCAGGTAAGAAAGTGCAGGCAATTCTTTAGCAAATTCCTCTATCAGCGCGTTTTTGTTGATAGTCAGCGAATCAGGATTTAAGAAAGGTCGCATCGCATCTATGCCGCGTACACCATTCTCCTTCTCGTACTGCTTGATGGCATCACGGGGGTTTTCGCAGGTCCATAGGTATTCGTAGTTTCTTACCTCGCAAGGAATACTGTGTCGGCAGCTGACCCAATGCAGCGTTTTACCCTTGATTTTCCGATCGGCACCAGGCATTCCGCTCTTGCTGTCGGGATCGTATGTGGCATGAACACAGACGATGTTCCCATTTTCATCCTTCTCTATGCACTTGAAGTTACCCTGTTCATCCTGTTCGTCAGAGCAGGCAATAATATAGCCATTTTTCAGTCGTACTTCCTTTCCGGGACCCAGACGCATGAATTTTTTGCCTCCGTCTTCCATAAAGTCATCCTGCTCAATGAAAAGTTCGCGTGAGAAGTGGATGATATGTGTATTGCCTTCGGTAATGGTATTGCTATTGGCGTCGCGCAACTCAGGATTATTGATGGCTGTCATTTCCTCCACCAAATCTTCCGGATAGTTGTCGATAATCAGTTTCAGTGGGTTTACTACCGCACTTACGCGGATAGCTCGGGTATTCAAGTCTTCACGACAAGCTGCTTCCATCAGTTTGATGTCGTTCAACGCATCAAAGGTGGTGTAGCCAATCTTGTCGATAAAGTTCAGGATGGCCTGAGGACTGTAACCTCTGCGTCGGATACCGCAGATGGTAGGCATACGTGGGTCGTCCCAGCCGTTCACTACGCCTTCTTTGGTAAGAATCAGCAGGTTGCGTTTAGACATCAAAGTGTAATTCAGGTTCAGTTTGTTGAACTCAAACTGACGGGGACCTTGATAAGTTGAAAGTTGAGAGCTGAAAGTTGAGAGTCTGCTGCCGCTCTCTGCTTTTCCACTGCAATCGGAAGCCCATTCCCTCATCCAATTTACAAAGAGGTCATAGAGGGGCCTGTGTTCCACAAACTCCAGCGTACAGATGCTGTGGGTAACGCCTTCCAAGTAGTCACTCTGTCCATGTGTGAAATCATACATAGGGTAGGCGTTCCATTTGTTGCCAGTACGCCAATGCTCCATATTCAGAACGCGATACATGATTGGGTCGCGGAAATGCATATTGGGGTTTGCCATATCTATCTTGGCACGCAGAATCATTTTGCCAGGCTCTACATTACCAGAGTTCATCTCCCTGAAGAGTTTTAGGCTCTCTTCCGCAGGACGGTCACGGTATGGTGAGTTGGTTCCTGGCTCTGTGGGTGTTCCCTTCTGGGCGGCAATCTCCTCGCTTGTCTGTTCATCTATGTAAGCACGTCCCTGCAGGATGCACCATTCGGCAAAGTCCCAAAGGTCTTGGAAATAGTCGCTGGCATAGCAAACCTTCCCCCACTGGAACCCCAGCCACTTGATGTCGCGCTCAATGGCCTCAACGTATTCCGTATCCTCTTTTTGGGGATTCGTGTCATCCATTCTCAGGTTACACACACCTCCAAACTTTTGTGCTACACCAAAGTCCATGGCAATAGCCTTAGCGTGACCTATATGCAGGTAGCCATTGGGTTCAGGCGGGAAACGTGTCTGTAATCTTCCACCATTTTTGCCTTCGGCTAAATCTGCTTTTACTCTCTGTTCAATAAAGTTCAGGCTTTTCTTTTCTTCCTGTTCTGTTATGTTGATTTCTGCCATAATCCTTTTTTCTTCAAAGGTTATCCGTTTGTATAAATGCAAAGGTACGATTAAGCAAGGACAATACAAAATAAAATGTGATTTAATTTTTATTGTAGAGCAAAAGTAGCTTCGTCAAAGCCAAAGTAATACTTTTACTTAAATATAATAAGGTGTGGTAAAGAGAAAAGTTGCAAATGTACCGAATATGTTATTTAACATGTAAGGAAAGTTTGCAAGGAATACATAAAAGCTTTAAATTTGCATTAGAAAAAATAATTAAAGTTATTCTGACAAACAATCTTTTTACCTTAAAAGGCTAATATCAAATAAGTTGAAGGTCCGTCGAGAGATGAACCTTCAATTTTAATATCAAAGGGAATTGCATGGGTAGAGTAGTGAAGTTGCATATTTTTGAAATACAAAAAAGATATATTATGACGAAGAATATTATCAGATTTACATTGGCTTTAATAGTCCTAATGGTTACGCCTGCAATAGTGTGCGGACAGCAGCAACGTGATGTACTTTCCATTCGCTCTGGTGAAATCTGGCCTGATGAAAGCGGACAGCACATCAACGCTCATGGCGGCGGTGTGTTGAAGTATGGAGATACCTACTATTGGTTTGGCGAGCATAAGGCAGAACATACCAGTAGTGCCTTAGTGGGTGTTACATGTTATTCATCAAAGGATTTGTTACATTGGCGCAACTGTGGTGTTGCACTTAGTGTAACGGATGAACCAGGAGATGATATTGAGCGAGGTTGCGTTTTGGAGCGTCCAAAGGTCATTTATAATAATGTCACAAAAATGTTCTGTATGTGGTTCCACCTGGAGTTGAAAGGAAGGGGCTATAATGCAGCCCGTTATGGCGTGGCTGTAGCTGACCATCCAGAGGGACCTTACAAATTTCTGTATTCGCAGCGTGCAAATGCCGGTACATGGCCTATAGAGTTTGGAAATCACGAATTGGCTGTTATAGATACTCTTAATGCCGCCAACTATAAAGAAGGTTGGACACCAGCCTGGCGTATGGCTGTGGCTCAAGGACTTTTTTTGAAACGGGACTTCGGAACGGGTCAGATGTCTCGCGATATGACACTCTACGTTGATGATGACGGCAAGGCATACCATATTTTTTCTTCTGAGGATAATTTGACCTTGCACATCGCTGAGTTGACTTCCGACTATTTGCATCATACAGGCCGTTATACCCGTTTGTCACCTGCAGGCCATAATGAGGCACCTGCAATCTTCAAGCACGATGGCACATACTGGATGATAACCTCGGGTTGTACTGGTTGGGACCCAAATGAGGCACGAATGTTCTCTGCTCCCAGCATATGGGGACCTTGGACGCAACATCCCAATCCCTGTCGTGGTCCCAAGGCCGAAATTACCTTTGGCGGACAGAGTACTTTCGTTCTGACGCTTGATGATGGTCGTCATATTTTTATGGCAGACATCTGGCGTCCTCGTCATCCCATTGATGCACGTTACATCTGGCTTCCCATTGAATTTGAAGAAGGAAAACCCGTTGTTCGTTGGCGCGATGAGTGGAAAATCTTTGATTAATTCAGATTAATGGTAGTTTTTCCATCAGGGGTCAGCAGTATGCGCTTCTGAGTGGCGGAAAAGGAGGGGGAGGTGATGGTCCATTCTGGCTTGTTCAATGAATCAGGAAGTTGGATTGAAGCCACGTCACACAACGTGAAGAAGATATTGTCGATATAGGTTTTCTTATCTTTATTGGCTAGAATGCATCTTTCTTTTTCCGGATTCTCCTCTATCCATTTCTTACTTCTCCAGATGATAAAGGGGACGTGATATTCGCTCTCTTGGGGAGTCATCGAAACAGAGCGTCGTTCATCACCAGGATTTACATTTTCTCCGTGGTCTGAAGCAAACAGCATAACGGAATACATACTATCCTTGTTGAGAACATTGATTACGCCATCTAATACACGGTCAGTATAGTGTATTGTGCAGTCGTATGCATTGTAGTATAGACTGTCTGATTGAACATCAGGGTCATAGTAGGGGTTAGGTCTGAACAGATTGTCTTGTTCTTCAAAGTTATAGAAATAACAGTGATTACCCAGTCCTTGTACCACAAAGAAAGTTTTTGGATAAACTTTTGTCAGTGAATCCATGATGGCAGGAATCTCAATGTCTTTATCTACGCAGAACACCGAGTCTGCCGCTGCTGTAAGAGGCGGATCTTGATCCAGATGGTTGAAGCAAACCAGAACAAAGGTCTTGAATCCGCATTGTTTGAAAACCTGAAGGCAGTTTGTGCCAGAATAGCTTCTGTAGAAATCCTCAATTGTGGCATCTGTCATCATAAGGGGTGCTACCAGCATGGTAAGGGTAGCGTTGGTTTTGTAGTCAGTAAAAAGTGTAAGGTTCTCTCTTGCATCCAATAGGGGAGTTGTTTCTCGTTTATAACCTGCCAAAGAAAGATGATCATAAACCATACTTTCACCTATGAACAAGACGTATGATTCATGTTCCTTTGGGTTTGTCTGATGGCATGCAATGGCTACTTTGGGTTGTGCTGCAGCTTGCAGAATCTTCTTGTTTATGGTATAAGCATTGTAATATTGTACAGGCAGGTTGTATGGCGGCAGTTCCATTATTTTTGTATCTTTGGCAAAAAATAATAGTGCAGCCAGAATCACACTGGAAAACGCAAAATATTTATAACTTGGCTTGGAGGCTTTGTATTTAGCCCAAACACCAATACCCCATAAGACAAGAATGGGAACGTCACAGCATACGGCCAGCGTATTGTTCGAAATGAAACTTCTGCTCTCAGTGGTGTTGGTAATTAACATGGAAAGCACGTTTACTGCCTTCATGTAGTGGCGGTAAACGACTACCACAAACGTCTCATTACCAGCAAAGTACATGAGAGGTATACTCAGCAGGACGAAAATCCACCATTTGCGGACAGACGTTAAGAAGAGAGCCAAAGGAATGCTTGCTACAGCCACCAATAATATATTGCTGTAAGATTCCGTGCCATATAAAGCTAATCGGTAGATGGCAGGCATGCAGAACATTATCATTAACGAAAAGAAGCATAAAAGGTTTCTTTTCATGCTTCTTTTCTTAGGGCTGTAAACTTTCATGTAATATATCTTATGTGAGATATTGCTTGCTGATGCTTTCGTTGTCCTCTACGCAGCGAATGGTTGTGGCAAGTAGTGCAGCAATGGAAAGTTGTTTCACCTTGCTACTTCCGCCTGCGTAAGGAATACTGTCGGTGAAGACCATTTCTTCGATGGAAGAGGCTTCTACGCGTTCGCTGGCAGGACCGCTCATTACACAATGGCTTGCTATGGCACGTACGCTTTTAGCTCCGTTTTGTTTCATCAGGTCGGCAGCCTTTGTGATGGTTCCTGCAGTATCTACCATGTCGTCAACCAGTACTACATTGGCACCTTCCACATCACCGATAATCTCCATGTGAGCTATCTCGTTGGCCTTCTTGCGTGTCTTGTTGCAGAGTACCATGGGGCAGTTTAGGTACTTGCTGTAAGTGCTGGCACGTTTGGTGCCGCCAACGTCAGGAGTGGCAATTACCAGATTTTCAAGATTCAAGCTCTGGATATAAGGGAGCAGTACGCTACTGGCATAAAGGTGGTCAACGGGTACGTTGAAGAACCCTTGCTCCTGATCGGCATGCAGGTCCATTGTAATCAAACGGTTAATACCTGCCACAGAGAGCATGTCAGCAACCAGCTTGGCAGCGATGCTAACACGTGGTTTGCTCTTGCGATCCTGACGAGCCCATCCAAAGTAGGGCACAACAGCGTTTATGGTACGTGCCGATGCACGCTTGGCTGCGTCAATCATAAGCAGCAATTCCATCAGATTGTCAGCATTGGGGAATGTGCTCTGTACCAAAAAAACATCAACACCGCGAATACTTTCTTCGAAGCACACTTCGAACTCGCCGTCTGAAAATCTTGTGATGGACAGATTGCCAAGTTCACAACCTAAGTTAGCGCAGATTTTCTCTGCCAGATAGCGGCTTTTAGTGCCTGAGAATACCTTGAATATTTTCTTCTCTTCCATTGTTTTTATTGAGGTTTACCTTTTTGTTTGCTTTCCGTTGTGCAAAGGTAAACATTTTCTTTTTTATGTGCAATCGTTTGAGAAGAGAAAATTATTCATGAACCATATTTCTGTATTTTTGTATCTGTAACAGTTGTATGCCTTGTACTGAACTCCATAATAACCATAGCAGAGCTTATTACTTATGTGTGTGTTTATGATAACTCAAAATAAGAGATCGTCGGTCACAGGAAGAAATATACTTATGTATAATAATGTAGCAGTATTTGCTATTGCTGCCTCCTCCTGAATTCGGAGCAGACGATGCTGGTAGCAATAGCTACGTTCAGACTTTCTGTAGTTTCTGCTCCTATCGGGTAATTGGGGATAAACAGCTTGTGTGTTACTATTTCTCTGATAGCTTGTGAAAGTCCGTTACCTTCGTTGCCCATTACTATGAAGCCGTTCCGGCCCAGTTCCTGCTCGTATATGTTGTCTCCGTCCAGGAGTGTTCCGTAGATTGGGGCATTGCACTGGCAGAGCAGTGCGGTGAGGTCAGTATAGTGGACTTTCACGCGGGCCAGAGCACCCATGGTGGCTTGTACGGTTTTTGGGTTATAAACATCTACGGTGTCTTCGGAACAAACAACATGGTGAATGCCAAACCAGTCTGCAATTCTCAGGATGGTGCCCATGTTTCCTGGGTCCTGAACGCCGTCTAATGCCAGGCATAGTTCACTTTGGGCAACTTGCGCATTAAACTGGTGCTGCGGAATGGGGAAGAGGGCTATTACCTGTTGTGGCGTACGTAACAGACTGGTTTTCTGCAATTCTTCGGGGGTTATGATATCAGCCTCGCAGTGATGTCCTATAATGTTTTTGTGTTCCTTCCACCATTTTGGCAAAGCGACAATGTAGGAGGGTTGCATAGTCGACAATAATTCGCCTACCAGTTTTGGGCCTTCAGCAACAAAAAGATGGTGAAGGTTTCTCTGTTTTCGCTGCTCTAATGACTTTATTATTTTAATTCTTGCCTTTGTTATCATAAATAGAAGTAATTTTCGTTGCAAAGTTAATGAATTTTGCCAAAATATAACTACCTTTGTCGTATGAATTGCTTTTGTCGGAAAATTATTACATGTATCAGCCTGCTCGTATGTGTTTTTTTTACGGGATGTAGTGTTAATCGTTTCATCCCCGAGGATGAATACATGCTGAACCATGTATCTGTCCGTTCTGACGACAAAGAATTCAAGACTGCCCCTCTTATGGGATATGTTGGTCAGCATCCTAACAACAAGTGGTTCTCGCTGGTGAAGGTACCTCTTTATATATACTCTCTTTCAGGCAGCGATAGCACAAAACGTTTTAACCGTTTTATCAGAAGGCTGGGGGAACCGCCTGTTATATATGATTCGGTCTTGTCTCATAAGACACGGCTTAACATACAGAATGCAACCCAAAATATGGGTTATCTGAATGCGGAGGTTAAGTTGCTGGAAGTAACGAATAAGAACCGGATAGGAGTCAGATATTATGTCTTGCCACATCAGCGATATAAAGTATCTGAGATACAGACGGATATTCAGGATACAACCATAGCCCAAGAGTTGAAGCAGGATGGCTATGTCTCTTTGCTACAGGAAAATATGCCTTTTGACTTGAATGTCTTGGAAGCAGAACGGAATCGCATCAATACATTTTTGCAAAACAGGGGGTATTACAAGTTCAATAAGGATTTTGTCCGTTTTGAGGCTGATACTACTATAGGAAATCATCAGGTGGATCTGAAGATGATTTTACAGGAGTACTCTTCAGGACGGGCTGAGGTTAGGGAATCACATCAGCGTTATACCATTGGAAACATCTTTTACAATATACCTGTTTCTCATAACAAACCTTTTGTTCGCCCTAAGGTTATAGCATCTGCAAGTGAACTGACAGAAGGAAGCGTGTATCGTGAACAGGATATGCAAGGTTCCTATTCCCGACTGAATAGATTGGGTGCTGTGCAGAGTAGTAGAATCAGTCTTTCGGAGAATGCAGAAGACAGTACCACGTTGGATGCTATGATATCTGTTATGCCCAGCAAAAGGAATTCTTTTAATATAGAATTGGAAGGAACTAATTCGGCAGGCGATTTGGGCGTTGCCGTAGCATTGTCTTATCAAAACAGGAATCTTTTCCGCGGGTCCGAACTCTTAAATCTTAAGGCACGTGGCGCATTTGAAGCAATAAAAGGACTTCGCGGCTATAACGACCAGAACTTTATAGAATATAGTTTCGAGGCAGGAATAGGTTTTCCCGATTTTATCTTTCCTTTCCTCCGGCAGTCGTTTCGCAAAAGGGCTCTTGCCACCAGTGAGCTGAACTTTATGTTCGATTCGCAAGACAGACCAGAGTTTCATCGCCGTGTTCTTACCGCTTCCTGGCGATATAAATGGACCAGAGCCGCCCGTAGAATGCAACACAGAATAGACCTTTTGGACATAAACTATGTTTTTATGCCTTGGATTAGTGATACCTTCAGGGAAATCTACCTGGATAATCCTGAAAGCAGGAATGCTATTCTCAGGTATAACTATGAGAACCTTTTTATTGTAAAATGGGGTTATAGTTTTTCCTACAGCTCGCAATCGTTAAATCCCAATTCCAAGAACTATGGCACAAATGCATACATTATACGTGCCAGCATAGAAACCGCAGGCAACCTGCTGTATGGGATCTCTAATATGAGTGGAGCATCCAAGAACGAAGACGGGCAGTACACTTTGTTTAGTAATGCTTATGCCCAATATGTGAAGGGCGATTTTGACTTCTCTAAGAGTTTCATGATTAATAATGCCAATTCCCTAGCTATACATTTTGGCCTTGGTATTGCTTATCCATACGGCAACTCAACGATTCTTCCGTACGAGAAACGTTATTTCAGTGGTGGCGCCAATAGTGTTAGGGGATGGAGTGTGCGTGAGTTGGGACCAGGCACATTCGTGGGGAATGACGGAAAGATAGATTTTATTAACCAGACTGGTGACGTGAAGCTTGACATGAATATAGAATACCGTACTCATTTGTTCTGGAAGTTTGATGGCGCTGTGTTTATAGATGCCGGTAATATCTGGACGCTACGCGATTATCCCGATCAGCCTGGTGGACAGTTCAAATTTGACACCTTCTGGCGTCAGATAGCTGTTGCTTACGGTTTGGGTATTCGATTAAATTTCAACTATTTTATCTTACGTTTTGATGGTGGTATGAAAGCTATTCATCCTGCTTATGAGGATAGTAAACGGCATTATCCGATTATTCATCCCAACTTCAAACGCGACTTCACGTTTCACTTTGCCGTTGGGTTACCATTCTAATTGGTCGACCTTCCATGTGCCGTTCACCTTTTCTAACATAACTTTCAGTGAACGTTCGCCAAGATAGCTCTTTGTTTCCAGAGAATCACAAACAATTACATTCTTTGCATGATAGGTAATGGATGCTGAGTAATCTGTGACTTCACAATCTTCGGCAGTAATCTCAACGTTGCGGGAGATGATGTTCAAATCCTCTTCTGTCAGATTCGATGCAAACCAGCGTACTTCTTTCTTTCCGTCTTCTGTACATAATGCATCACAAGTCTCAAATTCGCAAGTAAACAAACTTGTCAAGAAAGTCTTTCCCGCTTCTGTAGCTTTATGGCAGTTTTCTGAGCACCCACTTAGTAGAATTGCAGAAAAGGTGCATACAATAAGTGTGATCAGATGTAATAATCTCATTCTTCACCCAATTTATTTGACACAAAACTATAGAAAAATTTGTAATTATTCAATAATTGGCGTAAATTTGCAGATAAAATTAATAATTTATGCTAAAATTTCTCTCTTTGGGGTCGGGAAGTAGCGGTAATTGTTACTATTTGACTACAGGAAATACAAGCATTCTCATTGATGCTGGCATAGGTATCAGGGTCTTGAAAAAGACGCTGAAAACCTATGGTATAGATATTGACCAGATAGATGCAGTTTTTGTTACGCATGATCATGCTGACCATATAAAAGCAGTAGGTAATCTGGCCAATGAGTATGATAAACTGGTGTATTCAACAGAGAAGGTTCATGCAGGAATTAACTCTAATTACTGCATGACAAGCAAACTCACGGAACAACACATTAGAATTGTTCAGAAAGATGTGTCTCTGCAATTAGGCGATTTGCTTATAACGCCCTTTGACGTTCCTCATGATAGTAGTGACTGTGTTGGATACCGTATTGAGGCTTGTGGTGTTGTGTTCTGTCTGATTACTGATGCCGGACATGTTACAAGTGTTATGGAAGAGCAGGTCGCCAAGGCAAATTACCTTGTACTTGAGGCGAATCACGATGAAGACATGCTGATGATGGGAACCTATCCGGCTTATCTGAAGGGTAGGATCAGGGGAGATAAGGGACATCTGTGTAACAAGGAGTCGGCAAAACTGATAGCAGAACATGCTACTCCTATATTAAAACATGTATGGTTATGTCATCTTAGCGAAGAGAATAATCACCCCGAACTGGCACGTAAAACTGTGGAGGGTTTACTCCGAAGTTTCGGTATAATACCAGGTGTTGACTTTGAATTGGATATCCTTAAAAGGAAGTCCCCATCGGATTTGTACGAGTTGAAGCCGTAAAAAGAAAAAAAGTAATAAAACATTTGCTCAATTCGGCAAAAGTCCGTACCTTTGCACTCGCAAAAACAAAACATATGCGTCCTTAGCTCAGTTGGTAGAGCAATTGACTCTTAATCAATGGGTCCAGGGTTCGAGCCCCTGAGGGCGTACAACGAGACAAAAGATGTTGCGTTTTTGATGCGTCCTTAGCTCAGTTGGTAGAGCAATTGACTCTTAATCAATGGGTCCAGGGTTCGAGCCCCTGAGGGCGTACAACAAAGAAGGATGGACTTTAGGGTTCATCCTTCTTTCGTTACAGAAAAGCAAAATAAAAATATATAATAATGTATAGAACAAAAACTTGTGGTGAGTTACGTCTCGCCAATGTGGGCCAGAAAGTTACATTGGCCGGGTGGGTGCAGAGCGTACACAATCTGGGTGCCTTGACTTTCGTTGACTTGAGAGACCGTTATGGCATTACCCAGCTGGCGTTCACTGAAGATGCTCCGGAGGAGCTACGTCAGAAAGCTGGAAAATTGGGTCGTGAGTTTGTCCTGCAGGCAACAGGTGTTGTAGCAGAACGTTATTCCAAGAACAAGAACATCCCTACGGGTGAGATTGAAATTCTTGTTGAAGAGTTGAACATTCTAAATGAAAGTGAAACTCCTCCCTTTACTATCGAGGAGAACTCTGATGGCGGCGATGACCTTCGCATGAAATATCGCTATCTGGATCTTCGCCGTCCTGTAGTACGTCAGAATCTTGAACTTCGTCATAAATTTGCTTTCGAAGTTCGCCGCTATCTTGACGAGCAAGGCTTTTTGGAAATCGAGACACCGGTTCTTGTTAACAGTACTCCAGAGGGTGCTCGAGATTTTGTCGTGCCCAGTCGTATGAATCCCGGTCAGTTCTATGCACTTCCTCAGAGTCCGCAGACCCTGAAGCAGTTGCTGATGGTTGCCGGCATGGACCGCTATTTCCAGATTGTGAAGTGTTTCCGTGACGAGGACCTTCGTGCCGACCGTCAGCCCGAGTTTACGCAGATTGACTGTGAAATGTCTTTCGTTGAACAGGAAGATATCTTGCAGATGTTCGAGGGAATGAGTCGTCACCTCTTCAAGACAATAAAGGGCATTGATATCCCTGCATTGCCTCGTATGACGTGGGCCGATGCGATGAAGTACTATGGTAGCGACAAGCCCGATACTCGCTTCGATATGAAGTTCGTTGAACTGAAGAACAATCAACCTGATAATGCTTCGCGTGAGATTGTTGAGAGCATTTTCCCTGCAGGTTTTGGAGTATTTGATGATGCCAAGTACATCGGTGCTATCTGTGCCGAGGGTCAGGCCGTTTACACGCGTAAGCAGATAGATCAGCTGACGGATTTTGTTAAGCGTCCTCAGATAGGTGCCAAAGGACTTGTATATGCTCGTGTAGAAGAAGATGGTAAGGTAAAGAGTTCTGTCGATAAGTTCTATGGCCCTGAGACACTCGAAGTCTTGATGCAGAAGATGAATGCCAAGCCTGGCGATTTGATTCTTATCCTTTGTGGTGATGATGCCATGAAAGTTCGTAAGCAACTTTCAGAACTACGTCTTGAGATGGGTGCTCGTATGGGCCTGCGCGACAAGAATAAATACTCTTGTCTCTGGGTTATAGACTTCCCCATGTACGAGTGGAGCGATGAGGAGCAGCGTTTAATGGCAATGCATCATCCTTTCACTTCCCCCAAACCAGAAGATATTCCTCTTTTGGATACCGACCCCGCAAGTGTTCGGGCCAATGCGTATGATATGGTAATCAATGGAGTTGAAGTCGGTGGTGGCAGTATTCGTATTCATGATGCCAAGACGCAGCAGAAGATATTTGAAATCCTTGGCTTTACACCCGAGCAGGCGCAGCAGAAGTTTGGTTTCCTGATGAATGCCTTTAAGTATGGTGCTCCCCCTCACGGAGGTCTAGCCTACGGATTGGACCGTTTCGTAAGTCTTTTTGCCGGACTCGACAGTATTCGTGACTGTATAGCGTTCCCTAAGAACAATAGTGGTCGTGATGTGATGTTGGATGCTCCCGGTTTCTTGGAACAAGCACAGTTAGATGAACTTAGCTTGCAGATTGTTCCAGAGTAATAATCGGTAAAATTATAAATAAGGAAGGCTGTATGACATTGAGCTTACAGCCTTCTTTATTTAGTGTGGTTGGTGGAGTTTAACGTATTTCCACCTCCTCCTTCATGTCAATTTCCTGTCCGTCTGCATCCATGAACTGATATTCCAGGAACGCCAGTTTTTGGCTTGGTATTACCTTTACACCAAGGCCGTATTTCCATTGCCATTTACGTTTAAGGGAGAAAATCCCTCGGCAAAGGAATGCATATACGTAGGGATGAACATAGAGATTAAAACGCTTTATGCCCAACTTCTTGTTCAGCAGTTTGATTTTTCCTTCCAATACGCTTTCAAAAAGGAAGCTGCTCTTTATTTTTCCGCTTCCATGGCAGGTGGGACAGGATTCCTCTACCTGCACATCCATTACGGGTCTTACACGTTGGCGGGTAATTTGCATCAAACCGAACTTAGAAAGGGGCAGAATGTTGTGGCGGGCACGGTCGCGTTTCATGTTTTCGCACATGTGCTCGTATAGCTTCTGGCGGTCTTCTGCTAATTTCATGTCAATGAAGTCAACTACTATAATGCCGCCCATATCTCTCAGTCTTAACTGTCGGGCCAATTCATCTGCTGCACCTAAGTTAACTTCCAGCGCATTGGCTTCTTGTCCGTTAGTGCTTTTGGCTCGGTTGCCGCTGTTTACATCAACCACATGCAGCGCCTCTGTATGTTCAATTATCAGGTAAGCTCCATGCTTATACGAAACAGTGCGTCCAAATCCCGACTTAATCTGCCTTGTAATGTCAAAGTTGTCAAAGATTGGAAGATTCCCCTTGTATAACTTAACAACGCTTAGTCTGTCTGGGGCAATCAGAGACACATAATCCTTAACCTCGTTGAAAACTTCCTCTTTGTTAACGTAGATGTTTTCGTAGCTTGGGTTAAAGAGGTCTCTCAGCATGCCCACGGTACGGCTTGTCTCTTCGTAAACAAGTGTTGGCTGCGTTTTGGCCTTCTGCGCTTGTCTTAAGCTGTCTTCCCAGCGTTTTGTCAGCACCTTCAGTTCGGTGTCAATCTCTGCAACGCGTTTTCCTTCTGCTACTGTTCGTACTATCACGCCACAGTTGTGTGGCTTTATGCTCTGTATAATCTGTTTAAGTCTCGACCGCTCCTCAGCACTCTTTATCTTGGTGGAGATGGAGATCTTGTCGTCAAAAGGTATGAGAACCAGGTAGCGTCCGGGGAAGGATATTTCACAAGTCAGGCGTGGCCCTTTAGTGCTGATGGGTTCCTTTACTATCTGTACCAGTATTTCCTGTCCCTGTTGGAGTACATTCTGTACACTGCCGGTTTTCTCCAGCTCATTTTGGAATG
This sequence comes from Bacteroidaceae bacterium, assembly GCA_017541025.1. GTDB lineage: Bacteria > Bacteroidota > Bacteroidia > Bacteroidales > Bacteroidaceae > Physcousia. The sequence goes on along the minus strand of JAFXZY010000058.1, from coordinate 41,084 downwards.
TTGCTTTCTCAAAAGGGTAGAGGTTCTTCTTGTCGTTTAGAACCTGTTTCAGGTATTTGGCATATGAGTTAAATTGTGAGCCTAGATCCAGATAATGCAAAAAAGCATCTCGTTCATGTCCTACGTTAACAAAACAGGCGTTCAGACCAGGCATTAATTTTCTGACTTTAGCCAAATAGATATTGCCTACCGAGAAAGAGGCAGATTGCTCTTCTTCCTGATATTCTACAAGTTTCTTGTCTTCAGTAAGAGCAATGGCAATTTTTTTTGGCTGGACGTCTATGAAAAGTTCGCTCGTCATTCTTGTCTTTCTTGTTTTGTTAAATACAAATTTTAAAAAAGACTCGGTGACATGTTGAAGTCTGTCACCGAGCCATGTCTTCTGAGAAGTACTTTTACTTGCTCTTATGTCTATTCTTTCTCAGTCTCTTCTTACGCTTGTGAGTAGACATTTTGTGTCTCTTATGCTTCTTTCCGTTTGGCATAATTGTTTGTTATTTATGGGTTAGTACTATTATTTCTTCCTTTTTGGTCTGCAAAAGTACAATTTTTATCTCAAAGCTGAAAGTATTTCCTTGATTTTTTATCACAAAAACAATGCTGACGCTTGTTTCTCCCCGTTTTTTGTGTAATTTTGTAATCCAAAAACAGATAAAAAAGCAGGAAATGGCTGATTTTGCAGCAAAAATAGAACTGTGGTACAAATGTCATAAAAGAGTTTTGCCTTGGCGCGAGACTGTCAATCCATATTATATATGGCTATCTGAGATTATTCTTCAACAGACCAGGGTTGAACAGGGACGTGCATACTATGAGCGTTTTGTCTCGGCTTTTCCTACTGTTCAGGATTTGTCCGATGCTTCAGAAGAGCAAGTCATGCTTCTTTGGCAAGGTCTTGGATATTACAGCAGGGCAAGGAATCTGCATAAGGCAGCCAAGCAGATTGCAGCCCTTGGTTCCTTCCCATCCGATTATAAATCCATCCTCTCCCTGCCAGGTGTCGGCCCTTATACAGCAGCTGCCATAGCCAGCTTTGCGTTTGGTCTGCCTTACGCTGTTGTGGATGGAAATGTTTTCCGTGTTTTGTCAAGATACTTCTATGTAGAAACACCTATAGACTCTACGGAAGGAAAAAAAGTGTTCAGGGATTTAGCCGATGAGATGTTAGACAAGAAATGTCCCTCTCTTTATAATCAGGCTATTATGGACTTTGGTGCTGTCGTTTGTAAACCTACGGGGACCGAATGTTCAATCTGCCCTCTCTCCGATACGTGTCTTGCATTTGCAAATAAATGCGTCCAGCAGTTACCTGTTAGGGCTAAGAAGATGAAACAGAAAAACCGTTGGTTTTCATATATTTATATGTTAAACGATAAAGGGGAAGTTTTAATCAGGAAAAGGGAAGGAAACGATATATGGAAAGGTCTTTATGAATTCCCTTTAATCGAATCATCAGAAGAACTTCCTATGGCTTCCTTGCAGCAACGTTTCCCTGCCGGTAAGTGGACTTTGCTACAAAGAGGCTTTGTCCATCAGCTAACCCATCAGCGCCTAATTGTCAATTTCTATAAGTTAGAATTGAATAAAGAAAAATGTACTCTTTCAGGAATATGGGTCAGGGAATCGGATCTGTTAAATTATGCTTTCCCCCAGCTTCTTGTAAAGTTGCTCAGTCTGTGATTATGAATTCATCATTATAAATATTGTATATCATGATAAATAACATTATTCTTATTGCAACAGCTTTTGTGTCGGGTATTGTTACTCCTCTTTACGACTTCGATATGACACGTCCTCAGCCAGCATATAACGATAGCCTTGGGTACGGTTATGATTGCGGATCGGCTGCACTCTCTAAAAAACAGACGGCACCCATGTTTTTCTCCATGCGTGTACCGGAAGGTGATTACAAGGTTACTGTAACACTGGGTAGCAGGCAATATGCAGGTGTAACGGCTTTACGTAGTGAAATGAGACGTATGGTTGTGGACAGAATGGTTACTCGTAAAGGAGAACTGCGTGATATAACGTTCAACGTGAATGTGCATACGCCCTACATTGACGGTAGAAAGACTGTTAGCTTACATAAACGGGAAGTTGGCACAATGAACTGGGACGACAGGCTCACCTTGGAGTTTAATGGAGAGGCTCCGGCTGTAACTCGCATCCGTGTCGAACCAAACATGCCAAAATGTAAAATATGGCTTTGTGGCAACAGTACCGTAACCGATCAGGATATTGAACCATACGCCAGTTGGGGACAAATGCTACCATTCTGGTTTAATGAGTTCGTGTCTGTAGAGAATATTGCCATGAGTGGACTTCGTACCACATCTTTTATTCAGCAGAACAGGTTAGAGAAGATAAAGAAAGAACAGAAAAAGGGTGATTATGTTCTTGTTGAGTTTGGTCACAACGACGAGAAAGACCGTCATTCCGGCAGTGGAGCCTGGTATAATTTTTCCATGAACCTGAAAACTTTTATTGATGAACTGCGACCATTGGGTGCCCGAATCATACTTGTAACACCTACAGAACGCCGAAACTTTCAAGACGGTATGGCTCAACCTACCCATGGTGACTATCCGGCCGCCATACGAACCATTGCAGAGCGTGAAAACGTGCCGCTCATTGATTTGACGGTAGCAACAACAACGCTCTTTAATGCAATGGGAGAGGAGGGTAGTAAACATCTGCTGGTACACTATCCTCAGGGTACTTTCCCAGGGCAGGATGTGGAGCTGAAAGACAACACCCATGCCAATGCTTTCGGTGCATTCGAGATAAGCAAGCTTGTTGTGGAGGGTATGAAACGACTGAATATAGCCCTGATAAACTATTTGCGTGACGAATGGCCAGGATTCAATCCGTCAAAGCCAGACGATTGGCAACAGTTCTACTGGCCGTTAACCCCATTTGGATATACGGAAAAGCCTGATGGAAATTAATTGCCAGATATTTCCCTGATTTTTTGCATTTATCATAAAAAAAGTTATAACTTTGCAAGACATTATCCATAAAACATTATTATATTTATTAACCAATTAAACAGTTTAACTTTTACAATGAAACATTTCTACTCAAAACTTTGTGTAGCGGCTTTTGCTTTATGCTTAGGCCTAACGTCAAGGGCAGAAGTGGGTGTTGTAGATGGTGTGTACCAGTTGGGCTCACCAGAAGACATGCTCGAATTTGCCCAGATTGTGCTTGAGAACGACGGTCAGGTTGATGCAGTCCTGACGGCAGACATCGACATGAGTGTTTACCCCGAGTTCTCTATTTCCTCGAGCGACATCTCGTACAAGGGCGTATTTGATGGTCAGTTCCATACTGTTACCATCGGGTATGAAAACAACGAGAACGAGTACGTATCTTTGTTTCGCAAGTTAGGTGCAGGTACCATCAAGAACCTTGTTGTTAAAGGTAGCTTGCATGCTATTGGCAAACATTGTGCTACTTTGGTAGGTCAGAGTGCTGGAAACGGAACCATCGAGAATGTGGTTACCGACGTGGCAATTAACACTACAACAGTAGGTGACGGTTCTCATGCCGGTCTTATAGGTAGCGTTACCAGCAGTTCAAATGTTACCATTAACAATTGTACTATCGGCGGCTCTCTGAAGAGCGAAGGTATGGCCACTTCCCAGTGTGCTGGTGTTATTGGTTGGGCAGACGGCAAGGCCACACTGAACAACGTGCTTGTTATCTGCGAGTTCGAGATTGCAGGTAGCGATAACGGCCAATGGGGTAACCTGACGTTTGTCCGTAACCCGGGCAATTCAACCCTGAACAATTGCTACTATCTGAACCAGCTGGACGTTGTGGATGCTAACGGCAAGCAGATAACAGCAGAAGAACTGGAAAGTGGAGCAGCCTGTTTTGCCTTGAATATAGGCAATACAGAAACTGCATGGTTCCAGAATCTGGGTACTGACCCAGTTCCCGTTCCTAACCCTTCTCATGCTAAGGTCTTCCGTATAGGTCGTTCTCATTGCGACGGCTCTCCTTACGAGGAGGTTTCCTACAGCAATACCGAGGGTGCTACAGAACAGGACCAGCACGACTTCCAGGATGGCGTATGTACCTATTGCCACGCGGTTAACGAGAATTATCTGACTGCAACGGAAGACGGTTTCTATGAGTTAAGTAATGCTGCAGAGCTTTGCTGGTTTACATATATGGTTAAGGCCGGACATACCGATATCAACGGACGTCTGACTGCTCCTATTGATTTGGATGGTGCTGTTTATGCTCCCATCGGTACCACTTCTCTGCCATACACAGGTACCTTTAACGGCGGTATGTATGCTATCTCTAATGCCAACATGATGATTTTCGGTACCGTTGACGGTGCCGTCATTGATGGCATCAATGTCGTAGGCGGTGTTGTAGGCGGTCACGAAAATGCAGCTCATACAGGATCAGTGATAGGTCATTTCCGTTCTGGTACGCTGACCCGCAGTTTCAGTACTGCCAGCGTTGAAAACGGAAAGGGAGACTGCGGTGGTCTGATTGGTAAGATTGGCAGTCCTGCTGTTATCAGCAACTGTGGTTTTGCCGGTAACCTTACTTGTGGATGGAGTGCAGGACTTGTTTCAGGTTCTACCGACGGCAACGATACAGATGTTACCATCAGTGATATTCTGCTTGATGCACGTAACGTAACTTACGAGAATGGTGACGGTCACGGTCTGTTGGTTGGCTGGTTCCATGATGGAGTAGGCCAGAAGACTTCTAATATCTGGGTTATAGAAGGTCCCTCTCTTACAGACATTGTAGGCTATAAGCACGAGGAAGCTGTTGTTCTTGCTAATACTCATAAGATTTCGGATTCAGATGCAGCTACAGGTGTCGCTACATTTGGCTTGAATAAGGGTAACATCACCTCACCTGTCTGGTTCCAGACACTCGACGTTGACGATTCTCCCACACTTGATCCCACCCACGGAGTGGTGTACATGATTTCCGAGGGACAATACACCAACGATATGGCTGAGTTCCGTAAGAACGTCGTTGCTGTAGGAAAGGAATATGCCGAAAACGTAGTTGCCTTTAAGGGTGACATTGAGGCATACGAAGCATCGTTGGACGCTTTTGCAGCATTAGAGGAATTCGATGCTGATGTATATAATGCTATGATGGAGGCACGTGCTGCCGTTGAAACCAGTGCAGCTTCGTACAAGCAATATACAGACCGTCTGGAAGAAATCGTAACCTATGTGAACGAGCACAGCGACGAGTTCTTTGGCTCTACATACGAAACGCTCCTTTCTTATATCGAGGAAGACGTGGAGCCTTGTGAGGAATTCCCCAATGGTTCAGCTGGCTATATCATTGAAAACAAGAGCCTCACAGGCGAACAGATTGTTGCCGAGGTTACATTCATGAATGGACTTTTAGAGGCTGCCATCAAGTCGAACTATCAGAAGGGTACGGAGATTACCAACCTGGTGGTTAATGCCGATCTTTCTGCTAAGCCTAACTTCGATGGCTGGACAACTTGGAAGGATGGTTCAACTCTTACAACAGGTACCGTGGAAGGTGTAATGACAGCAGGTGAGGTTTGGAATGCCAAGGCTGATGTTCACCAGACTCTGACTGGCTTGAAGAACGGTGTTTACGAGCTGCGTGTCAATGCTGCTACTCGTCCTGCATCTAACAGCTTCAACGCTAACGACAATTACATTGCATATCTTTATGCTAACAACGACGAGAATTACATCCAGGCTCTGACCGAGGATATGGTAAGCGGAGATAATGCCATAGACGGTGTGAACTGTCTGCTCACTCCCGACGCAAACGGCAATGTTGACGATTCGTTGTTTATCGACGATGCTTACCACTATGTTCCTCATGGTCCTGTTACCTGTGCATACGCTTTCAAGGCTGGTCGCTATGAGAACCGCGTGCTGACAAACGTAACAGACGGTACCCTTACCGTAGGTTTGCGTATCCCCGGTACCGGTCTGGCTAACGACTGGATTGGATTCGGTAATTTCCGTCTGTTTTATTTGGGTACTACAGAAGAAGCTACTGATTTGATGGGTGATGGAATGGAATCCTATATCGATCGTGCCAATACACTAATCGAATACATCGGTATTTCAGATATACCAAATTCAGATGACGAGACATTACCTCATTACAAGTCTATGCCCAACTTCTCTGCAGAACTCCGCGGCGAGTTGCAGAATCTGATTGCTGCAACAGAGGGTAAGAACGCAGAAGCGCTGCTTGACATCTGTGGTCAGTTCACCGATGTTTTCCACCGTATCGACAGTTGCAAGGAGGCATACATCGAGTTGATGGATAATGCTCTTGCTATGTTGGATGCATGCTATAACGATCCTGAGTCTCCTCAGGAAGAAGTTGTCGAGATGCAGAATGTTGTGGATGATATTGTATCTGGTTGGGAACAGGGAACATTCAGTATTGCAGAGGCTAAGGCTATGGATGCAATTAAGAACACTGCCTTCTACCAGCGTTATTTCCAGGGTGCTCCTGCCCTCAAGGGTGGCTTCTATCAGTTGGCAACAGCCAGTGATATGGTTTGGTTTGCAAATAATGTTAACAGCTTAGGCAATACACAGCTCAATGCTGAAATTGTGGCTCCTATCGACCTTGCCGATAGTCAGTACTCACCCATCGGTACCATAGCTACACCTTATGCCGGTACCTTCAAGGGTAACCTGTATCCCATTACCAATGCCAACATGATGATTTTCGGTACCATTCAGGGAGGAACCATCGACGGTGTTAACGTTCAGGGTGGAAGTGTAGGCGGCAGCGACAATGCCGAGCATACAGGCTCTATCTGCGGTACCTTCCAGGGAACCATGACACGCTGCTACAGTAATGCTACCGTAGAGAACGGTAAGGGCGACTGCGGTGGTCTGATTGGTAAAATCAAGAATAACTCAACCGTTAAGAACTGTATGTTTGCCGGTAATTTGTTGAGCGGATGGAGTGCAGGTCTTGTTGCAGGTGCTACGGACGGAGACGACAATTATGTTGTTATCAGTGATATCATGCTTGATGCCCGCAATGTAACGTATGGCAACGGTGACGGACATGGTATTCTTGTAGGATGGCTCCACAATGGAGTAGGTAAATATACTTCCAACATTTGGGTTATCGAAAGTCCTTCTCTCACAGATATTATCGGTTACAAGCACGAGGAGGCCGTTGTCAAGGAGAATACTACTTATGTTACTGTCGAAGAGGCTGCAACAGGTGTTGCCACATACGGTCTGAACCGTGGAGAGACAGAGAAACCCGTATGGTTCCAGACATTGGGCAAGGACGAAGTTCCAACCCTCAGTCCTGAAAGTAAAGTCGTTATCTTAGTCGATGGCAACTATGTAAATGCCGGTGAAGACGACGAGGATGTTGTAAATGCCCTGAAGACTGAACCGCAGATTGTAAATGTCTTCGACTTGAACGGCCGTATGGTACTGCAGGGTGTTGACAGTAGTACAGGTTTACGCTCACTGCCCAACGGTCTGTATATCATCGGAGGCCGAAAGGTACTGAAGTAACTGATTTTTTAATGATATTGAAAGAAGCTGTCCATTGGGCAGCTTCTTTCATTGTCAGCAGCTAAGGCAAAGTTTCGCCTGCTCCTGAGGCTAAGTTGAAGCCGGTAAACGAAAGTATATTCTTAATTTTATAAGCAGAAAGCAATAAAAAAAGTTTGTTTTGCAATGAATTTAACAGAAATTGTCTATTTTTGTGCCGTGAACCTTAATAATAGAAGTAGATTATGAAAAGAACCATCATCGCGTTATTCTCTTTTTTGCTGGCTTTCACTGCCGGCAAGGTTGTCTTTGCTCAAAGCACAAGCCCCAGCACAAAATGGCATTGGGACAAAGGAACTATCGTTTCGGAAACACCAGCTCGTCCTGCCGGACAGCAGTCGGCTCTGGGACTGACCTCACCAAAGTTGGAGACCGTTAGGGTAGGGTTTGCCGGACTTGGTAGCCGCGGCCCCTGGGCGGTGAAGAGGTACTGCCACATACCCGGTGTGCAGATAGTCGCGCTCTGCGATTATGAGGAGTCTCGTGCCAGAGATGCACAGAAATACCTGCGAGAAGTGGGTCTGCCCCCTGCTGAGATATACAGCGGAGAAACAGGGTACGTTGATATGTGCAAGCGCAATGATATCGATCTGATATATGTCGCTACAGACTGGGACCATCATTTCCCCATCGCCAAATGCGCTATGGAAAACGGCAAGCATACAGCCATCGAGGTGCCCAGCGCCATGAACCTGGAACAATGTTGGGAACTTATAGACCTGAGCGAGAAGAACCGCGTGCATTGTATGATGCTGGAAAACTGTTGCTACGACTATTACGAGATGTGCGCCCTAAACATGGCACAGCAGGGACTCTTTGGCGAGATTATACGTGCCGAGGGTGCTTACATCCATACACTGAACGAGGCAAACATCTGGACGGGATACTGGCATAATCCTGACGGCTCAGATCCGGAGAACCTGCATTGGCGTCTGAAATACAATAAGGAGAACCGTGGCGACGTCTATGCCACACACGGACTTGGCCCCATCGCTCAGGCGCTGAATATCCATCGGGGTGATCGCATCAAGACGCTCATTGCTATGGATACCGAGCCCTTCTGCGGACGTGAAGGTTATAAGGAAGTGACCGGCAAGGAGTGCGACTTTTTCCGTAATGGCGACCACACCACCACGCTCATGCGAACAGAGAAAGGTAAGGTGATGGAGATTCAGCACAATGTGATGAGCCCTCAGCCCTATAATCGTATGTACAAGCTGACGGGTATGACGGGCTTCTGCACAAAATATCCCGATCCTAAGATTTTTATCAGCAAAAAGAGCGCCAGCGATATGGGGCTTGCTGAAATGGCAGGCAAGATATCAGGGCACAACTTCCTTCCGAAGGCTGAATACGATGCTCTGATGAAGCAATACTACCATCCCATCCTGAAGAAGTTTGGCGAACTGGGTCGTGAGTTCGGTCATGGCGGAATGGATTACACAATGGATGCCCGTCTCGTATATTGCTTGCAGAATGGTCTGCCTCTTGATATCGATGTCTATGACTTGGCAGAATGGTGCGCTTTGGCAGAACTGGGTTCCATAAGCATGGACAATGGTTGTGCAGCCGTCGCCTTCCCCGACTTTACCCGAGGCGAATGGAACAAGCAGCAAGGCTTCCATCATGCTTACGCCTCTCCAGAGGAAGAAGCAGCTGCAGAGAAAGCCGCTCGCGAGAGTACTGCAAGGCAGAAAGAGCTAACGGTAAAGAAGAAACTCTGGGAGAAATACGACAAACAGCAATCCAAGATCAAGAGGTAAGGCTGTACGGAATAAATTTGTTAACTCTTTTGCAATAATCCCTGTACTGAGGATATTTTTCATTGCAGATACCCTCTACAAGATTTGTACTGCCCATGAAAAGGACAATCAGCAACAAAGCACCGATCATACTCCAATTAACAATGCCCACCCCAGCACCAATGGAGAAAATGTAAAAGCTAACCCAAATGGACTGCTCAGCCATATAATTGGGGTGACGGCTAATACTCCAAAGCCCCAATGTATTAAAACCTTTGTTATAGGGATCTGGAAGTTCCTCCAACTTTCTCCCCTCCTTTATCATCGTCCACTTTTTGGACTGGAAGGCCCATTGCTGTTCATCAGCTACAGTTTCATAGATAATAAATCCGAGCATAAGAACTGTAGCCAAAACATCAATGAAGCCGAATGGTACCGTGGAATTCATGCTTACCAAAGCAGGAAACGTAATAAAAAGCAAGAGAACATTCTGATACGATGAAATAAAAATAAGATTAAAAAACATCCATATCAGGCGGTTCTTTAGGAAAGGAGTTTCTCGCAGCAATTTCCAACGATAATCCTCTTCACCTTTCCAGAATTTAAGTCGATAAGCCCCCTTACGGGCAAAGTTGAATGTAAGGCGAAAGCCCCATAGGGTTGCCAGTACAGCCATAATCACAAGGCGAGGATGCATTCCACCATGGATGGCAATAATCCAACAGTAAATAAAGGGTAAAATACTCCAGATTTTGTCAACTTGACTGTTATTCCGAGTCAGGTCGCCAATAATAAAACACAAAAGAGAACTGCATGCAGAAATAGCAATCAACGTATTCAATGCCGTCAATTGTATGTCATCCAATGCCGGACCAACATAAACATAAAGTATAGGACATACGACCAGTGATATTAAAAGCAATGTCCCAATCAAGGGAATATTCAAATTCTTCATAGATTTCTTTTCATTAGCCGTTGCAAAAGTAATTATTTTCCAGATACAATCCAAAACTTGTGCCAAATACGTGCCTTTTTTATTACATACTTGACAAAGAAAGAATGTTCAATGCTCAATGGTCCTAATCTCTAATCCCTCAGCCATCGTCAATCTTGAACCATTGACCATTAGTTATCGTTCCCGTTCCCATTGAGAATTATATAAAATTTCCTACGCCTATCGGCGAGAGATCTATCAGATCCTATTCCATCTCTAATTTAAATGTGGCAGAGAGAGCCAAACAAAGGGCGTACAGCTGTGCGCTTAAGAACATTTTTCTTCCAGCGCGGGGACTTATCTGAAAGATCTGTAAGATTTCTTGCGGCTTGCCGCATAGGAGATTAATATAATTTTCAATTGTAAATGAATGGGGTGGGGGGGTAAGGCCGTTTTCTGTCAGTTTTATCCTGTGAAAGAACAAATTTCCCATATTCATCAAAAAAAATGAGGATATGGGATTTTTTTCAGGTCAAAATTTTGTCTTATAAGAAACAGATAATAACAACACACAAATTTATAAATAACAAAAACTATTTGAGTTCATGAAAAAACTACTCACTTTCTTTTCCGTGGCGATGGTCTCGATAGTATCATCTGCCCAAACGAGTGTGACCGTAGATGGCATCAAGTATGACCTTGATGACGAAACAAAGACTGCTACTGTCACGTATCCTAACGAGAGTAAACCAAACGACAGCGACAACTGCAGTCCTTACACGGGTGATGTCATTATCCCTGCTCAGGTTTCCAACGAAGGCATTACCTATAATGTAACTGCCATTGGCAAATATGCCTTCCGAAGTGCTGCCATTACCTCTCTGACTCTACCCGAGGGCCTTGTTTCCATTGGTGAGAAAGCTATTTACAACACAAAGATTTCCGTATTGACCGTTCCCGGTACTGCAACGAAGTTCGGACAATATGCTATGGCCTATAACGACAATCTGACGAAAGTTACTTTTAGCGGAGATTGTGCCAGCGAGGCTTGGGGCGAATGGATTCTTTATCGCGAATCTCCCGAGTATGATATCTACATGGATTGCCACGCTAAGCCAACGGTTCCCGATAAGTACACCTTCGATCATGGCTATGCTTCCAGAATACACGTCTATCCTGATGTTTTTGAGGAGTATGCAAACGATCCGTACTGGGGCGGCAAATACACCATTATGCCTGATATGGGCAGCGGACTGGAACTGAAAGACTTCACCGTTGACGGCATCAAGTATAAGATGACTGCGGAGGACAAGGTAAGTATTACCTATCCCACCGAAAGCAAGCCGGGCTCCAGCAATCCAAGCACCTATTCAGGTGACTTCGTTGTTCCGACACAGGTTACATACGAGGGAAAGACCTATAGTGTAACAGGTATCGGTAACTATGCCTTCCGGTATGCTCCCATCACCTCTATAACTTTGCCCGAAGGTCTTGTTTCCATCGGTGAGGAAGCTATTTATAAGACTCAGATTACCGAGATCTCTTTACCCAACACCCTGACAACAACAGGCACATACGCCATGGGATATAACTCTAAGTTGGAAAAGATTACTGTGGGTAGTCAGGCTGACACCAAGGAATGGGGAAAATGGGCTTTCTGGCGTGCATCCGGTGCATACGAGGTATATATGATTTGCGATACGAAGCCTGAAGTTCCCGATATCTATACCTTCGACAACGACTTTGCTTCTACCATCCATATCTATCCTTCTCTTTATCTTGATTACAAGACCGATTACCATTGGAACTGCTATAACATCGTACCAGACCTGGTACAGGATATGAGTCATGAAGACTTGCAGAATGCCATTCAGTCTTATAGTGCCAAACTGCCTTCTGATGAGGAAGTGGGCACGGCTCCCGGTTGCTATACTGCAACAAGCGTGAATGCTGTCAAGGAAGCTTTGGCTGCGGCAAGTGCCCTTGATGAGAATGCTACAGTCCAGCAGCGTAACGATGCACTTCTGCAGATGATTATCGCTGTTGACGGTCTTACAATCAATCCCCTGAACGAGGGCTATTACTACATAGAGAACTTGTATAGCAACAAGTACGTCCGCACCGGTTCCGATGGTTATCTCTCTGTAAAGACATTTGACGAATCGGATGCCCGCTTCTGCTTCAAACTCACCCATAAGGGCAGCAACTGGTATATTCAATCTGCCGATGAGGGTAAGCTGTACTTCGGCACTATTGACGAAGAAGGCTGGCTTCTGTCCAACTCCGAACCGGAATATGAGCAGATAATAACCTGGCTTAAAGGCGGCGTTTACACAATGCAATGTCAGAATGGAGAGGAAGCAAGCGGTCTTTATGGTCAGTCCAGTGGCTATGTGTATGTCAAGGACTATACCGATGACAATGACCGAGCCTGGTGGCGCTTCCATCCTGTACAGAGCGGTATGTTCGAGCAAGACTTCAATATCGAGAATATCCGTGTAAGAGAGTATCTGGCCAATGTTACTTATGAAGGTAAGGAGGACACTAAGATTAAGGAGTACAATATTGCTCCTCCTGTACGCCGCGACATTCCTGAGCCTGCTACAATCTTCTGGAACCAGACTTCTTCTACAACTCACCAAGTGGTATGGAGCCTTAACGAGGACTTCTCTGATGCCTTCACTGCAGAAGTAAAGGACGAGACCCACTACGAGATATATAACTTGCTACCCAACCAGACCTATTATTATAAGGTATTGGAAACGGTTGACGGTAACCCTACGGAGATTATCAATTCCAGCTTCACTACCACAGGTCAGCTTCGTCAAATCTATGCTGAAGGAACTGGCAACATGCGTGACCTGGGTGGTTGGCAGACTGCCAGCGGCAAGCCCATTAAGTATGGTCTTATCTATCGTGGTGCAGAATGGAACGGTGAGTACAACATCACGCCTGAGGGCATTGCTGCCCTCCGTGCCGTTGGTATGAAGGCTGAGCTTGACCTCCGTATTGACTATGAGGCAGCTTACATCACCAAGTCTCCTCTTGGCGATGACGTTATCTATAAGCGCATTACCAACGAGGATTACTACGAGAGTGGTATGCAGAACCGTAAGGACCTCTATAAGCAAAATCTGGATTTTATCTTCGATTGCGTAAAGAACGATAAGCCCGTTTACTTCCATTGCCACATCGGTGCTGACCGTACCGGTACGCTGGGCGTTATTCTGGAAGGCTTGCTGGGTGTAAGTGAGAGCGATTTGTACAGGGACTATGAGTTGACAAGCTTCTCTTACTACGAGACTCTCCGCTATAAGGAGAATATAGACGGTATTCTGGATTACATTAAAACACTTGAAGGAGAAACCCTGACAGACAAGTTCTATACCTACTGCCACAATGAGGTTGGTATGACAGCCAAGGAGATTGCCGATTTCCGCATGAAGATGTTAGGCGTCGTTTATCCTGCCGACGTTGAGAGCATCATTTCTGAGGCATTAAGAAACAAGGTAACATCTGTTGACCTGTCCGGTTATGTCTTCGAGCCAGAAGCACTGACAGGCAGTATGCCCGATGGTTCTAATCTGTTGGTTGTCGTTTCGCCAGAGTCTGGTATTACCGGTACGAATATCATCAACAACGGGGTATGCGAAAACCTTTACCTGACGGATGGGGCAAACTTTGGTACACCCTATAAATTCACAGCTACTCAGGCTTCTTATCAGACTCAGGTAAACACGTACAGGACACTGATTCTTCCCTTCGAGGCTGCTGTTCCTGCTGAGTTCACAGCATATAAGGCCACTTCAGTCGAGGGTACAACCGTTAAGTTGGAGAGTGTTACCAGCATTAGTGCCAACAAGCCTGTATTGGTAAGTGGCAATGGCATGCTGGTTCTGACAGCTACAGATGTTGCTGTAACCAGTGAGGGCAAGCTTGGTAATGGCATTCTTCGTGGAGTATATCAGGCAACTCCTGCTGCAGAGGGTTCGTACGTACTCCAGAACCAGAATAACGTTATAGGTTTCTACCATGTTGGAGAGGCTAAGCCAACCATAGGAGCCTTCCGTGCTTACCTGAATGTTCCTGTTTCTGGTATTAAGGTTTATTTCTTCGAAGAAGAGGCAACAGGTATTAAGGGCCTTAATGACCTTAAGGATTCTAACGTCGTTATCTTCAATCTCGCCGGTCAGCGCTTGAGTAAGATGCAGAAGGGCGTAAATATTGTGAATGGTAAAAAAACATTAAAGTAACCAATGACCCATACCCCCATTTGTCACCTCCCCCTTGTGGGGAGGATGGGAGGGGCTAAAAAATATGAAAGAATATATTAAGCCAAGCATTGAGATTCTGGAGGCTGAATGCGTACAGATAGTGGCCGTTTCCGTTATTGACGGCGTTGATGCGGACGACTCAGAAGTAATGACCCGGGAAAATAACGATTGGCAGATTTGGGAAGAGTAAATAATCTGCATGAATAAGTAAAGGGCTGAACTTGTATGAGAGTCAGCCCTTTATTGTTATTGTTCCTTTTGTTCCTTACTTCAGATGTGCCCATTTACATTCGAAGTCCCAGATGTCGGCATCAAACTTCAGGGCCCGTTCACATTCCTCCTTTGTGTGTCCCTTAGGTATGCGCGGACCTTTCATGTTGATAAAAGGTTCACCGGCATCATAGGCTGCCAGAACTGCATCGAAGAACATCTTCCAGCGAACCTTGTAGAAGGTTTCGACCAATCCGTCCCAGTCGCGGTTGGCATAGTCTGTAAGCCGATAAGAGTCGCCCCATACGGTGATAATGGTGCGGGCGTTCATCTCGAAATAATCCTTCTCTTCCTCGGTCTTACCCCAGGCACGGGCATCGCGAATCCAGTCGTCGAGCGAGAACTCTTTGCATTTCTTCAACTCCGATACCATCTGGTCGCACATTCCCAGGAACTCCTGCGAAGCAGCTACCATGCCGACTCTGTCGCCAACTTTAAAAGCATCCGAGAAACGTTTTCTTACGGCCAAAGCCTTATTGCGGATAGACTGACGGCGTGTGTTGGCCTGGTCGAACTTCAGATAGTTGGATGAACCCTCTACCTTCTCTAAGAGAGTCAGCGCCTCTTCCAGATTATTGATGTCGTAGCCCTTACGGAGCTCTGTTGTCCAGTTCCATTCGCCCTCCAGGTTGGGATGTGCATTGATGATGCCGGCTGCACCGGTACTGGTGTGGGTGGTACAAACCTTATCCACCATTGTGTGCCAGAAAGCCCTGTAGTTGGCATCTACGCGTCCCATATGGCGGTCGGCAATATTGTCGATATATTCATCGAATCCTACACCTGTGTCCCAAGCCTGAGTCAGCATGTGCTCATATACGGGTTCGTTGAGTCCGAAGCCTTCCAACGTGGAACCGATTCCCACAAATTCTTTGCCGCCCTCAGCCTTTGTGCCGGCAATCAGCTTGGCGTTATGTTTGTAGTCGCCCTCAATCTCTGTCATGCCTCCGAAGTTACCTAAGTAGCACCAGATGAAATTATGACCGTAGAAATGCTCGGTGAGTCGCCATATCTCGGTATAGTCGCACTCGTAGTCGAGCATAATCATTTTGCCCTGAGGAACGGCAGTGAGGTAGGCTTTTATTCTCTCTGGTGTCCAGGCTTTCTTATTGCTGATGAAGAGCCAAGCCATCTGCAGCCAAATGGCTTCGGAATCAACACTCGACAGTGATTCATATACTCCAGCTGAAATCTTAGCCAGCGAATCAGGCTCCCAGGATGGGGGCGATACTTCGTTGAACAGGTCAACACCATAAATATGGTTTGTGCCGTACATCCGTGTTTGCTCTTCCAGGAAGTCCTTTTGGATGCGGGCAAAGACGGGGTCGGAGGGATTCAGGTAGGTACAGCGATATTTCTCGTCGAAGTTGCACCAACGGTTCACTTTTGAGGTTCTGATGCCTGGGACGGTCTGTTCCAAATCGGCAGGAATGTGTCCCGCGAAGGCTGGGAGAACAGGTGTCATGTTCAGTTCGCGCTCACGTTTCAGGATTTGTTTCTGTAACTCAGCCTGTCCGTCAATCCAACTTTGAGGCAATGGTCCCTGCCATCGGTCTATATTTATCATACGTTGCCAAGGCAGATGGGCAGGACCGGTAAAGTAGGCTCTGATTTGCTCGTCGGTCATACCGTACTTGCGCCAAACTTTTTGCCAAACGGCTTCCTGGCCAGTAATGGCAAGCGGCATATTTACGCCATTCAGTGCCATCCAGTCAATGAAACGTTCCCATTGCTGCCACTTCCACCAAGGCATGGTATAGCCGAAAGTACAATAGTTGAGGAAGAAGCGGATAGGAACCTCCACCTTGCCCTTCACCTTCTCAGGCACCTTTGGCATCGTTCTGGGCAGCTCTACAGGATTGTAGTCGTACCAACTGACATTGGCAAGGCAATACTGCTGGATGTAGCGGTTCAAACCGACGGCCATAGAGTTGGCATTGTTTCCGCGGATAAGGACTTTCTTGCCCTTCTGGAGCAGTTCGTAGGAATCCGTCGGCGATTCGTACTGCTCGAATACTACGGCTTTTGCCTTGCTGCCCATAACTCTACGAGCCAATGCCTCGGCAGCGCGCTCATCGGTGGTCTTGAACGACATAAGTACTAACGATACCACCAAAAGCAGGGTTGATTTGAAAATTTGTTTGTGAATTGTCATAGTGATTATTATTGCGGTTTCAAAAAAGGATGAACATCGATTACAGAATACCGATAATTTCTTTCAGACTGCTCACTTGGTAGTCTGCAATGCCAGAAGGAGGGGTCCATGCTTCTGGGGAATGATTAAAAAAGATAGTGCGCAGGCCTGCCTCGTGTGCACCTGTAATATCAGTGGTGAAGTTATCGCCAACCATAATGGTTTCCTCTGGCTTGGCTCCAGTCAGTTGGAAAGCATATTGGAAGAAGAGGGGACTGGGTTTGTTGGCTCCTACATCTTCTGACAGAATAATGTACTGAAAGTAGGGCAGACAATTGCTGGCACGTAACTTGCTATACTGCACTTCATGAAAGCCGTTGCTGCAGATGCTGAGGATATATCCACGCTCTTTCAGATAATCAAGTAACTGATGTGCCCCATCTATTACTCCGGGCTTAATAGCACAGCGTGACAGGAAATAGTCACTTAGTTGCAGACAATACTCTACGGTTGGGGTGAGGCCTTTGCCTTCAGAAAGTGGTCGTCGGAAACGTTCCACAATCAGATAATCACGTGTAATTTCTCCCTTGGCATATTGTTCCCACAATTGAATGTTAGTCTGCCAATATGGTACAGTAAATGCTTCTTCCGTTGGAAAGTATTGTTCAAGGTGGAAATGTTCAAACAACTCGGTAAGAGCCAGACATGCATTACCGTACGTATCATAGAGGGTATCGTCGAAATCCAAAAAGACATGTTTGATTCTTGGTTCCATAATTATATCTTTCCTAAAATTCGGTCCATAACCCAGTTCACACCTGTTGCGCTGATACAGTCGGCTGTACAAATATCTCCCTTCTGCAGATGCTCTACAATATTTTTTATGAGGGGAAGTTGAACATGTTCCGGATTGGGGACAGAAAATTCTTGTCTTCCTTCCTCTGTATGAAGGGCGATGGGTTCGTAGGTGAAGACGGAGAAGCATATCTGTCCTTTGTCTCCTATCAGTTCTATTCGATCCGTACGTGCACTTTCATGAGAGACGAAGCACCAAGAACCGCTACCTGTTAGTCCGTCGGCAAACTGGAAGGCAGCACTTACACTATCTTCTGTGTCATACAATCCGCCACGGTTAGTGCTAAAACCACTTGCATGAACAATGGGACCGAAGAGTTCCTGCAGGAGGTCAATCTGATGTGGAGCAAGGTCATAGAAGTATCCGCCACCGGCTATATCGCGCTGTACGCGCCAAGGAAGCGAGGTGGAGTCGTAATCAAGATCGCGAGGCGGACAGGCAAACCTAATCTGAACACTGATGACATTGCCAATGGTTCCACTCTTCAGCAACTCTTTTATTTTAAGAAAATAGGGTAGGTATCTGCGATAGTAGGCCACAAAACAGGGAACGTGTGTCTTTTCGCTCATACGGTCTATTCGCTGACAGTCATAATAACTGCTCGCTAAGGGTTTTTCCACATAGACAGGCTTGCCGCTCTTCATCGCCATAATAGCGTAGGTTGCATGTGAAGAGGGTGGGGTGGCAATATATACTGCATTAACGTTAGGGTCGCTAATTAGCTGTTGTGCGTCAGTGTACCAGCGTGGAATATTGTGTCGCAAAGCATAAGACTGTGCTTTTTCTTTGCTTCTGCTCATAACAGCATATACCGAAGAGCCGGGGATGAGACTGAAAGCGGGGCCACTTTTCTTTTCCGTTACCTCGCCACAACCTATGAATCCCCATCTTATTTCCTTATATATTGCCATCTGCTTGTTAAATTTTCTTATTACGGATGCAAAGATACGCAGAAAAAGTGTAATTTTGCAGTCAAATAAGAAAAATAATTTATGGAAACAAGAGAAGAGAATCTTTTTCAGGTTAAGAAAGAACGTTCATATATAAGTTGTCTGGTAAAAGGCTGTTCATATGGTTTCAAGCACTTGGGCTTGCTGTTACGCTATATATGGCCCAGTTTGCTACTGACATGTGTTCTACCCATACCGTTTGTCTTCCTTTTTGCTGCTCAGTTGGATGCTATATTACGCAAGTGGACAGAGCTGGGATATATTCCTAATGTGACACTTAGGATTTTGAGACATGATATAGAGAAGTGTGCCTACCATAGTGCAGTAAAGGTTCTGATATATGTACTTTGGATATTATTATCTTCTTTCTTGTTGTATCTGCCTATACTGTTCGGCTTTAGCATTTGGTGGGGGCTCGGTGCTCTCACGTTATCATGGCTTCTGCTTTTACCTTTGTCTGTAGTGATTATGCAGATTAGTTATTCCCAGATGTCTGTCGCTGAGTGTTTTAAGACGGGGATGAAAACTGGCTATAAAAACTATGGCAAACTCTTTGTTTTTGAGTTCTTAAGCAACTTATTGATAATGATTATTGTCCTTTTGGGCAGTATTCCTTGCATAGTCATTTCGGCATTGTGCCTGCAAGCCTACCACGGAAGTCTGATGGGCGATGTGTTGGATTTGCCTGTTCTTTTCCCTCTGTATGTTATTTTAGCAGAAGTTACAGGAATTGCTATCTGTCTGATAACACTCCTTGTCTTTGGTTTCAGCCGTTGCCTTATGTGGGGCAGTTTAGTTAATGAAGTTCCAACTGAGACCGAAGCAGATATTTAAAGGATTTGTTCCATAATAGGGTGCAAAGAAGGAATTGGCTCCACCAGCCACATGTCTTGCCATAAAGTAAAAGCGGAAATGCTTAAGATGCGAATTTAGATATACGTTGACGATAGGCTTGCCTCCTACCTTCTGACGTTCTAAGTTTACATCCTGCACAGCATACTGCTGTACACTGGGTGAATAGTCTAATCCGTAGTATTTGGTATAGTAGCGCATATCGGCTCCAAGCTGTATTGTCAGGAGCTTGGCAATACGGAAAAACAGATACATATTTGTATATATATTCACGGCTGGCAATGGCAGGACATCGTCGTTAGAGGATTTCTGGAAGGCTACTTCATTATCCCAATGCAACACACCAAGTTTCATTTCCTGAGCGATGGAGCCTCCAAAAACCTGAATGCTTCCGTCATGCTGCTTCACGGTGACAGCATGTGAGAGGTTGGATGGCAATAGAGGGTTGTTTTCGTTAAGGACTGTGTTCTGCCTACCGAAATACGTATAGTTGGTAATATTCTCAAAACCGAACTTTAGCCGGGTTCCAAATTTCTTCAAACGCAAAATACCCTCGAATCGCATTCTAAGTTGACGCGCAAGATCGTCGTTATCCCACCAAGCGTGCTGTGAGTGATAATGTCGGAAGTAGAAATCGGGCTTTTCATTCTTTATCATTGCCTTAACGTCAAAGAGCAGGCTGTCTTTCTTGCCAAGACGGAACTCCAAGTTAGTACGCCCGTCAACCGTCAGGTCACCAACTTTGGGGCCTATCAGGAAAAATTCAGAGTTTACATTAAAATGTAGAAGTTTGCCCTTTGTTCGAGCCAATTCTCCACCAATAGAGAAATCGTTCTCGTTAAAGCGCTGTACCTCCATGTCATACTCGTTATCCACCAACATTTTGTAGGTCCTTATTTTATGAGTGGCAAAAAGGGTTATGCCCAATGCCGCCCATTTGTTAAAGCCCTCACGCATAGCCAGACCGAAGGTGTTGCGAATACTCATTGCCTTCGTCATATCATATACGTTATTTAATTCTCCGTAGTAGTTATTGGTATAATAATTGTTGCTGGAGGATTGGGCAATGTATGTGTGAGTAAGGTCACGCATATCAAATGTATGAATGATACTGCTAACGGGGATGAACTCTTGGGGTATAATCTGCTCTGCTTGCCACTTTGTTGCCAGTGAATCAAGCATCTTTTTACGTGACACGGTATCGGTTCTTAGAGCCTGTTGCACACTGTCTGGTAAATCAGCAAGGAGTTCGCTTGGTGACGGAACCTTGGGTTTCAGGGAATCAGGCACTTCTATCTCGCGGTAGAAACCGAGATTATATTTATGCGTCAGATAGAAATTCCTCTCATGGTTTCTGTTCCACGTATCATCTAACATTACAGGAATATCAGTAGTGGAAAAGTTCTGCTCAATCTTCTCAGGCTCTCTGATGTATTTGTCATCTTCCAGACCGCCATTTTCAAACATCTTCAGGTGGTTTACATTAGCATAAGCATGTATGTTATACCGATCCCCGCGATAGTAACCAAAGAAGGTGGTTCCGAATGAACTGGTGGCAGAATTCTGATAGTATCCGCGACCGTAAAGGTAATCAATTTTAAAGCCCAATCCTGCGTACTTATTGATATTTGTAGCAAAATAGGCTCTCACGCGGTCTTCTCCATTTGCCTTAGTGCCAACGGAATGATATGCCAGATTGGTGTAAGGACTCAGGGTGTTAGTAAAGCGGAAATCCTTTAATTCACCTCGAAAATAACTCAGGGGTCTGAGAAACAGGAATTCGTCAGAATCATCAATTCTGTTCAGGTATATACGATTGTATCTTGGTGTACCAGTATTGGAAAGATAACTGTATTCTCCCGTATAGCTGTCAGGATTGTTGAAGTTCTGAAAGTTAAGTATTACGGTGTCATTATTCTCAGCGTCAATAATAGTGCCTAAACGCGGTTCCAACACCCATTGGAACATACCTACCGGAATTTTCTTTTGCTTTGCGTGTTTGGTACTGTCACGCCCCCAAGTAGTTCGGTTACCGGCAGGGTCCGAATAATCACCTTGGTCAGATATGTTGTCAAAGTCTGACTGGCTATTGTTAAAGGAACGCCTGTTTTGTGTGGACAGTCTTTTGGGCGTATCTTGCGCAAAAGCTTGAACACTCAGGCACAGCAAAAGAACTGCTAAGAACAGGTTATGCTTCATTTCTTTTATAATACAAAACGAATAAAGAATTCCACAATTTTCAGTATCATTCCTACACCTATCACCACCAATGCCAAAGTGTGATTGTTGTCATTCAGGAAATACAACAGCAGCCCAATTGCAGCCAATAAAAGAAATACCGTATTCAGGATTTGCCGGATTCTTGTATGTTCTGTATTTCGCTGACGTTTGCGGCGTACAAGTTCTACCTGTTCTTCAAGTGATAATTCTTTTGCGTCACTCATTCTAATAATCAGATTTATTCTTCAACAACGTTTTTGCGCCCTTCTTCGAAGGAGTTCATGCAATTCTCGAAAATTTCCTCCACACGGTCGATGGTCTTAATACGGAATTTGCCGCTACGAGGATATAGTTTTGTACCTTTTTTGTTGATAGCTTCGGCATCAGAAATCCATTCTTCAGCCTTGTAGGTAATACCGTCATTACCCTCGCGATCCTCATTGTAATAGTAGCTGATCTGCGAGATGGACAGATTAATTTTCTTATCTTCAATCTTAGCCTGTAACTGATAGATAAAACGGGTACGGTCCAGATTCAGGAATACATGGCTAAAGGTCATGTATTCTTCAACTCTGGCTACTATTAAACCATCTTCCTTGCCATCGCTTAGTAAACGCGTGCGCTTTTCGTGAATGGCAGGTTCTATAACAGATTTGTTAATATAATTATATAAGGTAGAATATATCTTTTCGCCAGACATATTAGGAACGCTAAACGATTTGCGGAAAACAATCACGCCATTCTCTTCGGGTACGCCACCTTTAAGATACTTCTCACTTACAGGGTTCTTTGCTGTTGTCAGTAGGGGCAACATAAGCAAGATTGCTAATAATAATTTATTCATGTTTGTATGTTTTTTGTTTGTTTATGTCAATATAAAATTTTCTATATACGAGAAAAAGCGGTCGCGATAGCTATTGCCAATAGGCAGGTTGTTACCTGCAATGTTAACAGAGCCTTGATTGATAAATTCTATTTTGCTGACCTGAACAATGATGGAACGGTGTATGCGAATAAACTGCGGTTGTGGGAGTCGTTCCTCCAATGTCTTCATTGTCATAAGTGTCATGAGAGGGCGCTGACCTTCTATGTGCAGCCTCATATAGTCCTTCTCGCATTCTACATAAAGCAGTTTGCTAAGTTCAACTTTAACTAAGCGGTAATCACTTTTTACGTAAAAGAAAGATACATCGTGATTATTCATATCGCAATGCTTCTATAGGATCCAGACGTGCAGCCTTACGGGCAGGTATTAGACCGAATACCAGACCGATACATGCACAAACGCCAAAGCTTACCAATACGCTCCATAACGGCACTGTCGCCGGGAAGCCAATCGATTTTGCAATCCATGTAAACATATACCCAAGCCCTACGCCGAGGAGACCTCCGCTTAAGCTTATCATTACACTTTCAATCAGGAACTGTCTGCTGATATCTCTTCCGCGTGCTCCAACACTCATACGCAAACCTATTTCTCTGGTACGCTCAGTAACGCTTACCAGCATAATGTTCATAATGCCGATTCCGGCAACCAGAAGCGAGAAGGCTGCTGCTACCACCAGAACTGTCTGTAGGGTTTGCATAGTACTTGACATGGTCTCCATCATCTCCTGCTGGCTACGGATGTTAAAGTCATCATCGCCTCCTTCTTTTATCTTATGGTTTATTCGGAGTATCTTGGAAACCTGTTCAATGGCATCATTACTGAGATCCTCGGTCATCACACTCAAGTTAAAACTGTTGAAATGTGTTTGGGCTGCCAAGCGTTTCATAACAGTTGTGTAAGGAGCAATGATAACATTGTCCTGGTCCATACCCCAGTTGTTATAACCCTTACCTTTCAGTACACCGATGATGCGGAAGGGGATACTCTTGAATCTGACAACTTTGCCTATACAGTTGGCATTCTTGTCGCCAAAGAGTTCCTGTACTACGGTCTTTCCAACCACGCATACTTTGGCATTTTTGCGCACATCTTCTTCCGTGAAACATTGTCCATCCTCTACATCCCATAGTTTTATTATCATGTAGTCTGGACTTTCTCCGTAGATAGTAGAGTTGGTGTTCTTGGCTCCATAGATTACCTGTCCGCTGGATGTGACCTCAGGACTGATATGAGTGATAAGGCTTGCCCCGTCGCGTATGGCTTCATAGTCAGCCTGTTTCAGTGTCTGCATAGCAGAGGGATCCAGTCTGACACCTCCACGCATCTCACCGCCCGGCCTTACGGTAAGCAGGTTGGTTCCCCATTTCTGCAGGTCGGCACGTATGCTGTCCTTAGAGCCTTGGCCTATAGCCATCATGGTAATAACGGCAGCTACACCAATGATGATACCCAATGTAGAGAGGAAGGTTCTCCATTTATTGCTCATAATAGCCGTAATGGCCACCTTAAGTAGGTTCTTCAGATTCATATTCTACTTGTATTTCTGTGTTTATCAGTCTTCTGGTTTGGGCAGGGTAGCCAAAACCTCGGCTGCACTCATTATGTTATTATTTATAACGTCTTCGCATATATGTCCGTCCCTGAGTATGATATTGCGACTGCTGTATTGTGCAATCTCCGGGTTGTGAGTGACAAAAATGATGGTTCTTCCCTGCTTGTGCAACTCTTGAAATAGTACCAGAATCTCATAGCTGGTTCTTGTGTCAAGGTTACCTGTTGCTTCGTCAGCTAAGATAACGGCAGGATTGTTAACCAATGCGCGTGCAATTGCTACACGTTGCATCTGTCCACCGGACATCTGGTTGCTTTTATGTTCCAGACGGTCTCCTAGCCCAACAGCCTGCAGTGCCTTGATAGCAGCTTCTTTGCGCATCTTTGCATTGTAGGAACTATTGTACATGAGTGGGAGTTCTACATTTTCCACAGCAGTTGTACGGGCTAACAAGTTGTAGTTCTGGAAGATGAATCCAATCTTTCTGTTACGGAGTATGGCTCTTTCGCTTCTTTTCATTTTGCGGACAGGCGTTCCGTCTAGGATGTATTCTCCACTTGTTGGCGTATCCAGACAACCCAATTGGTTTAGTAATGTACTCTTTCCGGAACCTGAGGTTCCCATGATGGTTACGAACTCACCTTCATGAATCTTAAAAGAAACTCCTTTTAAGGCATGAACTGTCTCGCTACCAACAATGAAATCGCGCTTGACATTCTGTAGTTCTATAACTACTCTTTTGTCGTCCATCTTACTTAAGGTTGATTTGACAAATTATTTTTTCTGTTGTTGCTGCTGGTTCCTGTTCCTGTTCCTGGGTCGAGGCATGAAAGGATTGCTGTTCTGCTGCTGTCCTTCGGCCTCGTCCATACCAGGCATAGATGTTTCAACATCCGTTATAATCTTGGTTCCTTCCTTCAGTCCGCTCTTGATTTCTGTAAGCATACCGTTGGTGATACCTGTTTCTACAGCCAGTGCCTTAATGTTAGGCCCTTCTTTTGTCCAGACTTTCTTTGGAGCTTCGCAATCGGTAATGGTTTCACCGTCGTTCAACATGGCCTCGCTAGGCTTGAAGTGAAGGGCCTTGCTTGGAATAGCTAATGCATCCTTCAATTCCATCGTGTAGATAGTAACGTTTGCAGTCAAACCGGGCTTCAACTTCAAGTCCTCATTAGGAGCACCGATTACCACCTCGTAAGTAACAACATTGCTCTCTGTCGTAGCCTGCTGGCGTACTTGGGTAACAGTACCGCTAAACATGTCGTTGGGGAACGCATCTACATTGAAAGTAACACGCTGTCCTTCCTTAACCTCACCTATGTCTGCTTCATCCACATTGGCGATTACGCGCATATCGGTAAGGTCTTTTGCAATCTTGAAGAGGGTAGGTGTGTTAAAGCTACTGGCTACGGTCTGACCTTCCTCAACTTCCTTACTCAATACCACGCCGTCTATAGGACTGGTAATGGTAGCATATCCCAAATTGGTTTCTGCACGCTTTACGTTGTTGCGCTGAGTGTTCACTTGTTGTTGAGCCTGAACATAGGAGAGGCGAGCCTGCTCAAAGTCATTAGCAGAGATAAGTCCCTTGTCAAAAAGGTTCTTAAAACGCTCATAGTTGGCTGTCTGATAAGCCAGTGTGCTTTCCGCACTTGTAAGATTGGCCTTAGCGCTGCTCAAGTCACTTATCAGATTGGTGCGATCTAACTCGGCAATTACCTGACCTGCCTTAACGATGCTGTTATAGTCAACGTATAGTTTGCTTACTATACCGCTGACCTGTGTACCGACATCTACGCTGGTAACAGGTTCAATGGTACCCGTAGCCGTAACGCTGGTTACTATGTCTTGCTTTACTACTTCTACCTCGTTGTATGTGAAACTTGGTGCTTTCTTGCAACTGCTCATTATCATGACGGATGCTGCAAGGACAGATGCTGTCTGGATGAATCTTTGTCTTCTCATCTTTGTATGTTCTGTGTTATTTTTACTCTTATTTGTTATAGGTCAATTTTTTCGCCTGTGTAGAATTTCAGCAGTTGTATGTTCAGCAGAGTGGTGTATTTGCTTTGCAGCATACTTTGTTCTGCATTTATAACATTGTCACGCCCTTGTAACACATCTACTGTGTTTTTCAGTCCGTTCAGGAACTGTTCGTTCAGCAGTTCGTAGCTTGCTTCTTGACTTTTTACACGTGCTTTGGCAGCCAAATAGCTCTGCTGGTTACTGTTGGCATTAATCCAGTATTGCTCTATGGTGTTTGACAGAGATGTTTTCTTGTCCTGAAGATCGAGTTGTGAATTTACCTGGTTTAATTTGGCATTTCTGATGTTGGTGGCAATCTGTCTGTTGTCAAAGATAGGGACGCTTACTGTTACGCCGGCACTCATGTTCAGGTTGCTTTTCATCTGTGTACCCCAGTTGTTCTGACTTCCTGAGGAATGGTTACTTCCCAAACTGGCGCTGGCACGTACCGTAGGGTAGTGGGCACGTCTGGCAATGTCGAGTTGCATGTTGGCCGACTCAATGCCCAGTTCAGCACCTTTTATCTCAGGCCGACTGGCCAACGCCTGGTTATAAGCCTCCAGCTTGCTGGGGATTACGGCCAGCACTTTCTCATCCGTTGGTATGTCTCCCTTAATGTCGAAATCACTATTAATGTCCAACTCCAATACAGCTTTCAACTGTCGCTTGAAGTTTTCCAGCCGGGCCTGATTGTTTGCAATGTCGTATTTAGCACTGCTTAACTGTGCTTCAAGTTGTACCACATCAGCCTTGGCCATTTGTCCCTGCTTTTGCATTTCTATACCGCGGTCATATTGTAATTGGGCAGTCTTTA
Organism: Bacteroidaceae bacterium; assembly: GCA_017541025.1. Classification (GTDB taxonomy): domain Bacteria; phylum Bacteroidota; class Bacteroidia; order Bacteroidales; family Bacteroidaceae; genus Physcousia. The sequence continues at coordinate 13,995 of JAFXZY010000058.1, read as the reverse complement.
AAAGTTCTTCACTTACCTTCAGTGCCTCTTTTGTGTACATTATCTGCACGTACAGTTGGGCTATCTGCTCTTGAATGCTCAGTTCACTCTGTTCTGTCTGTAGTTTTGTAATTTCGTTCAGCAGTTTCTGTTCTTTGATGTTTTTTTGGTTAATACCTCCATTCCATAGGGTTACGCTGGCATTCAGTCCGTAGCTGCCCTGATAAGTCACATTGCTACTTGTGCTTGTCACCTGGTCACCCTGTACTACAGCCATTACTTGTGTAAATGGTCTGTATCCTACGTTCTGGTTGGTACTGAAGCTTAGGCTTGGAAAGAGGACACCTTTACGGTTCCATAAGGTTACTTCGCCTTTTTCTTCGCTGACTCTGTTCTTCTGAATCTGAATGTTGTTCTTCAGGGCATAGTCAATGCAATCCTGCAACCCCCAACTTTCTTGTGCCCAGGCGCAAGTACTAATGCCCAATAGCATATAGGCTATTTTGAATGTTTTGTTTGTCATCTTGGAAATGTCTTCGTATTATAAAAGTATATAATTTAGTCGCAAAGATAGATAAAAATATGCACTCTGAGACATTTCGCTACTTCCTTTTTTTACTTCTTTACATAAATTAGGTTTATTTTGCCATATTTTTCCAACTCATCCTTGCTAAGTACCTTTTTTTGCCCTACCTTTGCCATCAAATAAAATAAAAGAAAAATATTATGTTCTCTGGAATTGTAGAAACTATGGCGCGTGTTGTTGCGATTGAACACGAGCAAGATAATGTACATTTCACGCTGTGTTGTTCGTTTACAGCAGAATTAAGTATTGACCAGAGTGTGGCTCATAACGGAGTATGCCTGACTGTTGTCAGTATTAAGGATGATACATATATGGTAACTGCGATGCATGAAACCTTGGAGTGCAGCAATCTTGGATTGCTAAAAGTGGGCGATGAGGTAAATGTGGAACGCAGTATGCAGATGAACGGGCGGCTTGACGGCCATATTGTCCAGGGACATGTTGACCAGACTGCTACCTGCATAGCTGTTGAGGATCAGGAGGGAAGCCACCAGTACACTTTCCGTTACCAGAGTAACCGTGAAATGGTTTCACACGGCTATTTTACTGTTGATAAAGGCAGTGTTACTGTAAATGGGGTCAGTCTGACCGTTTGTCGTCCTACGGAAGATACTTTTCAAGTATGCATTATACCTTATACCTTCGAGAATACCAATTTTCATAACATAAAGCCAGGAACTGTAGTAAATATAGAATTTGATATTATTGGCAAGTATCTGGCTCGAATGAATAATCTGTTATCATAAAATTACTGTTCTCCAACAAGTTGTAGAAACTCCTCTTCGTTCATAATCCGAATGCCCAGTTTCTGTGCTTTCTCTAACTTGGAGGGTCCCATATTCTCACCGGCAAGGATGAAAGAAGTCTTATTGCTTATGCTTCCTACATTCTTGCCGCCGTGTTTCTCTATCATAGCCTTGTATTCGTCCCTGCTATGATGAGCAAAAACACCGCTTATAACAATGCTCTGATCCTTCAATCTGTCTGATTTAGCCTCTTGCTGCTCCTGCGAAATCTGCATTTGAAGACCGTATTTTGTCAGTCTGTTTATGAAAATTCTGTTTTTTTCTTCAGCAAAATACTTTATAACACTTCCTGCTATAATAAGCCCAATTCCATTAACTTGCGTTAGTTCTTCCAAAGTAGCAGTTGAAAGCTTCTCCATGCTTCCGAAGTAGCGTGCCAGACTCTTGGCGGCATTCTCACCCACGAAGCGAATTCCTATGGCAAAGAGCACACGCTCAAACGGAGCGTTCTTACTCTCTCTTATGCCCATTAGGATATTGTTCACACTCACCTCGTTTGTTTTATCAGCATTCAAAAGCTGCTCTGCTCTGAGAGTATATAGGTCGGCTGCATCATGGATAAGTCCCTGCTTGAAGTAGGTTTCCACAATTTCAGGACCCATTGAGAATATGTTCATGGCTTTCCGGGAAATAAAATGTTCTATTTTCCCGACAATCAGTGGTGGACATCCCGTTTCGTTTGGACAGTAGATGGCAGCCTCTCCCTCGTAGCGAATCAACTTGGAACCGCAAGCGGGACAATGGGTAATAAAAATGATTTTGGGACTACCCGGTTCTGTGGGGCAGGCTTTGCCAACAACTTTGGGAATGATTTCTCCGCCTTTTTCCACTAAGATATGGTCCCCTACGTGAAGATCCAGTTGTGCCATTACATCAGCATTGTGTAAGGTGGCCCTGCGAACTTGTGTGCCTGACAATTGTATGGGGTCCATATTGGCAACAGGCGTGATAGCTCCTGTACGCCCCACCTGAAATACAACTTGCCGCAATATTGTCTCTGCCTGCTCTGCCTGAAACTTATAGGCTATGGCCCATCGTGGACTCTTGGCTGTCATACCTAAGCTACGTTGTTGTGCCAACGAGTTTACTTTCAGCACAATACCGTCAGTGGCTACGGGCAGGTTCTTGCGTTCAATATCCCAATAGTCTATGTAGTCATATATCTCTTGCAAACTATTGGTTAAAGTCATGGCTTTGCTAACTTGGAAACCCCATTTGCTTGCAGCCTCCATATTCTGATAATGTCCGTCTCCAGGAATACCTTCACCTAATAAATAATAAAGGTAGGCATCAAGTCCGCGTTCGGCCACTACGCTGGAGTTTTTGCTCTTAAGTGTCCCTGATGCGGCATTCCTGGGATTGGCAAACAGAGGCTCCTCGTTTTCTTCACGCTGTTTGTTAAGTCGTTCAAAACTGGTCCAAGGCATCAGCACCTCACCACGAATCTCAAATTCTTCTGGATATCCGGCTCCTGGTGGCAGTTGTAAGGGAATGGAACGTATAGTCCTTATGTTCTGCGTAACATCGTCGCCTTGAGTTCCGTCACCTCGTGTTACGGCTCTTATCAGACTCCCGTGTTCGTAATGCAGACTTATGCTAAGCCCGTCAAACTTCAGCTCGCAGCAAATCTGGAACGGAGCTCCCTGCAATCCCTCCTTTACACGTTCATAAAACTCGCTTACCTCCTGCCGGTTATAGGTATTGGCAAGGCTCAGCATGGGACGTTTGTGCTGAACGGTAACGAACTCATTGTTGAGGTCGCTTCCCACACGCTGTGTAGGACTGTTGGGGGTAGCCATCTCAGGATGTAGCTTCTCAAGGTCTTGCAACTGGTGCATCATCATATCAAAGTCCTTATCCGAGATGGTAGGCATATTCAGCACATAGTAATTATAGTTGTGCTGATGCAGTTCTTCTCTCAGTTTCAGTATCTGTTCTTGCTCAGTCATTTCCTAAAAATCCATTTAATTTCACAAAATTAATCATAAAATTCAATGTCGACAATAATTTGCTTGCATCATTTTTGGTTATATGTCTAAAAAGTATTACTTTTGCGGCAACATTAAGGTATAAAGGATAATAACCATATGGCAAATAACAAATTCCGCGGCTTAGGTGTCGCTTTGATAACGCCTTTCGCCAAGGATGGAAGTATAGATTTAGCAGCTCTCGATCGTCTGGTAGAGTACCAGATAAAAAGCGGAGCCGATTTTTTGTGTATCATGGGTACAACGGCTGAGACTCCTACGTTGAGTACCGATGAAAAGGCAATGCTCAAGCAGCACCTTGTAGAGCGGGTGGCTGGACGTGTACCTCTTCTTATGGGATGCGGGGGAAATAATACAGCTGCTGTTGTGCATGAATTGAAAACTTCCGACTGGAGTGGTATCGACGGTATTCTCAGTGTATGTCCCTATTATAACAAGCCTTCTCAGGAAGGACTTTACCAGCATTATTCGGCTATAGCCAAGGCAAGTCCCGTGCCGGTAGTATTATATAATGTACCAGGCCGTACGGGAGTTAACATGACTGCAGAAACAACACTCCGTCTGGCTCGTGATTTCGAGAATATTGTAGCCATCAAGGAAGCAAGCGGCAATATTTCCCAGATGGATGACATCATTAAGAACAAGCCTGCAAACTTTGATGTAATAAGCGGTGACGACGGTATCACCTTCCCCCTCATAACCCTTGGGGCAGTTGGCGTGATCAGTGTTATTGGCAATGCATTACCGTCCGAGTTCAGCCGTATGGTCCGTTTGGCATTAAAGGGTGAATACAGTACTTCGCTTACCATTCACCACAAGTTCACCGAGCTCTTCAAACTATTGTTTGTCGATGGCAACCCTGCAGGCGTAAAGGCCATGTTGAGCGAGATGGGCATGATAGATAACGTGCTGCGTCTTCCCTTGGTTCCCACTCGACTGACCACAATGGAGAAGATAAGTTCTATTGTCCGGGAGTTGGGCTATTAATTTCAGCATGATTGTTCATTGTTAATTCTTCATCAAAGTATCATGAGATCCTCATACTTAGATAATAAATGGATGCGTGCAGCAATACCTGCATTACTGATTCATTCCTGCATTGGCAGTGTATATTGTTGGTCGCTCCTAAAGGGCGATATAGCCACAGAAGTAGGTTGCTCAGTCAAGGAGATAGAGTTTGCCTTCTCTTTGGCCATCTTCTTTTTAGGAATGTCAGCAGCCTTCGGAGGCCGTTTTGTAGAGAAGAATATTACCGCAGCCTCTGTAGTTTCCTGTCTGTGCTTCAGTACAGGTCTTTTACTCACTGTATTATCCATCTATTCAAAGAGCGTGCTGGGCATCATGCTCAGTTACGGTTGTCTGATGGGTATCGGTCTGGGTATCGGCTATCTGTCACCTGTAAAAACCCTTATGCTCTGGTTCAAGGAGCATAAAGGATTGGCAACTGGCATTGCCATCAGTGGTTTTGGCTTATCAAAAGTTCTTTTCTCACCTTATATCGAATGGTGCACGCCCCGATATGGTATCAGCACCACATTGGTTTCCATGTCGGTAATAAGCATATTCGCTATGCTTACGGCAGCTTATCTGATTCAGAAACCCAAGGAATGGGTAGAGCCTGTTGTGAAATGGAAGCTGAAAGACTATTATCAGGTTATCAAGAACGGCACTTATATGAAGATATGGTTAGTGTTCTACATTAATATCACCTGTGGTTTGGCTCTTATTGCATTCGAGAAGAATATCGCCATCGCTGTCGGCATAGCTGCTGTTGGTTTCCTGTCCTCCCTGACAGCCTTTTTCAACACAGCCGGACGTTTTGGCTATTCCACCATGTCAGACTACACAGAGAACAAGCAGACCATTTATAAGATACTCCTTTCATCCTCAGTGATAGTTATGCTCTTGGGCTTTGCCTTTGGAAGCAGCATCATAGTGGTAATACTTATGCTTTGCATTATCAATGCAGGCTACGGTGGTGGTTTCTCCACACTTCCCACATTGTTGCAGAGCAAGTTTGGAATGGAAAAGATAAGCACCATTCACGGCTTGGCTCTCAGCGCTTGGGCATGGGCAGGATTGAGTGGTAACCAGCTTTCCAACCTCATTATCAATCAGTTGGGAATGTCTTACGAGGTACTTTACATTGTCCTTGCTGCTCTGTATCTTTTTGCACTGGTTCTCACCTTCTTAATTCCCAAGAATAAAGAGTATATCGAATACGCGGATCAGCAGCAGTCATTATCCAAGCTTGATTCCTCATTCGTATCATAGAGAATAAATCTGCTTACAGCCAGCATGGTAACAAGCTCTATTTTACTTTGTTCTACAACTTAGCGAACTTGAAAAAAATAACATAAATCAAGGAATTTTGTTTTTTTTCATTGTTTTTTGCTTTTTCATTAGGATTTGAGAAATTAAAGTGTATTTTTGCAATGAAATTATAAAACACGCATCTTATTTTAAGAAAATAACATGGCAAAATTCATCATTCGGGATTCTGAAGGTAATGTTGAGAAGATAGTCGACAAGAAAATGCACCGCGATCGAAAGTATCAGGGTGGGGGCGGATATGGATGTCTATGCCTGCTGGTAGTCGTAGTTGGTCTGATAATATATTTTTCTCTCATAAAGGACAAAAATAAGAATACGGGGGATGAAGAAACAACGAATGCCGAATACGTTCATTTAGGGAAAAAGAAAACCGTAACAAGCCGTCATCTTAAAAAAGCAGCCGGGGTAGTAGAAGAAGACAGCATTCCTGCCGATACGGCTATAATTGTGCAGGAAGTTGTATCGGATGTGGTTGATAATGTGGTGGAAAATGTGGTAGGAAATGTGGTTGAAGATATCATAACTTCAGAACCACAGGAATCTCCTGAGCCGCCAGTAGTTGTAGAATAATATAAAAAGAGAGAGAGGCATATCAGATTGATTGCCTCTCTCTTTAGTTTTAGAGGAATAAGGGGTTTAAAAAGTACAAGTAGTTTATGAAGTTTAAGAGGTTGAGGGATTACCCTCTCAACCTCCATTGTTATTCCGTTCCTCCTCCGAGAGCTTGGTAAAGGTCGATGGTGGCGTTAATGGCATCCATACGGTTCTTGATCTGACTCATTTGGGCAGTCAGAAGGGAATTCTGTGCCGTAATGACGTTCAGATAGTTGGTGCTGCTGAGTGCATAAAGTTTTTGGGTGGCTTCGAGTGCTGTCTCTAGGGATGTTACTTGTTTGCCTATCAACTCCTTCTGGTCCTCGGCTCCCTTCAGTTCTACCATGGCGGTGTTAACCTCGTTACCGGCAGCAATAATGGCTTGCTTGAAGTTGTTAGTGGCAACTTCCATCTCGGCCTTGGAGATCTTATATTGTGCACGTATTCTACCATTAGAAAAGATGGGCTGCGAGAGGCTTGCCACTGCATTGCCAATCATGATGCCCGGATTAATGGCTCCACCGCCAAGACTGTTGGTAAACTGCCCTGTGGCACTGATGTTGAGTGATGGGTAGAAACTGCTGATGGCAATGTTCTTCTCGTAGAAGGCACTGGCCAACTCTAATTCGGCAGCTTTTACATCGGGTCTGCAAGATAGGATTCTGATGGGAGCACCTGTTGCCAGTATGGAAGGTGATTGGAAGGTGCTGAGAGCGCCGCGACTGATGTGCCCGGCTGTCTCGCCCAAAATAGTCCCCAATGAATTCTCTATCACTTTTATATTATCTTCTATGGCTATAACATTGGTACACATGCTGTGATATGTAGCTTCAATACTTGCTACCGCAGCAATATTGGCTTGACCGGCATTCATCAGTTTCTTTTCCATATCCAGATATGTACCCCAGTTGTCGCGGGTAGTCTGGTTGAGAGCCAACTGTTCGTCAAGAGAGGAGAGTGTGTAGTACATCGAGGCTATGTTTGCCACTAACGCTGCTTGTACAGCCTGTTTGGCATTCTTCAGTTGCTCTACGTTCACTTCCGCTTTTTTCTTGGCGTTGCGCAGGCTTCCCAGGCTACCTATCTGCCAGCTCATGGTGGCGGGCAGACTGTACGTTGTATTGGTGCTGTAATCGTTACGAGCGTATGGGTCCCACGCTTTGCTGACCGTTCCGCTGGGGTTGAAGTAGATATTTGGGAAGTAGGCTAATTTCGCACACTTCAGGGCATACTGTACCTCTTGAATCTTTAAGTCGGCATTTTTCATGTCGGTGTTATTAGCCAGTCCCTTCTCGATGAGGACCTGCAACTGTGGATCGGTGAAAAACTCACGCCACTTGATGTCGCCCAGACTCTGTTCGCCACCGCTTTGTACATCACCATATATTCCGTCGGTGTTTATTTCGGCAGGACGTTCGTAATTCTTGAATAGCGCACAACTGCTCAACAGCAGCGTTGTCATGGCTATGGATATAATCGAATTCTTGTTCATATCTGAATTATAAATTATGCTTTATAGATTATGAATTCCCAGTAGCTTTCTCTTTTTCTTTCAATGAGCGCTCACGCTCCTTCAGAAACTGCTGGTCGGCCTCTTCTACCATTACGGGACGAATCCGTTCCTGGAGATACTCAAAGATGATGAAGAAAAGGGGTACGGTAAATAGAATGGCCAATGTTCCTACGGTCATACCGCCAATAACGCCAATACCGATAGTGCGATTACCGTTTGCTCCGGCTCCAGTGGCAAAGACCAGCGGAATCATACCAAAAATCATGGTTAGCACAGTCATAAGAATTGGACGCAGACGAGCCTCAGCAGCAGCGAATGCAGCTTCAACGATACCCATACCCTTGCGACGGCGTTCCAGGGCAAACTCAGTAATAAGAATGGCTGTCTTTGCCAGCAGACCAATAAGCATAATCACACCGGTCTGTAGGTAGATGTTATTCTCTATCTGACCCATGAAAAGCATTCGTCCGATGGGGGCTGGCTGTCCATTCATTGTGATGGTCCAGTTAAAGCCTGTATTCCACAACCATGCAAATGCGTATGTTCCCATCAAACCGGCTGGAACGGAAAAGATGACCGCAAACGGAATGAGGAAACTTTCATAAAGACAACTTAAAATCAGGAATACCAGGATTACGCAGATGCCGTAAGTAAGGTATGTATCGTAGCTGCCAATAGTCTGTGCTTCCTCTCGCGCCATACCGCCAAATTCGTAGCTGTAGCCCTCGGGGAATACTTCCTTGTGTACCTTTTCAATAATCTTCATTACTTCGGTATTGCTGACACCCGTATTGGCTGTCACATTTACTGATATAGAACTGAAGAGGTTGAAGCGGTTGTCAATCTCGGGACCGAGCACAGGTGTAAGTTTCACGAACTGGCTGAGCGGAGCCATCTCTCCCTGATTGCGGATGAACATATTGTTCAGGTCGTTCTCTGTTGTGCGAGCCTGTGGATTACTCTGTAGCATAACACGATAAACCTTGCTGAACTGGTTCATGTTACTGATGTATGAACCTCCACAGTAACTGGCTAAAGCACTCAGAACTGCTGCTGGAGAAATACCAGCTCGCTTACATTGTGCAGCATCCACGTCAACCTGGAACTGTGGGAAATTACGTTCGTAGGTGGTGATGCATCGACCTACTTCGGCGTATTCGCTCAACTTTGCAATAAATTGCTTCGTATAGTTGAAGAACACTTCCTTGTCAGCGCTTCCGGTCTTATCCTGTAACTGCAGCTCTATAGAACCCATACCATAGCCGGGAATCATACCAGGTTCGAATACAAAGCACTGAGCTTCTGGAATTTCCTTCAACAGACGGGCATTCAGCTTGGCATTTGCCACCATAGTGCTTGTGCCCATCATGTTATCCAAAGGATGATAGTTCATTAATGCCACAGCGCTTAGGACGGTAACAATTACAAAGGCCAACGCTTTCTTGCCAATCTTTTTCTTGGTAAACAAACTGCGGCAGAATACTATTAGTGCAATGATGAAAGCCAAAAGGGCAAGTGTAGCGAATCCGAATCCCAATCCGTGCTGACGTTCGCTCCAAGGTTTCATACGGATTACAGACATACCATAGGATGTACCCTGACCGGACATGAATCCGTAACCTGCCACTTTGGTGTATTCTCCGATTTCAGGTACTTCTTCTATAATCTTCTGTGCCTTGTTCATTACATCGTAGGTAGTTGCAACATTGCTACCGGGTACGGCGCTGACATTCATCATACATACACCTTGGTCTTCGCTGGGTACCAATCCGCTGGGAAGGTGGCTGGCAAAAAACAGTACGCCTACCATAGCTGCGGCCAATGCACCAAAGCTTATATAATATCTGAACTTGCGCGAAACCATACGACGAAGCACATTGGCATACTTTTCCATCATGGCTGTATAGGTAGCTTCGTAAGCTAAACGTGTACGATAATTGATGGCTCCGAAGAAGCCTTTACGTCTTTCTTCACTGGCTGGGCGCATCATAATGGCGCATAGGGCAGGGCAGAGTACCAAAGCACTGACACAACTGAGACCTACGGCTGTTGCCAATGTCACACCAAACTGAGTATAGAAAATACCTGCTGTACCGCCAGTAAAACTAACAGGGATAAACACTGCCATAAATACAAAGGTACAGGAGATTACCGCCATTGTTACGTCGCTCATGGCATCTTTTGTAGCTTCGTAAGGACTGGTATAACCGGCGTCGAACTTAGCCTGCACAGCCTCTACTACCACAATGGCATCGTCCACCACGGTACCAATGGCCAGCACAAGGGCAAACAATGTAAGCAAGTTTAGCGTAAAGCCTGCTATGGAAAGGCAGGCAAAGGTACCTACCAGCGAAACTATAATAGATATAGAGGGTATGATGGTGGCCTTGAAGTCTTGCAAGAAGAAATAAACCACCAACACAACCAAGAAGATGGCAACCAACAAGGTTTCTTCTACGTTGGCTATAGAAGCCAACAGGAAGTCGTTGCTGGACATCATCTTTATAAATTTCATGCCTTTAGGCAAGTCCTTACTTAACTCATCAAGTTTAGCGCTTACACGGTCGTTGGTTTCCTTAGCATTCGCTCCTGCCAACTGGAAACAGAGGAAGGTAACACCAGGGTGTCCGTTAGCCTCACCGTGGAATGAGTAGCTGATAGCACCCAGTTCCACATCGGCAATGTCTTTCAAGCGCAGAATCGTTCCGTCTGCATTGGCACGGATTACGATATCTTCAAACTCAGATAATTCCTTCAGACGACCCTTATACTTCAACGTGTACTGATAATAGTTGTCAACACCGTCTCCATGCGTGCCGTTTACGGGTTTCTCACCCAGCTGACCGGCAGGAGATTCCAGGTTCTGTTCTGCTAGGGAGGCTGTGATGTCATCGGGTATTACACCATACTGAGCCATCAATTCGGGTTTCATCCAGATACGTAGCGAATAAGTACCTCCCAGCAACATCACATCGCCAACGCCTTCTACTCGCTTAATCTGCGGAATGACATTAATATCCAGGTAATTGGAGATGAAATCTTCATCATACGTGCCGTCCTCGCTGCAAAGGGCATCAATCTGGAGAAATGATGTTTGCCTCTTTGTCGTGCTCACACCAATTCGGGTTACCTCCTGCGGCAGCAAACCTTGTACGCGGCTTACGCGGTTCTGAACGTTCACGGCTGCCATGTCGGGGTCTGTTCCCTGCTTGAAAATAACATTGATGGTTGCAGAACCTGAGTTGGTAGCTGTACTGCTCATATAAAGCATGTTCTCTACACCGTTTATACCCTCTTCCAAAGGTTGGATAACGGCTTTCATTACGGCATCTGCACTGGCACCGGTATAAGTTGCGCTGACAGACACAGTTGGAGGCGCAATATCAGGGAATTGCTCCAAGGGAAGCGTTGTAAACGATATAGCGCCAACCAGCAGAATCATAATGGCTATGGATATGGCCATTACCGGTCTTTTAATGAATATATTTCCTTTCATTGACTTTTCAATTGTCTCTAATCTTTAACCTCTTAAAGAGGTACGGGAACGTTAACGTTAACCTTAACCTCTAACCTTTAATCTCTAACCTCAAAACCTTATAACCTCAAAACCTCTCAACCTTATTTATTCGGTTTGATGTTCTGGCCGTCCCTAAGCATACCGGCTCCTTCGGCAACAATGACGTCTCCCACCTTTAAACCGTCTTTAATGACGTATTCCTTGCCATTTGTAAGGGCCTCAGTAACAACTATGTGTTCGTGGGCAATGTTGTCCTTGTCAACGAGATATACTTTGAATTTATCCTGAACCTGAACGGTGGCAGTGGTGGGAATGACAATCTTATCTTTATAAACGGTGGGGATAACTACGTATCCTGTACTACCGCTATGCAGCAATTTCTCTGGGTTGTCAAAGACTGCACGTACCTGAACTGTACCGGTACTTCGGTCAACTACACCACTGATACTTTCCACCTTGCCGGGATATTTGTATTCGCTTCCATCTACAAGCAGCATCTTAATCTCAGGCAGGGCTTTGATGCCAGCCTCTGCAGTACCGTACTCACGAGACATGGTTAGCAGTTGTACTTCGTTGATGGAAAAGTAAACATACATTTGGGCATTGTCGCTCACTGTGGTCAGAGGTTGCGGGATGGTTGGTCCTACAAGTGCCCCCTGTCGATAAGGAAGAGTTCCCACAATACCGTTTGATGGACTTTTTACAACAGTATAGCTGAGATTATTTCTGGCATTCACAACCTGTGCCTCACACTGTGATAATGTAGCCTTAGCTGTCAATAGTGAGTTGCTGGCTTTCTGGAGGTCGAATTCGCTAATGACTTTTTCGTCATAAAGCTTTTTCTTGCTGTCATACTCTAACTGCGATGTTGCCAACTGAGCTTTTGCTGACTCAAGTGATGCCAAAGCTGTGTTAAGTGCAGCCTGATAAGGAACCTGATCTATGATGAACAGAGTTTGCCCGGTCTTCACTACCTGACCCTCAGTCACGCAGAGTTTTGTCAGTGTACCACTCACTTGTGGCAGGATGTCAATATCCTGACGACCGCGTATAGTGGCTGCATATTTGGTGGTCATGGTTACATCTTTTGTCGAAACTTTCATGGTTTCAAAGTTTGCTGATGGCATCTGTTGTTGTGAACTTTTGCTGCAAGAAGAAAATAAGCATGCAACTGCGGCGCACAAAATTGTCATGTACTTCAGTTTCTTTTTCATACGATATATATTATTTTATTGATTTGTCTGCAAGCTATTCCTAAAAATCGGCTGCAAAGGTACAACAATTTATAAAATAATCTGTTGAGGTTTCTTCAAAAGAAGAAAGAATTGTAATTATTTAACAAAATTCTTCTCATAACAATAAAAGACGGGCGCATAATGCTTGATTATACGCCCGCCTTTTGCTATTTTGCAGGATGGTGTTATGAGTTATTGAGATGGCTTGAACAATTCATTCAGATAGGACACAAAAAGGCTGCTACCTTATTATATGTAAGATAGCAGTCTTTGGGTTAGAGGTTATCGTTTCGTTACCTTATCAATGTAATAGTCAAGTCCGAAGATGGAGCCTGCCAGCAGGAATGCTTGTCCAACGTAGAAAAGAAGTCCGTTTGCCACATCTGCTATGGTAAACACCTGATAGGCTACCATCACTATGCTTGTGCTAATCAGCATCACAGCACATGTGTACTGTACATTCTTTTTCCTGTCCATAGTTTAGAGTAAGCAACTTGCTCCTGCACCACCCAGTATGGCTGCAATAACATAACTGATGATTTGCAGAATAGTCTTAATTGTCTTGTTCATAATTAGTGAGGTTAGGAGCCTCTCCCCCCGCCCTCTCCGAGGAGAGGGAGCCAAGGTTTTGAGGACTTTGTTAATGGTTTAACTACTGAAATAATTCTCTATTGGTTTTCGTTATCGTTATCGTTCCCGTTGAAGTTAAGGAAGTTAAAGAAGTTAAAGGAGTTATCGGCCTTTCGGCCTGAGAAGTTAAAGCCGATAGTTATACACGTGTAATGGTAATGGCTTAACTACTTAACTTCCGAATTCTTAACTACTGAAATTAATTTTCAATTGTCAATTATCCATTTTCAATTTGAAGAGTTGGGCCCGAAGGCCCGTACTCTTCATCAGTCTTCATCCTCTCCTGGCTCGTCACCTCCGTTGTCGTCACCACCACCCTGGTTAGGGTTAGGGTTAACGTTATCGTTCCCGTTGGTGTTACCACCATGTGCAGCCTTCCATTCCGCTATTGCCGTAGCAATGGGCTTCAGGGTCTGCATCTTCTTGGTCTTGCCGTCAACAGTCACCTCAATGGTGTCCACAATGTTGCGGAACTCCAGCGTACAGCGGTTCTTGAACTGAGGGCCGCACAGGTTGTCCAGCTTGGTGCTGTCCGGCAGGAATCGGATGTGGATAGCCTTTACCACATCGTTGGGGTTCAGACCGTCCATTGCAGCGATGTTCTGTACAGCACCGTCCTTTACCACCTCGGCAGTGGGGTAGAAGGTACCCAGCGAACCCAGCTGCACAGGCACGCCCTGAGCCACCAGTTCGGGCAGACAGTCGGTGATTTTCAGCAGTACACCCTCCACAATATCTCTGGTGTAGATACTGCCATGGTCAACCATGTGCTGGGCAAAACCGCGCAGCGAGAGCGTCTTCTTGGTATCTACC
>JAFXZY010000057.1 GCA_017541025.1 Bacteroidaceae bacterium | reverse complement strand
TGCTGAGGGACTTACCACCTCGGACGGCACAGCACTTCGCACCTTCGAGGTGGCTGACGAATTCAGCATTTTCCATCCTGCCCAAGCCCGGGTGGATGGTACCAATATTCTTGTGTCTTCGCCCGAAGTCCGTAACCCCACCGCCGTCCGTTACGGATGGGAACCGTTCTCTCACGGCAATCTGGTCAACGGCTACGGCCTCCCCGCCAGCACCTTCCTTATTCCCCTTACAGATTAACCAAGAGATGAGAGCTAAGGAAATTATTGCCCACATAGAGGGGCTACGGAATGAGAAGCAGCGGGAAGTGCTCATGCGGTTCTTTAAGACGGGACCAGGTGAGTACGGCGAGGGCGATGAGTTCCTTGGCCTGAAGGTGCCGCAGACGCGTGAGGTGGTGAAAGAGGTGTGGGCAGACTTACCACTGAGCGATGTGCCGGAACTGCTGATGAGCCGTTGGCACGAGGTGCGCCTTTGCGGGTTGCTGATTCTGGTGGCTAAGTTTGAGAAACTGGCGACTAAACGACTGGAGTATGACGAGAAGGCTATCCTTGGACGGGATGAAATCCTGACAATGTATCTGCAATACGCAGAACAGGCTAACAACTGGGACCTGGTGGACCTGTCTGTTCACAAGATTCTGGGGCATTGGTTGCTGTTACCAAGTAATCTTGGAATGAAAGATTCGCGGATTCACGGAAAGGCGGAATGGACAGATACCACTGACAATAGGGACTATAAGATAAGAATTCTGGATGAACTGGCAGAGAGCCCTTGCCTTTGGAAACAACGTATGAGTATGGTCTGCACTTGGAAAACATCCCAGATGGGCGACCCGTCTTGGTGCTTGCGCTATGCCGAGATACATTTGCACCATCCGCACGACCTGATGCACAAGGCGGCAGGTTGGATGCTGCGCGAGATGGGTAAGCGTGTTAGCATGGATTTGCTTCGAGATTTCCTCAGGCAGCATGCCCACGAAATGCCTCGCACCATGCTCCGCTATGCCATAGAGAAAATGCCAGAGCAAGAAAGAAAGGAGTGGATGAGCGTATGAAGTGGACACAAGATATATGGCATTTGTATTATGATGGATTCCGCAGACGAGATAAACTCTGACCACGCATATTAAATGACCTCATATCTGAACACAGAGAATATTGCACGCAGTAAGGATGGAGTGGAGTATCATCCGCTCCTTCCTTTCTTGCCTGAGAATGCTAAAGTACTGTTCTTAGGAAGCTTTCCGCCTCAGCGTAAGCGTTGGTGTATGGATTTCTATTACCCCAACTTCATCAACGACCATTGGCGCATCGAAGGGCAGATATTCTTTGGCGATAAGAACCATTTTGTGGACACCGAAGCCAAACGTTTTAAGATAGATGAGATTGTGGCGTTCTGTCAGGAGAGGGGATTGGCTTTCTTTGACACCTCCACAGCCATCCGGCGTTTGCAGGATAATGCCTCGGATAAATTCTTGGAAGTAGTGGAACCGACGGACATTCACGCCCTTATCTCCCAGTTGCCTCATCTTCGTGCCATTGTTACAACAGGTGAGAAGGCCACAGAAACTATCTGTACCTCCCTCGGAATTCCAGAAATTCCCAAGGTAAATACTTCCTACATCTTACATCACCCCTCTTCCATCACCCTGTGGCGCCTTCCCTCCTCCTCACGCGCCTACCCCTTGTCGTTCGACAAGAAGGTAGAGGCATATAGCAGGATGTTTCATCTTCTTCTGCGATAAAGTAAGCTACCGATAGCCAGAAGGATTATTAGCAACGTAACGATGTAAGCCCAGATGTGGGTTACACGAGATGTAGCTGTGATGGTATAGTCCTGAGGGATAAGGCGCTCGCCCGTGAAGGGATAGAAGACGGTTCCGTCGGGCTGTAGAGTTCCGTTTCCGGTATCGGTAACCTTGCCGGGCATCGTAAGGATGTAGGGCACATTGAACCAGAAGATATTCAGGTGGTTCAGGAATTCCTTGTTCAACGCTGCGCCAAGAGGGTTATCTTCGTTGAAGAACATGGCAAAGGCATCAGAATGGAAAAATTCCCGTAGCTTCTCTTCCGGCTGGGCAGTCAGGATATCCTCTTCACCGGCCAGAATAAAGTGTACCAACGAATCCTGAAGCTCTATGAAACGCTCACGACTGACGGGCGGATTGGGAATAGAGTCATAGTGAGAAACGATGAAGTCGAATCCAACCTGGAAGAGGTTATCGTTGAGCCACTTGGTGACAGCAGGCTCTATATTGCCCAGTTTCTCGTATGCCTCGGCTCCGTTCAGTCCTTGCAACAGATTAGGCTGGCCCGTAAACCAATAGCTTACGGCATCCTTGTCGGCATAATCCGTTGGCGCCAACTTGAATGTATCGCCTACACAAAAGAAGGTTTCGGTAAAGACGTATTCGGTATAGAACCAACGGAACCGTTTGTCCAGCTTGGCCTTTGAGCGAAGGCGCACCCCGTTCAGTTGCAATGGCGTTTGCTCGCACATCTCTTCGACAGAGGAGAAAGGACAGGTAAATGTCGTCTTCACAGTATCACCCTCGCCAACTTCAGTATGACTCTTGCAGAAAGCATCAACATTCAGACATTCGGGTATAGGTTGAGACCAACCGCTCAGGTCTTTGCCCAGAAGTGAATCCCTCTGCTCTTTAGACATCACATTACTGTAACTGACCTCACGAGTGAAATCCTCTCCAAAACCACCATGAATGGTAGTATGCATCAAAACCTTAGGCTGATAGCAGGAAGTAAGGAGCGAAGCGCCCACTAATACCAAACCGTAAACCGTAAACCGTAAACCGTAAACCAACTTATTTGTTTTCATAAAGCAACGTTTTAATTTGGGTGTAACTTAAAGGTTTGTCCTGATGCCGGCGCGTCTGGTAAACGTTTATCAGGGTACTGCCAGCAGAGACGTTGAATGTATAATAATGAGGTACTTCATTCGAATTTTCTGTAGGAAGTTGCTGATACAGGAACAAGCCCACCAGCAATGCAGCCGCCATAGAGGTAATATATCTAAGGAAAAAGAAGACCCTTTCCCCATCCCTCTCTACCTTTATGGCGGGGCGTTTAAAAGGAGTTCTCCCCATAGAGGGGGAGTTAGAGAGGGTCTGAATTCTGTCATATTCTGCCTCGCCTAAGGTCAATTCACCTAACATCAGGCGGATGGCCTGCCATTTCTCTGGGATATCCGGACGTTGCAGTTCCAGCGCAAGTTGTTGCTCCTCTTCTGGCGAAGTCTCACCTTCCAGGTATTTGTTGATTAGCTGTTCTATGTCTTTATCCTTCATTGTTTCATCCTCCTTTTAAGTTCTGTGAAAACTTTCTTTCGTGCTGCCGATACTATTGCCGTGATGGATGGTATCCTCAGCTGCTCCGTTGTTTCCTGCGCAACATCCCGGCTATATATTCAAATTCTGAACGTGTCATACATCTATAATACGCAGCAAACAGAGAAATGTTAAGTTGAAGAAAGAAAAACCGTTTTTTCTTTGCTTTTCTCTCACTTAATCGTACTTTTGTATTCAAGATATAATATTCAATATTAAACTTTCAAGTATATGAAGCGTTATTGCCAAACACTTACTCTGGTGGATAATCAGGAGATG
The DNA here is from genome assembly GCA_017541025.1 of Bacteroidaceae bacterium. Classification (GTDB taxonomy): domain Bacteria; phylum Bacteroidota; class Bacteroidia; order Bacteroidales; family Bacteroidaceae; genus Physcousia. The sequence goes on along the minus strand of JAFXZY010000057.1, from coordinate 708 downwards.
ATAGAGAAATACATCGAGGCGCATGCCCATGTGTGGCCCGAGGTGATTCAAGGTCAACGCGAAGTGGGAATTGTGGATATGCAAATCTTCCGTCGCGAACGTAATCTGTTTATGATTATGGATACGAAGGATGATTTTGACTTCCAACGAGATATGGCACGTTTGGCTACGCTACCCCGTCAAGCGGAATGGGAAGCCTACGTCAGTCAGTTCCAAGGTTGCTCGGCTAACGCTCGGAGCGATGAGAAGTGGCAACTGATGGAGCGAATATTCTAAAACACAAAAAAAAGTGTGCTGACTTGCAGCACACTTCCCTTGAAAGCCAAGTACCCAGAGCCGGGGTCGAACCGGCACGGGTTGCCCCACTGGTGTTTGAGACCAGCGCGTCTACCGATTCCGCCATCTGGGCTTTTGCGGTTGCAAAGGTACGTCATTTCTGCGAAACTGCAAAACATTTGGCTTATTTTTTATTAATGTGCCTGAATTGGAGCATCTTTTTTCGCTCAATTCTGATACTTTGTTTACATAAAATATTGCATTGTATTGTAGAAATTTGCTATCTTTGTAGGGGAAATGTAACAAATCAATAAAATAATGAACCGACGAGAATTTCTACAACGTTCTTCGGTATTAGCAGGTGCAGCCTATCTGAACGTCCCTGCTTTTGCTGAAGCCCTTCGCACTTTGGGCAATCCCAATCTGGTTATT
>JAFXZY010000056.1 GCA_017541025.1 Bacteroidaceae bacterium | reverse complement strand
GGGGTGTCTGGCTATGGGCGAGAAATGCCGGTTTATGGGGATTATGTATTTGTCAGAGATACCCTTCTCGTAAGCCGAAATGCTCAGGGACCATTCGCCTTGCAAGTCAGGAAGTACAAGGACATAGTACCCTGTGCTGTCTGTAACAGCGGAGACGCCAATATTTTCGTTTCCATCGCTCAGTGTGGCAGAAACCTTAACCCCATCAACCTTGGCTTCGGTTCCCTTCCTGGCTCTGAGCCGTCCGTCGATGGCAAGTTTGCTTTCGTAGGGCTGAAGTGATTCGGGTTTCTTGTAACCGCTCATCAAGTCCCAGTCGTAACGTCGCCATCCCTGAATCATCATCAGCAAGTCCGCTGCCTTACGGTGTTCTGCATCGTCGCTCTCGAAGTAGTATTCAGGATTGGCAATATATCCCCTTATGTCGCTTCCTAAAAGCATCCATGTCTTGATGTCCCCTATCTTCCCGTTTACCACGCTGCTGGCATCCATAGCTGAGAAGGACAGTGATGTGTAGGGCGTGGATGTGATATCCATTGATACCTTGCCGCAAGGTAAGAGTTTTGTTGTGGTGGTTTGGATTTGCAGAGAATCAGCATATTCCGGACAACGGAAGACAAAGCGGTCGGCCAAGGCTCCGCCTTCAGTATCGAAGACAGTGACTTGCGAAACGCCTTCAGGCAGGACATCTCGGGCAAGAGAGAAATGCTGGTAATCCTTTGCCTTGAACGTAGATGACGTCAGAATTTTCCCACTATGTATAAGTGCATAGCCAAGCTCCTTATCCGAAAGACCCGATGTTGCCCAGATATCCATGGTAAGACTGTCGTCGCGAAGGGCATCCACCCGCAGGGAAATGCCTTCGTCCAGTGCCTGTGGAAGTGTGTATGAATGGGTATTCCCATTGATGTCGATTTCCACCGACTTATGCTCTGAAGAGGCAGGAATATCCACCACTCCGCGCTCACCTTTTATAATATATGCCACGCGGGCAGGGAGTCCCTTCACCAGATTTCCGCCTTCAGGATAGAAGGCACGTTTCTGCTCCTTTGCTGTTTCTGTGGCAGTAAGGCGCGTCTCCGTGTCGAGGCGAGGCTTGTAGTCGCCTTCCTTCCTTGGCTCCCTGAATATTGGAATGATTCTCGAGAAGCAAGCGTTCTTGCTCCAGTTGGTCATATAGCGGGTATAAGCCCTTAACTCGTAAAAGCCTGTAGGCATCACGGCATTGTCCAATTTAATACTGCCTGCTCCTATGCCGTGTGTCACGTATATTTTCTTGTGTACAACCACGTCGCCTGTCGGATTAACCAAATCCACATAGAGGACACTGCTAAGGTTTCCGCGCCGCTCTGTGTCGGTACGTACAACATACGTCTTGAACAATATGGTCTCGCCCTTGAAGTAGCCTGTATTGTCAAGGTGCAGATAGACTTTCTCTTGTGGCAGAGCATCCTTCCATTTCGCCGTCGTTTCTTCGTCTTCCTCTTCGCCCATAGCATAGAAATTGCCATTTACCAAGGCATCTTCGGCGTCTGTGCGCGCCATGATGGAAGTGTATTTGTCCATAGACGGATTATTCCCGACATCATCTATAGCAGAGACAAGATTATTACCTATTTCTATTGGCCAGTTTATGTTTTTCCTGATATCATATTCGGCCATATTAATCATTACAGAGTGACAATTAATTTTGTTGGCATCAAGTGTGAATGTCATGTTATCCACTTCGGAGAACCCATTGGGCGTTGTGTAATTAACACGAAAATTTATGGCGGTACGTGAGGTTACGGATTCATCTTGGTCATAAACCCTTGCATTTGATATCAGCATCCCTTCAAAACAGACGAGTTCGCACGTTGAAGCCTTGACATATACCTTCCCACCAACCAGACTTGTATTGTTTTTAGGAACTAATTTTATGCATCTAAGCCCTTCTTCGTCATCATTCGTGTAAATTTCAGAGGAAATTTGGTAATTCTTTTTCAGCCACCCTGCTGTAACCCCATTTCGTAAAGGAAATTCGTACCCTTGCCAGAAGTTATCGCCTCCCATAATAGGACCTAAGCAAAAGAGGTTGTGCAGATTGGTCCTACGCAAATTAGATGCATTTTGTCCTGCCGCCGAGATACTATAGTATAGCCCGCTGTAAAGCTTAAGTGCATGAAGAACACCTGCAGAACCTGCTTCCATGAACGATTCCACCATTTCATTACCATCACTGGTCTGTAGCGTGATACGTGAGAAGAAAGGTACTCTGTAATCTCTTTTTGTATTAGCCTCTTTATTCAGTTTCTTAGCCAATCGGACAAGAAGTAATTCGTCTGATTCCACACTTACCTCATGCAGGTCTTTCGTTAATGGTGTTAGTCTAATTGTTTCTGTCAACTCTGATTTCTGGAGTATGAGTGTTTTATATCCAATACAGGAGATTTTTACCTGTTCACCGTTTCCCATCTCCAGGACGGCAACTCCCTCATCGTTTGTCCATGCCCCTCTGCCTTCGCTTACATACATAGATACTCCGGCAAGACTTTCCCCGCTCTCTGCATCCACCACATGATATTTGTCCTGTCCGTGTATGTTGGCAGATAAAAGAAGTAATAACAAAACGTAAAAGAATTTTAAAAAAGATGCGTGAGTTTTCATATACTTACCTATAAATCATATGTAGTCACTACCAGAAATCATTTTACAAAAATAACGATTTTCCCCAAACAAGCAAAGAAATTGGGTATTAATTTTAGTTAATAACGATAAAGTTAACGAAAAAGAAAACCAAAAAGATTGAAGATGTAAAAAGGAAGATGTATGAGGGATGATAAAGGAAGATGACATCACGTTGTGGTGTGTGTCTTGATAATATTTTTTCTGTAATTACTTGTGCAAATTCGAAAATAATTATCACCTTTGCACGCTAATTAAGAATGTAACAAAATATGGAACTGAGTTCAGCATTAAAGAAAATGCATGGTGAATTAGTTAATCCAACTGACGAATTTGTACAAGGCATAGACATACATAGCCTGCTGCCCCAGCAGGAACCATTTGTGCTGATAGATAAGATGATGCATTTTAGCACAGATAAGGTGCTGACTCAGCATTGTATCAGGGAGGATTGTATATTCGTTAACCAAGGTACTCTTTCGGCAAACGGTCTGCTGGAAAATATAGCCCAGACATGTGCTGCGCGAATAGGCTTTATCAGCAGATACATCTTTAATAACGATATCAAGCCTGGTGTAATAGGCGCCATCCGAAATGCAGAAATTATCAGTTTACCCAAAGTGGGAGACACCATCACCACAGAGGTTGTTATCAGAGAAGAAGCCTTTGGGATGTCGTTGGCTGAAGCTTCCGTGAAACTGGGAGATAAAACCATAGCAACTACGGAAATCAAGATAGCGATATAAACTCCCCTAACCCCCTTTAGGGGGAATGAAAAGTAAAGAATGTGTAGAGTGTTTCTCCGGCGACAACGGAGCCCTCACCACCCTTGGTGCCTCATGGGATTTTATCACTGTTCGTGATGAAGCCAGTGTCACCCTAACCGCCTGCCGTATGCAAGGTTACAAGGCAGAAAATCCCATTCACGTTTCCAGCACAGCCCAGCTCCAAACTATCGGTTGCAAATAGCTGTTTCTTACCTTTAATTCTTAGAGATCGTTACCACAACATATTCCGAGCGGGTTCCAATCCTGAATTTTCCGCCCCAGATACCCATGCCGCTACTGATATAATATTGGGTGTTGCCCCTTTGGTACTGGCCATAGGCACATT
>JAFXZY010000008.1 GCA_017541025.1 Bacteroidaceae bacterium | reverse complement strand
GGGTCGAAGTCTGCCACAGGTTCTATGAGCCAGCGGTTACCGTCGTCAGGCAATGACCAATCACAGATAACAATATCACCATTATTGTTGAAATACCAAGTCACACCATCTGTTCCTTGTGTGCTAAGCATAAACTTGTACTCACCATCGGCCTTACTATCATCGAAAGTGATGGGTGAACCCAATCTGCTCACGAAACTACCGTCAGCAAGCAGATACTGCTTCACTGTTGGACTATAAAGGTAATACTGTCCGTTATAGGTGATGATGGCGAAGTGTTTGTCTACCTCTGGCGCATCCGTTCTTGTCTGTCCAGCTGCCAGGCCTGTACCTTCTGCATTCATTACCAGACCACCACGTTTGCACGTCAGCGTATAAAGCTTGTTGTTACTGAAAACACCAGGTTCTGGAATATCAACTGTAACTTTACACGTTGCAATAAGGTTGCTTCCGTCATTAGTTTTGGCTGTGATGGTTGCTGTTCCGTTGGCTACAGCTGTTACCTTACCATTAGCATCAACTGTGGCAACGGAAGTGTTGCTGCTTGTCCACATCACACTCTTGTTTGTGGCATTAGATGGCAATACCGTGGCTGTCAGGGTTGCTGTCTGGTTTGCGGCTGTGAATGTTAATGATGTCTTGTCAAGTGAGATGCCAGTTACCATAATCTTTTCATCTATCGGTTGTGCCTCCTCAACACGGAATGTAGATCCATCATCGGTGAGACTTTGATCATTATTCCAGAACCCTAAAGGTCCACCTCCGCCATCTAACTGATTGATACAGTTGTAATCGGTTCCTGTTTCACGAAGCATGAAGCCTCCGTTGTTCGATAGTAAATCCCATGTATATTCACACTGTCGCATAACAGCATTCTCACCATCTTTGCTCAGCGTCTCTGCAAAACCTGTTGTGTAATTATACACCTTTACATGGTACGGATCACCACCGAAGGCCCACAGGTATTCTGCCGTATGGGTTATCTTGCCGTCGTTCTGCTTTGGATAGTAAGGCTCGCTCTCCTGCTTGCCCACATACCAGCCGCTACGGATATGCATGTTGTACCACTTGGCTGTTGACTCACTTTTCGAAAACTCAAACGGACCGTTCCACTTAGCTGTAAATTGAACCGTTACATCTTTTGTTACAGTTTTTGGATGATTCCCGATTTTGTTAAGAATTACAAAAATGTTTGCCAGAGGATAAGGAACTGTGGGTAGTGCACTTCCACTTGCAACTTCTTCTGTGGCTGTAGCTACAACTTTACCTTCATACAGCACCTCATACGTCACCGTGAAGGATTGTGCAGTAGCCATTGCCAATGCCTCTGCCGGATCGAAGTCTGCCACAGGTTCTATGAGCCATCGGTTACCGTCGTCGGGCAACGACCAGTCACAAATTACAATTTCACCATTATTGTTGAAGTACCAAGTCACACCATCTGTTCCTTGTGTACTAAGCATATACTTGTACTCGCCATCGGCCTTACTATCATCGAAAGTAATAGGTGAACCCAATCGACTCACGAAGCTCCCGTCAGCAAGCAGATATTGCTTTACTGTTGGACTATACAGATAATACTGCCCGTTATAGGTTATGATAGCGAAGCGCTTATCTGCCTCAGGAGCGTCCGTTCTTGTCTGACCGGCTGCCAGACCCGTACCTTCTGCATTCATTACCAGACCACCACGCTTACACGTAAGCGTATAAAGTTTGTTGTTACTGAAAACACCAGGTTCAGACCACAATGTCTCTTCTATGTGGAAGGTAAAGCCGTCATCGGTGAGGCTCTGGCTGTCATTCCAGAACTTCAGCGGACCGCTTGCTTCACCAAACTGATTGATACTGTTGAAGTCTCTGGTTGTTTCACGCAGCACAAAGCCTCCATTGTTCGATAGCAAATCCCATGCAAATTCACCCTGCTGCATTACTGCATTCTGACCATCCTCATTATCGTTAGAGTCCTGCGCGGATGCGGTAATCATGCTACCCAATAGTAGCACTACGAATGATAAATAGAAGAGTTTCTTTCTCATGGTTATATTAGTTTAATGTTTATATTACAATTACAAAAAGCGTGGAGCTATCTCCGCTTCCCTACTATGCGGTCCTGAGAAACCTTGCTAAAGAGAAATGGCTATAGTCCACGCATATGCATGGAAGCCATCATGTTCTCTTGTTTAGCATTGAAATTTCTCAGGTTTCATAGTACAAGACGAGCATAACGCTTCATTTATTTTCCACTAAGGTTGAAGGGCACCTCCGCTGAGGGTTTGCTGCTCCTAGGGAGCATTTCTTCGCCCATTCTTTTGCAAATATAGAAATTATTCTAATACGCACAAAGAAAACGGGTGGTTTTCTTGCGAAAAACGGAGTTACGGGCGTGGATTTATTGAACCTATTTTCCTTTACCTCAAGTATAGTCCGTAAGGGACGGACACGGAGTCCGCACGGGACGGACTAAGAGTTCGTACGTGACGGACAAACAACTTTAAAGTAATATCTTATGTAAACATAACCAGGTTCTTTGTTGCTCATGGTACTTTCTTGTTACTTTATTTGTCCATAGGGTTACTCATCTTTATCCTTTTGATAGTGCTCTCGGGCAATGGCTATCGCTTTGCGAAGTTTCTCAGACAATAATTGTTTGTCTGGTAACTTAGTATAATACTGTGCCACTTTGATTGGGCTTTCTTCATCAAGCATCAGATACTCAATGTGCTCTGTATTGCCTTCTGAGCAAAGTATTAGCCCTATGGGTGCGTGTGTCCCAATGTTCAGAACTACACATCTGGGCATAGAATTGTCGCTCAAGAGAGTCTTTGATTCCCATAAGAGATCTTAGATGCGTCCATGTCAATTGGGTACGCGTTGCGTATACAATTTCCTCTTCCGAAAAAAGGTACGCACTGCGTACACAATGTTTTAGCTTCTCATAGCCCCATCCCGAGCCATAACGCTCTATCAGTCTTTTTTTTTTCACCTTCATACCCTACTTGTACATAAAAACTGAGATTGGCCAGTATGTCCTATCTCAGTTATCTCAGATCTCAGTTTCTTTCTAAGCATACGGCGTTGGTCTAATATTGGCGGATACAGATACAGAAATACAGTTTTCCATAAACTGAGATCTGAGATAACTGAGATAGCTGCGGAGGAAATATTTTGACAATCAAAAAGCCGACAAAAAGAAGGAAATATGCTCTCTTACATAAGAATTTTTACTGCCACGTTAGGCGGCAAAAATTCTCTAACTAAGGAGAAAGTTTTCTCTAATGTGGCAGAAAATGAGGAGCAATTAAGATCTACGAAAAAATATTTACATGTTCGATCAATAGCAAAGGGGCACCTGCATTTCTGCAAGCGCCCCTTATGCTGTTTTATGCAATGTAAGCGAGATTTATTTTAGACGGGCAAGGGTTTCCTTGATACGCTTCATAGCTTCCACGATGTTCTCGTCGCTGGTGGCGTAACTCATGCGGAAGCATTCAGGACTTCCAAAGGCATCACCGCCTACGGTGGCTACATGACCTACCTCGAGCAGATACATAGCCAGGTCGGTACTGGTGTTGATGACGCGGTCACCATCTTTCTTGCCGAAGAAGCTGCTGCACTTGGGGAACAGATAGAAGGCTCCCTCAGGTCAGCTCATTAATGTTTTTGAATAACAGAAGTACGGGCCTCCAACTTTTGGGGAGCACTTCAGAAACTTCAGTACGATAAATGCAGGTAGTTGGTCTATAGTAATTCGGGAGGGAGTGTCGGCATCGCACCATTCTGCGTGCATACGAAGGCAGAAACCTCAACGGCTTTCTTGTGGGCTACAGGTACGGGGTTCCCATTCAGGATAGAGGCCACGAAGGAGCCGGTAAAGGAATCGCCAGCACCTACGGTATCTGCCACCTGCACCTTTGGAGTCTCTTGGAACGAGACGTTGCCTGGGGTGAAGACATAGGAGCCGTTGGTGCCACAGGTGAGCACAAGCATATCGAGATTGTACTTGCCAAGGATGAGCCAGCATTTGTTTTCGATGTCGAGGCCAGGATAGCCGAACATACGACCGATGAGCACCAGTTCCTCGTCGTTAATCTTCAGAATGTTGCATCGGCGGATGCTTTCCTGAATAATCTCCTTGGTGTAGAACTGCTGGCGCAGGTTGATGTCGAAGATTTTCAGGCAGTCGTCAGGCGTAGCATCCAGGAACTTCTGGATAGTGGTTCGGCTCACAATGTTACGCTGTGCCAGTGAACCGAAGCACACTGCGCGGCACGAGTGAGCAATATCAACAATATCACCCTCGAAGGGAATGTTATCCCAAGCCACGTTTTCCTTGATGTCATACGTCGGAATGCCGCCTTCGGCCAGTGTCACCTGCACGGTGCCTGTAGGGTAGGGCACGCGGGGCAGCAGGTTGTTCAGCCTATGTTCATCCAGTGCCTCAACAGTTTCTTCTGCCAGCCGATCTTCACCCAATGCACTTACGGCCAGGGTGTTGTCCATGCCCAAAAACTGGCCGGCATGATAGGCAAAATTGGCGGGAGCGCCGCCCAGTTTCTTACCTTCGGGAAGTACATCCCACAGGACTTCTCCGAGTCCTACTACATAACGCTTGTTCATATTCTTGATGTTTTAGTGTTTGACTTGTGGAATATATGTAAAGAGGTAGATGACACCGACAGCCATCACAGCGACTGCTCCGGCCTGCCCCATGGCATCACTCATGAATCCCATGATGAGCGGGAAAATGGTGCCACCGAAGAGACCCATTATCATTAGACCACTGACCTCATTCTGCTTGTCAGGCACAGAGAGCAGTGCCTCAGAAAAAGCCATTGAGAAGATATTAGAGTTGCCGTAACCTACAAGGGCGATGGCAGTATAGAGCACCATCTTCGACTGACCACCAAACATCAATGTCATTGAGGCAGCCATCAAACAGACGCTGATGATGAAGAACCAGCGCGTCTTCAGCACACGCAGGAAGAACGAACCCGTCAAGGCACCGATAGTACGGAAGATGAAATAGAGCGAAGTGGCAAAGGCGGCCTCGTTGAGCGACATACCAACACGCTCCATGAGCAGTTTGGGTGCAGTTGTGTTGGTGCCCACGTCAATGCCCACATGACACATGATGCCAAAGAACGTCAGCAATACGATGGGCTTCGATAACAACCTAATGCAGTCCATGAACGACGACGACTTGCCCTCCTGCATTTCCTCCTGAATGGGTGTTACCCACAGCAAGGTCGTGGCCAGTATACCCACCACGAAATATATCAGGAACAGCACGCGCCAACCGTAACCGAACGCAGGCATCATGGCTGTTGCACCCCACATAGCCAGATAAGGAGCGAGGAACGAGGCAATGGCTTTGACGAACTGGCCGAAAGTCAGGGTCGAGGCAAGGTTCTTGTCACCGATAATCAGCATGGCCAGTGGATTGATACTCGTCTGCATCAAGGCGTTGCCAATGCCTAACAGAGAGAACGCTACGAGCATCACGGCGAAGTTCTCACCAAACAGCGGGATGAACAGCGACACCACGGTGACGATGAGCGAGAGCAACACGGTCTTCTTACGACCAATCTTGTTCATCAGCATCCCCGTAGGCACACTGAAGATGAGGAACCAGAAGAACACGAGCGAGGGGAATACGTTGGCCACAGAGTCCGTCAGCGCGAGGTCTTCCTTCACATAGTTGGAGGCGATGCCCACCAAGTCCACGAAGCCCATACAGAAGAAGCTGAGCATCACGGGGACTAGATAAATGGATTTGTTTTGATTACCCATATTGTTTTAGTATTTGATTTCGTAAATAGTTACTTTTCCGCCCTTTACTTTGATACTGTTATAGGGCTCGGAGGGGAACACAAGGTTGGTCATGACCATTTTGCCCTCAGCATCGAAGGCCTCTATGCTGCAGCGGTCGATGAAGATACGCAGCTGTTTGATCTGTCCGTAGGTTGGGGCTTCGGTAACACAGGGGAAGGCCTCGCTGAAACTGACGTTACCACTCATGGTACGATCCATCGCGATGGTCTGTTTGCCTGCATCGTAGTGCATCGTCACCTGTTCGCCCTTGGTGTTCGACAGGGTGATGTCTGCCGAACCTTTCACATCAACGACGATTTCACAAGCCTCAGTGGGCTGCTTCACCTTCTCGCCGCGAGCGTCCAGCATTTCCTTCGAGGGTACCACGCTCACGTAAGTCTCCTCACCGTAACGGAACAAGCCCAGGTCACGGGGAATGGAGTTAGCGCTGCGGAACTGCTGGGTAGGTACCTGATTGGCATACTGCCAATTGCTCATCCATGCCAGCACTACTCGGCGGTTCTCAGGTGCATTGTAAAAGGAGACGGTGGCGTAGTGATCCTTGCCGTAATCAATCCATTTGGTTACCTTGGGCATAGACTCGCAGGTGAATTTGTGTCCGTCAAAGCTACCTACAAAGTACTGTGTGGCACTTCCGCCGAACGGACCGCCAGGGTTGATGTTGCAGATGAGTATCCACTTGTCCTCTATACTGAACAGGTCAGGACATTCCCATACGCCGCTGTGGTTTCCGTATTCCTTGCCGAAGGAACTTTCGTACTTCCACTCTGTCAGGTTGGCAGACGAGTAAATCTGCATCTCCTGACCTGCAGCCAGAATCATTATCCAGCGTTTTGTCCCCTCATGCCAGAAGACGTTGGGGTCACGGAAGTCGGGTTTGTCAGAGGTGATGACGGGGTTGCCGGCATACTTGGTGAAGGTCTTGCCGTTATCCCTGGATATTGCCATGGACTGGGTCTGATGCAGACCTGCCGTGGTGTAGAAGGCTATGGTCTCGTTGCCGTTTGTCACACAGGAACCGCTGAAGATGCTACCCAGCCAGTCTGGCTCCAAGGCAATGGGCTGTGACTCCCAGTGAATGAGGTCCTTGGATGTGGAATGGCCCCAATGCATATTCTCCCACTGTGAGCCATAGGGGTTATACTGATAATAGAGATGCCATACGCCGTCACGGTAGAACATGCCGTTAGGGTCATTCATCCAACCGTACAGGGGGGTATGGTGGTAAACAGGACGGAAACGCTCACGGTTGGCGGTTCCGAATGTATCAGAATATTTGATTTCGCGCCAACAGGCGAACTCGCCTACGGCTCCCTTCTGACGGCGGTCACCATGGAAGGTGATGTCAAACAGACAGGCGCCTTTTATCTCGTATGGTACATAATAGTCCACACGGTCAATGGCCAACTTTACATTCAATCGTTGCACCATGTTGTTATGACCGTCCAATACGGCAATGGCAGCTATATCCTCCTTCTCCTGTACTGGCAGCAGGATGTAACGCTTCTCCTGCTGCAACTTCAGCATAGCGTGATTGTCGCCTAAGACCATGGGGGGCTGCTGGGCCTCTGTTGTCAGCGCCATCATCATGGCCATGAACATCCAAATTGTTTTTTTCATCTTCAGCTGAGTTTATAGTTAAAAAAAAATCCGATGCTAAAGGTATTTATTTGACTATCACTTTCCTGCCATTGACAATATACAGACCCTTGCTGGGATTAACCACACGCTGACCAGCGAGGTTGTAGAAGTCACCTCTAACATCTTCCTTCTGACCTCTTACATCATCAATACCCGTACTCGCATCTTTCTTGACAAGCACGATGGCTGTGAAGTTGAAGGGGTTGCCGCCTTCCTTGTTGCACTGAATCATGAGTCTGTCGGTGTCAAGTCTCGTAGCCATGTCAATGCCTTCAATGTTGAGCTCAGCATACTCGTTGGTCATGGTCATGGTAGTTTGATCGCCCAACTTGCCACCATCACCCCATTTGGTGAGCACATTGATGACATAATCCGTGCGGTTAGCTTCAGAATAGAAGCGAATAGCCTTGTAGTCGCTCCAGTTGATGTCATTGAACGAGGTCTTAGCCACCTCCAATGTACTCCACTCGTCCATCCAGAAGAATCCTGTCCAGACTGTGTTCCCGTCGACATTGTCCTTGCCGTCTCCATACCACACCTTAGTGGCGGTGAATCCTTTGCCGCAAATCTCCATTCCGTGCTCCTTCATACAGGTAAGCATGCCCGGGGTGATGAATACTTCCATTTCGTGCTGGTCGGCATAGAGGACGTGTGCGTAGCGTGTTCCAGGCAGCATACCACCGTTGCTGTGCAGTTCGATAACTTCTCCCGTGGCGTTGGTGAATTCAACGACGATTTTCTGTCCTACCTGAGCTTCTGCGAACTTAGCAGCCTCGATCGTCAGCGTATTAGACCAATCTACTGCGTGCGTACCTTCCCACAAATCAGTAGCCATTGCGATGGTGGTTGTTGCCAAAAGGCAAAGGAGTAAAAATACTTTCTTCATCATGTTGTTGTTTAAAGGGTTAGACACTTAAAATTTTCTGGATGCAAAATAATAGCAAACTGGCCCAATAGACAATAAGATATGTTACATAGGATAGGAGAAATCGTTCAATGTAACATAATTCTGCTACATTGAACGAAAATTCATAAATATCGCACAAGCCTTTATTGCTGACTGACCTTGACATCGCTGACGGTGATGTTGCCTCCATAGTTGTTAATGCTCCAGCAGTTCTTTTGTATTCCGTAGATGCGCTGCGTATAGGCGCAGACATCATTGATGTACATGACTATAACGCTGTTGTCCGTGTAGATGTCAATGTTGTACTCGTTGTTCTCCGGGCGCTGGAAGGTGTAACCGTCGATGCCCTCAATGAAGCCCTTACCATACACCTTCACCAGCTTAGACTGCTTGGTTTCCTCGTCCCATAACTGCTGGAGGGTATAGCCTTCCTGTTCGAAGTTCACCTTGCGGATGTTCTCTCCTTCGGGATTGACTACCATGGTATAATAGTACTGGGGGGTTGTACTGCGAACGAAGGATATGCCGAACTTGTCCCAGTTATTGGAGGTGGTCACCTTGAATGTGATGTGGTTGCATGTACCCAGACGGCTGAAGAGTACGTATGCGCTATCACCGGAGAGTTTGTCTCCGTCATAACCGTTCTGATCCATTACGACTACAGGCTGCTCCTTGCTATATTTGGCGGCCATTGCAGGTACTGCGCCGAGTGAGAGTGTACCATCAGCATGCTGGATAACCTTGTGGCATACCATCGCTCCAGCCCATGCTGGCTCATTGTCAGCACCGACATTGATGTTTCGTTCGTCAACAGAGGAGCCTATACGATAGGGACACCAGCCCCAGATGTAGCGGTCTGTGTTGTTGCTGGCTGTCTTGGCTGCATAGAATGCGCGGCTGTCAAGCACGCCTTCTTTGCCATCCTTCGGCCAGTTGGCACCGGGGTCGTTGAAGCAGGCTTTCAACGCATCAAAGCTGGGGGCCATCATGTACTTTACCTTGCGGCTCCAAGGGGCACGATAGGCTTCGCTATAGACAAGATACCACCAAGAGCCCATCTTGAAGATGTCCGGACACTCCAGCATACGGTCCCAGATCATAGGGAAGGAGGCGACGTGTTCCCAGTTCAGGAGGTCTTCTGACTGGAACTCGGCAAACTTTAGCTTTGAAGAGATGACCATGTGCCATAGTCCGTCATCAGCCTTGAATACTTGCGGGTCACGGAAGTCGGTAGCGGAATAGCCGTAATCAGCACCCTTCAGAACCCAGCTATTGTCCTTAGTCCATGTCTTGAAGTCTGGCGAGGTGGCGCGCATCACTACCTCACGGTTGGGCAGCAGTACGTTGTAGCCGGTGTAATATATGTAATAGAGACCGTCTTCTTCATTATAGACGGCACAGCCTGTACCGAGGGAAGCATCCTGCTGGGCAGTGCTGGAACCGGTGGGGATGATTTCACCAAGTGACTGATAGGTGGCTCCGTCCTTGGTGGAGACGCCCCAGAAGGGGTGGTAGCAAGCTCCGTTGTTGTCGTATTCCTGCAGATACAGGATTTTGAACTCACCGGCCTTCTGGTCATAGAAAGGCATGGGGTCGCCCAATCGGCCTATCGCGGGCTTGTAATAGGTATTGAAGCCTGCATCATCGGTGGGAGTGAAGTACTCGGTAGTTGCCGCCCAGTTATGGTCAGGGTCGGGAGCGTAGCTATCTGTAGAACAGCTTGTCATGGCTGCGGTTAAACCGCAGCACATGCAGCAGGCAATAAGGTTATTTATCATCTTTTCCATAGCTTGTTATTTCTTTAAATAGTTAAACGCATTTTGGGTGATAATGGATATGTTCTTGTGGAAGTTCTCTACGTAGCCAGCCTCTAAGGTATATGAATACCAGTCATAGCAGCCGGAACCGATGCAGACGATGCCTCCCTTACCGTCTTTGGCAGGGTATTCCCATGCTACAACGGCACCGTCGCCGCCTATGCCCAGAATCTTACCGCCGGTGCGTGCCTCCCACGCGCTGTGGTCGTTATAGCCGCCCCAGTCGGTACCGATGTGGTACTGTGCGGTGGAGTTGGTGATATGATAGCCGGCATCGGTGCAATATACTTCCTGTGCATTGTCGCCGGCAATCAGGTTCTGCCACAGGGCGTGGTCGCTCTTGTCATCATAGATGCGGAAACTCCAGGGACCGTTGCACAGCTCTGCGGCATCCTCGTTCTGACCCCAGCAGTTGTTTGGGGTTGTCCACTCATCATCACCGGTTACACCGATAAACGAAGGCAGGTTGGTAGCATAGCGTGTAAGGAAGAGGGAGCCGCCGTTTTCATAGAAGGTGCGGAGCTCGTTCTTGGTATCAAGGGCATCGGTGGCTTTGGCAGCAAAGACATCGTGGCCGTCCACACCGCCATCTACATGCCAGTGCCACCAGATGACTTTACACTCGGTGAGGTTGAGTGTTCCGGCACGTAGGTCGGAGAAGGATGCGTAGAGTGAACCCTCTATGTTGCCGAGCATCCACAGGCAGGCTTCCTTGGCCTCGGGATCGAGTTCGTTCATTGTAGAGGCTGAACCGATGAAGAGTGCCTTGGGCTTGTCAATGGCTATGACGGTGACGGTATAGGTGCTCTCTGCCGAGTTGTTTCTTACGGTATAGGTAACAGGTGAGGTGAAGTCCTGTACCGTTCCGGAAGAGGGTGTGATAGTGGCATTCTCACTATAGGTAATAGTGGGGATGAGATTCTTGATATCTACGGTTGCAGGGACATAGACGGTGATGGTCTTGGTATCCTGATTGATTGAGCCCTGATAGATGTCGTTGAGAATGAAGGCGCGGATGCGTGCTTCGTCATGGAGCACTCTGATGGTCCAGTCCAAAATGACATCGCCGTTCTGTACACGTATCATCTTGGCGGCATCCATATTGATGGTCTGGCCTGGTACTATGTTGCATACAGCCCCTTGACTGATGCTCAGGGTGGTAATCTTCATGGCTGATGTCTCATAAACCTCGGGCAAGCGGACAGTAATTGTGCGTGTGGCAAGGTCGATGACACCCTGATAGCCATCTAGGGCAATGGCCTCTATCATACAGTCGCCGCTAAGATTGAGGTCGCTCGTATTGTCTTTACAAGCTGTGAGCCCGCATATCATGCAGAGCGCACAGATGATGTTGATTATATTCCTTTTCATAATAGTCTTCCGTTTGTTTTTTCTTTTGTTTACCAGTTACCGATGTTCTGCGTGTAGTTGCCGTTGGATGCGGAAACCTGCTCGTAGGGGATGGGCAGATATTCGTCCTTGTCGGCGGTAAAGTGTGCAGTAGTATAGATGGCGCAGTGTGAAATTTCCTCGGCATAGTATTTATTGAGTGTGGTGGCTGCATTACCCCAGCGCACGAGGTCGAAGAAGCGTTCGCTCTCCATACCCAGTTCTAGACGACGTTCCATCTTCACGATGCGTACCGCTTCGTCTTTCGGGTAGCTGCCCTTGTAGTTGGTGACGTAAAACTTCACTCCGTACAGGGTGGGGTAGCTGGCAATCATTTGTGTACTTTTGGCAGCACGTGTACGTATCTGGTTCACTAGGTTGATGGCTTCGTCTGTCTTGTTTAGCTGTGCAAATGCCTCGGCACGCATGAGCAGTACGTCGGCGTAGCGGAACACAATACGGTTCATACTGGATGCCCAGTAGCTACCCTTGATAAGGTACTGGCCGATGAGTGCTGGGTCAACGTTTTGTTTTAGTGTAACGTAGTAACCGTACAGGCCATTGGAGCGGCTCCAGATACTGCTCTCCTCCATCATGTAGTTTTTGTTGAACATATAGGGCAGTCCGGGTAAGCCGACAGTGAGGAACAGACGCGGGTCTGCATTGTCGGCTGCCTTGTCATAGTCTTTCTGGTTGAATGTGTCCAGCAGTGGCAGACCGTCAGCTCCTGTGCGGTAGGCGTTAACCAGATTCTGTGAGGGCTTGTAGAAGTCGCAACCGCCGTCGGTGGCACCGGGGATGTTGGGCGGGATAAGGCCGTAGCTCCAGTTGAGGTTGCCGTATGTGCTGCCGTCATTGCGTGAGTACTGGATAGCCCAGATGCTCTCGGAACCGTTCTCATACTGTTCTTCGGGACGGAAGTTGTTGTGCATGTCTTCTTCCAGGGCGTAGTTGGTATAGAGACCGGGAGTTGTGAACTCTATAACTTTCTTCAGGTCTTCCTCATTGATGCTGGTCACCCTGTTGCTCTTCTCGTCATCCTGGTGATAGGCTTTGTAGAGATAGACTTTGGCAAGGAAAGCTGCAGCAGCGGCCTTGGTGGGACGCCCCTTGTCGGCCTGGGTCTCGGGTAGGACATTGTATGCCTCCATGAGGTCATCAATGATAAGCTGCCAGCCCTGGTCGTTACTGTATGTACGGTTAGAAAGGGAATTGTACTGTTCGTAGGTAAGATTCTCATTGACAACGAACGGGATGTTCTTGTAGAGACGTTTGAGCAGGAAGTGGGCGTATGCGCGGAGGAACTTCATCTCGGCCAGACGCTGTTGCTTCAGGTCGTAGTTGCTCTCGTTCAGTAGTGCGATAGCGCTGTTTACACGGCTGATGCTATTGTAGAGGCGAACCCACATGTCATTGATGTTCCAGTTGGAGGTCAGTACACCCTGCTGAATTTCCAGCTGATGGAATACGTCACCATCGCTGGTACCGCTACCACCTTTGTAGGCATCGTCGCTGCGGACGTCAAAGTTCCACATGGAGAATGATGAGTTGATGTCTTCTGCCGAGGTGAAGATGGCATAGGCAGAAACTACCATGTTTTCTGCATTAGTAGGGCTCTTTACCTGTTCGTCGCTGAGCGTTCCCTGAGGGGTATGTTCGTTGAGGAAGTCGGAGCAGCTGCAGAACATTCCTCCTACAACGCCTCCCACGGGGAGAGCGGACAATATGTAAAACACATATCTTGTTATATTCTTTTTCATATTCTGTCTGAATTTAATGGTTTATAACTTGCCTGTCTTATAGGGAAACGTTTAAGCCGAAGGTGACGTTCAGCGGGATTGGATAGCCGAAGTTGGCATTTTCAGGATCGACACCAGTGAAGCTCTTTCCCTTAATGGTAAAGAGGTTCTGGGCAGAAACGTATAGACGCAGACGCTGCATGTGCATACGCTCTATTAACTTGGCGGGCAGGTTGTAGCCCAATTGTATGGTGCGGAGCTTGGCAAACGAGCCGTTCTCCACGAAGTAGCTGCTTACACGCTTCTCGTTGTTGTTGTCCATTGTGCTGACGGCAGGAATGTTGGAGTTGTTATTGGTGGGGCTCCAGGCATTCAGCAAACGATCTCCCTTGTTCAGATTGGAGATGTTCAGACCGCTCCAGAGGTCGGTTTCTCTCTTCAGGTCGCTGATGACATCTACGCCCTGTACACCTTGCCAGAACATGGTGAAGTCCCAGTCCTTGTACTGTAGGTAGATATTCAGACCCCATGTGAAGTCGGGTACGGGAGAGTATATCCACTTCTGGTCTTTTTCATTAATTATGTTGTCTCCGTTAAGGTCCTTCCAGCGGATGCGTCCCAGTCCGGCACCGTTCTGTACGGCGTGGTTGTCTATCTCGTCCTGACTCTTGAAGATACCGTCATAGACATAACCCACCTGTGCGCCCATGGGATGACCCACAACGCTCTCTACACCGTTACCGCCGAAGGTGCCTTTGGCTGCAATTGTCTCGGGCAGTTTGGTCACTTCGTTCCGATAGGTTCCGATGTTGCCTGAGAAATCATATTTCAGTTTGCCCCAGTGACCGCGGTATCCGACGTTGAATTCAATACCCTGGTTCTTCATCTCGCCTGCGTTAATCCACTGGCTGCTGCCTTCACCCATTACGCCGATGCCGGGCATATACACAAGGATGTCCTTCGTGCGCTTGTCATACCACTCGAAAGAGCCGTAGAGGGCATTGCGGAAGAGTCCGAAGTCAAAGCCGACGTTAGTTTGGGTAGTGGTCTCCCACTTCAGGTTGTCGTTGCCGAGTTGGTTGCGCTTGAAACCGGATGGTAGGGTCTGACCACCGTTGGTACCAGCAATGTCATAGCTGGTGCCGTAGCTCTGGCCACCGAAGCCTGCTTCACCGTAATTGCTCTCGTAGAGTGTATAGCGGGCGATATTAGAAATCTCCTGGTTACCGGTCTGACCCCATGATACACGTAGCTTCAGGTCGTTAAGCCAGGTGGCTTTCTCCATGAACTTCTCCTGACTGATGCGCCAACCGACGCTGACAGAAGGGAATGTACCATAGCGGTTGTTGCGACCGAAGCGTGAACTGCCGTCATGACGTACTGTCAGGCTGGCTAAGTAACGGTTGTCGTATGTGTAATTAGCCTTTGCAAAGAAGGATACAAGGGTATAGCCCTCTCCCGATCCGTATGCTTCTGCTTCACCTACACCGGCATTGGGCCACATATAGTCAGGAGTCAGCACGAAGTAGTCATACTTCTTACCACTGAAGTTGATGTCATCCTCGCGGTTCAGCTCCATACCGATGAGAGCATCGGCACGATGCTTGCCAATCTCGAGATTGTAGCTTGCTACGGCGTTCCACATCCATTTAGTCCAATGTTCCTGCTTGGCTTCCACGCTGTTGGTGGAGTTGGCTACTGTGCCTTCGGTAATGGGGTATTGGAAGATGCGCTGCTGCTTCTGGGCGTAGTCGATGCCGAAGGTAGAGCGTATATTCAGATTCTTGATGGGGTTTATGTTGATGAAGGCGTCGCCGAACATACGCCAGTAGATGTAGCGGTTGTCGCTGTTGCGGTTCAGACGTGCCAATGGGTTTTCACGGTCGGGATAGCCACCTACCGGACCGGCATATTCTCCACTGGTGGTATAGACGGGTAGCGAGGGGTTGAACTGTAAAACGTTCTCCAGGAAACCGCCGGGAGCCTGCACTTCGCTGGTGCGGTTCAATGTAAAATGCTCACCTACAGTGATGATGTCACGGTCCTTCAGTTTGAACAGCTTATAGTCAGAGTTTATTCGGGCTGAGAAGCGGTCAAAGTCAGACTGCTTGATGAGACCCTTGTTCTTGTAATATCCGAGTGAGAAGTATGCCATACCGCGTTCTGAACCGTTGCTCAGTGACACGTCGTACTTCTGGATGATGCCGGTGCGTGTGGTTTGGCTGAACCAGTCGGTATCAGCTGCGGGAGTAGTGCCTGCTGCGTCCAGGTACTTGTTCATCTTGATGTTGTTCAGCACGGGTATGCCCTGTTCGTTGTAAGCCCAGTCGTAACGATAGCCCAGACCGTTCTGGTTGGGATCTAGGCCGTCGTTTACGTAGCCCTGCCACATTACCTGACCGAACTCTTTGGCATTGAGTACGTTCATCTTGTGTGCATAGGTCTGGATGGCTATACTGGCATCAAAGTCAATCTTTACCTTGCCTTCCTTACCTTTCTTAGTAGTGATGATGATGACACCGTTGGCAGCACGGCTACCGTATATAGAGGCTGAGGCGGCATCCTTGAGCACCTGAATGCTCTCAATATCATTTCCGTTCAACTCGTGCATGCCGGCCTTCGTGGGCACGCCGTCAATGATGTAGAGAGGATCATTATTGTTCAGGGTTCCGATACCGCGGATGCGGACGGTTGCTGCTCCCGAGGGGGATCCGTCGGCAGAGATGTTCATACCAGGTACACGGCCCTGCATAGCCTTGATGGGGTTATTCTCATTCTGCTTGGCCAGCTCATCTACGCTGACCACGGAAACGGCACCGGTCAAATCGGCTTTTCGCTGCACCTGATAACCTGTAACCACGAGCTCGTTCAGGGCCGAGGCTTTTTCACTCATTTTTACAATCATGCCTTCTTTGGCAAGAACCTCTTGAGTTTCGAAACCCATGTAGGAAATGACCAGTGTGGCACCATTGGCTACTTTAATCTTGAAGTTACCGTCCATGTCGGTAATGGCACCGTTGTTGGCATTGCCTTTCTCCTTCACTGTAACACCGGGCAAACCTTCGCCGAGGTCGTCAAGCACGGTACCGCTGATGTCCACTTGCTGTGCCCAAAGTGCTGTGCCAGCAAGAATGAGCGCGAGGCTCATCAACATTCGTTTAAGTTTTTTCATTGTTTTTGTTGTTGTTAGTGAATGATGTTTTTTGCTCTTTGCTGGCACAAAGTTCGCGGCAATATATAAAGGCATAGATAAAATATCGTTCATCCCATGCAAAATATGTTGCAATGTAACATTTTTGCTATGAAATGAACGATATTTTCCATAACTGCTGTTTGTGCAGCAGCATATTATTCCACGTTTTACTGTTTACTTCTTGACTTCTCCGGGCAGCATCCCGTAAACTTCCTTAAAGCACTTGGTGAAATAAGCTGGCGCAGAGAAACCGACGGCATAAGCAACCTCAGAGACCGTCTTGTCCGTAGTGAGCAGTAGCTGGTAACCGCGATTGAGGCGGGCCGTGCGCAAGAGTTCCACGGGTGAGGAGCCGGAGAGCATCTTGACCTTGCGATAGAGCTGTACGCGACTGAGGTTCATGTCAGCGGCAATGTCCTCAACACTCAACTCGCTGTCATCCATTCGTTTCTCCACGACTTCCTTGAAACGAGTAATAAATGGAGATGGGCCGATAGACTCTTCCACGGCTGAATCAGAGGAATCTGTGGAGTTAGGCCCTAACGTACTGTCACCTTCTGTAGATTCTACTCTCTTTGTATTTTCAATATTTTTTGCAGGTAACTCTAAGTTCCATAAATTCTGCACCACGCGTTCACGTTGCATGTTGACCTTGTTTCGATGGTAGAGATAAAAAAGTAGAATAGCCAGCAGAAGCAAGAAGATGACTATGCCGGCAAGGAGCATGACTATGTGCTGTACGTTGAGTTGCTGTAGGTAGCTGCTGGCCTTCTCTTGAAGGAATTCCAGTTGATGTGCACGTCGCATCACCTCATCGCTTTCAAGGAGCAGAACATTAGCGTTCTCGCGGGTGACAAGAGCCGAAGTGAGCATAATTTCTTTCTCGTATGGGCGCCCCTCAAGGATATCTAATGCCACTTGTAGCAGCAAGTCTCCGCGTGTGGGATATATATAGGAAGCCGTTAAAAGCGAGTCACGCACCTGACAGATACCTCCTTCCTTGCCTGGCAGACCGTCTATGCCACAAAAGAGAGGTAGGTCACTGGCACTTTTCACCTTTTCCAGCAACGCTTTCCTTGCACCCATCGCTGTGCGGTCGTTGTGTCCGAACACACAGTCAAGTAATTCCACATCATTATTTTCTGCATACCTCTTCACCTCATTGTAGGCCGTCTCTTCCGTCCAGTCGCCCTGCAGCATCGCCACTACTTCAATAGCGGGATAGTGTGCAATAGCATCTCGGAAGCCACGGTGACGCTCATCAGCTGGCGAAGACCCTTTTAGTCCGAGAATTTCCATCAGCCGTCCTTGTCCATTAAGGCGCATGGCAATGTATTCGCCCATCTGGCGTCCCATTTCGTAGTTGTCGGCACTCACGAAGGCAGTATATTTTCTGGAATCCGTCTTGCGCTCAAACACGATAACCAGTACACCGCTATCATATGCACGGTCAATGGCAGGTGAGACACTGCTCAATTGGTTCGGAGCCACTATGAGCAAGTCTATGCCACTTGCAACAAGGCTGTCTATCTGCTGACTTTGGAGTTGGCTGTCATCGCGTGCCGTAGCAAAGGCGAGTGTCATATTCTCATGGAAATTTGCCTCCATGCGCATCTCTGCATTTTGCCAGTTGCGCCAGATATCCTCCGAACATTGCGACACACCTATCTTATACTTCTTTCCACCTTGTGAGCAGGATGTAAGGGCAATCAGCACCGTAAGAATGAATGTATTTAAGTAGCGCATGATTAGAAAATATTACGTTTTGGTCACAAAGATACTTTATTTTTTTACTTATCATAGTGTATCTTGCAAAAAAATATTTGTGTCTGCTTAAAAGAAGGATATGAAGTGACTTTTTCAGCACGTAAAACCAATATTGGGTCGCTCTACCCATAGTGTAGCAAGCTTCTAGGCATACTCTAGCCATAGTGTACAAGCAGCTTAGGAGGAGCTTAGGAGGAGGCTAGGAGGAGCTTAGAGCGAAAATGGGTAGAAGCAGGAATGTGTAGAAGAGCTTTGTGAGCAATCCTTAACGTCAAAGAGTTTAAGGGGGATGAAGGTTGATATCATAAAAAAAAGAGGATGTGCCTATTTTGACACACCCTCTTATTTATTAATGTAAATAAAACTTACTTCAGACGGGCAAGGGTTTCCTTGATACGCTTCATGGCTTCAACGATATTTTCGTCGCTGGTGGCGTAGCTCATGCGGAAGCATTCGGGGCTACCAAAAGCATCACCGCCTACGGTGGCTACATGACCTACCTCGAGCAGATACATAGCCAGGTCGGTACTGGTGTTGATAACTCTGTCACCATCCTTCTTGCCGAAGAAACTGCTACACTTGGGGAACAGATAGAAGGCACCCTGAGGATCGTTCACCTCGAGACCGGGAATCTCCTTTGCTAATTTAACAATCAGGTTCTTGCGGCGCTCGAAGGCCAGACGCATATCCTCTACACATTGCTGAGGACCGGCAAAAGCTGCCTCAGCAGCTTTCTGACTGACAGAACAGGGACCGCTGGTGTACTGACCCTGCAACTTGTTACAACCCTTGACAATCCAGTCGGGAGCGGCGATGAAACCGATACGCCAACCAGTCATGGCGTATGCCTTGCTGACACCGTTGATGATGACTACGCGCTCCTTGATATCTGGGAACTGAGCCATGCTGGCATGTTCGCCTACATAGTTGATATGCTCGTAAATCTCGTCGGCTACGACAATTACGTTGGGATATTTTAGGAGGACGTTCTTCAGGGCTTCCAACTCGGCCTTGCTATAAACTGAACCAGTGGGGTTGCTGGGAGAGCAGAGAATGAGGGCGCGTGTCCTGGGCGTGATGACGGCCTCCAGCTGAGCGGGTGTAATCTTGAAGTCCTGCTCGATGGTTGCTTCTACGAATACGGGAGTTCCCTCGGCCAGCAAAACCATCTGGGGATAGCTTACCCAATATGGGGCGGGGATGATAACCTCGTCGCCAGCATTCACAATCGCCATGATGGTGTTACAGACGCTCTGCTTGGCACCGTTGCTACAGAGAATCTGGCCAGGAGCATAGTCCAAACCATTCTCGTTCTTCAGTTTAGCGCAGATAGCCTTTTTCAGTTCGGGGTAACCTGGAACAGGAGAATAACGGCTCCAGTTGTCCTCAACGGCCTTTATGGCTGCGGCCTTAATGTGGTCGGGAGTGTTGAAGTCGGGTTCACCCACGCTCATGTTAATAACATCAATGCCTTGAGCTTTCAGTTCACTGCTGCGCTGACTCATAGCCAGGGTGGCACTGGGTGCCAATCGGTTCAATCTGTCGGAAAGGATGGCCCCCTCCCGACCTCCCCCTTTGGAGGAGGAGTTGTTAATTTTCTGTTCCATATTGTTTGTCATTATATTGTTATTATTTTGTTTCTTAATTGCAGTCACTCCCCCAAGGGGGAGCAGGGAGGGGGCTTTACAGTTTATGTCCCATCCTAATTCTCTTGGTTTCTAAGTAGCGGCGATTATATTTGTTGGGTTCTATGATGATGGGAATGTTTTCCACAATCTCCAAGCCATAGCTTTCCAGCCCCACACGCTTTACGGGATTGTTGGTAATGAGTTTTATCTTGCTTACACCCATTTCCTGAAGAATCTGTGCACCAACGCCATATTCACGCTCGTCTGGTTGGAAACCCAGATGTATGTTGGCATCTACGGTATCATCGCCTTGCTCCTGAAGCTTATAGGCAGCAATCTTATTCATCAGGCCAATGCCGCGTCCCTCCTGATTCAGGTAAACTACCATTCCCTTTCCTTCTTTTTCTATCATTTGCATAGCACGGTGCAGCTGCTCACCACAGTCACAGCGACAACTGCCAAAGATGTCGCCCGTTACACAACTGCTGTGCATACGTACCAGAATGGGTTCGTCGGGAGTCCACGTCCCCTTATATAGTACAACATGCTCTAAACCGTTACTCTTTTGGCGGAAGGGTATGATATGGAAGTGCCCATATTCGGTGGGAAGTTCTGCCTCAACACCTTTTTCTACCAAGGATTCCTGTTTCAGTCGATAAGCTATCAGATCGCGGATAGAGATTATTTTCAGCCCGTGTTCCTTTGCAACTACCTGTAACTGAGGCATTCGGGCCATAGTTCCGTCTTCGTTAAGAATCTCTATCAGGGCTGCCGCAGGTTGCATTCCGGAAAGGCGGGCTAAATCTATGGCAGCTTCGGTATGACCGGCACGGCGCAGCACACCTTTGTCCTGGGCATAAAGGGGGTTGATATGTCCGGGACGGCCGAAATCAGAAGGTTTTCTGCTTGGATCGGCTAAAGCACGAATGGTGGCTGCACGGTCATGTGTGCTGACACCCGTCGTGCAACCTTCCAGTAAATCCACTGTAACAGTGAATGGTGTTCCCAGCATGCTGGTATTGTCCTGAACCTGATGATCCAGTTCCAACTCTTTAGCACGACTAATGGTAATAGGCGCACAGAGCACACCGCGTCCATTACGTAACATGAAGTTCACCTTCTCGGGTGTTATCATCTCTGCCGCAGTAATAAAGTCACCTTCATTCTCGCGGTCTTCATCATCTACTACTATCACGAACTTGCCTTGGTGGAAATCCTCCAATGCCTCTTCTATAGAACTTAGTTTAAACTCATCATTCATATTCTTGTCTGATTTTCTTCATTAGTACTTGTCCCACCTCCTGCAGTTTGTCCAAATCACGACTCAGGCGGAGCTGAAATCTCCATATTCTTAGCCAGAAGAATATGCCAACGGGCAAAACAATACCGGCCCATTTGTTTCTTTTTGCATTTCTGAACGGACGGGTATGTGCATCTGGTATGATATATGGAATCATATTCAGTAAGGCAATAACATAATTTTGCCTGCTATTGTGTAATTCATCTACTAAAGCTTCCAGCCTTTCGCTGATTTCTCTGACGGTTGTGTCCTCCTGATAATGGAAGAAGATGTGCCAGTAGGATGGCATCATCAGCAGGTTATGGTTGGCCGAATAGGCTTTGCAGTCTTCTATTAACTGACCCAGCTCCTGATAGCACTTGGGATAATCAGTGTCATAGATAATAACTTCCTTACGGCTGAGTTTCCTGGAGATACGCAATCCAAAGAGTTTCATGAAGAATTTCTTGTAACCCTCCATGTCAAATACCACACTATCTGAATTTGCCTTGTAAGTAAGCCATCCCCCAATAGGTAGGAGTATCATGCTGCTCAGCCATTCTCCAAAATATGCATCCCATGCGCCTACCTTGGCATTGTTCTCGCCAGCCACATTGATGATATAATAGAAGATGAAGAATAAAACGCTTACAACAACAGGAATTCCCAATCCTCCCTTGCGGATGATAGCTCCTAAGGGTGCCCCGATAAAGAAGAACAAAAGGCAGGAAAGGCTGAGAGTATATTTTTTCTGTGATTCCATAAGATGCCTGCGTAGCTGGGTGTTCAAGTCTGCTGTATAGCAACTGGAACGGAACTCACATTCAGCCCTCATGGTTTCAGCCCTGCTGAAAGCATTTTTCCAGGCAGAGGATTTTTGGTCGTCGCGTAATTGGGCAAAGAGCGAATCAAAAGGTGCTATCTCTGCCGCTTCTTTAACAATCTTGGCAGAGTCTTTTCTTCCTGGTGTAAGCATACGGGCCAGATAGGTTCTTTGGGCATTATCGTATATGCTATGCCCAATGCTGTCTGTACGTGAGCGAATGGAATCTATGCCTCGGTAAATCTCTCCCAGATTCTTGGCCTGAGCATTGCCGGCAAAGAGATTGGCATCCCAAAGGTTGAACTGTGTATTGAAAGCTATGTAGTCAATCTCCTCAATAAACGATTCTCTCATGTAAGGAATGTTAGCACGCAGCATAGCTCCCGACTGGTTGTCCATATTCTTAAACCTTTCCCCGTCGTAGAGGGTAAGTTTCAGGTGGGTCTTGTCTGCTGTGCTTTGCAAGCGGCCGCTGTCGGCAATTACAATCTGTGTATCTTCGTAGCTCTCGGTATTGGTGTATATCATTACGCCATACAGCATTCCCGTTTCTGCATCTTTTCGTTCGACATACAGATTATAGCCAGGAATGTCGCTATAGAAAATTCCTTCAGGAATATCCAACTCTGGCGATTTCTGCCTCATGCTCCAGAGTAGGGTATATAGTTGTTTGTTGGCCTCGGGACTGATTTTGTTCTGAAAGTAGAAGCTGCCGGCACAAATCAGCGCAACCAATATCAGCACAGGCATTAAAATACGTATCAGAGGAATGCCGGAAGCCTTCATGGCCAACAACTCAAAGCGTTCGCCAAAATTCCCGTATGAAATCAGACAGGCGAGTAGAACGGCCAGAGGAACGGATAATGGAATAAGCGTAAGTGAGCAGTACCAAAAGAATTTGGCAAGGACGTCCCATGTGAGACCCTTGCCAACTAAGTCGTCAACGAATTTCCAGATAAACTGCATTAAGAAGATGAAAAGGCAGATGAAGAATGTACCCGCAAAGAGTTGTAGGTATCCTTTTAATATAAAGATGTCCAGCTTCTTTAGTATTCTCATCGGCCTGTCTGTTTAATTGACGAGTCAACTTGTTAACTCGTCAACTAATAACACTTATTCTACGTAGCTTTCCAATAACTTTGCCTGTTCATCGGGGACGATAGTTACTGAAGGTGTGGAGGCTGGTACTACCAGCGACTCGCCGGCATGTAAAAAGATGCCCTGACCTTCAGGAGAGAGGAAGGCGCATTCGCCACTCAAACACATGTAAACACGGAAGGAGTCAATGCACGTATAGTCTCTGATAAAACTCTTGGTAAGTTTCAGCTCATTTGTGGTGAAGAAAGGACTTTTAACTAAAGGAATCACTACGTCTCTCTCTTCTGTATAGTTAACCTTGGGATTATCTGTTATATCGTTGAAGTTAATGGCATCCAATGCCAATTCCGTATGAAGTTCACGCAGATTACCGTCGCGGTCACGACGCATATAGTCGTAGATACGATAGGTGACGTCGCTGGTCTGCTGTATCTCAGCAATAACCATACCGGCACCGATGCCGTGAACCCTGCCAGCAGGAATATAGAAACAGTCACCCTCCACAACATTTACCTTGTTCAGGTCGTTTTCTATGCTTCCATCAGCCACCTTCTTAGCATAGTCGGCAACGTCTGTCCGCTTGGCGAATCCGGCTATCAGTTGGCTGCCGCGATCTGCATCTACCACATACCACATCTCGTTCTTCCCCATCTTGTTATGTCGTTTCTTGCTCAGTTCATCATTAGGATGTACCTGAATAGAGAGATCCTGACGTGCGTCAATGAACTTGATAAGCAGGGGGAAGTCCTTGCCAAACTTTTCGGTGTTCTTATTACCAAGGAAGTCGGCACCATATCGTTCAACTACTTCGGGAAGAGTAAGACCTTTGTTTTCTCCATTCAGTACAATTGATTCTGAACCCTTAACCGCAGAGACCACCCAAGTCTCAGAACCCCACAGTGTGGGTTTGAAGATAGGATTAAACTTTAAGATTTCCATACAGATATGTAATTAATAATGTTATTTCTTATGTTGTATAAGATATACAATGTAAGCCAAACGGAGTTCTTCATCGCTGTACACATCGCCATATTCGCTGGTGACGTTCTCCATGCTGAATTTCTTCATGCTGGCCATATAATCTACCAGTTCCTGTACGCATTCCTCACCCAGTACCTCGTTCGTGAAATACGTGATGTCCACGTTCAGTCCCTGACGGATTAATTTTTCCAACTCATCTAACACCTCGTCGAACGATATGCTTTCGCTTTCGGCAAAGTCATCTAGGGCAATCTTCCTGTCAATGGCATGAATCAGTTTTATCTGCTGCTTTGTTTTGGCTGAAGCTTTCTGTTCCGCATTATCAGCTTCCGTGTTAGGAATTTGTACAATCAAGTCTTCCAGATCTTCTAATCCGGTAAGATTCTCGTCTGTAGCCTCTTCTTCGTCATCAATTATGAAGGATCCTGGTTTTTTCACAAACTTCTTTCCTTCTTTCGTTGGGGCGAGTTTATTGCTCTTGGCTGGTTTAAGTTTCAGATATCCGCGTTCAAATGCTTTATCTATAACTGCCATCCAATAGTCTTCATCATGAGCATCTCCTATGCCGTATGTGTCGTTGTCATACAAGCCAAGTTCCTCTATTTCCCGGCTTTCTTTACCTGCCAGATAATCAATGAGAATTTGACGTGGGACAGACTGTCCTATTTCTAATAGAGCCTTTATGATTTTTATAAGTGATTCTTTTGCATCCATGTTTTGCTAACCTTTCTATTCGGGTTGCAAATATAAGGCAATTATAATTTGCTACAAAAGTTTTTATGCTTTTTTTTCAAAGAATTCTTACAAGAACTTCTGCACAAGTTTTTCTGTTTCGTCCCACAGTTCTTGCATTTGCTTATGATGGACGTATTTGTCGCCTAATTTTACAATCTTGTTTGATCGGCAGAATGTGCCCGTCTGCCCTTCCTTATCTTCGTCAAACATCAGATGAATGGCTGTGTCGGCTCCTTGTCTTGGTGTGCGGATAAGGGGGCGGAAGAAGAGGTCGGCAATGGGGTCGAGCAATTTGTGCTGCAGGTGGATGATTTTTGTGTTCACCACACCTGGGTCAGCAGCATTTACGGTAATACCCTGTCCTTTTATACGCTTTGCCAGATTTAAAGAGAAAAGGGTGAAAGCCAGTTTAGAGTTACTGTAAACCAAGATTCGCTGCCAGAAGCCTTTCCTTCCTTTGGTAAAGAACTCAGGGAACTTTAGTTTGCCTAAGACGTAGGAGCAGGAGGACATGTTCACAATCCTGCTCCCTTTTCCCATTAAGGGGACCAGTAGCCGGGTCAGCAGATAGGGCCCAACATAGTTTACGGCGACGGTGCGCTCCAACCCATCTACTGTAGTGTGGAGCCCGGTCTCCAAGGTTCCTGCATTGTTCATCAGCACATCTACGTGGCCGAACTTTTCCTTTATCTGGTCTGCAAAGTTGCGAACGCTCTGTAGGTTGGATAAATCCAGAGCTATGATTTCCACATCTGTACAGCCGGTTTCTTCGATCATCTGCTGGCGTCGGGCTTCCGACCTACTGGGACAGTAGCAGGCCATTACGGTATGGTAGCCTTGTAGTAAAGCTTCCTTAGCTTCCTCATAACCCATGCCACCATTGGCACCAGTCACGATTGCAACCTTTTTCATGCGTTCTGTTCTTTTTCTATTCTTGCAATTTCCTTCACTATCTTCTTAGGGAGTTCCTCTTCCATGTGCTGATGACAGGCCATCTCCAGCGTGTACATACGTCCTATGCAGTAGTTGCTGTGCTTACAGCCGCAACGGTAATGCGGGTCTTTCTTCAGTTTGTTTACGAAGTCGGGCTCGTTGAGCAGGCTGCGTGCCATCTGGACGGCTTCGAAGCCATGTCCCAATACCTCGTTTATCTTATCGCCGGCCACCAGTCCTCCTACGTAGATGAACTTCATGTCGGGCATAGCCTCACGGAACTTCAGCGCATCTTCCAGGAAGAACGCCTCCTGATAGTTAACGGTCGGTATCATCAGCTTGCCACAAAGACGGACGCTGTGTTTCAACCAGGCCTTATCCATGTAATGGGTTAACGTCTGGATGGGCATTTCACCACGCATCACATACATAGGGGTACAACTTACCAGACCTCCACTTAGTACTATGGCGTGAACACCCAGCTCCTGCAAACGCTTGGCTATGGGAATGCTGTGCTCATCCAGCGAAATGCCGTTCTTTCTGCCGTCACGCATATTCATCTTGCATACCACAGTCATATCGTCCTTGGCAGCTTTCATTACCTCCTCGATACACATTGTCATGAAACGCATACGGTTCTCTAATGAACCGCCGAATTCATCATGACGGTGGTTGAAGTAGGGATTTAGAAACTGATCTATCAGATAGCCGTGACCGCAGTGAATCTCTACACTGTCGAATCCTGCTTCACGTGCCAGATTCACAGCTGCACCGAATTTCCTGGCCATAGGAGCCATCTCCTCAACGCGCAGCCCACGTACCAGGGTAGGACTGTACAGGTTGAATCCTGTGCAGGCACCAACGGGAATACAACCGCAGATTTCCTTGTGGCTCATATTGCCGCAGTGTCCTAACTGAATACCGGCGGCAGCCCCAGCCGCATGAATGCCGTCGGTGAGGTGACGCAGGTCAGGAACAATCTCCGGGCGCATTAACAACTGGCGGTCAAAACTCAGTCCACTTTCTGTAACAGCAGCGTATGCAACGGTGGTCATTCCCACACCGCCTTTCGCTACACTGGTATGATAGTCGTACAGCATCTGACTGGGTTTGTGTCCAGGACACATACTTTCAAAAGCTGCACTTCTGATGGTTCTGTTTCTTAAGGTTAGAGGACCAATATGAGCCTCTTCAAATATCTTGTTCATAATATCTTATCTTTTGGCCCCCTCCCGACCTCCCCCTTTGGGTGAGGGGATTATCGTTAGAGCACTCCCCCAAGGGGGAGCGGGGAGGGGGCTGTTATTAATATATAAACGGTATAATTCTCTTTCTGTTTCCTACTGCAGAGTCTCCAAACTCATTGCGGTATTTCTTATGGATAGCATGGGCACGAGGTACCAGGTTGGCAGCCGTCCACCAGACAAAAACCCACGCGGCGGGAGAGCTGGCAATGATGGCAAAGCCCGTCCACTCTATCAACTCACCCAGGTAGTTGCCGCTGGTTACAAAGTGGTACATGCCACCCTTGGGCAGATAGTGCTTGGTATCACCAGGTTTGCGCAAGTTGCGAATTACGTGGTCAGAATGCAGGTTGATGCCCATTCCTATAAAGAAGACGATGATTCCTATAATGGCAATTCCATGTGTAAAGTAGCTCCAGCCCTCCTGATATGCTTCTTGTGGAAACCAATAGAGTCCGCCGCCTTGCATAATGCCGTTGATAACATTGAATGTTACACCAGAAAGCATGATGGTAACAGGCATTTTACTCTTACCTGACATCAGGAAGGGGAAGATAAAGCTACGCTGGAAGTAGTGAAACAGGAACAATCCCAACAGCACTATCTGTGGAGCAACTGTAGGGCCTCCGCTTGTAAGCCAGATAATCACCATGGTCAGGAAGGCAGGAGCTTCCATCAGCACCCAGCCAACCTTGTTGTTAATGCTCCATCCCCATTGCTTGGTGTGGAATTGTCCGTAGCCGGCTGTAATAAAATACAGGCTTATAAAGACAAATAATCCCAAAACCACCATACCTGCCAGCAGGTAGTTAAAAACTTCTTCTGTGATCATGCTTCTTTATCAGGTGTTATTTTAGTTCATCTTGTTCATTGCCTGCTCCAGGTCGGCTATGATATCCTCTACGTTCTCGATACCCACCGACAGACGTACCAGGTCGGGGGCTACACCGGCCTCGCGCAACTGCTCGTCGCTCAGCTGACGGTGTGTATGGCTGGCAGGATGCAGCACGCAGGTACGTGCATCGGCCACGTGGGTAACAATGCTGATGAAGTCCAGATTGTCCATGAAGTGGATGGCATCTTCACGTGTACCCTTCAGGCCGAAGGCTATTACTCCGCAAGAACCGTTTGGCAGGTATTTCTGTCCCAACTCGTAGTATTTGTTGCCAGGCAGACCGCAGTAGTTCACCCATCCCACCTTGGGATTCTTCTCCAGCCATTCAGCTACCTTCTGAGCATTGGCACAATGCTGACGCACACGCAGATGGAGGGTTTCCAGACCCAGGTTCAGCAGGAAAGAGTTCTGGGGTGCGGGGATGCTGCCCAAGTCGCGCATCAACTGGCTCACCAACTTGGTGGAGTAGGCAAGCTTGCCGAACTGCTTGGTGTACGTCAGTCCGTGATAGCTCTCATCGGGAGTGGTAAGGCCGTGGAATTTATCGCCGTAGGCATCCCAGTCGAAGTTGCCGCTGTCTACCACCACGCCGCCTACCTGAGTAGCGTGTCCGTCCATATACTTGGTGGTGCTGTGGGTAACAATGTCACAACCCCACTCGAAGGGGCGGCAGTTGATGGGCGTGGCAAAGGTATTGTCCACAATCAAGGGCACACCATGCTTGTGGGCCATCTTGGCAAAGCGCTCTATATCGAAAACGTTCCCGCCAGGGTTGCTGATGGTCTCGCCGAAGAAACACTTCGTGTTGGGACGGAACTCCTTTTCGATGCGCTCGTCATCCCAGTCGGGGTCGATGAATGTGCACTCTATGCCCAGTTTCTTCATCGTCACGCCAAAGAGATTATACGTACCGCCATAGATGCTATTGGTGGTGATGAAATGGTCGCCAGCTTCGCAGATATTGAAGATAGCGTAGAAGTTGGCTGCCTGTCCGCTGCTGGTCAGCACGGCACCCACACCGCCTTCCAATGCAGCAATTTTCTTAGCCACAGCATCGTTGGTGGGATTGGCCAGACGGGTATAGAAGTAACCGCTGTCCTTCAGGTCGAACAGACGGGCCATCTGCTCGCTGGTATCGTATTTGAATGTTGTACTCTGATAGATGGGCAACTGCTGAGGTTCGCCCTTTGTCGGCTTCCATCCGCCGTGAATGCAGATCGTCTCTAAGTTTCTTTTCATTGTCTTTATGTTAATCTTTCTTTTCGTTTCCTATGTTAATATCCACGGTTTTATGTTCGTGGAACGATGTTACTCCCTGATTTACTGTAAGTTTTCCATTTTTGTCTATCTCCAGCGGACTTATCAGCACAACGCGCTCGCCTGGATTCTCAGCCATGCGTCCGTGATAGACACAGTAGCGGTTATCGTTGGGTAATGTTATAACCATACAATGACCGGTTCCCAATACGTTCCCCTCTTTCTGCAGAACGGGGTTGTTGTCGGCTTTCTTGAAGGGGCCCAGCGGGTTCTTGCTGGTGGCATAGCCTACGGCATAGTACTCGCCGCCATAATGGTTGGCGCTATACATTATATAATAGGTATCTCCCTCGCGGAAGATGTAGCTGCCTTCTGTCCAGCGGCGGTTCACCTCCTTGTGGGTGGCACTGCGGCTTTCCCATTCAGCCTGAGCATCATCCAGCTTCTTGGGAGGGCACAGCAACAGCTGGGGTTCTCCAATCACACCGCTGAAGTCGGGCTTCATTTCCACACCATACACCCAGCTCTCTTCAATGTTGTCATAGACACCTGCAGCTTTCAGGCTGTCGGCAATCTCACTCTCCACACTGTGCTTGTAGCAGCAACGGCTGAAGTACAGATAGCATCGGCCCGTCTCGTCGTCGAAGTACACATTGGCGTCGATGATGGGATATTCGGGATTAAAAATGGGGCGGTCATAGAGATCCTTGAAGGGTCCTGCAGGCGAATCGCTCACAGCTACACCAATCTTGAAGTTCTCCTCCTCGTTGGTGGGGTTCTCCTTGTAGTTGGCGCTGAAGAACATATAATATTTGCCGTCACGC
Organism: Bacteroidaceae bacterium; assembly: GCA_017541025.1. GTDB lineage: Bacteria > Bacteroidota > Bacteroidia > Bacteroidales > Bacteroidaceae > Physcousia. Next base: position 103,001 of record JAFXZY010000008.1, on the reverse strand, counting down.
TCATATACCTCAGGCGCCCAGAAACAGTTTACGTTCCATTGGTCGGCTTGGCCTCCCTGATAAACCTTACCGCAAGGCTGCCAGTTGCTCAGACTGTCGCTGACGTAAGCTTCGAAGCCGTCTTCCAGCGAGGTTCCGTACATATAATACTTACCGTCACTGGCGTGCAACAGGAAGGGGTCACCAAACTTCAGGGGCAACGGGTTGCTCCACGACAGCGTATAATTCTTCTCGTACTTGTAGCTAATACAACTTGTCAGTGCCAAGCTTGCCATAAGGCATAGCGTTAGGGTAATACTTTTGTAATTCATAATTCTTATATAGTTTACCGTTTACCGTTTAGCGAATAATTTTCAACTTGAAAAATTCTTCACTTTTCACTTCTCCCCTCTCCCCGGAGAGGGGTTGGGGGTGAGGCCGTATTCTTCACTTGTTGTTACTATTTGTGTGTTTTGGGGGTCGGAATCCGCTTTGCGGAACCAGTCGCTATACTCTATGTAATGAGCAGCATAGGTCTTGTTCAAGGCTTGCGCCTGAGCGGGATCTACCTTCTTGATGAACTTGGCAGGCACGCCGCCCCAGAGTTCACCATCGCCAATCTGCGTGTTGCTTAGCACCAAGGCACCAGCAGCTACAATGGCTCCTTTGCCCACAACGGCGTGGTCCAAAACTGTAGCACCCATTCCCACCAAGGCACCGTCCTTAATCTCGCATCCGTGCAAGGTTACGCTGTGGCCGATGGTCACATCATCGCCTAGGATACAGGGAGCCTTGCCATTCAGGGTATGAATGCAGGAGTTGTCCTGTATGTTGGTACGATTACCAATCTTAACAAAGTGTACATCACCTCTGACCACTGCATTGAACCATACGGTGCAGTCGTCGCCCATCTCTACATCGCCTACTATCACGGCACCTTCACTGAAATAACAGTGCTTGCCGAATCGGGGAGCAGGCATCCCCTCAAGTCTTTTTATTATAGCCATATTAAGGCCCCCTTCCTACCTCCCCCTTTGGGTGAGGAGATTATCGTTTGGGGATATTATGATTAAACATTCTACATTATCTCTTCCTCTCTTTTGGGCACTCCCCCAAAGGGGGAGCGGGGAGGGGGCTTTTCAGGCTGTTCCTTTCCTCCTCATTCAGATAAGGTGAGAGTTCCTCATATACCCGCTTGTGATAAGCATTCAGGTATGCTATCTCATCGGGCAGCATCATTTCCCAGATGATAGGAGTGGTATCTATGGGACAGAGGGTCAGCGGTTCCAGTTGCAGGAATTCGCCGAACTCCGTTTTCTTGTATTCCGTTATAAGCATGGTGTTCTCTGTGCGTGCGCCATGTTCTCCGGCTCTGTAGATGCCAGGCTCGTCCGTTATCGTCATTCCCGGCAACAGAGGAGCCGGCATGTAGTTCATGCGGAACTGGTGCGGACCTTCGTGTACATTCAGGTAAGATCCCACGCCATGACCCGTTCCGTGCAGATAATTGATGCCGTCCTGCCACATGGCGTAGCGAGCCAGCACATCTAACTGTGTGCCGCAAGTCCCCTTGGGGAATTTGGCCATTGCCAGACGGATATGTCCCTTCAGCACAAGGGTATAATCCCGCTTCTCCGATTCGGTAAGCGGACCCAGTGCGATGGTTCGCGTGATATCCGTTGTTCCGTCCTGATATTGCGCACCGCTGTCCAGGAGCAGTAAACCTTTCGGCTCCAGCCTGATATCCGTCTCGGGTGTGGGTTCGTAATGAACGATGGCACCATGAGGCCCGTAGGCAGCGATTGTATCGAAAGAGATATCGCGGAAGAGAGGCTGCTCGGCTCTCAGGGAAGTCAGCTTGCGGTCAACATCCATTTCTGTGGGGTAGTTGCCGCTCTTCATGGTTTTCTTCAGCCAGCAGAGGAATTTCACCATAGCCACTCCGTCGCGGAGCATCGCATTGCGGTAGCCTTGAATTTCAACCTCGTTCTTAATGGCCTTCATAGGCGCAATCAGCGACTTATGTTCCACAATCTTGCAGCTTTCGGGCAGATAGGCCTGCAGGTTCCAGTTGCTGGTGTTGGGGTCCAGTAGCAGCGCCTCTGCCTTGTAGGCCTTCAGTGCCTCGGTAATATCGGCGTAGGGAAGGGTATTTATCTTGTTCTCCTTCAGGTAGGCAGCTACCTTTGGAGTAATCTTCTCGGGATTGGTAAAGAGCGTGGCTTCACTCTGATCCAACAGCATATAGGCTACGAAGACGGGGTTGCAGTGTACGTCTGTTCCGCGCAGGTTCAGCAGCCAGGCAATCTCGTCCAACTGACTGACAACCGTTCCTTCGGCTCCTGCCTGAAGCAAAGCCTCACGCAGACGGGTCAGTTTGCTCTGACAAGTCTCGCCTGTATATTCCAGCGGTTGAATCTCGATGGGGTTAACGGGTATGCCGGGCCGGTTCTCCCATAATTCGTCAGCAGGGTCATCAACAATGCACAGTTGCAAGCCGGCCTTCTCCAACTCATCCTTCATGCCTCTTACGTCAGCCATCGTATTCACCCAACCGTTCATACCTATGTTGCTTCTTACAGGCAGCACCTCTTGAAGCCATCTGCTGATGGTAGGTGTTTCCTCCAGTTTATCCTTCATTAGGCGGAAAGGAGTTCCATTCAGCTGGTCGGCAGCAGCCAGGAAGTAACGGCTGTCCGTCCACAGGGCAGCATCCTCAAGTGTCACAACAGCTGTTCCGGCACTGCCGTCAAAACCACTTATCCATTGGCGTGTCATCCAGTGGTCGGGAACATACTCACCGCAGTGAGGATCAGTGCTTGGAAAGATAAAAGCCTGCAAGTTTCTTTCTTGCATATATGCGCGTAGCGCTTGTACGCGCATACATATTTCATTTTTCTTCATATTCATGGTTGCAAAATTACGAATAAGCGAGCGGAATACAAAATAATTCATTATTTTTATTCCCGAGCGTGAGTATTTTAGAGAGAACGTCTCAAAATTACGAATAAGTGGGAAAAGAATAAAATAAATTATTTATTTTTTCTTTCGATTGATAGTAATAACCCTTTTTTTATTATATTTGCAACACAAAACGGTTATATTACTGAAGTTCCTATAGCTGGCGAAACGTTAAAAATACCATAATGAGAAGAAAATTCTTTTTACTGATTGCATTTTTTTGTGTCCTGGTCGAGGTAAGGGCACATCGTATGAACATCATCTTCGAGACAGACATGGGCAATGACGTTGACGATGCGTTGGCGATAGATATGCTATACAAATACCACCATCAGGGTCGCATCCGGCTGATGGCTGTCATGCTGAACAAGGAGGGCGAGTTCCCACCCAAGTACATCGATTTGCTGAATACCTGGTACGGCCAGAAACATATTCCTATCGGACTGAGTCCCAGAAGCGGTCAGAGTATGGTGGCAGGAACCAACTACACACAGGTTGTTTGCGAGAAAACCAACGCGAAGGGTAAACCGCTATACAAACGAAGTATAAAGGACTATACGAAACTCTTGCCTGCTGTCAAGCTATATCGGAAACTGTTGGCAAAGGCCGATGACGCTTCGGTGACTGTCATCTCTGTAGGCTTCAGCACAAATCTGGCCTTGCTGATGGATACCCAGGCTGACGAATACTCACCCCTTACGGGGCGGGAACTGGTAGCGCAGAAAGTAATCCGACTGGTAACGATGGCCGGACATATCGAGAACCCCAAATATGCCGAGTATAATGTCGTGAACGACGTGGTGGCCTGTCAACGTGTATTCAGCGAGTGGCCCACACCCATCTATATGTCGCCCTTCGAGTTGGGGCTACAGATCCGTTATCCTGCTCAAAGCATCGAGAACGACTTTACCTGGACCCGTCACCATCCCATCGTCGATTCGTACAAAGCCTATCTGCCTAAGATAGAGGATCGTCCTACTTGGGACCTCACAGCCGTTCTGTATGCCATAGATCCACAGCAGTTCTTTAGCGTCTCCCCATCCGGACGTGTTGTAGTTACCAAGGAAGGCTATACGCATTTCACCCCAGATTCATCGGGCAGACACTTCTACCTTTTCATCTCCCCAGAACAGGCAAAGGCCATCCTGGATTACTTTGTAAGGATGATAACCACCAAGTAGTTGCGGTTGCAAATAAGGGCGTTAACAACATACCCACCATATTTATAATAAAAAACGCTTTTAGTACATAATAACCATCGGCTCTCACACCCCATAATTGTTGTATGTGAGATTAAAACGAGAAAAGTCAATAATTTCGGTTCTTCTTCACCACTTTTACGAAGTCTGGGGAAATCTGTTACTTCAAGATGTTGTATACAGAATTTTTCATCAAAGTACGGTATTCTCAACTATCTCACCGTCAAACAGGTTGATGATACGATTTGCGTATGCAGCATCGTGCTGGCTGTGCGTTACCATTACGATGGTGGTACCTTCCGAATTGAGTTGTGAGAGTAGCTCCATGATTTCGAGTCCATTCTTTGAGTCAAGGTTACCCGTTGGCTCATCGGCAAGAATCAGCTTTGGCTTCCCCACCACAGCACGTGCAATGGCTACGCGCTGCTGCTGACCGCCAGAGAGTTGTTGAGGATAGTGGGTGGCACGCTGTGAGAGGTTTACCTTGCGCAGGATGTCCAAGACGCGTTGCTTGCGCTCTGCCTTTGGCACTTTAAGGTACTTCAGTTGTAGGTCGATGTTCTCCTCTACAGTGAGTTCATCAATGAGGTTGAAGCTCTGGAACACAAAGCCGATGCGTCCTTTGCGATACTTGGTACGATCCTTCTCCTTCAGGTGTCCCACCTCCTCACCTTCGAGGTAGTAGTTGCCATTATCGGGATTATCGAGTAATCCGAGGATATTCAGGAGCGTTGATTTGCCACAACCCGAAGGACCCATGACTGCCACGAACTCGCCTTCCTTTACTTCCAGGCTTACGCCATTCAACGCTGTTGTCTCCACATTCTCAGTGCGGAATACTTTTGAGAGATTTTCAATCTTTATCATCATATTATTTGCTATTTAACAATTTACAATTTACCATTTATTCTACTCTGTCTTGATGCTCTCTACTGGGTTCATCGTTGCAACTCGCCAACTTTGGATGATGACGGTAAGGAGAACGACTATGCTGACAATGAGGAATGCCAGAGGGAACAACCACCAGTGGATGGGTGTATGTTCAGCAAAGTTCTGAAGCCATTGTTCGCTGATGTAGTAACCAACAGGTGCTGCTATCACGAAGGAGAGGATGAGCGGAATGGCATAACGTTTGGTAAAGAGCGACAGCACTTCGCCCACGCTGCTGCCCATTACCTTGCGGATAGCTATCTCCTTGCGGCGATACTCCGTCTCGAACATTGTGAGGCAGAAGACACCGATGAGGGTGATGACGAAGCAGACGGCGGTGAACCACAGCACCTGGCGGATGAAGCGAAACTCCTCCTGATAGAGATTCTCCAATTGTTCATCGAGGAACAGTACTTCGACATCTTCGCCGCTGCCCATGGCCGTGAGCCGCTGGTTGACCTGCCGCCGCACGGACAGCTTGTCAACACCGGCTGCCACGCGTATGTTCACTATTCCAAGCTGGTCGCCCCAGCCGCTATACTTCTCGCCAAAAATGACGAAGGCGACGGGCTCCTGTGTGCGGTCCTGACGGGTGGAGGCATAGCGGACGTTCTCGCACACACCTACGACGGACAGGTCGCCCTCCAGCAACGGCTTGTCCATCTCCACCCACGGCCACTGCCTGCGGGCGGCCTCGTTGATGATATAGACATCGCCGTCGTGCTCGTTGAAGTCGCGGCCCTCGATAACCTTGATGCCCATCGTGCGCAGGTAGTGGTAATCTACGGGCATGCTGGTAAAGGTGATTTTGTGGTCATCGTCGCTGCGTCCCCAGCCCATATATCCTTCCTGTGAGCCCAGCACGAAGCGTGAGAAGCTGACATCATCAATGCCACCAATCTGCATCAGTTCTGTGCGTATGGCATCTTTTTTATGCATCAGTTCGTCAGAGAGCTGGGCATAGAGCACCTCGTCCTTCGCGAAGCCGTAGTCGGAGTGATAGATGAAACGGCTCTGCAGGAGAAGGATGCCGATGTAGGTGACCATTAAGAGGGCAATGCCGATTTGCAGGCAGACGAGTGCCGTGCGTAGTTGCCTTCCTTTTGGCGTAAGACCGAAGGAACCCTTGAGCGCGAGTGCGGGCTGGAACGAGGTGGCGAAGAAGGCGGGATAGGTGCCGGCAGCGATGCCTGCCGCAATCGCTATCAAGGCGGTAAAAGCCGCGAGCCAGGGGTGGGCAGAAAGGCTGAGGTCGCCCAGTAGCAGTTCCGTCTGTTGCCGCGATACAGCGACACACAAGACATAGGCTATGACACAAGCCAGCAAAGACGTGACAACAGCCTCGCCCACCAGCCCGAGACGCAGGTGCCACAGGCCCTCGCCCAAAACGCGACGGGTGTTGATGCCCTTGATGCGCATGGGACTCTCGGCCAACACGAAATTGAGGAAGTTGATGGCAGCAATGACGATGATGAGCAGCGAGGCCAGCTCGAGGATGAAGAGCATGGCGGGGTTGCCCTTGTCGTCGGAGCTTACGCCGGAAAAGTAAGTGTCGCGAATAGGAGTCAGGCGGAACTCAAAGCCGAAGTGGGCGTCAAACTTTGCTTTGATGTCTGCCTCCTGATTCTCGTCATACTCACCGGAGGCAACTGCCTGCCCCCACTGCCTGCGCCACATCAGCTGGCGCATCTGTTCGGGGAAGTCTTTCATCAGGGTGTCTGCATTGACATTCTCGGCCAACTTCACGTAGAGGGTGGAGCTCCACTCACTCCAGTTGTCGAGATTGTCTTGGGTGGCGTAGTAAAGGTTGTTCTTCATCGAGCAATTGTCGGGGAAGTCCTCATAGACACCCTGCACTATGATTGTATCAGTTTCTGAGTAGAGCGGCTCGCCGGCCACGTTGACCCGCCCATAGACCTTGCGGGCCAGCGAGGCGGGGATGATGGCACTGTGCTCGCCGTAGTCGTCCCACGACAGGCGGCCGTCGAGGCAACGTGCGCCGACAGCCCCAAAGGGCGTCAGGTTGGTGCCCATGCAGAACTGCTCCACGGTGCTTTCGCCCACTAGTATATCCCAGCTGCCACCCCATGTGGCCAGTTCCGACACGGCTTCCACCTGCGGCATCTTGGCCACGAGGGCATGGATGGGGCGGTTGCAGTTGATGCCCCACTGTGCATCGGGGTTCATCTTCGACTCCAGTCGGAAGACACGCTCGCCATCAGGGATGGAGAAGTTGTAAGAGCGATTATAGATGACCTGTGTCATCAGCAGGTAAAAGGCGGCGAAGGACACCGTGAGGCCGATGAAGTTGAGCACTGTCGCCGTCTTGAAGCGACGTGCCATGTAAAGCATGTTTCTGAATACGTTCATATCGTTGTTTATTTGATTACTAATACTTCATTGTCTTTGAATGCCTCGTAGCCGCTGGTGACTACGCGCTCGCCTGACTCCAAGCCTTCGAGAATTTCGTAGTGCTGGGGATTCTGACGACCTACGCGGATGGGACGGCGATGGGCTTTGCTCCCATCAGACGAGAGGACGAAGATCCATTGGCCGCCTGTGGTTTGGAAGAACGTGCCCCGAGGGATGATGATGGCCTGCTCAGGCTGACCCAGTTCGAGTTCGATGTAATAGGTCTGGCCTGTGCGGATATTCTCCGGGCGGTCTCCCTTGAAGATAAAGTCGCAGCGGAACTTGCCCTCGCGAACTTCCGGATAGACCTTGCGCACCTGAAGCTGATACTGTTTGTCGCCACGGGTGAAGGTAGCCATCAGTCCTTGCCTTACTCTGTCAATATAGTGCTCGTCGATTTGCGCCTGTACCTTATAATCGCTGAGGTCGTTCAGTTGGCCTATCTTCTGTCCTGGGCTGATGCTTTGTCCTAACTCCACATCGAGCAGACCTAACTCGCCATCAATGGAAGAGCGTACTTCGAGCTTGTCCTTGCGCTGACGTACCAGAACCACATTCTTGCGCATATTCTGAAGGTTATCCTCCATCTGGTCCATCTGAATGTTGCGGTACTGTGCATCCTTCTTCAGTCGCTCACCAATGAGTGTCTGCTTCTTTTTGGCCAGGTCATAGTCTTCCTTTGCCTGAAGGTATGTTTCCTTGGAGATAAGCTTTTCCTTGTAGAGTCGTTCGTTCTGCTCGAAAGCTCTGCGCTTGCGCACCACATCCATCTCCAGTGTGGCCTGTTCCGTCTCGTTGTTCAGTTTATCCTGCTGCATAGCCACCTGCGTGTTGCGCAAAAGATTCTGCTTCTCTGCCAGTTCTGCTTCGGCATTGAGAATCTGCAGGTCGAGGTTGCTGTTGGAAAGACGAATAATGACATCGCCTTTCTTGACCTTTTGTCCTTCCTCTGCCACCTTCTCCATAACGATGCCACCCTCCTCGGGAGAGATACGTACCACCTGGATAGGAATGACCGTTCCGTTAAGACGTACATAATCCTTGAATTCCCCCCGCGTGACGTTGCTGATGGTGATGTCCTCTTCATCAACTTGTAAGGTGCTCTGGTGATTGCCGAAGAGAATCCATAGCAATACTATCAGCACAAATACACCTCCTGCTATATAAGGGATGTGCTTCTTCTGGAGGCCTCGTTTCTTCTCTATTATTCTGTCCATAGTGGTTTCCCATTGTAATAGTTCAACATACGTGTCTTGTATAAGTATGTAAGCTGGCATTGCAAAAGTTGAGCCTTGCTCTGTAACAAAGAGACTGTTTGTGTCTGCACATCGATGGAAGAAGCAAGTCCCTCTTCGTACTTTCGGATGGTCAAGCGTGATGCAATGCTGTCCGACTCCACTTTTGCCGTCATCTTTTCTGTTTCCTTACGGCTGTTCTCCTGATCCGTAATGGCTTCTTGTATTAGTCTTTGTAGTTCGTCAGTTCGATACTCTAATTCTTCCTCTGCTCGTTTGATATTGTTACGCTGTCGGCGAATGTTGGTAAGTGTGTTCAGCCTGTTAAATATCGGAATGGAGAGCGAGGCAGAGACATACTGACCAGCATTGTTGCGGAATTGCTCGCTGAAACTTGACGCAAGCGGTACATTCAGCTGCTTATAGTACGTGGTAGAGACACCAGCTCCTAAAGATACTGATGGGAATAAGGCACCTTTGCTGGATCGGTATGCAAACTTGGCTGATTGCAGATTGTATTCTGCTTGCTTGATGTCTGGATTATGGAGTTTTGCATGCTCAAAAATCTCAGAATCTGCAGCAAAGGTAGGTTCCAAGGATTCTTTCTCGCAATCTGCAATTTCGAGTATATCGTCTATCGGGTAATTCATCAACTGCTTCAATGTCAGGATTGCATTGTCGTATAACCCATGCTGGCGAGTTACCTCGTAGTCATCGGCAGCGTATGTGGCTTGCATCTGTGCCACATCGGCTTCTCCCTTCTGTCCGACTTCTGCCATAACTTTTGTCTGGTGGAGGAGCATCTCGCTCTCAGCGCGTTTTTGAGTAGAAATGTCTATACATCCTTTATAATATAGCGCGAGCACGTAAGTCTCCAGAACCTTCTGTGCCGTGGCATCTTTCTGTGCCATCAACTGACTCTTACCCATCAGTACATTCACCTTTGCGGCACGCAGATTGTTGTAGCGTTGGAATCCGTCAAAGACAGGTACACCTACACTCAGCCCATACGAATTGTAGAATGTGCTGACACTGGTGTAGATGTTTGTTTCTGGGTCAATGGCGCGGCCAAAGTTGTACTGTCCTCCGATGTGTCCTTCTGCTGCAGGCAGGAATGAACCAATTACCCTTACCTTTTCTGCCTTGTAGTCATCAAATCTGATATTCTGTAGGCGCACCTCATGGTTATGCATGACAGCATACTGCATGCACTCATCGACTGTCCATGCGTTTTGGGCTTGTCCTGTGAGGCAGGTTAAAAATGATAATATGTACGCGATTTTTTTCATTTTGCTGATTTTTGTACTGCAAAATTACAATCAAGGTCATAAATGACAATGGATTTTAACCTCGCCAAAGTGAGATTGTATTAAAACAATACACTTCTCTGTATTAAAACAATACACTTTCACGTTACGGAGTGGATATTTTCACAAAAAAGCATTACCTTTGCAACCAAGGAAAGTAGGCGACTATGCATACAAGCGTCCTGAGGATGGAGTGTTAGTTGTACCTATTGGATGCTTAAAAGATTAAGAAATATATGGCAAACTATGGAACAATACTCGTTGTAGATGACAACACGTCTATCTTTACAACACTTGAAATATGTCTGGATGGTGTGTTCGACCGCATACTGACCCTTACCAAACCAGAAAACATACTGACCACACTGGAGCAGGAGGCGGTTGACATCATTCTGCTTGATATGAATTTCTCTCTTGGCATTAATAATGGTCAGGAGGGATTACTGTGGGTACAGACGGTTCACCGCAGACACCCTGATATTCCTATCGTATTGATGACTGCATACGCAGACGTTAAATTAGCTGTCAAAGGGTTGAAGAGTGGTGCAGTTGACTTTGTAACCAAGCCGTGGGATAACCATGAACTTGTCCGTGTGCTGAAGGATGCCATCGATGCCAATACCAATGTCGTACCATTGGAAAAGATGGAAGAAGAACATGTACGTAAAGTGGTTGACAAATGTCATGGCAACATCAGCAAGGCTGCGGAATTACTTGAGATTTCACGTCAAAGACTATATAGAAAGTTAGGTAAATGACAATGGTTGTAGTTTTCGTCATCATCTTTATCTTGTTTATCTTGGCTGGTACAATGTTCTTTTTTCACCACCAGAACAAACTGAAGTTACGCGCCCGACTGATGCGTGAAGCTGTGAGGAACCATGAATTTACGTTTCATCTACCGGTCAAAGGACTATTCTATGGAGAAAAGGCATTGCAAGAAGCTCTGAATGATCTGGGGCAGGACATCAACAAGTTGGTGGCACAAAAGGAAGTTGAATCTTGGCAAAAACTTACGCGTGTGCTTACCCATGAAATAATGAATGTGAGCACTCCTATCCAGAGTATTAGTCAGGCATACCTTGAACACCCGAAGGTTGTAGGTACATCGTTAGAAAAAGGAATCCATGCCATCAATGATGCTGCTGGTAATCTGGTGACATTTGTAGATAGCTATCGCAAACTGACTCAGCTCCAGGAACCTGTAATTGCTACTCTGCGACTGAAAGAGTTTGTTGAAGACATCATGGTATTATATCCCGATATTACCTGGAAAATAGATATTCCAGCAGATACTGCCCTTGATACGGACGAATCACTCCTGCGCCAGGTCATCGTCAACATCATCAAAAACGCGGCCGAAGCTGATGCTAAGAACATAAAATTCAGATGGCACGAGTATGCGCTACGCATCAGCAATGATGGAATACCGATTCCGGCAGAGGTCAGGAGGGACATCTTCATCCCATTCTACACAACCAAAAGCACAGGTACAGGCATAGGTCTTGCCCTATCACGACAAATTATGACCATGGTTAGCGGTATTCTTGAACTTTCAGAAAAATCGGATGCTGGCTATCACACAACATTCATCTTAAAATTTGAACAATACCCTAATACGGGTAATTCAATCAGATGACTTGCCACGCAAGTCGCAAGGAGTATTGAAACAAATTCTTTCCAGCTTGTTTGCGAAGCTTTTCTAACTTAGTTAGCAACAGAAAGCAAGCTGAAAAAACCCTCAGTTTGACTCACAATGAGTCTCGCTGAGGGCGTAGTTTTTAGCTTACTAAGATAAAATTATTTTATATCGTCCCAGTCGTCGGTACGGAAGGGACCTACGGGTAGGCCGGAAACGGTCTTGAAGTTGCACTCGGGATTGTCGGCCCAGGCATAGCGGACAGCAACGGGGTGGGGAACCTCGGGGCATTCCACCACTACACGCCAGATGAACTGACCGTTACCTTCTGTATGGGCCTTGGCAACATGCCACTGGTGGTCGGGACCTGCTACGGTGAAGCCCTTGATATCTGAATTCTCGGCCAGCATGTCGTTTCCGAAACCGGGCAGGAAGCTTAGGAGAGCCTTTCCGTCGGAGACATTCATCTGCAGATATTCGGGAGCGGAGCAGGCTTCCTCGCGACCGTAAGTACGGTTAAGGGCCAGCAAAGCCAGGCGACGTCCCACCTCTTGCTTGTTCTTGGGATGAATATCATTGGCCATACCGATGTCGATGTTTACCATCATGCCTACTCCGTCGAGCTTCTGGGCCTTGCGCTGCACTTCGCGCAGAGCAGCCCATCCTGACTGGGGTTGCAGGTCTTTACGCTGCAGGTAGTTGGCCAATTGTACGAAGTAGAAGGGTAGGGCCTTGGATTCGGTGTTCTGCATCCATCTGCGGCGGTTGTCCTGAGGTTCGGGCTTGGGGAAGGGCGCTACCTGGGAGTTCTTGTTGAAACGGGCCTGCCAATCCAGAATAAGTGCCTGGAACAGACTCTCATACTGAACAGCTCTGCCGACGTTCGAGCATCCCTGATACCACAGGAAGCCGCGAACCGGCATTGAAAGGAAAGGAGCCACCATGCTGTTGTACAAGCCGGACGGATACCAGGAGTCGCTGGGAGAACGGGGTTCCGTCATATCTGTGGGGGTCTTTATGCCTGCCATATCCAGACTCTTCTTCCAACTCCAGTTTCCTCCCAGGGAGATGGTGGTTGAGCCGGCAGAGGCAACGCCCACTTTGCTGAATCCCCCCTCGCCGCCAGTATCGGTAACACGGACAGCGAGCACATTCTTGCCTGCCTTTACCAACTTGCCGGGAACGGTATAGTTGCGGTTGCTCATCCATCCCGCCCCCATACCTATGCGTTGTCCGTTCCAATAGGTTACGTCCTCGTCATCGATGGGGCCAAGGTCCAGCTTCAGGTCCTTGCCTGCCAAAGAGGCGGGAACCTCTACCGTGTGACGCAACCAGGCGATACCGTCGAAGTCCTTCAACTCGTCGGTCTTTCCCCAGAGGTTGGGCTGGGCCATCTGCTTCCAGCCGCTCTCGTTCAAGTCTGCTGCCGCCCAGACAGCCTTGTCGATGTTGCCGCCCTCGAGTCCCTGGTCGTTGCCATAGACTTTCTGCATCCACTCGGCACGCTCGTCGAGATAGAGCTGGTTAATCTTATCCTCATCGAATCCCGTGGCAAAGGTTCTCTTGGCGTGTTCCTGGAATCCTATCACATTCTGCAGCCTGTCCAGACTTACCCAACTCTCGGCGGGTGTTCCACCCCAAGAGCTGTTGACAACGCCAATGGCGATGCCCAGTTTCTGTGATACCTCGCGGGCAAAGAAATAGGCAGCAGCAGAGAATTCTCCTACCGTCTCGGGTGAGCATTGCACCCATCCTTTGGTATAGCCCAGCGGTACATTGGTCTGAGGTGAACGGGCCACGACACGCTCTACCTGGAACAGGCGTACCATGGGGTGCGTGGCATTGGCCACTTCCTGCTCGTAGTTGTTTACCTGTCCCCAACCTTTTACGGGCATCTCCATGTTGGACTGACCGCTGCAGAACCAAACTTCACCTGCCATAACATTCTCCAGCACCAGCTTCTTGCCGTCATCGAAGGTGAGTGTATATGGACCTCCGGCAGAGGGCACCTGCAAATCAAATTCAAAGGCTCCCGTCAGCTTATCAGCTTCCACTTTTACGGTTTTCTTGTCCCACGAGGGAGTAATTTTTACTGTGGCACCTTTCTTGGCCGTAGCCTGCAGGTGAACCTTAGTTCGTTGCTGCATGACCATGTTGGAAGTCATCCATCCTGGCAGTGTAACGTCTGCCTGCATCATAGCGGCAGAGAAAACAGCCGCAAGTAACATAAAGGAACGTTTCATAGGTAACTAATATGGTTTAAAGTGGTACATCTTCGTACAAAGGTACAATTATTTTGGTATATTTTTCATGAATCAAGATTTAGTTTTCACTTTTTTACTTAACTTTGTCTCAGAAAACAGATTCTTAAGCAGAAAACTAACATGAACAGATCAAGATTGGGCATGCTGATTGCCCTTATATTATTAACAATAGGAATACTTGTTGTAACCATAGGTATCGATGGCAAAAAACAGGCCAGAACAGCTGATGCAGAAGTTTCTGAGGATGTCAGCCAGTTTGTCACGCTGACGGATGCTGTGCCCGATGCCATTATGGAGATTCGCTACTTTGGCACCTATAACTTTGTAGGAACCAGAATTGACGGTTACCTGGAACCCACAGCTCTCTTGACCCGTGTGGCTGCCGATAGCCTCAAGGCTGTCAGCGATGATGTGAAGGCTTTGGGCTACCGGCTGAAGATTTACGATGCTTACCGTCCTCAGCAGGCTGTGGACCATTTTGTCCGTTGGGCAGCCAATATACCCGATACGCTGATGAAGCATTATTTCTATCCTGACCTTGACAAGAGTGTTCTCTTCGAACAAGAATACATTTATGCGAAGAGCGGTCATTCGAGAGGTTCGACCGTTGACCTGACCCTTTTTGATATGGAGACAGAGAAGGAGTTGGATATGGGCGGCACGTTCGACTGGTTCGGTCCTGAGAGCCATCCCGACTTCTGCGGCAATCCCGATTCGGCAGAATTTACGGGTGATAACAGCAAAAGTCCTGTAGGACGTTCCATCACTCCTGAGCAGTTCCGTAACCGTATGATTCTGCGTCAGGCCATGCTACGTCACGGTTTCAAAGGATTAGAGAGCGAGTGGTGGCATTTTACATTGAAGGACGAGCCCTTCCCGGATACCTACTTCAACTTTCCTGTAAAGCAAATAGTAAAATAAAGCATTTCAGCTACTTCGACGATATGACCGTTTTGTTGTCACAAGAATGGCAAAAAACGGCTCAATATGAATACCGGTGTTCTTTGAGGAAGGAACACCGGTATCTTTGGTTACTTTATTGCCACCTTTTTCCCGTTCTTGATATAGATACCTTTCCTTAATCCATTGAACATGGAAGGGTGAACATTGAGCTTTCGGCCTGTGAGGTCGTAGATGTTGCCTGATTGAACATTGAACATTGAACATTGAGCATTATCAATAGTCCTGATAGCATCGGGATCCTCCTCTACGGTGCCCAGTTGCTCAACATGTACGGCGGCGAGAGCCACATCCCAATAGCGGAGCTCGGCAATGTCCACTATGCCTTCCTCGCCATCTTCGTCGGCAAAGAAATAGGCAACATCATGAAGTATCCACTTGTCGGAATTGGCTGAAGAGGATGACCCAATCCTGTCTCCGTCGAGATAGGTGGTAATGCTACAGTTATCAACGACAAAGACGATGCGGTGCCATTTCCCTTCAACTATGGTTCCGCCGTAGCCCAGTCCGTTTGTGTTGATGCCCAGTTTCTGCTGCGGGTTGATGAAGAGGCTGGCATCCTTATTGTTCAGGACTTGGCTCTGGAAGAGTGCATTGTAAATGGTTATGTCCTTGGGATGGATGTCCATCATAAAGGTGAAGGTTGACTGGTCGTCCTCCTGATTGTGCATGAACTGCAGATAAGTGTCAACAGGAACGCTAATGGCGCCATTGCTCATCGTAGGTCCTCCTGTAGGAACAATGCCGGCCGCTGCAAGGTCGTCTGTGGCAACAGGGTATCCTTCTTCGCCTTTGACAGCACCTCGTAGGGTAGCAGTGCCTGTGCCTGCCAGAAGGTCGGTCTTATCGTCGAAGGTCCATACGCTAATGGGGTCTTCCATGGGGTCGTCAATCCAACCCTGCTGTACATCGCCCAGAAGTGCTACATGCTCGTCGGTTAGAGGAACATCCCAGAAGCCTACCTCGGCAATTTCGTTATAGCCGTCCTCGTCGTTATTGTCGGCAAAAAGAAGCGCATCGGGGCGTAGGGTCCATAAGGTGAAGTCGGCCACGGTGCTTTGTCCCACTCTCTTCCCGTCCAAATAGGTATAGGCAAAGCCTTCCTTAACAACAAAGACGATGCGGTGCCACTTGCCATCTTGCATGACGCCATGATAGCCTAATCCGTTGTTGTTCAAGCCAATAGCTCCATTCCTAATAAAGAAGCAGCCGTCTGTGGTGTTAAGCGGATTGGTCTGTAGAAGTGCGCGATAGCCATTCAGCGTCAAGGGCCTTACATCAAACATAATGCTGTAGTCTGTGAGTTCGGCAAAGCCCGTATTATTGGTTAGCATGAGGTAAGCCGATACAGGCATGGTTATGGCTTTATTCTCGTCCGTCGGTCCTTCTACGGTTTCTATTTCAGCCTCTGAGGGGTCGTCGGTGGTCTGCGGACCATCCTCGGTCTTGAATGCAGCCTTAATGGTGGCAGTACCTGTTCCTTTCATGAGGTTAGAGGTGTCGTCGAATGTCCAGTTTCCTGTACTCTCGGGCAGTTCCTCGCCCACCTTGATTTGGAGAACATTCACCTCCTGTAGGGGGAAGTATTCTGCATTGACCTCGATGATGGCATCTCTCCGACCAGCCTCTTCCAGAGGTGTGGCACGGAACTTGTATTCCTTTTCACCGATGGCAAATGCGGTATCGACGGGTTCTATCCATTCGGGGAAGTCGAAGGTAAAGGGAACATTGGAGTTGACAGAGATGGTAAAGTCTGTTTTCTCAAGGAGGCGCACACCTGTGGTCTGTACTGCAAAGTATTCTTCTACATCCTTATAAACATCGCCGAGCCTCTTGGCCTGAGTTGCAGAAAGAGGAAGATCCCAGAAACGCATACTGGCGATATCAATCAATCCTTCCTCGCCGTCGTTATCGGCAAAGAGCAGGGCTTCGCTGGTGATGGTCCAATACTCCTGTTGAGAGGAGGACTCGCCAGCTTTCTCTCCGTCGAGATATAAGGTGGCACGGTTGTTCTTAACCACAAACAACACACGGTACCACTTGTCAAGTTGCAGGTTGCCTACATATCCGATAGACCCACCGCGTCCTACCTGGTTGTTCTTGATAAAGAGCCCGGCATCTTCCTGGTTGGTGATGTCGTGTTGTAAGATGGACTTGTAGCCGGTCAGGTTGGCAGGCTTTATATCAAGGAGAAGGGTGTAGTCGTGAAGGATATCTGTGTTGGCGTTGGGCGTAAACCAGAGATAGGCGTCCTTGGGGACGCTGATGGCTCCGTTATCTTCTACAGGACCTGCAACGGGGGAAATCCCAATGGAGGCGAGGTCGGAGTTCTTCTCCGGGCCTTCGCTGCCTTTGGAAGCTCCCTGTATGATAGAGGGATAGGTGCCTCCGTCCAGAAGATTGTTTGCATCGTCGAAAGTCCAGGAACCCAGCACTTCGGGAATATCATCGCCCATGAATACCACGACCTCAACATCCTGTGTGCCCGCCTCTTCGCTTACGACCTTAACTATGCCCTCGAAACGTTCGTTCTGTACATCGGTCTTTATGCGGAAGGTATATGCTCTCTCACCCACGAAGGGTGTTACATCGACGGGCTCAATCCAGTCGGGGAGTTCGAACGTGAAAGCTACATTGGCATCTACGGTGATGGAGAAGTCTTGCTCGTTCACCAGTCTGACGTTGGGGGTCTTAACGGTAAGGTATGGATCCAGCTGACTCTCCTCGATGGGGCCAAGCCCGGAGAGACTTCGTACCTGATTATCTGAGAGCGCTTTCTCCCAGAAGGCCACCTCGGACACTTCGGTATCTGTCATCTCGCCGTCTTCATCGCAGAAGAGATAGAATCCCCATGGGTCAAGTTCCCAACGTAAGTCTGCGGTTTCTTTCTCAATAATTTTCTCTCCATCTACAAAGACACAGACCCTATCATTGCGGTTCAGCATAACGATGCGATACCATGTGTCGTTCTTGATTTCACCAAAATATCCTCCCATGGCATTCATGCCGATAGTGTTCTGGTAAATAAACAAGTCGCCGTCGTTAGTATTGCCTTGATTGGTCTGGAGCAACCCGTTGTAAGAAACGGCATTCTTCATCTTTATGTCCATCAGGATAGTGTAGTTTTGAGTGGGTGTGCCTGCAATGCGATTTACTCTCAATGCGGAGTTTTTGGGAACTAGAATGGCCTTGTTCTCGGCAGTGGGGCCTTCGGTTGAATGAATGTCTGCATCTTCCAGACTCTCAGCCACTTCTACCTTCTTGCTGCCAACGATGCAAGGCGTTAAGGACAGGTTGCCTTGTGCGGGTTTCAGCAGGTCCTCTGCATCCTGGAACTGCCATTGGCCGTCGGCATCGGGAATCGTATTTCCTTCAGTAGCTTCGAGGGTCTTGAAGGTCGTGGTAAGTGGCATGGAAACGTTGTCATAAGAGTCGTAGGCCACAACTTCCAGTTTGTATTCTGTTTCGGCGGAAAGATTAGGCAGATTGAAACTCAATGTCTGAGGTGCATCGGCATTCAAGTAGAATTGTGAGAAAATGAATTTCTCGGAAATCACCAGTCCGTTCTTGCTGAGACGAATACGGTAGCGGAATACGCACTCGTCATCCTTAGCCTGCGGAAACGATGCAGTAGCTTCGTAGGCGAGGGGTTTCACCGTTATCTCGGCACTCTTGGTAAATACGGGATCAGACAAGCCTTTCCATAAGGAAATATTGTTGGGATTGTCATCGGTATCGCGGATGTCGGCATATTCGAACTTTGAACCGTCGAAGGGAGCCTTCAGCACCCAATGCGTAGCACCGATTTCAAGATTGCGATAGGTATCATAGCGGGTGATGTCGATATCACCATTTTCCATCTCACGTACAATCATACCTTCGGTGACATAGGTGTAACCTTCGGGATGTATGTCTGCATTGACGGCTCCGGGGTTAATCTCGGAATAAGTGGTGCTTCCTGTATTGATAACTGTATAATAGTTCTTGCGTTCCGAATTGGGGTTGGCACCCTGGTGAATGCTGCGCGGATCGCCCAGAGGATAATGGCTGTGTCCGGCAAACACTACTGCCTGTGGGTATTTGTTGAGCACGGGGTTCAGCACCTTCATGCCCCATGCGCCACCCGACTCGTATTCAGGCCATGAACCATATACCGTCCAACGTGGCGGTACGTGAGTGAATACAAAGATAGGTTTGCCTGGGCATTCCTTGCTTGCCTGCTCCAACCAGGCTTCCAACTGATTTACCACATCCTCAGGATAGGCAGCAGTTCCTGTAGCTGCATTACCGGTATCATTGCTGGAACTGGTGCGCATACTGATGGTGATGAAGGGATAGCCCTTGATAACCTTGTACTGATGCAAGGGGTAAAGCGCATCATTATTGAAGGATTTCAGCCCATTCTGGTAGTTTGCTGTTCCGTTGGCATCCATATTGTCATGGTTGCCCATCATGAAGAGGAACGTTCCTACAGGATTCGTGAAGTTTGCCTTGTCAGAAAAGACACTTGTGAGCATCTGGTATTCAGAGGCTTTTCCTGCATTGGCAAGGTCGCCAACCACAGCCAAAGCATCTAGGTTCCCATGGGAAGTGAGGTTTTTTAAGGCCTGAGGTACTTTTACCATAGCTCCCTCACCAACATTGTTCTCGAAGTGGACATCGGAAATGACGCCAAATGAGAGTCGGTCACTCTCTTGTGCCCAAGCACAGATTCCCACCATGCTTAGCAGTCCAATAAGGAAAACGGAAGTAGTTGTCTTTCTCATCTTACTTGATTATTAAGTTAACATAGTTATTTTTGCTTTTACGTTGGCAAAGATATGATTATTTTTCTGAATAGAAATAAATCATTAGTTTTTTTTTACTGAAAAGAGATCTACGATGATTCGTAAATCTCTTTTCAGTAGCGGGAGTGGGTCACGATCCCACGACCTCCGGATTATGAATCCGACGCTCTAACCAGCTGAGCTATCCCGCCATTTTTGCGTTTGCGGTTGCAAAGGTATGGCTTTTTCTGCTTTCCACCAAACTTTTGGGCAGAAAAAAAGAAATGAAATTGATTTTATTCGGCAGTTTGCCTTACTTTGGTACTGTACCAAACGTTTCGCATGTCGTTCAGCCGCTCTTTTACCTCTCTGTCTGACAATCCGTTCTCCAAGCGCTTGCCATTCAGATAGAGGTTGGATGAGTGTGACACATGATTCAATGTGTCACCATCAATAATAGGCATAACGGCATACGACTGGAGCGAACCGTACACACTGGGATTGATAGCTATAACGTTATTGTAACGGGAGTGGGGTGTGCTCTTGAGTTGCCCTCCAGCTACTAGTCCTCCTGCATATTGGCCGGACACATTTCCTGTGCTGTAGCAGCCTTCCATTACAAATGGGGCACGTACCTTTCCTACCAATCCTCCAGCATAGCTGCTGATGCTGTTTACATCTACAGAGGAATAACAATTGTTAAGGATAGATTTGCTGCCAACGTTGCCAACAAGACCTCCAGCATATCCTTGCCCGCTAACTCTACCGGTAGCATAGCAATTTTCTATAACTGACATGTTAGGATATGCAGAATGTCCCAGATACCCGGCTATAGCTCCGGCTCCGTAGCCGGTACAGAAGATATTGACATTCTCAAAACCTACATTTTTGCAGGTACCGCATAAAACGCCAAAGAAGCTGCCATAATAACAGGTACGTGCAGTAGTAAGGTTACGGATTACATGCCCGTTTCCATCAAATGTTATCCAAAGAGAGTATTCGTCAGCTCTGTCGTTCAAGGGTGTCCACTCAACACTCTGTAGGTCGATATCGCTGGTAAGTGCGAAATAAGTCATTTTATAAGGGGTAAGAGCCGACTTCATATTACACATTTGGCGGGAGTTGCTGATGAGATACGGATGTTCTTTGCTGCCGTCTCCACCAGAGAATTTTGCTGCATCTCTGGCTGGCGTAAAACGAGCCATCTCATTGTTAGAATATATCTCCACCTCATAAAGGCCTGCCTTTAAGCCCTTACTCACATTCAGCTGAATAGTATGATTTCCGCCACGGTCACTTGCCAACTTTTCCAGCTCAGCATAAACGGCTTTGGAAACGGAGTTACTTCTGTTGGTCTCCTGAGCCAATTTAACCTCGTCCTGAGTACGTGCTCTGCAATAGGTGTTACCGGTAAGCGTGTTGTAAACAAGTTCATCACCGGCTTTCATGTGTACCACTTCACCAGTTTTATTGTCAGTAAATTCCACAATTCCTTTGTCCAGTGAAAGGAGATCCTTGTGACTGCCTTTCTCACTGACCAAAAAGAATTCTGTTCCTAATACGCGCACTTGCTCTTTTCCTGTTGTAATCAGGAAAGGGTGGCTTGCATCTGACGTAACATTGAAATAAGCGGAGCCTTGGAATTTGATATTACGGTTTCCGCGTACAAAGTCACTTGTTGAATAGGAAATCTCTGAGTTTTCCTTTAATATCACCTTAGTGCCATCGGGTAGTTGTAACGTTGACGTCTCGCCAGCCATCGTAGATGCGACCATCTCTCCGTCAGTCAGATTGCTGATATTGTAGTACATGATGGTTGTGCAGGTGAGCAGGATGGGGAACAGAATAGCTGCAGCCCACAGCATGGCATTGCGTACTGTCGACTGGTGACGTTGCATCCATGTAGTATTAGGTATAATAGATTGATTAAGCACGTGTCTCTTAAAACGCAGGAAAGCTTTTTCTCCGTCGTATGCTTTCTCAATGATAGAAGAACCCATCCATGCCTCTTTCATGCGAACAAACTGCCGAGCATTCTCTTCGGATTCCATGACCCATTGAGCAAGGGCCTCAGCATCCTCTTGCATGATTTCTCCTGTAAGGTAATCTATGATATGTAATGATATATCTTTTTTGTCTTTCATTCTTTTTTTCATGTATGACTTCATTGATATGACAAATTAATTACCTTCTTGTGTCAATTCAGCGCTATAAAAATTGTTAAAAAGGTTAAATATTTTGAAAATCGCTGTTCAATCAACTTGAGAGCATGTTGTATACGAACCTTAACAGTATTGGCACTGACCCCATCCTCGGCACCTATCTGACGGTAGGTCATGTCCTGAAAACGACTCATGATAAAGGTGGTCTTAACAGGCTCAGGAAGATTCTCAATGCAATCGCGCATCAACCCTTCCAGTTCATTGTCGAGCAGTTTACCTTGAGGTGTAACGGTGTCAAGTCCTGAAAGAACGTTGCGCGCATCCTGTTCGCCTAACGTACTGAAGGTTTGCACGGAACGAACAGTCTTGGAGTTAAGCAAGTTAAGGCAGTGGTTACGTGTGCTCATCATCAGATAGCTTCTGAGGTTGGAATGAATGACCACCTCGCTACGCACCTCGTAAAGATGACTGATAACATCGGAAACGGCAGCCTGCGCCAGAAATTCGTCAAGGAGAATGCTCTCTGCCAAGATACACATAGGTCCATAGTACACCTTGAACACATATCTGTATGCGTCCTCAGTGCCTTCCATCAGACCTCGTATTATATTACTCTCGTCAACTGCCATCAGTTTTTCAATTCATAATTCATTTTTAGCGGTTAGCGAACCTCTTAAACTATAAACTTTAAACTATAAACTTTCAACTTTATATCGGTTTCCCTCCTTCAACATAAGGCCATCCGTCTTTGCCCCACAGGATGCGAGACATAAACATCGGTCGTTGTTCCGGCCGCTGACTTTCTCGTACATGACAGTGATAGAAAATGTATTCTTTGCCATCAGACGCCGTAAAAATCTCGCCGCAGTGGCCAGGCCCAAAGAAATTATCACCCTCATCGCTATGTATTACAGGTGTGGCATAACCCTCTAACATGGGTTTGCCTTCCTTGTTCATAAAATCGCCTGTAAGTTTTTTACTGCGCCCCACCTGTAACTGGTAAGTATGATTACCGAAGAAGCCGGAACTGACAAACAGATACCAGTACCCCTTGTGATAATGAAGGTAGGAACCTTCAAAAACTTTTGAACGGTCGGGACACTGATGAACGGTCAGACCTGCCACATGCTCGTACTTGGCTCCTTCTTTTAGGGAAAGACCGTCTGGAGTAAGCTCAACACGGTGAATACCACCTACTGACCCAAAGAAGAGCCATACTTTTCCTGTCTTGGGGTCTGTAATAACTTCAGGATCAATAGTGTCCTCGATACCCGTCTCTTTTCCTCGGGTAATGATACCCTTGAACAGGAATTGGCATGGTTCTGCTTCTTGCAGGACGGCAATGTTGCTGTCCTCGGCGCTATTATATAAGGTGAGGTACATGAGACGTTTGCCGTTAACTGTTGCCACATCGGGAGCCCAGTAATTGCGTGAAATCCCGGATATGGTTTCCCAGGAAGCATTATCAATAGGCGAGATATCTGAAATTTGCCAGTGAAACAAATCGTCGCTTACCAAAGAACGTCGCGGATTGGTCGCTATACAATAATAGCGTCCATCATCTGCCTTCCATATTGTGGGGTCAGGCCAATTGCGGGGCCAAACGGGATTTTTTACCTCCTGAGCACATACTAAAAGTGACATCAAAAAGATGGGTAAAAAAATGAGTAAACGGCAATTTCGTGTCATTCTTGTTTCAATGGTTCTTTCATTACAGGGGGCAAAGTTATAAAAAAATCTGTTTTTTAATAAAAAAATGAGGTGAAAAATGTGGCTCATTCATAGAAAATATGTAATTTTGCCCTTCATTTTATATACACGTACGCATAAATACATTATATATGGCAGAAACAAGAAAAATCCAGCGAGCTCTGGTATCTGTATTTCACAAAGACGGATTGGAGGAAATTCTGCGCACGCTGAATGCGCAAGGTGTTGAACTTTTGAGCACTGGTGGTACTCAGACCTTTATTGAGAGCCTGGGGATACCTTGTCAGAAGGTTGAGGATGTAACTACGTACCCAAGTATATTGGGTGGCAGAGTTAAGACACTTCATCCAAAGGTGTTCGGTGGCATTCTGGGGCGCAGGGAACTGGAGTCCGACCAGCAGCAGATGAAACAGTATGAAATCCCAGCCATTGACCTGGTAATAGTTGATCTCTATCCCTTCGAGGATACGGTTGCCAGTGGTGCAAGTGCAGAAGATATCATTGAGAAGATTGACATAGGTGGTATTAGCCTGATTCGCGCCGCAGCCAAGAACTTCCGCGACGTTATTATTGTTCCTTCAAAGGCGGAGTACAAGCCATTGTTGGATTTATTGCAGAAAAAGGGCGCTCAAAGCGAGATAGAAGACCGCAAGTGGTTCGCAACCCGTGCCTTTGGCGTAAGCAGCCATTATGATACTGCCATCCACGGTTGGTTTGTTGGCTAAAGGTTAGAGGTTATTGACTAAAGCCCAATTATCAATTATCAATTATCAATTACAACACATGAAGTGGTTTTCGCTTAATAAAGAACTTGCAATGGACTTGGGTACCGCCAACACTATCATTATTAGTGATGGCCGAATAGTGGTAGACGAGCCCAGCGTAGTAGCCTTGGATCGCCGTAGTGAGCGTATGATTGCCGTAGGTGAAAAGGCTAAGATGATGTACGAGAAAACTAATCCGGAAATACAGACCATCCGTCCGCTGCGTGACGGCGTGATAGCAAACTTTAATGCCTGTGAACAGATGATGCGCGGTTTGATAAAAATGGTACATTCTGGAAATCGCTTGTTTTCACCCAGTATGAGAATGGTTATAGGTGTACCCAGCGGCAGTACTGAGGTGGAACTGCGTGCCGTAAGAGACAGTGCCGAGCATGCTGGCGGACGAGAGGTTTACCTGATCTATGAACCTATGGCTGCTGCTATTGGTATCGGACTTGACGTATTGGCTCCTGAAGGAAATATGATTGTGGATATAGGTGGCGGAAGTACTGAGATTGCAGTAATCAGCCTTGGAGGTATTGTTGCTGACAAGAGCCTGCGTGTTGCCGGCGATGTGCTGACAGCTGATATTCAGGAATATATGGGTCGCCAACACAATGTTAAGGTAAGTGAGCGTATGGCTGAACGTATTAAGATTCACGTGGGTGCCGCTCTTGCCGACCTGGGCGACGATGCTCCTGAAGATTATGTAGTTCATGGCCCTAACCGCATTACAGCCCTGCCTATGGAGGTTCCTGTATGCTATCAGGAAATAGCTCATTGTCTGGAGAAGACCATTGCCAAGATAGAGGCTGCCATCCTGAGTGCCTTGGAGGAGACCCCGCCTGAACTTTATGCCGACATTGTTAAAAACGGTATCTATCTGGCTGGTGGAGGTGCCCTCCTGCGTGGTCTTGCAAAACGTCTGACCGACAAGATTAACATCCCCTTCCATGTGGCAGAAGACCCTCTGCATTGTGTAGCAAAGGGTACAGGCGTTGCATTGAAGAATATTCATGAATTCCCATTCTTAATGTAATTTGCGAGAACTACTTGACAGAATATCACAAAATGTCCACTGGGTTATTTTCCTGCTTTTGGAGGTGCTCAGTGGATTCATGCTTTTCAAGTTCAACCACTACCAGGGTAGCGTATGGTTCACTCAGGCCAACACAGTTGCAGGGAAGGTTTTGGAATGGGAAGCCAAGGGGCTGCAATATATGAATCTGGGAAAAGAGAATGCCTATCTTGTTCGCCAGAACGTATTATTGCAGAACAACCTGAATGTTTTGCGTCATGAACTTGCCGAGTTGAAAAAGGACACGTCCATAACACGACAATATCAACTGGATTTGCTGAAGGACATGGAGATGATACCTGCACAGGTTATATCGAACAGTGTCAGACAGCGTGATAATCTGATAACTGTCAATGTGGGAAGCAATGATGGTGTGGAACCGGAGATGGGAGTAATCAGCGGTACCGGAGTGGTGGGAATTGTCAGCAAGGTTACTCCCCACTACGCCCTTGTGTTATCTGTATTGAATAGCAGGAGCAGTATCAGTTGCCGTCTTAGGGGAACGGAGTACTTTGGTTACATGAAATGGAACGGAGGCAATCCCTTACAGGTCTCAATGGATGATGTGCCCCGGCATGCTAATCCTCGAATCGGCGATATAGTGGAGACAAGCGGTTTCAGTAGTCTTTTTCCTGCAGGCATCTTTTTAGGTAGAGTAGCCCAGATACACAATAGTGGCGACGGTCTGGCTTATTCGCTGGAAATACAGATGAGCACAGATATCGCCCATGTACAGAATGTTTACGTGCTGAAGCACCAGATGAAGGAAGAATTAGATACACTCAGAAGGGAATGATAGTTACACAACTTAAACGGTTTGTCCTCATGCTGCTGTTAGTGGCATTTCAGGTGTTGGTGCTCAACCACCTGCAAATCATGGGCTACGGAACTCCGCTTATCTTTGTGGTTTTATTGCTCTATATGCCTATGGGAACCATAAAGGCATCGGTTCTGCTATGGGGCTTCTGTACGGGCATGCTGGTTGATATCTTTACCAATACTCCCGGAGTTGCAAGTGGTGCTATGACTTTCGCCGCCCTTATTCAGCCTGCTTTATTAAAATTGATGGCACCCAGGGATGCCGCTGAGGATATCACACCTACTATGCAAACCATGGGTACGTGGAATTATGTAAAGTATGTGATGATTATATTCCTAATGCACCATCTGGTATATTTCGGTTTGGAATGTTTCTCTCTCTACCACATTTCAGATGCCGCCTTGCTGATGGTGGCAAGTTGGGGTAGTAGCGTTCTGCTTGCCCTTTTCCTCGAATCTTTCCGTAAAAAGAAATAATCAGCTCCCACTTAATATGGCTGCCAATTACGACTTAGAAAAAAGGAAATACATATTGGGTGGTGTGGCATTCCTCATCATTCTGATTTATTTGATTCGTCTCTTTACGCTGCAACTGCTAAGTGACGATTTCAAGAAGAATGCAGATAGTAATGCCTTCCTGCGTCGTATTCAATACCCTGCTCGTGGTGTTATCACCGATCGTAACGGAGAATTGTTGGTATTCAATCAACCTGCTTATGATGTGATGGTGATAATGAACGAACAGGAAGGTGTTGATACACTTGATCTGTGTCAGAGTCTGCATATCAGCAGAGATTGGTATGTTCGTCGCATGGAGGAGATTAAAGACCATTGGCGCAACCCTGGGTATAGCCGTTTCACCCAACAACTCTTTATGAGCCAGCTTTCTACCGAGGAATTCAGCCGCTTTCAGGAGAAACTTTTCCGTTTCCCTGGCTTCTATATACAGAAACGTAGCATTCGCCAGTACCGTCACCCTTATGCTGCTCATATTTTGGGCGATGTGGGCGAGGTGAATCCTCAGGATATAGAAAACGACAGTTACTATCAGAGTGGTGACTATATTGGTAAATTGGGGGTAGAACGTAGCTATGAGAAGGATTTGCGTGGCGAAAAAGGAATTGAGATTCTGCTGAGAGATGCCAGAGGTCGTATCAAAGGTCATTACCAGAACGGGAAATTCGACCTGGCTCCTGTGCCCGGACGAAACTTGAAACTTAGTATCGACATTAAGTTGCAGGCGCTGGGCGAAAGACTTATGAAAGGTAAACTGGGCAGTATCGTTGCCATAGAACCTTCCACTGGCGAGGTTCTATGCATGGTATCAAGCCCTACCTTCGACCCTAAGATGATGGTTGGCCGACAGCGTGGCAAGAGCCAGAAGCTTCTAAGTCAGGATTTGCATAAGCCTCTGCTCAACCGAGCCATCATGGGACAATATCCTCCCGGCTCAACGTTTAAAACCAGTCAGGCGCTGACTTTTCTGCAGGAAGGTGTGATAACTCCGGGTACGGCTTACCCTTGCAGTCACGGATTCCATAACAGAGGTCTTACCGTTGGTTGTCATGGACACGGCTCGCCGCTTCCGCTTATTCCTGCCATCGCTACATCCTGCAACGGATATTTTTGTTGGGGACTGTACCACATGTTCGGGAACAGAAAGAAATACTCGACTGTTCAGGATGCCATGACTACGTGGAAGGATTACATGGTTTCCATGGGATTTGGCTACACGTTGGGCATTGATCTTCCTGGCGAGAAAAGAGGCATGATACCCAATGC
The DNA here is from genome assembly GCA_017541025.1 of Bacteroidaceae bacterium. Lineage (GTDB taxonomy): Bacteria > Bacteroidota > Bacteroidia > Bacteroidales > Bacteroidaceae > Physcousia. The sequence continues at coordinate 75,034 of JAFXZY010000008.1, read as the reverse complement.
ACCCTATTACGATAAGGCTTATCGTGGTGACTGGACTGGGCTAACCGTCATTAGTATCTCTATCGGTCAGGGCGAGGTGAATCTTACCCCTCTGCAGATTGCTAATTTGGGTGCTACCATAGCCAACAGAGGATATTTCATTATTCCACATGTGGTGAAAGAGGTGCAGGGACATCCGCTTGATACTATGTATACCAAAAAACATTATACAAAGGTTGAGCGTAAGAACTACGAGTATGTGGTGCAGGGTATGCGTCAAGCCGTATTAGGCGGAACTTGTCATACCGCTAACACCAGTATGTATGAAGTATGCGGAAAGACAGGAACGGCACAGAATCCACACGGACAAGACCATAGCGTTTTCATGGGATTCGCTCCCCGTGAGAATCCTAAGATAGCTATTTGCGTTTACGTGGAAAATGGAACGTGGGGAGCTACATACGGTGTTCCTATTGGCGCGTTGATGATGGAACAGTATATTAACGGACATCTTTCCGAGAGTAGTATGCAGAAGGCAAGCGCCTTTGAACATAAATATCTTTTTACCCCAATAGATTACAATGCGACGGAATCTGAATAGAAATAACCAAGGTCCCAACCTTTTGAGTTCCATCGATTGGTTCACCATATTTATTTACCTCATGCTATTGGCTATGGGTTGGATGAGCGTGTGCGGTGCCAGTTATGATTTGGATCAGGGTGGCAGCATTGTCGATTTCTCCACCCGAAGCGGTATGCAGATTGTATGGATTGGCACATCGCTCATTCTGGGAACGCTGATACTTATGACAGACGACCGCCTGATAGAATCGCTTTCCTACATTATATATTTGGGTTTCCTTGTCCTTTTGGCGGTAACTCCGTATCTTGCACACGATATCAAAGGTTCTTTGTCGTGGATTAAAATTGGAACTTTCAGCATCCAGCCAGCCGAGTTTGCCAAATTCGGGACTGCACTATGTGTGGCCAAGGTGATGAGTACGTATGAGTTTGATGTGAGACGTTGGAAAGATTTTGTCATATGTATTGCCCTTATTGTCACGCCCATGGTATTGATAATGTTACAACGTGAGACGGGAAGTGCCCTTGTTTATGGTGCTTTCTTTCTCATGCTTTATCGCGAAGGAATGCCTGGCAGCATTCTTTTCTCAGGGGTTGCCGCTGTAATATATTTTGTGGTTGGTGTGCGATTCTCAGAAGAAGCGTTGATGGGAGTTCCACAGATGACACTTGGGCAGACATTGGTACTCATGCTCGTCCAACTTTTCACGGTTGGAATGGTATGGGTTTATACCAATAACAAGGCCGTAGGATGGCACATTTTGGGGTGGGGGACATTAGCTACCATCTTGGCGTTATTATTTACACGTTATATCATTCCGTGCAATGTGATGTGGGTTTTACAGGGTGTTTGCGCAATTTCTATCCTATACTTGCTTTACCGTGCCATGCGTGACAACATGATTCGCTACTTCTACATTGCCATGTTCGCCTTGGGAAGCCTTGCATTCTTCTATTCGGCTAACTTTGTGTTGAACAATGTGATGAAGACGCACCAACAAACTCGTATCCGTGTGCTTTTAGGTCTGGAAGACGACCCCAGAGGAGCCGGCTATAACGTAATACAGGCCAAAATTGCTATCGGTTCTGGCGGTTTGCAGGGAAAAGGCTTCCTAAACGGTACCCAGACAAAGCTAAAGTATGTGCCAGAACAGGATACAGACTTCATCTTCTGCACAGTAGGTGAGGAGGAAGGTTTCGTAGGGTGCGCTGCGGTACTGATTCTTTTTTTGGTCTTGATATTAAGACTTATTCATTTGGCGGAACGACAACCCTATAGCTTTGGGCGAGTGTATGGCTACTGTGTCATGAGTGTATTCCTCTTTCATGTTTTTATTAATGTCGGAATGGTATTAGGTCTGACACCCGTGATAGGAATTCCCTTACCCTTCTTCAGTTACGGAGGCTCTTCACTGTGGGGCTTTACTATCTTGCTTTTTGTGTTCCTGAGAATAGATGCAGGGCGCAATAGGATGAAACGTTAGCGGATAACATGGATACCCACATCCATAATGCCAGGTAGTATTTCTCTATGCATCAGATGGCGTATTCTTATTTCGCCTGACTGTCCTTTCTTCAATTCCAAGGGCAGACCCCGTGTCTCGTATTGGAAGTAATTGATGCCTTTTTCAGTGAAGTCACCGCTCTCATCAGCCAAACGGTATCTTATGGTGTCTACACGGTGACCCATAGGATTCTGATAATTTTGTTCAACTTCCATTATCAGTGTCTCATAAGGAAAACTGTTTGTAACCCTTAGACCTACTATCACACTGTAGTTGTCGTCTGTAGACAGCGTAGGTAGATTAAAGGTCAGAGTATCTGTTCTATCCCAACAATTCCCTTTTACTGGTTGGTAAGTATGCATCAAAGTGTTCCTGTCACAACTGGCCAGTAAAAGTATGGATAAAAGAATAAAACCTGCCCACCTATGCATTCTGGGGTGTTTTCTCTGATGTGGGAGATTCTGTTTTGTCTTCACCATCGTTGTTTCGGTGAGGTGATTTTTTCTTCTTTTTCTTCTTTTTCTTCTTATCGAAACGGTTTAAGTCGTCCTGCGTAGCAAGGTCAACAGGGCGTTCTATTTCCTTATGTCCACCTTCTTCCAATGTGACGGGTTTTTCTCCCTTTTTGTTCATCGCTAAAACCTCATGGGCTCGCTCTGCAGAAATAGTAACCAGATTGGCAGCCAGTCGTTTGTCGGTAGAATAGGTTACCATACCGCTAAGTACGTCAGCCTTGAATAGATAATGCTCGCCTTCTTCACTAACTAGTATGGCGTCACGCTGCGGTAGTTTTTGTCCTGCCTCTATGTACTGATCAACTTCATAGTTCATACAGCATTTCAGTTTGGCACACTGGCCTGCCAGCTTTTGAGGGTTCAGACTTAGGTATTGGAAACGGGCAGAGCCTGTTCCAACGCTTATAAAATTCCTCATCCAGGTAGCACAACAGAGTTCTCTTCCGCAAGGGCCGAATCCGCCTATACGTCCTGCTTCCTGACGGGCACCAATCTGCTTCATCTCTATCCTGACACGAAACTCTTCGGCCAGCACCTTGATAAGTTGGCGAAAATCCACTCTTCCATCTGCAATGTAGTAGAAAATGGCTTTGTTGCCGTCACCCTGATATTCTACATCACCAATCTTCATTTCCAAGCCCAAGTCTTTCGCAATCTGACGGCTTTTTATCATGGTCTCTTGCTCACGAGCCTTGGCTGCCTCATAGCGCTCTAAATCGTTAGGGCGGGCAACACGATATATTCGCCTTATCTCTTCGTTACTCTTCAGGTTAGCTTTCTTAATCTGCAACGCTACCAACTTACCCGTTAGTGTCACCGTTCCTATATCATGACCGGCTGTCGCTTCTACTGCAACAAGGTCACCATTCTGCAAAGGTAGGTTGTTGACATTGTGGAAGTATCCCTTCCGTGTATTTTTGAATTGGACCTCCACCAAGTCTGTTACCTCTTGGTTGTCGGGAATGTCTGCCAGATAGTTGAAAGTATTCAACTGACCATAGTGACCTGTATTACTGCCTTTGGCGCAGAGACCACGTCCCCTGCATCCGCATTTATAGTTATACACCATTATTTCTTTAACAGTATTATCATTTTAAGGGCGAAGTCAAAGAATACCATTTGCGCATTTACGTTCTGTTCTATGTCGCGCTGCGCATCAGAGAGCTCGTCCATTATTCCTATTACATTTGTCTCGTTTATGAAGGGGGAAAACTTTTGACTGAACAGTTCCTCTTCTTTAGTCAAATAGCTCATTTCCTCCCTATGGAAGTTGTACATGAAATTCTCGCGTAATAGTCGCTGGAAATACTCCAGCATCCGCTTTTGACGTTCACGTCCCAACTCTTTCACACTTTGCGTCCAAGCCTGCAATTCTTTCAGGTTTCTTATATAGCTGCCTCTCATCAGCTGTACAAAAAGTTCAAAGAACTGCTGTTGCTCATTGCCGGCTTCCAAGCGCTTCAAAGCTTCTGTATAATTGCCACGCGAAATATGGGCAATGTTATGAGCTAGCTCTTCAGGCACAGCATGAAGAGCCATCAGGGCATTGGTTATTCCTTCCTCTGTAAGCGATGGCACATTGATGCGCTGCACCCTGCTTTGTATGGTACCCAACACCATCTCAGGGTTTTCACTTACCAAGATGAAATAGGTATGCAAGGGTGGCTCCTCTATCAGTTTCAACAACTTGTTGGCAACTTCCTGACTCATTTTCTCAGGTAGCCACATCAGCACAACCTTTCTGCCTCCCTGACTTGATTTTAGTGCCAGTTTTCTTTGCAGGGCATCACTTTCCTGCACGTAGAAGGTTATCTGTTGGTTTTCTGCTTTTATGTCGTTCAGCCATATTTCCGTGTCAAAATACGGATTCTCCAAAAGCTGTTTCCGCCACGCCTCCAGAAAATCATCAGAAACGGGATGGTCAGAAGATTTCCCCTTGTATACAGGGAAGGAAAAATGCAGGTCGGGATGGGCCCAATTGTCCAGCATACGACATCCCTGACATTCTCCACAGGCATCTTCCTCTGAAGGTTCTGTACACAGCAGATAGCGGGCAAAGGCTAATGCCAAAGGCAATTTACCTGCTCCCTCAGGACCACAGAACATAAGGGCATGAGGAAGTTGATTCTCTCTTGCCATCTGTAGGAGATGCTCCTTAGTGGCCTGCTGTGCTATTACCTGCTGAAATCCGTATGCCATCTTTGTTCCTTAGTATATCTTTTTGGCTATCTGAGCTATGCTGTCAACAGCACTTACTGTATAGAAGTGCAGACTGGGAGCGCCCTTCTGCATTAACTCCTTACATTGCTTTACGCACCATTCGATGCCTACTTGCCTGATTTCCTCGTCTGTTTTGCATTTTACGGCTTCGGCATAGAGGTCGGAAGGCAGGTCGCAATGGAATGTCTTGGGGATAACAGAAAGCTGACTCAACTTAGCCAAAGGCTTTAAACCGGGTATGATGGGAATGTTGATGCCTGCCTCACGCGCCATCTCCACAAAACGGAAATACTTCTCATTGTCAAAGAAGAGTTGCGTAACTGCATACTGAGCACCCATATCTGCCTTCTGCTTTAGGACCTGAAGGTCGGCCTCCAGATTTGCAGCCTCTTCATGCTTCTCTGGGTAGCAGGCTACTCCATATTGGAAAGGTACACCCGGAACCTTTATTTCCGAACCATCCCAAAAATGGCCGGCATTAAACTTGTTGATTTGTTCTATCAGTTCTGTCGCATGGGCAGGACCGTCACCTGTTGGCTGAAAACTGGCATCCTCTTTGGCTTTGTCGCCTCTGAGCACCAGTAAGTCGTTTACGCCTAAGAATTGAAGGTCCAGCAGCATATACTCCAAATCTTCCCTGTTGTTTCCGCTGCACACGATATGAGGCACCACATGTAGCCCGTATTTCTGTTGGATGGATGCGGCAATGGCAATGGTACCGGGCCTTCGACGGATGCGCTGACGCTGCATGAGTCCGTTGCCCACCTCGTGATATACATACTCGCTGCGATGCGTGGTAATGTTCACATATCGGGGGTCAAACTCCAGCAGTCGCTCTATTGTACTGAACAGATTCTGTGTTCCCGTCCCCTTCAGTGGTGGTAGCACCTCAAAAGAGAAAGCTGTTCCTTGTCTTTTATTTATAATGTCTATAACGTTCATGTTTGTCTACAGGAAAATCAGTTGTACCAGAATGTAAATGGGCAGACAGATAATAAGTGAGAACTTAAACATATAGACAAAGAAACTAGGCATGCGCACACCGCTCTGCTCGGCCATGCTTTTAACCATGAAATTAGGTCCGTTGCCAACGTATGTCAAAGAGCCGAAGAATACGGCACCCATGGATATGGCACGCAGCAAGGGCTCTGCTACGCCTGCCACCAGATTGGCTGCTCCCGGGTCTGCAAGTGTGGTGGCAGTGGTATGGAATACCATCGCCGTGGGTGCATTATCCAGGAAGGCCGACAGGAATCCTGTACAATAAACAAACTGCCAGGGTTCTGTTATGGGCAACGGATTCTGCTTCAGATACATCAGTGCAGGAATCATGGTCGCAAAGATGCCGCAGAACACACAGACTACCTCCAAAATGGGTGTCCAATTATAATTGTTATCTTTCCTGACTTTTTTCTTCGTTGTCACAAGGGATAGAATGATAATTAATATAAAGGCCCACTCCCTGAGTAATTTCAGATAGAAAGGAGCATCAGGCTCTCCCATGGCTGGGATGTAGGTCTTGTTGATGAACATGGTGCTCAGAATCACGCATGCCAACCATATCAGGTTAATTAGACCCGTATAAGTTACCCTCTCCATTTCCTCTTCATCTGCCAGTAGTCTCTCCTCGGTTTCCTTCTTGTAGAATTTGCTGTCCATTGTATAGTAAACGGCCAGCATCATCAGTCCTGTTGCCAACCACTCTGGGGTCATTCCCAAGAACCAGCCAAAGGGTGTTCCCTTCTGGAAGAGCAGGAACAATGGGGGATCGCCCAGCGGAGTAAGAATACCACCGCAGTTGGCTACCATAGCTATAAAGAACAGTACCGTGTGGGTGGTGTATTTACGCTGGCTGTTGGTTTGCAGGAGCAATCGGATAAGCAGCATGGATGCACCCGTTGTTCCCATAAGGGAAGCTAACAGGTAACCTAACGACAGAATGATGCAGTTGACTCGCGGCGTAGCCTTCAGGTCGCCTTGTATGCAAATGCCGCCTGTGGTCACATACAGCGCCATCAGCAGCAGGATAAAGGGTACGTAGTCGTACACCATCTGATGCTCCAGCTCATGTGTTAACCCATGCATACAGAGCCAGACAGCAACGGGGGTACCCAGCAGGAAAGAAACCAGAAGTTTATGCCGATTGTCTTCCCACCAGTGTTTCACGTTTGTAAGCGGGAATATTGCTATGCACAGAAGCTGACACACAAAAGGTATCAGCATCCACATAGGTATTATATGTTCCATTTCCATTTACTTATTTGCTCTTTTTCTTTCCAGATGATCCAGAATCACCTTACGCATACGCATGCTCTTGGGAGTTACCTCTACATACTCATCTTCCTTGATGTATTCCAACGCTTCCTCCAGTGAGAAGATGGTGGCAGGAATGATGTGGGCTTTCTCATCTGTTCCGCTGGCGCGAACATTGGTCAGTTGCTTAGCCTTGCAAACGTTTATCACAATGTCGTTGTCGTGCACATGCTCACCAACCACCTGGCCTGCATATACCTGATCTTGCGGTTCTATGAAAAAGCGTCCTCTATCCTGCAGATGGTCTATGGCATAGGCGTAGGCGTTGCCACCTTCCAGGGCAATGAGCGAACCGTTGACTCTACGGGTTATCTCGCCCTTAAAAGGCTGATACTCCTTAAACCTATGGGCTATGATTGCTTCGCCCTGACTGGCTGTCAGCATATTGGTACGCAGACCAATGATACCACGACTGGGAATATTAAACTCAATGTTCACACGCTCACCCTGGCTCTCCATGCTGGTCATTTCGCCCTTACGGCGGGTTACCATATCTATCATCTTGCTGGCAAACTCCTCAGGAACATTGATGGTCATTTCCTCAATGGGCTCACATTTCACGCCGTCAATCTCCTTGTAGATTACCTGAGGCTGACCCACCTGCAGTTCATAACCTTCACGACGCATGGTCTCAATCAATACACTCAGGTGCAGCACACCACGACCACTGACTATCCATCGGTCGGTATAGCCTTCAGGAACTTCTACACGCAAGGCCAGATTCTTCTCCAGTTCACGTTCCAAGCGCTCACCTATGTGCCTACTGGTACAATACTTGCCTTCCTTTCCGAAGAAGGGTGAGTCGTTAATGGTGAAGAGCATGCTCATGGTAGGCTCGTCTATGCTGATTGGAGGCAGTGGCTCTGGATTCTCAAAGTCGCAAATGGTGTCTCCAATTTCAAAGTTTTCCAAGCCAACTATAGCACAGATATCACCGCTTGAAACCTCAGCGGTTTTCTGGCGCCCCATACCCGTAAACGTATGCAGTTCCTTGATTTTTGTCTTCTCCTTACTGCCGTCACGGTGAACAATGGTAATGTTCATGCCTTCTTTCAGGGTTCCACGATGCACACGTCCTACGGCTATACGACCCGTATAGTTGCTGTAGTCCAGACTGGTAATAAGCATCTGGGGCGTTCCCTCCAATATTTCGGGAGCAGGGATGTACTCCAGAATGCTATCCAGCAGATAGGTAATGTTATCTGTCGGGTTGCTCCAGTCTTCGCCCATCCAGCCCTGCTTGGCAGAACCATAGATAACGGGGAAGTCCAACTGGTCCTCTGTGGCATCCAGATCGCACATCAGGTCAAACACCATTTCATACACCTCCTCGGGTCTGCAGTTCGGCTTATCCACCTTGTTGATGACCACTACGGGCTTCAGACCAATCTGCAATGCCTTCTGAAGTACAAAGCGCGTCTGAGGCATAGGGCCCTCAAAGGCATCTACCAACAAGAGGCATCCGTCGGCCATATTCAGCACACGCTCCACCTCGCCGCCAAAGTCGCTATGGCCCGGCGTGTCAATGATGTTTATCTTAGTGTTCTTGTAGTTAATACTAACGTTCTTAGAGAGGATGGTGATTCCGCGCTCACGCTCCAACTCGTTGTTATCCAACATCAATTCACCTGTCTGCTGGTTCTCGCGGAAAAGGTTACCAGCCAGCAACATCTTGTCTACCAACGTAGTCTTACCATGGTCTACGTGGGCAATGATTGCTATGTTTCTAATACTCTGCATATATGTTTATTGTTCTACCTTATAGCCGGCAATTTTGGCCATACCCGGAGCTATCTCTATATTGTCGATACGTCCTTGGAAAATCTCTGTGCCGGGACCGATAGCATAGATGGGTACATAGCCGTTTGAATGGCCGCCGCTGGCCCAACTGATCATAGCCACCTCGCTTAGGATGTGCTTAGTAGTTTCGCACAGGTCACCAATGCGGTCGTTCACTTTCTTATCTTCTTTTATAGCTTTCTCTATTTCCTTCCAACGGTTCTGAATACGTTCTTTCTGCTTGTCGTTCAGATCGATGCCTGCGCCAAAGCCCATCTCTTCTTTCAAAACCTTATCTACTGCTTCCCAGGTAAACTTCTTGGGAGCCTTCTTGTACTGCTCTCTCAGCATCCACTTCAACTCGTTGATGCTCTTGCGCTGGTACTTCAGCAGGTCGGTATGAATCTCGTAAGGACCTACACCCATTACCAGACCGCCCGTCTCGTGGTCGGCGCTGATCACGATGATGGTTTCATCGGGGTGCTGCTCATAGAACTCATAAGCTACCTTGATAGCCTTGTCAAAGTCAATCACCTCATTGATGCAGTTGCCGATATCGTTGCTGTGACAAGCCCAGTCAATCATACCACCTTCAACCTCAAAGAAGAAACCGTCGGTGTTCTTTGACATGAGGAAATTAATTCCAGCACGAGTTATCTGCTCCAGTGTCAGGTCATCCTTTGTCTGGTCCAGTGCGTAGGGAATCTGGTCGCTGCCCAGTTTCTCATTTGCCTTGTCGCTCTGGAAGAGCAGAAGTTTCTCTGCCTGGCGCCCTTTCTTCATGTACTCCTTATAACCCTTAACAATGGTGTAGCCGGCAGCTTGAGCCTGCTCGTGCAGTGAGGGCTCACCTTCCTTGGCATAGGGACGATGGAAATCAGAACCGCCAAAAAAGTCGAATCCGCTCTTGCAAAGATCCTTACCCAACTCATAGTACATGTTACGGTCAGGCTGGTGACCGAAGAAAGAAGCGGGTGTCGCATGCGTAACAGCCACTGAGGTTGCTACACCTACGGCCTTTCCGGAATTCTTTGCCCACTGTGCAATGCTAGTAACAGGAGTTTCCAGATCCTTCAGCACACCAATGGCACCGTTCTTGGTCTTCTTACCAGTAGCCAAAGCTGTACCACCGGCAGCTGAGTCGGTAACACCATTCGTTGCGGAATAGGTATTTACCATACCCACAACAGGGAGACTCGACATCAAGAGGGGTTCAAAACCTATCTTGCCCTTTAGGGCTGCCAGGTAGGTCTCTGTAACATTTATCTGGTTCACACCCATGCCATCGCCAATGAAGTAGAATACGTACTTCACTTCTGCCATAGCACCAAGACTCATAAGAGCTGCCAACAAGCAGCCGAGAATTCGTTGTTTCATAATAGTGTCGTTTTATGTTATTATTTGATAAGATTCTATTTGCGGCACAAATTTAGCACTTTTTCTGCATTTTTGGCCGATTTGTTAGAATAAAGTGGTAATTTTGTTGGCAAAATTGCATTTTCCTATGGAAAGGAGCCGTCAAATATACAAAGTTACACTGGTTGGAGGTGTAGTAAACGTGGTTCTGCTGGTCTTCAAGTTTGTTGCCGGAATCATGGGCCACAGTGCTGCAATGGTGGCCGATGCCATTCATTCGCTTAGCGATTTTGTGACGGACCTCGTTGTCATTTTCTTTGTTCATATCAGTGGCAAGCCTCAGGATAGGTCGCACGAGTACGGCCACGGCAAATACGAGACCCTTGCTATGACCATCATTGGTTTTGCCTTGTTGGCGGTGGCTATTGGTATTGTTTTGAGTGGAGCCACCAAGATTGCAGCGTGGGCTGGCGGCGCATCGTTGCCCCCCCCCGGTATGTTGGCTTTGTGGGCGGCAGTGTTGTCAATTGTACTCAAGGAGGGCACCTTCCGTTATTCTATGGCCGAGGCCCGAAAACTTCATTCGCAGGCAGTAGAAGCTAATGCGTGGCATCACAGGAGCGATGCACTTTCATCCGTTGGTACAGCCATTGGTATTGGCGGCGCCATTTTCTTTGGACAAAGATGGGCGGTGCTTGACCCCATTGCCTCCGTCCTTGTGGGTCTGTTTATCATTAAGGTAGCCATCTTTCTGTTGCGCGATGGTATTGGCGATCTGATGGAACACTCCCTGCCTGATGAGGTGGAAAACGAAATTCTTCAGTTGGCGGCATCCGTCGAGGGCGTAGCTGAGCCACACGATTTGCGTACCCGCAGGATTGGTAACCATTACGCCATCGAGCTGCACATCCTCATGGACGGCAACATTCTGCTCCGTGAGGCGCATGATAAGGCTTCTGAGGTGGAGGAGCTGCTACGCAGCCATTTTGGTGAAGAAACACACATCGCAGTGCATGTGGAACCGAAGGGAAGCCCCCTCCCTGCTCCCCTTTTAGGGGAGTGCCTAAGAGGGGGTGTAGGATAAAAATAACAAAAACTATATAAAATGAAGAGCATGTTTTTTTCTAATCTAAAACACTCCCCCAAAGGGGGAGCAGGGAGGGGGCTTCTAATTTTACTGCTGGCTTTAGGAGCCATGCAGGTGAGTGCGCAGGATTTGGCGCATTACAAGAGAGTGATTAAGGAACTCGCCAGCGCCAAGTACCAGGGACGAGGCTATGCCAAAGGGGGTGCCAACAAGGCAGGGAAATTCTTGCAGAAGGAATACCAGAAGGCAGGCGTCGATGAAGTCATATTACAACCTTTTAAATTGGACATCAACACGTTCAGCGGTAAAATGGAAATGGAGGCGCTCACCAGCCTCAACCCTAACCCCTCTTCAAAGGGCGAAGGGAAAGATAGAGGCAGGGGGGACTGGAAGACGTTGCAGCCAGGAGTGGACTTCTCCATGAGAGAGTATTCCCCCGGTGTGCATGGCGAGTTCCCCGTTTACCACGTGGATACGCTCAGCTACGATGCCGACCGTATGTTTGCCGACTTGGCCAAACCTGAGTATGCCAACTGTCTGGTGGCTTGCGAGTTCTGGTTTACCTACCGTCACAGCAAGGATTTCCAGCGGCTGCAAAAGGCAGGCGAATGCAACAATGCCGGACTCATCTACACATGGCCCGCACCCATTAAGTTCTTTAAGGCTTACGGACACCGCGTGGTTGATAAACCCATCATCTGGGTGACACCCGAGGCTATCAAGGATGTGCAGCGCGTCCGTCTGAATGTGGATAATAAGTTCCTGAAAGATTACGAGTGCTTCAACGTCATTGCCAAAGTAGAGGGCCAGCGGCACGACAGCTGCTATGTCTTTACGGCACACTACGACCATCTGGGGAACTTAGGCAAGAATGTTTTCTATGCCGGTGCCAACGATAATGCGTCGGGTACAGCCTGCATCGTTACATTGGCAGCCTACTACGCCAAACATAAACCTCAGTATGATATGTATTTCCTTTCCTTCTCGGGCGAGGATGCCAACCTACGTGGTTCGGAGTTTTTCGCCAACAACCCCATAGTACCTTTGAGCCAGATTAAGTACCTTTTCAATATAGATATGATTGGCGATAACAGTCCCGTTCAGTATTGCGAGGCTAGCGAAGAGGGCATGCGTGGCTACCAGCTATTCGAACAGATAAACAATGAGAAGCATTACTTCACCAACTTGCATCGTGGTGATTTGGCTGCCAACAGTGACCATTACCCTTATGCTACCCGCCATGTGCCCTGCATCTTCCTGGAGAACGAGAAGGGCGATGCTTTCCAGTACTATCACACCATCTATGATACTTACGAGACTGTGAAGTTCGATAGCTACGAACCCGTGTTCCGTCTGGTTCGCGACTTTATAGAACGATACTAACAAAAAAAGAAAAGACCAACCTCACGGTAAGTCTTTTCCTGTCACTAGATTAAGAAAATAGTAACATGCTTTTTATACCTAACCATCATGAAAGTTTACTATAAGTCGCACTACTATCAACAGCATGATGACCTATAATGGTGTGCATTATTTTACCTATCTTTCATTTATCGGTTGCTTTTATGTATTCTGTTTGCAAAATTACGGGGATTATTTCATATTCAAGTGACACCTAAGTTTGGAAAGTTTGAAAAAAAGTCGGATTTTACTTGTTTTATCAATCTGATATACGTACTTTTGCCTTAAAAGAGCGTGAAACGAAGTGTGAAATGAAGGATGAGGGTCATTTTATAGTAAAGTCTTCTGACAGGTTAGATGAGAAGGGATTGGTGGTGATTGATGACTTCACCCGATTCCCACTTTATGGTGAACCTTTCTTATCTCCCTTCTTCCTTATTGTTCTCAACCATCGTGGATGGTTAAAATTGGAATATGATTTTACACCTTATGAGTTCAGGGAGCATGATTTTACTCTTATCTATCCCAACCATGTTTTAACCTTCCAGGAGTCGAGTGAAGATTTTCTGGCAACGCTGATTGTCTTTACACGTGATTTTCTGGAATTATTGCGCCAGATGTTCCCTAATCATTTCAAGTTTTCATACCATTTCCACAACATATTTCACCTTAGGGAAGAACAGTACAAAGGATTAAATATTTGTTTTAAGCAGCTCAAGCTAATCAGTACTCTCGACCATCCTGAACAAAAGGAATTACTTGCTGCACAGGTTGATATCTCAGCGCAGCTAACAGAATTCTACTTAAAGGAAAACAATATTATCATTGATGACAAAAGTGCTACACAACAATTGCTTATGCGATTCCATGTCGCTATCGCGGAGAATTATTGTAAGAGCCGGGAAGTGAGGTTCTACGCAGATAAACTTTGCCTCTCACCTAAATATTTTGGAACGCTTATCCGCCGGGCGACGGGCATCAGCGCAGGTGAATGGATTGCATTGTATGTTATGGTGCAGGCCAAACATCTGCTAAGCCATCATCGCGATTTGACTATCCAGCAAATCAGTGACCGACTCGGATTCTCAGACCAAACATCTTTTGCTCACTACTTTAAAAGCCGCTCAGGACAGACACCGCTGGAATACAGAGAAAGAAAATTGTGATTTTTGTCCCCAAAAGTATGGAGGGAACGTTTTTTTTCTTATTTTTGTGGCGAATATATTGAAAAGTCATATCCTTTTCCATGAAATATAGATAAATTATTCATTAATATAACAGACATGAAAAAGATTCTTTTATTTACAGTATTTCTTTTGCTCTGCACTTTTTCCAATGCGCAGCGTAAAGTTGAAATAGCTGAGCCCGTGCAGCAGAATCTTGCTGACGCAAATTCGAGAATAATAAAACGTAAGGTTGCCATTGGACGCTTCAGTAACGAAACTCAATATGCTAAGGGTATATTCTACGACAAGGAGAACGACCCTATGGGTAAACAGGCACTGGATATCCTTTCGGCCAAGCTTGCTGCATCCGGCAAATTCATGCTGTTGGAACGCAGCGACCTTGCGGCTCTGCTGGAGGAAGCCAAGAAGGGTGAAAATGCCCTTGCTACCATCGGCGCCGACTACATGATAATTGGCTCTATCACAGAGTTTGGCCGTAAGAATGTGGGTAAGTCGGGTGCCTTTACCAGTACCAAATCACAGGTGGTGGAAGCTGCCGTTTCAGTCCGTCTTGTTGAGGTTGCTACAGGGCTTATCATTTATTCCGACGAAGGCAAAGGTATGGCAGAGCTTACTACCAAGACAACCTTGGGAGTGGGCGGCAGAGCCGACTACGATGCAACACTTAGCGACAAAGCTATCTCGGAAGCAATAGGTCAGTTGGTGGAAAACATCATCAACAAGTGTACCGACAAGCCTTGGCGCACTTACTTCCTTTCATACGACAATGATGCACAACTGATTGCCGGTGGTGCCAGCCAGGGTATTAAGGTAGGAGATACTTTTGCCGTAAAGACCAAGGGAAAGAAGGTGAAGAATCCTCAGACAGGCGTTATGATAGAATTGCCTGGCAAGCAGATAGGTTCTGTTACCATATCGGCTACTGGAGGTGATACGCCTGAAACAGAATACTCTTTTGTAACCTTTACCTCTAACGGAGGCAACATAGATGCCAGTCACCTGACGGACTATTACATTGAAGAAATCAAATAAATACTCCCTACGATGAAAACAAGAACGTTATTTTTATTCATAGCACTAGCCTGCCTTCTGGCAGCGTGCAAGGTTAGCTATCCCGTAGCTCAGCAGAGCGGGAAGGAAGATATGGCATATCTGGTGTTCGTCGGTCCGAAAGACACATACGGTAACGGAAAGCATCCTGTTCAGGTAGATATTGACGGCACCAAATTTGATGCAAAAGTGGTTAAGCCTAAGACTGCCAACCGCAAAGGCACCCAGTACGGCGTAGCCACGGGTCGCAGAAACATTACTGTTACCTTTGAGGGAAAAACCGTCTATCAGAAACAGCTCTTCCTGTCAAGTCAGGAGACCAAAATCATTAATTTGCCATGAAAAAGATAATCATCGCCGCCTTCGGCATTATTGTGCTCTCTTCGTGTCAGACACAACAGACGCTCTATAGCTGGTACGACTCAGAAGACGCCACTTACGTCTACACCAAACGCACCACTGACGAGACACTTGAAAAGGCTATGGCACAGTACAAGAAGGTCATCGCCAAGCAGAACGGACTGCGTAAAACTGTTCCCCCCGGTGTAAATGCCGAATACGGCTACTTGCTCTGCAAGGCAGGCAAGAAAGAAGAAGGACTTGCCCTGTTACAGGCTGAAATTCAGGCCTATCCCGAGTCTGAAACATTCATTTCGCGAATCATTAAACAGTTGGAAAAATGAAAATGAACAAGTATATCATCCTTGGCCTTGTAACGGTACTTATGTCATCGTGTGCCCAGCAGACCCTTGTTACACGTGAGTCCCAATATCCGCTCATGTATCAGGAAAGACCACTCTCTATAGTTGTTATGCCACCTATTAATCAGACCAACCATGTGGAGGCAAAAGACTTCTTTTATACCACGCTATATGCCCCTCTTTGTGAGAAAGGCTATTACGTTTATTCTCCCATGATGACGATGGAGATGTTTCAGACGGAGAGCGCTTATGATGCTGAACGGTTCATTGATGCTGACCTTTCCCAGTTCCGTAATGTACTCGGAGCTGACGCTGCTATGTTTACTATCATCAAGATGTGGCAGAGAAGTCAGGTCGGCGGTTCCCTTACAGCTGACGTGGAATATATTCTGCGTTCTACCAAGACGGGCCAGACCCTTTATCAGCGCGAGGGAAAGATTAGCGTGGATACCAGCATCCATACCACAGGCGGAGGGCTCTTTGGTGCACTGGCAGACATAGCGGCTACCGCCATCAATACAGCAGCCACAGACAAGATTGTTGCTGGCCGAAAGTGTACCGTGTATGTACTGAGTGATCTGCCCGAAGGCAAATATGGTGCCCATTACGATAAGGACCAGAAACTTGCTGCAGGAAAGAAATTTGTTACGGCAACAGTAAGATAATATTGATGAAATACCGGATTCTTGTACTGGTGTTAGCCACCAGTAACATTTTAGGGGCTTTTTCCCAAAAAATAGATCTGAGCGGCACATGGCAGTTCCGCTCGGAAAGAGAAAAGGGCACGGTTAGGCTTCCGGGCTCAATGCTGACCAACGGCAAGGGTGACCCAGTAAACATAAATACCAAATGGACAGGTTCGCTCTACGATTCCAGCTATTACTTTAATCCCTATATGGAGAAGTACCGCTTGGAAGGCAAGATGAAGTTTCCCTTCTTTCTTACTCCTGAACGTCACTATGTAGGCCATGCGTGGTACGAGCGTACAGTCAACGTACCAAAGGCATGGGAAGGTCGTCAGGTTACCCTTTATTTGGAGCGTCCGCACATAGAAACCACAGTGACGGTCAACGGACATAAGGTAGGGCACCAGATGTCGCTATCGGTACCTCATCAGTTCGACCTTACACCTTATATAATATATGGGGCAAAAAACCAACTGAGCATTGAGGTGTATAACGGTATAGAGAATGTGTGTGTGGGACAGGACTCCCATTCTGTCACCGACCAGACACAGGGCAACTGGAATGGCATCGTTGGCAAAATAGAGTTGCAGTCGGGGCCCGTTATCTGGCGCAAGCGGGTGATTCCGCATTGGGAAGATCACACGATAGACATCCTTGTCAACGACTCAACTTATCACCTGGCTTTAGGTGCCGACACTGTGCGGTGGGATGAGTTCCATCCTCAACTCTATTCGCGTACCGTAAACTATCAGGGTATACCCGTTAGTGTGACCTTCGGTTTGCGTGACATACGTGTTGTGGGTAGCAGGATACTCATCAATGGTCGTCCGGTATATATGCGCGGCACCGTGGGCAACTGTACTTTCCCTGAGACGGGATATCC
This sequence comes from Bacteroidaceae bacterium, assembly GCA_017541025.1. Lineage (GTDB taxonomy): Bacteria > Bacteroidota > Bacteroidia > Bacteroidales > Bacteroidaceae > Physcousia. Next base: position 57,790 of record JAFXZY010000008.1, on the reverse strand, counting down.
GCCTACCGACGAAGCGGAGTGGCAACGTGTATTCAGCAAATGCAAGGAGTATGGGCTCAATTTTATCCGTTTCCATTCTTATTGCCCGCCGGAGGCAGCCTTCAAAGCGGCAGACCGGTTGGGATTGTACCTACAGCCCGAGGGGCCTTCGTGGCCTAATCACGGAGTAAAGTTACGCAGGGGCATGCCTATCGACCAGTATCTGCTGGATGAAGGTCGGCGTATGATTGATACCTACGGGCATCATCCTTCTTTCTGCATGATGGCAGCAGGTAATGAGCCAGCTGGCGACTGGGTGCCCTACTGTCAGGACTGGGTGAAGACAATGAGGGAATATGACCCGACACGGCTCTATTGCGGAGCGTCCGTTGGTGGCGGTTGGGCTTGGGACGAAGGTTCGGATTATCATGTCAAGGCCGGAGCACGCGGACTGGATTGGGACAAGGTGGCGCCGCATAGCGATGACGACTACTACGACCAAATCCTCTTCCCACGCAATTATAAAGGTAAGGAACCCAATAGCGAGCCCATCATCGCCCACGAGCAGGGACAATGGTGCGCTTTCCCCGACTTCAAGGAAATCCCGCAATATAAGGGAGTGTACAAAGCCCGTAACTTTGAGATATTCCAGGACCTGCTGCGTGACAATGGCATGGCTTCACAGGCGAGTCGATTCCTGATGGCCAGCGGACATCTGCAGGTGTTGGCATATAAATATGAGATAGAACGCAATCTGCGTACCAAGGACTATGCCGGCTTTCAACTACTGGGACTGAACGACTATAGCGGACAAGGGACGGCATTGGTAGGACCACTGAATGTGCATTGGCGCGAGAAAGGCTATTGCACCAAGGACGACTGGACGGAGTTCTGTTCCCCCATAGTTCCATTGGCCAGGTTCCCCAAATTCGTCTATACCAATGACGAGACGCTACAGATTCCCATAGAGGTCTATAATGCCTCTGCCGGCCCTCTTTCGAACACGAAGGTCACATGGCGTATTGGCGAAATTACCGCCTCACTGCCAACTATAACCATTCCTATCGGGAAGAATACCTCACTTGGTACCGTAACACTCCCGTTGTCACAATTCAGTAAACCTGCAAAACTGACACTGACGGTACAGTTGGGAGACAACATCAAGAACCATTGGGACTTTTGGGTTTATCCTAAGGAGTTACCTCAGCCTCCAAACCTCAGCCATCAGACATCATTCTATGAAACGGATAATCTCGATGACCAGGCTTTAAAGGTTTTAGAGCAAGGTGGAGATGTGCTTTTGACGGCTGGCGGTAAAATCCTTTACGGCAATGATGTGCGCCATACGTACTTGCCTGTTTTCTGGAACACCTCATGGTTTAAGATGCGTCCACCTCATACTACGGGTGCGTACATTCAAAACAGTCATCCCGTATTCCGCAACTTCCCCACCGACAACTGGCAAAACCTGAACTGGTGGGAACTGACTAACCGTACGCAGGTAATGAACCTGGCTGAGTTCCCGAAGGACTTCCAACCTATTGTACAGCCCATCGACACTTGGCATGTTTCTCGTAAGTTGGGTGTGCTGCTGGAGGTACGTGTACTCAATGGTCGCCTGCTGATGACCACCCTTCCTGTCAGCCAACAGCTAATAGCCAACAGCCAACAGCCAGTGGCCCGTCAGCTTCGCTACTCTATTTTGCATTATATGGCAAGCAAGGATTTCAAGCCTTCCACAACGGTTGAGGTGGATGTCATCCGTCATCTTTTTGAGCGCGAAGCGCCCAAGGTAAATATGTACACCAATGAGTCGCCAGATGAGTTGAAACCCAAGATTGGTGGATAGGTTTTGGTTATTGGTTAAAGGTTATTGGTTATTGGTTATAGAAGACTAAAACAAAAACAAAAAGAGTTATCGTTATCGTTATCGTTAACGTTGAAAAAAAATCGGAAATTGTGTAGTTTTTTGTAGCTTCTTGCGACATACGTGTAGAAAGAAGTTAAACAATTAAACATTTTACACAATGAAAAAGATGATGATTTGCTTGGCAGTGATGTTAACCTCAGGTCTCACCACAATAGCCGCTAAGAACGAGAACAATGTTAAGCAGTACACGCTTTCTAATGGTGTTAGCGTACTTTTCAACCAAACAACCGACTGTACGGATGGCGTTACCATGTATGCCCTCAGCAATGGTGGTACCTCTCTCTATCCTGAAGTGTTTCCTGCTAACCTGAAAGTAATAAATGACTGCCTGGCAGTCAGCGGACTGGCAGAATACAGTCAGAAGGAGTTGCAGAAGACATTGGAAGAGAATAACATCAGTGTTACTCCTCATGTGGGTCATTATGAAGAGTACATCACCTCTCATGCTTCAACAGGTAATCTGGAGACGATGTTCCGCATGAACAATCTCTTCTTTACTTCGTTGCGTACCGACCTGAATGCCTTTACTTCCTGGCGCGACAATATGCGTGCTATAGTCAACAGCAAGGACAAGAATGCCGCTCACGGTCTGACAAGTGCCGATCTGGACGCCATCAATTACGACTTGGTAATGCAACTGGTTGCACAGCGTTTCAGTAATGTAGGCGACTTCACCTTCGTCATTACAGGCAATGTTTCTGAAGCTGAGCTGATGCCCCTGCTGAACAAGTATATTGCATCGCTTCATACAAACGGCAAGTATGAAGTGCCTAACTTTGATGCCGACAACAGCTATAGCCTCAGCAAGCGTTAAGGAGGTGGCGCCTACATCTCGTATTTCATAAGGCGCTCGTACTCTACCTCTTTGTCTAAGATTTCAAGGAATTCGTTCAGGACGCTCTCGTCTATGTCGCCCAGTTCGAATTCCTTGACTGCGTCTTTACGTATCTCGGCAATCCAGGCTCTGCGGGCTGTGATATAGTCTTCCATCACACGTTCTGCTATCTCTGGTGTTATCTCACCTTCTATTCCGTAGTATTCACGGATAAGACGGTAGCTCCATGCCCAGCGGTATTCAGAATAGTTTCTGTTGGCTTTAATAAATTCTTCACGAATGGCACCTATGGTGTTCAACTCGCCACTCTTGATGGCTTCTACGATGCGCTGTTCCTCGGTAACAGGAATCAGCAGGCCGCTCAGGTCGCTCCATTTGCCAGTACCCACACTGGAACGGGGTACCTCCAGGATGTGACGTTTCATAACGGCACCCATATAGATGCGTAATGCAATATCGTAGTACTTGATACCTTTCTTCAGTGAGGAGTTCTTAATGACGTAATCATGGAAATTGTATGTTGCCACATCGCCTGAGATCTCACGCAACCCTTCCAAGGTACGCTTGGCTACCATGATACCGCCTACCGAGAAGGGCGAGAGCCAGTCGAAGTTGACGATTGAGTTACGTGCTTCGTCAGGACGCTTGTCACGCTTGGGCCACTTGCGGATATCCCTGTACAAACCTACGGTTGTCAGGTTACGGCCAGGAACCAGATACATCACGTCACCGTACGCAATCAGGTACGAGAAGGGCAGTTTGGTGGTATCAGGGTGATGCATCAATTTGCCAAAGCATACACTGAACGTTCCAATATGAGCCGGCATAAGAATGTAGCTGCCGCTGGCTGTCTTGGTGCCGCGGTCCAAGACCCCCCAGTGTACGGGCCCCATCTTATAGGCATGATTAGAGAAGTTGGTAGCCGAACCAGCATTGTAGAAACTGAACATACCACCGATAAGCAATGAACTCTTATGGTGGCTGGCAGAGAAGGGACCGCAGAAGGCGGCACAAGCCTCACCGTTGCTCATGTAGCAGTTGGCAAAGAACAGACTGCTTTCAGCCGTGAATCCGTCAGTAATAGTGCAGGCTTCACCCACAAAACAGTTCTCCAACTTGGCATTGTTCATCACAGCGGAACCGTTAAAAATAACGGATTTCTCACAGATAACGCCTACGCCCACTTGGACAACAGCATCCGGCATGCTCTTGAGGGTGCAGTCTTGAAGTCGTAATGCTCCGTCAATCAGGCATCCGTCACTGATGTGGCAGTTTACGATAGCTGTGGTATGTGTGATACGCACATCGTTTCCGATGGTGGTAATGGGCTGATTAGTTTGCTCTATCCTTTTCTGTATAATGGTGCGGACAGTTCTGGTGAATACTTCGTCATGTTCGTATTTAACCATCAGATTGGCCAACTGAGCGTTCAGCCCGTCAAAAATCATCACATTGCCATCTCCCACCTCATTGAGGACTGATATAACTTTCCCCTGTCCGAAGGTGGCGTCTGTGGTAGTGTTGATGATACCCACATGCTCTATAAGACAATCATTACCGATAACAACATTGCGCAAGGTAGCATAGCGGATGCCCGAATGCTTGGTGAAACCAGGGGCCATTTCCACTTCTTTTTCATAAACACCTAACGTAACGTTGCCGTAAAACTCCACATTATTTATATACTGGGGACAGAATTTGTCCTCCACCTGAATTTTCGACCAGTTCTCTGCCGTACAACCCTGATGCGAAAGGGTTGTAATCTCTTGTTCTGTAAGTTTTCTCATATATGGTTAATAATTTCTCTTTTTTTAAAGGGTTATAGGTTATGGGTTATAGGTTATAGACATTAGCTGTTGGCTATTGGCTCATCCCATAAGCCCTATGGGCCTCATAAGTCTTATAATCCCAGATCTAGTTATCGTTATCGTTAACGTTATCGTTAAATAATTCTTCATTATTCACTCTTAATTCTTAATTCCCATAAAGGCTCGTGCTTCCTCAATCATGGAGTCAATTCCTTGTTTAGCTTTCTCTGTATCTAACGAGCAGGGTATGTCCGGAGCTATACCGAACTCTATCTGCTGTTTCTGTGCGTCGTAGCTGGGACTGGCGCTAAAGCGAACACTCCATCCTATAGGAATCTCGCTGCTAAAGGGAAGGCCTGAACCACCACCTGTGTAATCGCCCATGATGGTAACCACAGGCATTTCTTTCATGTCACGGACAAAGGTGTTGGCAGCACTATAGCAGGAGCGGTTGGTAAGTACTACGCAGGGTTTCTGCCAGCGAACCCCTTTATTGGGCGAGATATATTCAGCCTCCAGAGGCGAGAAATCATTATGCCCTGTTCCGGTTTTGTGTGAGCGATAGCCTACCAGCACCTTCTCGTTAGTAAAATGACTGGCCAACTTCTCAACATTATCCAGGTTTCCTCCACCGTTGCTTCTGATATCCAGAATCATTCCGTTGCACATCCGCAAGGAAAGGAACATATCATCCAGATTGCCTTCGCCTATGGCATCCTGGAAACTCTCATATACTACGTAGGCTATATTGTCGGGCAGAATACGATACTTTAGACCGGAGGCTAAGTTGTAATCGGTTTGCAGATACTCGTCGCGAAGGCTTTCATCCAAATTCTGAGGATAGTCATCCTTCCAAGACCAGTTTCTTCCCAGATCCAGACTGGTGGAAATATTTACATGTCCGTCCTTCAGTTCGCCCAACATATGGCATAGCACTTCGAATAGCTGTGTGCGCGACATCTTGGGATTCAGGCGGGCACTGTACTTGGCATGAATATCGGCCCATGAGAAGCCCAACTCCTTTTCTTTATACTCCAGAAAGCAGTAACGCTGGTCAATGATGGTCCACAAGGCATCCAAGTTAGCCTGAGGAGAATCATCATAATCCGATTCTCCTTTCTGGCAGGAGCATAGCCCTGTCACAAGGACAAGCAGCAACAACAGTTTATCTTTCATTTCGCTTAATAACCTTTAAGTACCTGACGTAACCGATCATAAATGAATGGTTGAGATCATGCATGCGGATGCTGTTGACATGACTCTGACGTATATCTCCCATATATCCGAATCGCAGGGAAGCGCGGTTGAACTCTAGGTCGAAAGTCAACAGCTGCCTGAAACAGAGAGCATTACCCGGATGCGAGAAACACACGTTGTGATTGCGGCTTCCCTGGGAAATATCGTAATAGCTTTGCCCGAACTGGGGGCTGAACATACAACCCATCAAAGGCAAATCTGCCTGATACTTTACCTGAACAGGAAGTTTGCGGATTTTAAATCTGTAGCTGCCGCCAGCTGAAGCAGAGATATCAATGCCGAGGCGTCCCTGTGCAGGGTTGTTGGAGTTGCGGGATATATAGAGGAATCCCAGATCGGCACCCACCAGACCACCTGCCTTCAATGAAAACTTGTCGGTAAGATTCCAATGATAATGCCAGCCGGCATCGTAAGCCAGGCGGCCACCCCATGCAGTAGCTGTACGGGCTGGATTCTTGGTATGGGAAAAAGCTCCTTGCAGCAGACTTTGGAAGGAGATATGGCCGTCTGCCCAGTGTGTCATGCGCTCCCTCCCTGTAAGGAAACTGAGCTGATAGCCCGTATACTCCATTGGCGAGAGGTACGTATCCAGTTGATTGCTGAATCCCCCGCCAAACAGAGTGAATACCTGCAAGGGTCTCGAAACAGAAGCAGGCATGTCCTTCTTCTCCTTACCGTTAACCAAAGAGGTATTATCTTGTGCCACAGCCACCATGGCAAGGAGACACAGATTCAGAAAAAGAACAATCCGTTTATTCATCAAATAAATGTAATTGTCCGTTCATCTCGTCAGCCACATCCTGCTGACTCTTACCCTCGAAGATGTCCTCAGAATCCTGCTCTTCAAGAGACTGCAGGTCTTCAGATTCATTCTCCTCGGGCTCTCCCTCTTCTTCACGGGGGAGGGCTGGGGGGAGGGTCTTTGTGGGTTCCAGCTCTTCTACCTTGGCCACATTATTGGTTGTCACACGCTTACCGCGTGCCTTAAAGCTCTTGACAGAAATAAACTCCTCGGCATCCACTTCTATGGGTTCACGGAAACTGTCATTGCCTCCCATCGTTACCAGCAGACGGGGGAAGGGCACATCTGTAAGGATGAGCATCTGGTTGTCAGGATTCTCGCCCAGGAAGTTCTGATGACGTGTAGTAGCCTCCATACCGAAGCGTTTCACATAGAGGAAGCCGCTCTGGTCTTGATCGAAGAGGGCGACGGTCCACACCTTGTTGGCATTGTACTTTTCAATGCGCAGGAGGTTATCCTCGAAGTGGTTGTTAAGGTCGAAGTTGGTCAGATAGAAATCACCGTTCTTCAGAATTACCAGAATCTGGTCATCGCTGTTGAATTCGCCTAAGTAGTTGCCCTGCTCGTCGTAGTTCAGACGTTTCACATCAGGGTCGTACCAGACTTTCCGACCGCCCAACGTGCTCACGCCATGACTTTTCAGGGTGATACGGCTCACATCCAACTTGGTCAGCATGTTACCCATACTCTGACGACCCTTAATGGCCAGTTCCGAGAAGTCCTTGTCAAAGAACACACGCTTCAGTTTGGGATTGGGTTTCAGGATGACCTTAATCACCTCAGCCTCACCGTTCGGGTTAGCTGTAAAGTACAGTACCTTGCTGCCGGGCTTGCCCTGGGTCAGGTCGTACTCACGGTCGCGTGTCACGCTGGTCACATTAAAGCGCTTGATGTAGCAGATACCATTCTTGCCGTCGCGATAGACTACATTATAAATAGTACGCGAGTCGCTCTTGCGGAAGATGGCCAGATGTATAACCTCAGCCTTCTTTTTCTCGGCCTTGCTACGTTCTGTTTCGCCCACAAAGAGTTTTTCCGCAATGCGCACTACCTTATAGGTTCCGTCTTTGTAGAAGACAATCACGTCATCAATGTCCGAGCAGTTGCAAACAAACTCATCTTTCTTGAGAGACGTTCCTATGAAGCCTTCCTCGCGGTTGATGAACAGCTTTTCATTGGCCTCCACTACCTTGGCGGCGCTGATATTATCAAAGTTGCGGATCTCCGTCAGACGTGGATGGTCCTTACCGTATTTCTCTTGTATGAAGCGGAACCAGTCGCAGGTTACCTCCACCATATTGGCCAGTTCCTTGTCTATCTGTTTCACCTCGTCCTTGATGCGGGCAATGTTCTCTTCGGCTTTATCCTTGTTGAATTTCAGGATGCGGGCCATCTTGATGTCCATCAAACGGAGGATATCGTCCTTTGTCACCTCGCGTACCATCTTCGGGTACCAGGGAGTCAGACGTTCGTCAATCCACTCGCAGGCAGCATCCATCGTCTTGGCATTCTCAAATTGCTTGTCCTTGTAGATGCGCTCTTCGATGAAGATTTGTTCCAAAGTGGCAAAATGAAGGGCCTCCATCAGTTCGCCCCTGCGGATGAGTCGTTCTTGCTTCAGCAGATTCAGGGTAGTATCTACATTCCTACGCAGCACATCGCTGATAGAAAGGAAACAAGGTTTCTTCTCGTCGATGACACAGCAGTTAGGCGAGATGCTGATCTCACAGTCGGTACAGGCATACAGGGCATCTATGGTCTTGTCGCTGCTGGCTCCAGGAGTCAGATGGATAAGGATTTCTGCCTTGTCGGCTGTCAGGTCTTCTACATTTCTTATCTTGATCTTGCCCTTCTCATTGGCCTTCAGAATGCTCTCTATAAAGGTGCTGGGCTTACTGGCCGTTCCCGTGGTCTTGCCGTAGGGAATCTCTGTGATAGCCAATGTCTTGTTGTCGCGCTTCTCTATCTTGGCACGGACACGTACCACGCCGCCTCGCTGTCCGTCGTTGTAGCGGGAGACGTCTATGCTGCCGCCTGTGGGGAAGTCGGGATAGAGGTGAAACTCCTCGCCATGCAGGTACTGGATGGCTGCATCGCAAATCTCGTTCAGGTTGTGGGGCAGAATCTTACAGTTCAGGCCAACGGCAATACCCTCGGCTCCCTGCGCCAACAGCAAGGGAAATTTAACGGGCAGGGCGATAGGCTCCTTGTTGCGCCCATCGTAAGAGAGTTTCCACTCCGTAGTCTTGGGGTTGAAGACCACATCCAGGGCAAACTTGCTCAGACGTGCCTCGATATAACGGCCCGCTGCAGCATCGTCGCCCGTGATGATGTTACCCCAGTTTCCCTGACAGTCAATCAGCAGGTCTTTCTGTCCCAGCTGCACCAGCGCGTCCTTGATGCTGGCATCACCGTGGGGATGGAATTGCATGGTATGACCTACTATGTTGGCTACTTTGTTGTAACGGCCGTCATCCATGCGCTTCATGGAGTGCAAGATACGTCGTTGTACGGGTTTAAAACCGTCACCGATATGGGGAACGGCTCGTTCCAGAATTACATACGAGGCGTAATCCAGGAACCAGCTCTGGTACATTTTATTAAGATGATGGGTAATCCCATCCATCATATTTTCATGCTCTGTCATCAGGATCTTTTATTTTGCCGACAAATGTAGCTATTTTTATTTACTTTGCCAAATCATACGGCGAGATATTTCGGTAAGATTCTTGCAAGCAAAGAAAAAGCTTGGGATTTTTGTGGATTATGTGAAAGTATTATAACTTTGCCCAAAAATAAAAATGTAACCAAATGAAAAAGTTTCTTTTTTTATGCCTAATGGTCATAGGAGCAACATCCTATGCGCAAGTTTCAAAACCTATCTATTTAGACGAGAGTAAAGATATCGAGGAACGCGTAGAAGATGCGTTGAAACGTATGACGCTGGCCGAGAAGATCAGTGTGATTCATGCGCAGAGCAAATTCTCCAGCGCTGGTGTAAAACGTCTGGGAATGCCAGATTTCTGGACGGATGACGGGCCTCACGGTGTTCGTCCCGATGTGCTATGGGACGAATGGGAACAGGCAGGGCAGACCAACGACTCCTGCGTAGCTTTCCCTGCATTAACCTGTCTGGCTGCATCCTGGCAACCTGCCTTTTCTTATCTGTATGGTCATGCTTTGGGCGAGGAGGCACTTTATCGCGGCAAAAGCATGATTCTGGGTCCCGGCATCAATATATACCGTACACCCTTAGGCGGACGTAACTTTGAGTACATGGGTGAGGACCCTTATCTTACCTCGCAAATGGTAGTGCCTTATGTTCAGGGTTTGCAGAGTGTGGGTGTAGCCAGTTGTGTTAAGCACTACTGCCTGAACAACGATGAGGAATACCGTCATCAGGTGAATGTGAAGATTTCCGATCGTGCCTTGCGCGAGATTTACCTGCCTGGTTTCGAGGCGGCTATCAAGGAGGGAAAGGCCTGGGGTATCATGGGTGCCTATAATCTGTATAAGGATGAGCACAACTGCCATAACAGCATCACGCTGAACAAGATTCTGAAACAGGAATGGGGCTTCGACGGCGTGGTGGTGAGCGACTGGGGCGGAGCACACGACTTGGACCAGGCTGTCAAGAACGGACTGGATATGGAATTCGGCACCTGGACGGATGGCCTGACCATGGGTGCCACGAATGCTTATGATATGTATTACCTCTCTAAGCCTTATCAGAAGGCCATCCTGGAGGGTAAATATACCGAGAAGGAACTGGACGAGAAGGTTCGCCGTGTACTGCGTACTTTCTTCCGTACCACCATGAACAAGCAGAAACCCTACGGTTTCCTTTGCAGTGAGCAGCACTATCAGGTGGCCCAGATGGTGGCACAGGAAGGTATCGTGCTCCTGCAGAACGAGGGGAATGTGCTACCCATCGACCCGGTCGGAAAGAAGATTCTGGTAGTGGGAGAGAATGCCATCAAGATGATGACCGTTGGCGGTGGATCCAGCTCATTGAAGGCACAGCACGAAATCAGTCCTTTGCAGGGCTTGCAGGATCGGCTGAAGGATTCCAACTGCCAGATTGAATTTGCCCGTGGTTATGTGGGTGATGTGTCAGGCAACTACAATGGTGTGACAACGGGTCAGAACCTGAAGGACGACCGTTCACCCGAGTTGCTTATCGCTGAGGCAGTGGAGAAGGCAAAGAAGGCCGATTACGTGATTATATTCGGTGGTCTGAATAAGAGCGACTATCAGGATTGCGAGGGTCACGACCGCAAGAACATGGATCTTCCTTACGGACAGGACAATCTGATTACGGCACTGGCAGCTGCCAACAAGAAAACCGTTTATGTAAACATCAGTGGTAATGCCGTCAGCATGCCTTGGAAGAAACAGGTGCCTGCTATTGTGCAGGGATGGTTCTTAGGTAGCGAGGCAGGTAAGGCATTGGCTGCCGTGTTGGTGGGCGATGCAAACCCTGGCGGCAAATTACCCTTTACCTGGTACGAGAGCCTGAAGCAGGTAGGTGCCCATTCTTTTGGAGAGGAAGCCTTCCCTGGCGTATGGCGTAACGGCGAGAAAAAGATTATCGATGAGGAATATAAGGAGGGCATCTATGTGGGCTATCGTTGGACCGATAAACAAAAACTGAAACCCACCTTTGCCTTCGGCCACGGCTTGAGCTATACCACGTTCAAGGTAAGCAACCTCAGAGCGGTAAATACGTTTACTGCTGCCGGTATTATGACTTTCATGGTAGATGTCACCAATACGGGTAACAGGGTGGGCTCTGACGTCGTACAACTTTACATCAGTGATGTGAAGTGCAGCGTGGACCGTCCTGTGAAGGAACTGAAAGCCTTCCAGAAGGTAATCTTAAAGCCGGGCGAGACAAAGACCTTAACACTGAAGACAGACAGACGCGCCCTCTCGTTCTGGGATGAGGAGAGCAACGACTGGAAGGCAGAACCGGGTGAGTTCATCGCTCTGGTTGGTGATGCTTCGGATAATCTTCCCTGTAAACTGGAATTCACCTTAGTTGAGAATTGAACATAATAAATGTAACTGACATAACTGCACCTGAGTTGGCGCCATACGCTACGCTGACGGAGGCACAGTTGCGTAACAGACTGGAGCCGGAAAAGGGCATATTCATCGCCGAGAGTCCAAAGGTGATAAAGGTGGCGCTGGAGGCGGGATATGTGCCGCAGTCGTTCCTCTGCGAAGAGAAGCACATAGAGGGTGATGCCAAAGAGATTCTGGCTATGGTGCCCGAGGATGTGCCCGTTTATACCGGATCTCGTGAACTGTTGGCCAGTCTGACTGGCTATACGCTGACGCGTGGGGTACTCTGTGCCATGCACCGACCGGCTCCCCGTTCGCTTGCAGAGGTCCTGAAGGATGCCCGTAGGGTCGTGGTGGTGCATAGTGTGTGTGATACAACCAACATAGGAGCGATTTTCCGTGCAGCGGCTGCGCTGGGCATGGATGCTGTGCTAATGACCGAAGATGCCTGCGACCCATTGAACCGTCGTTCTGTCAGGGTTTCCATGGGAAGCGTCTTCTTGGTTCCCTGGACGTGGATCCCAACAGGAGTAGAAGGCTTGCAGCAATTGAATGACTTGGGTTTCAAGACAGCGGCGATGGCACTTAGGGACGACAATATAGATATCGATGATCCTAAGTTGAAGTCAACGGACCGCTTGGCCATCATCATGGGAACAGAGGGCGAGGGCTTGCCGCAAGCCACCATCGATGCTGCCGACTACGTAGTCCGCATTCCTATGTATAATAATGTTGATTCGCTGAATGTAGCAGCAGCAGCGAGCATTGCATTTTGGGAACTGAAGAGACCCACCTCCAACCCCTCCCCCTATGGAGGGGAGAAGGGTGACGGTAAAAGTTGTATATAAGTATTCCGGAATAAGAAAGAGACAACACCCTTTTTCTCCCCTGAGGGGAGAGTTAGAGAGGGTCTTTCAATTGACATATATGAAGATCGTTGTTTTAGACGGATATGCAGCCAACCCTGGGGATTTGTCATGGGATGGATTAAGGGAATTGGGAGAGTTGACGGTGTACGAACGGACGTCTCCCGAAGAGGTGTTGGAACGTGCCCAAGGTGCACAGGTGATTCTGACCAACAAGGTGCTTATTACTGCCGATCTGATGGACCAGTTGCCGGAACTTCGTTACATAGGTATTTTGGCTACGGGCTATAATGTGGTGGATATCCCAGCTGCAAGGAAGCATGGCATTGTGGTAACCAATATTCCTGCCTACAGTACCATGTCAGTTGCTCAGATGGTGATGGCGCAATTGCTGAACATCACCAATCAGGTAGCGTTGCACAGCCAGGCGGTAACGGAAGGCAAGTGGCAGACTTGCAAGGATTTTTCCTTTACGCTGACTCCACAGATAGAATTGGACGGGAAGACCTTTGGCATTGTCGGATTGGGCAATACAGGAACAGCTACCGCCCGTATAGCCCAGAGCTTTGGGATGCGTGTGCTGGCGTATAGCAGTAAAAGCCGGGAAGCATTAAACGAAAAGGGCATTGAGAAAGCCGAGAGCTACGAACAGTTGTTCCGCGAGGCAGATGTGCTGAGTCTGCACTGTCCATTGACCGACGAGACCCACCACTTGGTGAATGCCGAACGTCTTTCATGGATGAAGTCCACCGCCATACTGATTAATACGGGAAGAGGTCCCTTGATAGACGAGGGCGCCTTAGCTCAGGCCCTGAATGATGGTCGCATCATGGCAGCCGGCGTGGATGTCTTGCAGCAGGAACCTCCACGTAAGGGCAGTCCTCTCATAGGAGCCCGCAACTGCTTCATCACCCCCCATATCGCATGGGCCACTCAAGCGGCCAGAACCCGACTGATAAACATCGCGGTAGCAAATGTGAAAGCTTTCATGGAGGGGAAACCACAGAATGTAGTATAAAGCCTCACCCCCAGCCCTCTCCAAGGAGAGGGGGATAATAATATAATTAGGGTACCCTGAATATTCTGATTACTCAGAGTAATCCGGTGAAATCACACTATCCGATTTAGCTCCCTCCCTCTTTGGGGAGGACGGGGAGAGAGGCTTTTATTATTATCTTGAACAGCGGATTGCTTTTCAAAATTTCAGGATTACCTATTAAAATAAGGTGTTCCTGGGCTCTTGTCATCGCCACGTTCAGTTTGCGGTCAATGAGTTGGCCGTCTTCCACAAATGTATTGTTGGTCAGGAAACGTAACTGGTAGTGTTTCTGGATGGTAAAGCCATAGATGATGTACCTTCGCTGGCTGCCTTGGTAACGCTCTACCGTATCTATAGTGATATCCATCAGTTCTGGTATGCCTAATCGTGCGATGGTGTTGCGCACGGTGGCAATCTGATTGCGGTAGGGTACAATGATGCCAATGGTATCTTGGGCGCAGAAACGTTCTCTCTCTAACTTGTAGATACGCTCTACCAGCGAGGCGATGATATCGGCCTCGGGTTGATTCACTTTGTCTGAGGGTGATTGTTTGGGTGTCTTGCTGGGCAGAAACATCACCCTGCGCGTCAGCAGTTGGTTGGTTAGCTCATCCTCTGTTCCACCTTCTGTGGGCAGTTGTGCTATCTGGTGGGGTAGGGGAACCACCTGTAGTTTTCCCTTATAGAAAAGGCGGTTGGGTAATTCCATAATCTCCTGGTGCATACGTCCCTGCCGTGTTAGCATATAGGTTATGCTTGGGTCGTCGCCATACAGGTGAAGGAGTCGTTCAAAGAGCGAGAGCCGGCAGTTGTACAAGCCTATCCCGTGGAGCAGAGGGTTATTGACGGCCGACTCCTGTTGGGTCTGTTGCACGACAGCTGGCAGCTGTTTGTGGTCGCCTATCATCACAAAGCGCCTGATGGCAGGTTTTGTTTTATGCGTAGCGCAGAGCAATCCAATGATGTGTGGTTCCAGAATCTGTGACGCTTCATCTATGATGGCCAACGAAAACTGCTTGTATTTGAAGATAGCCTGGGCGCTGTTCATGGCTGTAACGGTGCCTACGATGATACGTGTCTGAATAATCAGTTCCTGCAAGCTCGTCAAGTCAGTACACTTCCTGACTTGATTGTCAAAGAGGTAAGGTTGGTACTGGGGTTGGCAGGCCAGCGCATTACCGATGCGCAGGAAGGGAATCCGCGCCCCATGCAGTTTGCTGCAAATCTCATCCACTGCCCTGTTGGTATACGAGAGCAGCAGCACGCTGGTATCTGGGTGCAGCAGTTCCTCCTGAAGGGTGTTGAGCATACCGAAGGATGTTTTTCCACTTCCCGGCGGCCCGATTATCAGGAAGAGTTCGCGAGCCTGGCGGACACGCAGCGAGAGTTCATTGAAAGTTCCGTATTCTCCTTTTAAGGAGAGCGTCTCATCTACCTTGGGCCGCCGGGCAGCCATCAGTAGCTCACGTCGTTCCTTTTGTGCGGAAAGGAAGGCATGCATGCCTCGGTACAGTGCGGTGTAGGACGACTCAAAGAAATCGTGCTCCACGGCCCAGAAACAGTCTTTATGTCGCAGGAAGACAAAGGCATCCACCTGTGTCTTACGCAGGTTCAGGATAATCTTCTCCGGTGTGATACTGACAATGCTACAGCGGAACACCATGGTATTGCAGGCATCGGGGAGGGTCTCAGGTTCATAGGAATAAAGGATAACGATATCCCCCGGTCGGAAGTTGCTCATGTCGTTCAGCTCTTTACCATGAAAGCGTAGTACAACCTGTTCCACTTGTCCCTCTGCTCCTTCTGCGGGGGATTCTAAACGTAACTGGTGGTAGATATTGCCGGCAGCGAGTTTCTCTTCCAAGCTGTCTGTCCAGATGCTGGAGAACCCCGAGTTCTCCTTTTGCTGGTTGCCCAATTTGCTGAGCTGATGTTCCCGTGCTATAAAGGTAAGCATACGGTAGTAGTAAGCCTTTTCAGTAGGATTGGCCTGTCGGATGGGTGCTAAAAGCTGTTCTATCTTGGGTCGTTGGAATTCCTTCCACAGGCGGTTTTGTACGCCGTTCCGGTTCAGTTGTTCCGGCGTAAGGGTTTCCAATATGTTAAAGCCCCCTTCGGCCAGTCGGAACTGGTGCCAGACCAATTGGTTGCGCAGTCGGAAGGCATGAAAGAGCAGTTCAGGTGCAAATCCCAGACCTAAGAGCGGATGTACATACTTGGAGTACAGCAGGAAGGCGTGTAGCTGGTGATTGTTTTGCTCGTACTGTTTGCGGTAGTTGTAGCGCAGCAACGCCATGTAGAGCAGGAGTTGCACATAATGGGTCCGTTGTGGTTTGGGCGTCGAGGGATCGGCATCCCCTGCCACAAAGGCACCGCTGCCCGATTTTTGTTCCACCAGAACACGGAAGTCAAGTTGCAACATATCCATACGTCCCTGCAAACCCAACATCGATGAGAAGAAGGAAGGTTCCACCATCACCTTCGTTGCATCGAAACTTCCTATCTGTGTGGGCAAGTCTTGTCTGATGGCCTTTCGGATGTTCTGCAACTGATTCTGTGCATTGGCATGAAACTGGGCATTGGGTGGGGTGGAGAGCAGACTCATGGCGTTCTTCTCAAAGAATTTTCGGGCTGAGTTGCCGTAGGAACGTTCCTCTGCCTGTTTGTGAAGGGTTTCATCCAACAGCTGTCCGGCTAAGTTACCTAACATGATGGCCTCCGATTCGGCTTGCGGCTCTATCATGTGCAGCAGATAGACGAGGGGTGAATCTGAGAAATTGTCCATGCACCGTGCTATCTGTGAGATATCCACCAGATAGTCGGGTTCTAAGATGATAAGTTCCGGGAAGAGTGTCCCTTTTTCATCAACACGCGGCCTAATAAGATTCAACTGCATACCAGGTTTCAAAAGCGGAATAATATACGACCAATCATTCCCGTTCCCATCTCTCCCCTCTCCCCAAGGAGAGGGGCCGGGGGTGAGGCTGCTGACGTTGACGTTCACGTTCTCTACGCCGTCGGTTTCTATCCTTCCCCAGACAGACTCATCATCCCATCTGTCCACAATCATTCTGAGACATTCTGCCAACAGTATCTGTCTGGGTCGGCGCTGTCTCTTGGCAGGGAAGAGAGCGGTCAGGGCTTCTGGAACAGGAATACCATACAGATGCTTCACAAAGAGACTGAGGGCCTGCCCGTCATCGGCAAGCATACGTTGCTGTTCCTCCGTGGGGAGTTCCTGTTTCTTGAAGCGGTTCAGACGTACTCGCAGGTCATTGACCATACGCCAGAGCCTCTTGGGAGCATTGTGTTCCTTCAGCAGATAGTCGGTCTTGGCAAAGGGTCCTACCAGATGAACAGGCAATTGTGCCGTATGCTCGTCCAACAGATGCAGGAACACACGGTTTAAACGCACGTATGCCTCGCTAACCGCCATCCGTTTAGAGAGAATAGTGCGGATGTCGGTATAAAACTCAACTGCAAATGTCCTACTTTCTACTTTCACCTCTCAATCTGTCTTTAACCTTTAACCTCACAACCTCATATTTATTTTGCAAAATTAACGTAAAAAACCGGGTTGTACAAGGGTATGTGAGGAAAAAGTCTTATCTTTGCCATTGAAAGATGAGAGTTGGGAGGTTAGTGATGCTTTTATGATTTGTAAGTTATAATATATGAAAAAGATACTTTCGTTTGTCCTTTGCACTTTGGTTTGCCTGAACCTGACGGCTCAGACTAATATGCCGACGACTTTAGACGGTTGGGCCGACCGTTTGCAGAAGTTCGGATCGGGTATTCCGCAGGAGCAGATATTCATCCATACAGATAACACCTGTTATTTCCTGGGTGATACATTATATTATAAAGCCTATGTACGCAGAAGCGACGGCAAGCCCTCCAGAGTGAGCAAGGTTCTGTATGTCGAGCTGCTGAACCAGGACGGCTATCTCGTGCAACGCCAGTTGTTGGAGCTGGAGAAAGGGGAGGCGCATGGTGATTTTATACTGAACGACACGCTTTATGGCGGTTACTACGAGTTGCGTGCCTATACCCGTTGGCAGTTGAACTGGGGCGAAACACAGCATCCGCATACCGATTATGCCGAGAAGTGGTTCTTCAACAAGAAAATGGCCAGGGAGTACTACCGCGATTATGAAAAGCTTTACAGCAAGGTGTTTCCTGTGTTTGATAAGCCCAAGGTGCCGGGCGAATATGAGCATTTCATGACCCTGCGTCCCTTGCGTCGTCAGTACAAGGCCGACAATGAGCTGCCCAAGGCCGTCGTCCGACTTTACCCCGAAGGCGGTCATCTGATTGCAGGTGTTAAGAACCGTGTGGCTTTTGAGGCTAACGATGATGAGGGTATGCATATTGAGGGCACGTTGGCTATTACAGACGGCTCTGGCAATAAAGTGGCAGAAGCCAAAACGGAGCAGCGTGGCAGAGGAAGTATAGATTTTATTCCGACTAACGGAACCAAATACACAGCTGAGTTCACATGGAATTATAAAGGGGCAAAGCCGATTATTCCTGATGTAGAGACAGATGGATGTGCCATGACGGTAACCCAGCAGAACGGGGAGGCGAAAGTGGATCTTGCCCTTGCCGGCAAAGCTGCCAACGAGCCTCTTGGCATGACGGTAATGAACCAGGGTCAGGTGTTGGCCTTCGAGGAATTGGGCGCAGGCGCCACCTTCTCCGTTACCCTGACTCCTGACAAGTTGAAGACGGGTGTCTGTCAGGTTACTGTCTTCAATGCAGAGGGACGTGTCTATGCCGACCGCCTGTTCTTTGTCCGCCAGAATGATTTCCAGGCACAGAGCATTACCTTTGCCGATATCGACGATACGCCGACCAAGCCTTTTGAACCTATCAGCTTGCGGGTTCAGTCCAATGCACCCAACGGGACTGTCAGCATCGCCGTTCGTGATGCTGCCCATACAGAGTACATCTACGACTCAGGCAATATTCTTACTGAAATGCTGCTGAGCAGTCAGATACGCGGTTTTGTGGAACAGCCCGAATACTTCTTTGAGAAGGACGATGCCGAGCACCAGCGTGCTCTCGACCTCCTGCTTATGATACAGGGTTGGCGCAGGTACGACTGGCATACAATGGCCACACCGGGTGCCTTTGTGCTGAATCATATGCCGGAGATGACACCGTTGATGACAGGCGAGGTCAACAAGTACCAGTCGGAGCACGTGGAGGATTTGTTTGCCCAGGCTGGCGAGAAGGCTGTTAATGCTGATATGCCTGAGGCAGAATCGGACGAGGAAAAAACGCCGACGCCCAATTACACGGAGAAGGACATGTCGGTAAATGATGACAATAAAGAGATGGAAACGTTGCACGATGGCTTCAGTCGTTTCAATAAGAGTGAGGGCTCACTGAAAAACGAGGTCAAGGTGCATGCCAAATTCACGAAGCCCACAGATAAAGGTTCCGACGGTGTGGTAGGCGAAATGGTCACACAGAAGGGACAGTTCAGCATCCAGAGCCCGCGTTTCTACGAAGGCTGTATCATGGAGCTGGCAGCCTCGGATACCACCAAATGGAAGCACGGCAAACATGATGCCTGGTTCGAAGGCGGTACAACAAAATTTGGCGGGATAAACTATCCGGAGTTCTATGTCCGTCTGCGTCCCATCTATCCGCGATTTGTAAAGCCTTACGACTGGTATCAGGAACATCTGGCACAGGCTCCCAAGGGAAGTGTGATAGCAGAGGACTGGCTGAACGACGGGTCACGAACGCTTCATGAGGTCACCATCGGAGCCAAGCGTACCATGTTGAGGAAATTCGATGCCAGCAAGCCAGCCTTCGTTGTAGATGCGTACACGGCACTGAACGAGGCCATCGATGCCGGTCTGTGTACAGGTTACTATATCGGGCAGCAGCGTTTTACGGTCGATGTGTCACGCACCTATATCGGCGATATGAATATGGAACGTCCTTATGACATCGTAACCCGAATGAATACGAAATTGCTGAATGAAGAGTCGGCGATGCAACAGAACAGGATGGCGACGGGCAGGGATGCCAGCGGATCGGTGCCTGTCTGGACCAGCAATATCTCCACTCGAGACCAGGAGACATTCAATAAGTTTGCTAATATTGATAAGGTATATATCTATACGGATTACAGTCCGCGTCGTGAGGGTGACAAGCATTTTGAGGGGAGCAACCAGCCGCAGGTTAGCATTGATTTGCGAACCTATTCCGATGAAAGTGTGCGTCTGGTTCGACGCGACCGTTACCTCATACTGCCCGGTTTCTCTGCCCCCGATGATTTCTATCAGCCCGATTATACTAAGAAACCGCTGCCGGACACAAAGGACTATAGGCGGACCCTGTACTGGAACCCCAACCTGAAACTGGACGACTCCGGCTCTGCAAAGATACAGTTCTATAACAACTGCAAACCCACCCAGATTGCCGTCAGTGCGGAGGGCATGACAGCAGACGGTACCCTCCTGACAGGTAAAAGTATGCCGGAAGACAGATAGCTACTGTGCCCGCCGATTTTGTCGGCGAAAACCCTTTAACTTTTTAACCCTTTAACCTTTTAACTTTAAAATAGCATGGATTTAAAAGACATTGTTGCAAAATTTGCCATTCGTGGCAACGTGAGTGAGATAAAGCCCTTGGGCGAAGGTCTGATTAATGACACCTATAAGGTAAAGACAGCTGAAGCTGACCAGCCCGACTATGTGCTGCAACGTGTGAACGATGCCGTCTTCCCCGATGTGGACATGGTAATGCGTAATATCGATGCGGTTACCACCCATATCCGTAGGAAACTGGAAGAGAAAAGTGAGACCGATATAGACCGTAAGGTGCTGACCTTCATTCCCTTAAAGGACGACAGCAAGAAGTTGTATGCCAAGGTCGAAGGTAAGTATTGGCGTATCATGATTTTCATTCCTGATGCCATTACCAAGCAGGCAGTGAATCCTGAGAGCAGCAGGGCTGCCGGAAAAGCCTTCGGCAACTTCCAGGCGATGTTGGCAGACATCCCCGTTCAGTTGGGTGAGACCATTAAGGATTTTCATAACATGGAGTTCCGTCTGGAGCAGTTGCGCGAGGTAATAGCTGCCGATCCTGTAGGGCGTGTCAGCGAACCCCAGGTGCAGCATATGCTTAAGGAGATAGATGCACGTGCCGAAGAGATGTGCAAGGCAGAGCGTATGGGTCGTGAAGGCATCCTGCCCAAACGAGTATGCCACTGCGATACCAAGGTCAACAATATGATGTTCGACAAGAATGATAATGTGCTTTGTGTTATCGACCTGGATACCGTGATGCCCAACTTCATCTTCTCCGATTATGGCGATTTCCTCCGTACAGGTGCCAATGTAGTGGCTGAGGACTGTCCCGATATGGATAAGGTACAGTTCAATGTGGAAATCTTCAAGGCCTTTACAGAAGGTTACCTGAGCAGCGCCTCCAGTTTCCTCACCCCAGTGGAGATTGAGAACCTGCCCTATGCCGTGAAGCTCTTCCCCTATATGCAGTGCGTACGTTTCCTATGGGATTACCTGAGTGGCGACAAGTATTGGAAGTGTCAGTATCCGGAACACAATTTTGTCCGTGCCAACAATCAGCTCCACCTCCTGCTCAGCATCGAAGCGCATGAGGAAGAGATGAATGCCTTTATTAAACGCTAACGTTAACGTCAACGATAACCGAAGAACTTTGGCTATTGGCTCTTTAAACGTTAACGTTAACCCTAACCTTAACCCTAAAAGTTATCGTTAACGTTAACGTTAGCGTTTAAAGAAGTGGAACCAATCCACATCCACCCATCCTCCACTCAGCTTGGTAGCATAGTTGAAGATAGCGAAGCGATTGCCTACGAAGTGTTCCAGGTTGAATACCATGTGGAAGCTGTTACCTAACTGCTTCCACTCTTTTCCATCCTGTGAATAGAGGAAGATGGCGTTGTCTGTGGTAAAGTCGGCATCGGCACGCAGATAAACAATGTCTGCATTGTAGGCAATGCGTGCTTTCTCTTCTGTTCGGTCGGTCATAAGCAGATAGCGCTGTCCGTTCTCTACCACCACCTCTATGGTGCCTGGCTTAGAGCAATAGGTAGAAAGTCCGGCGTGATCACCTTCCTTCATCTGGCTGATATCCATGCGTATGCTGGCTTCTGATTTTGGCCCGTAGGTTCTTTGGGTAAGCGTGTTACGTGCCTCAAAGATGCTGCCCACAACCTTGCCGGTCTTCAGGCGCATGAAACCCTTGCGTTCTGTCAGTGACCACAGACTGTTATCGGGATTGTGGTTCCACTGCCATACGATGTCCAACTTGGGCTTCTTGAACTCGTCGCTGGCAGAGATGCGTTCCTTGCATTTCTTGCCACCGCCTGGCATGTTCAGAACCTTACCCACCTTGCCGTTCTCGTCGCCCAATATAGGCCAACCGTCTTTCCACTGCATAGGCATCAGGTAGGGAATACGGCCCACAGCGTCGTGGTCCTGGAACATCATGCTCCACCATTCACCGTTGGGTGTATCTATAAAGAAACCCTGGGCTACTCCACGTCCGCGGATGCCGGCATCGTCAGAAAGAATGACCTTCATATTATTGGCATAATCACCGTCAATCTTGTCGGCTCGGAAGCAAACCTGCGTGCGGATGCCGCCTTGTGGCCACCAGATACAGGTAAGATAGTATTTGCCGTCGTGCTTGTAGGCATGTGAACCCTCCAACAAGCCCCTTGGCTCACCGTGAATGACCTCACAACTCACACCGTCTTCCTTGAATCCGGGGCGGAAGTCGGGATAGAACTCACGCAACTGTATATGTGAGCCGTTGAAGAAGAGGAAGGGACGATCGTCATCGTCGATGAAGAAAGCGGCATCATGGTAATAGTTGTCACTTTGCCAGATAATCTCCCACTTTTTTCGAGGGTCTGTTGTGCTGTACAGGAAGGATCTTCCACCTGTGCCGAAGAAGCAGTAGAACTTACCCTTGTGGTATTTCAGCGAAGCAGCCCATTGGCCACGACCATATACGTTACCGCCTTCCAGGTTGTTCTTCGGACTGTCGTTCAGTGTATCGAAGATGTAGTTCACTGTCTCCCAGTGGACAAGGTCCTTGGAGTGCATAATAGGTGCTCCAGGCGAGAAATGCATGGTGGTCGAAACCATCCAGTAATCGTTACCTACGCGGACGGCATCCATATCGGGCACATCAGACCATATCACAGGATTGGTGAAGGTGTTCTGGCCCCTCAATGTATGAGCACATACTAATAATGCAAACAGAAGCAGACTCTTGATTGTTGTTTTCATATGTTTTTAGCTTAATAGTTTAGTAGCCTTATAGAACGATAACGATAACTATTATTTAACGATAACGTTAACGATAACGATAACTCTTTTTGTTAATTGTTATTTGTTAATTATCTCCGTTTTTGTTAAAAGCCAATAGCCAATAGCCAAAGTCTCAATAACCCCTAACCTATAACCAATAACCGTTCTTGAACTCCTTAAACCCTTGAACTAGTTAACGTTAGCGTTAACGTTAGCGTTTCAATTTTCAATTGAAATCACTTCCAGTCCGGTATGTCATCAATATCCTCGTACACAGCTACCAGGTTCAACTGGAACAGCAGCGTGCTATAGGCAGGAACAGAACCGCTTGAATCCCCTTTATATGCTAACTGTTGAGGTATATATACGAACCACATGTCTCCTGCCACCATATTCTGTAAAGCCGTTTGGTAGCCTTCGATGGTCCCTCCCACGTACATGGTGACCGGAGCTGCTGTTGCGGGGTTAAATTCGCCGTAAAAGGACTGGTCAAAGACAACGCTCTTCGTTTCCTTCGTTACGCCATCATCCATCATGTATTCCGATGGCATCAGCCAACCTCGATAGTGGAGTTGTACATAATCGGTATAATTCACCTCTTGTGTGCCATTACCTTTCGTGATGATTTTACACACGATGCTGTCTGTTGTAGCGCCGGGAAAATCCGCGCTGCGCTGAAGGCTCTTGAACATTCGCCATGGGCAGTGTTCCTCCCAGTCCTCATCATACTGGGCTTTTGCTGCAGCAATAGCGGTACGGGCAGAGTCTGCCACCTGCTCAAACCACAGGGCGTTTCTGCTTTGCCAACTGTAATAGGGATCCCACTCGTTGCTCTTTTCCGAGCAGGAAACAAAAACTAATCCTACCAGTCCAACCAGTACGGCAAGATTAACTGGAAAAAACTTTTTACTTTTCACTTTTTACTCTTCACTTTTCACATCCTCCCCCTGAAGGGGGTCAGGGGGGCTTCCTCTCAACTTTCAACTTTGACCTACGGTCGAGACTGCTCACGCTCGGAAAAGCTCAAACGAGTTTGGCTCTCCTCTCGCTCAATCGCAGCCTTCAACTTTATTCCCCTCCCCCTCCTCAGAGGGAGGGGTTAGGGGTGGGTCTACAATAGTTTCTTCAGCAGACTGGTTATGCTTACCTGATCTTCAATGATACCACGCAATTCGCTGATGGCAACGCGGCGCTGTTCCATCGTATCGCGGTCACGCAGGGTAACGGTATTATCCTCCAGTGTCTGCTGGTCAACGGTTACGCAGTAGGGGCAGCCAATGGCATCCATACGGCGGTAGCGTTTACCTATCTGATCTTTCTCTTCGTACTTGCAGTTGAAGTGGAAGCGCAGGTCGTTGATAATCTCCTGAGCCTTCTCAGGCATGCCGTCCTTCTTGGTCAGAGGGAATACAGCCAGCTTCACAGGAGCCAGGGCAGCGGGCAGGTGCAGCACGGTACGTGTCTGACCGTCGGGCAACTGCTGCTCCTCATAGCTGTGGCACATGATAGAGAGGAACATACGGTCCACGCCGATAGAGGTCTCTATAACATATGGTGTATAGCTTTCGTTGGTCTCAGGATCAAAGTACTCAATCTTCTTGCCGCTGTACTTGGCATGCTGACTCAGGTCGAAGTTGGTACGTGAATGGATACCCTCCACCTCTTTGAAGCCGAAGGGCATGTGGAATTCAATATCGGTAGCAGCGTTAGCGTAATGAGCCAGTTTGTCATGGTCGTGGAAACGATAGTTCTCGGCGCCGAAGCCCAGGTTCTGGTGCCACTTCATACGTGTCTCCTTCCATTTGGCAAACCAGTCCAGCTCGGTGCCGGGCTTGATAAAGAACTGCATCTCCATCTGCTCAAATTCACGCATACGGAAGATAAACTGACGGGCCACAATCTCGTTACGGAATGCCTTGCCGATCTGAGCGATACCGAAGGGCAGCTTCATACGACCGGTTTTCTGTACATTCAGGTAGTTCACAAAGATACCCTGAGCCGTCTCGGGACGCAGATAGATGGTGCTGGCGCCATCGGCTGTGCTACCCATTTCGGTCTTGAACATCAGGTTGAACTGACGGACATCGGTCCAGTTGCGTGTCCCGCTGATGGGGCACACGATTCCCTCGTCCAGGATAATCTGTTTCATGCCTTCCAGATCAATACCGCCCTCAGCATTCATCACCTCCTGATAGCGCTTGTGCAACGCATCGAATTTCTCCTGGTTTTCCAGGACACGTGCATTGGTAGCACGGAACTGGGCCTCGTCGAAGGCATCGCCGAAGCGCTTCTGGGCCTTCTCTATCTCTTTCTGGATTTTATCCTCATACTTTGCCATCTGCTCCTCAATGAGCACGTCTGCACGATAGCGCTTCTTGGAGTCGCGGTTATCGATGAGGGGGTCATTGAAGGCATCAACGTGACCTGAGGCCTTCCATGTGGTGGGATGCATAAAGATAGCGGCATCTATACCCACGATATTCTCGTGCAGCAGCACCATGCTCTGCCACCAGTATTGCTTAATATTGTTCTTCAGCTCCACACCGTTCTGACCGTAGTCATATACAGCACCCAGACCGTCATAAATGTCGCTGCTGGGGAATACAAAACCATACTCCTTACAGTGTGAAACTATCTTTTTGAAAACATCTTCTTGCTGTGCCATAATATACCTTATTTATTTATACATAGTAAATTTTGCTGCAAAGTTACGAATAAGTGAGAGAAAAGCAAAAGAAAAGTATATTTTTCTTTTCTTTTCCGAACGGAAGTAGCTTAGAGATGCCAATCTCAAAGATAGTGCAAAATTTCGATTAAGCGAAGAATATGCAAATGAATTTGTATATTTGAGTGTGAGAAATTTATCTAAACCGAGCGAAATACATAATAAAAAAGGTATTATTTTTATTTCCGAAGTGCCGCCTATCTTCCTTATCTTCCTCTCTCTTCCATTCTGCCCTCCTTTTGTTGGGACGGAAAGTGAGTCATATCCTGCCAGTCAAAATAAAAATTGTATTATTAAATTGCTTATAATGAAAAAAAAGTGCAAAAAAAGTTTGTTGATATGAAAAAAAACTTAACTTTGCATATCAAATGCCTAACAACTGTTCAAAAACTTTAAAAAAAATATTATTTCAAAGCAAAAAATACGCATAATTTAACTAATTCTGATTGAATCAACCGAACTAATTAACCCATTGTTTAACTATACTTAAATTAAAACATGATCAGATGAAGAAGACAACGAAAAGTTATTTGCTAGGTATGCTGGTTATTTTATTCCTGCTACCTAATGTCGTGTTTGCCCAAAGTTCAACAGTGGAGGGAACGGTGAACGACGAGACGGGAGAACCCCTTATCGGAGCGACTGTTAAGGTGCGCCCGGGTGGTGCAGGTACCATTACGGATCTTAACGGTCATTTCGTCCTTCCATCGGTAGAACGTGGCGCAACCCTGGAAATCTCCTACATGGGTTACCAGACGCAGACACACAAGGTTGATGGAAAACCATTAATCATTAGTTTGCAACCTGATCAGAAAATCATGGATGAGGTTGTGGTAATTGCTTACGGACAACAGAAGAAGCTGACCCTTACCGGTGCTGTTTCTGCCGTGGGAGGAGAGGAGCTGCTAAAGCAGCCTGTAGCTAACGTGGCTAATGCCTTGCAAGGTAAACTGCCGGGTATTACGGTGGTTCAACCTTCAGGTATGCCTGGTGCCGATGAGCCTACTATCCGCGTGCGCGGTATTGGTACCCTGAACAGTGCCGAACCGCTGGTACTCGTCGATGGTGTTGAACGTCCCTTCTCGCAGCTCGACCCCAACGAAATTCAGGATATCTCCATTCTGAAAGATGCTTCGGCAACAGCTGTGTTCGGTGTACGAGGTGCCAATGGCGTAATCCTTGTTACCACAAAACGTGGTGAAACTGGCAAGGCCTCTGTTTCTGTTTCCGCAAGCGCAGCCGTACAGCAGGTTTCTAAATTCGTTGACTTCGCTGATTCCTATACATACGGAAAGATGTGGAACTATGCGGCCATAACAGATGCATTACCAATGGATCAGTGGCCTGGTTCCGCTACCATTCCCGACTATACGCCCTATGCCAACACCGGTATTCGATTCAACCAGGATGTCATGGAGCATTTCCGTACAGGTGACATGCCTGTTACATTCCCCAATACCAATTGGATTGACTATCTGATGAGGAAGGCTGCATGGCAGGAGCAGGTTAACGTGAATGTAAAAGGAGGTTCGGAGAGAGTAAGGTACTTTATCTCTGCTGGATTCCTGAATCAGAGTTCACTCTTGAAGACCTTCTCATTGAATAACGATGAGACCTTCCATTTCAACAGGTTCAACTATCGTGCCAACTTAGATATTGATGTATCCAAGTACAGCCAACTTTCACTTACGTTGGGAGGCCGTGTTCAGAACCGTACTGAGATGGGTAGTGGCGAAGGATTCCTTTTCCGTTATTTGCAGGGTGCTACTCCATACGCTGGTATCGGAGTTGACGAAGAAGGCCGTCATATCATAGCAGATGCCAACATCGTAGGTCCTTACGACCGTGATGCTCTTTCAAACTTTTATGACTTAGGTTATACGAAGACAAGCACCAACGTACTGAACCTTGACCTGCAGTACAAACTGGACATGAGTTTCCTTACACCGGGTCTGGATTTCAGAATTAAGGGTTCTTATAACTCTGAATATACGGCACAAAAGAACCGTCAGAACGGATTCGGTACGGGTGTTACATACGTGGCAACCATCGTAGACGGTCAGGAGGTGCTCCGCAAGGAGAATATTACGTGGCCATTGCCCTACGGAGAGAGTCGCTGGGGAACTCGTAACTGGTATGCTGAGGCAAGTTTCAACTACGCTCGTAAGTTCGGCGATCACAATGTGGGCGCTTTGTTCCTTTATAACCAGTTGAAGAGATATTATCCCACTTACTACACAGATATTCCTTCGGGATATGTGGGACTCGTAGGTCGTGTTACTTACGACTACCTATCACGTTACATGCTGGACTTCAACATAGGTTATAATGGATCTGAGAACTTTGCCCCGGGTCACCGCTATGGTATATTCCCATCAGTCTCTGTGGGTTGGATTCCATCGGCCGAAAAGTTCTGGGAGCCCGTGAAGGATGTTATCAGCTTCCTGAAAATTCGTGGTTCTTGGGGTAAGGTTGGTAACGACAATGCCAATGGTTCCTATAATCGTTTCCTCTATCTGCCGGGTCCCTGGCAGTTCTATCAGGGTTCGATGACAGTAAATCCTCAGATGCGTGGTGCCAATTTCGGTACGAGCGGCAACTGGCTGCAGGCTGTCAGGGAGTTGGCAACTGGTAACCCGAACATTACATGGGAAACTGCTTCCAAGTTCAATATCGGTTTGGATGCCTATTTCTTCAATGACAGGTTAGGCATGAACCTTGACTTCTTCTGGGAAGACCGTAAGGATATTCTGGTTTCGAATGCAGCCCTGTTGCCTGCTGTAACCAGTCTGCCTTCAGGCTATGTCAACGAGGGCCGTGTGAAGAATCATGGTTTTGAGCTGACGCTGAAATGGAGTGATAAAGTAGGTGATTTCAGATATAGCATCAGTCCAAGCATTGCCTTTGCCAGAAACAAGGTGATAGATATGCTGGAGGTTCCACCCATGTACGATTATCTGAGCCGTACCGGACTCCCTGTAGGACAGCGCTTTGGCTATGACCTCTTTGAGTTCTATCAGGAAGGTACAGAGGAACGTTACTTCGAAAAATACAATAAACCGATGCCTGATCAGGTGATTGACCTGAAATATGGTGATGCTGTATACGTTGACCTGAATGATGATGGTATAATCGACCAGAACGACCAAAGACCCCTTGGCTATACAGAAAATCCTGAGTTTACCTGGTCAATCAATGCCAGCCTGAACTGGAAGGGTCTTGATTTCTCAATGCTCTGGGTAGGTGCTACTAATACCAGCCGTGTTCTGAACGGATATTTCCGCGATCAGTTTGGATCTACGAATACTTCGGCATTGGCTCAGTGGGTTGCCGACAATTCATGGACGGAAGATAATCCCGGCGCCATCTTGCCGCGTATTTCGTTTGAAAACCGCGTTCATAACAATCGTGATTCTCAGGCATGGATTGTAGACTCTAAGTACGCTCGTCTAAAGAATCTAGAGATTGGTTATACCATTAACAAACCTAAGTGGATTCCATTGTTCAACTACATTAGGTTCTATGTTTCTGGTCAGAACCTGCTGACATTTGCTAACTTCAAGGGCAACGACCCCGAGGCTCCCGGACAAGGACTTGACTTCGGTATGCGTTATCCTATGACACGTGTGTATAACTTTGGTGTGCAAGTCAATTTCTAAAGTTTAAAGTGTATTAATTGCTACCACTATAAAAATGAAGAATATGAAAAAGTTTATTTATATACTGGTTATAGGGTTGACGGGCATCTTCACATCATGTGTCGACCAAGTCGCTATTGGTAATGCCTTCTTAGAGAAAGCCCCTGGTGTTGACATAACCATTGACACCGTTTTCTCTAAGGCCGAATATACCCGCAATTTCCTGTGGAGTGCATACGGTCAACTGTACTGTACCTACACATCAGGAAATATGATGAATGGAGCGCCAATCGACGTTCTTTCCGATTCTTATCATTGCTATGTAAGCTGGGGTGGTCCCAAGCAGAGCTACTATCCCGGTAGCTTGACCGAGGATGCTCAGGATACTGACAATGGTAACTATGTTGGTAAATTCTCTTATTCAACGAAATCTCCTGACTATGATGCTGATGGCCGCGTGTCCATCTATGAGACAGTACGCAAGTGCTGGCAACTCATAGAGAACATTCACCGTGTACCTGACATGGGCGAAAGTGAAAAGAGTCGTCTGCGTGGTGAGGCTTACACGATTATGGCCAGCCGTTACTATGATGCATTCCGCAATTTCGGCGGTCTGTGTCTGGTGAAGAAGGCATATGAAGTTGGAGAAGCTTTCACTAGCGGCCGTTCTACTGCATTGGAGACCGTGGAGTTCATAGACTCACTGATTCAGTGCGCCATTGATGAACCCGGATTCATCTGGAACATTCCCGATGCTGATATTGGCCAGTGGTCAGGCCGTCTTACCAGAGCCTCGGCCCGTGCCCTTCGTGCTAAGGTATGGATGTTTGCTGCATCACCGTTGTTCAATAATTCCAAGCCTTATATGGAGTACACCAAGACACCTACGGGTCTGGAGAATGTGGAGCATGTATGGTTCGGCAAGGAAGATCCCACACTATGGAATCGCTGCTTGCAGTATTGCAATGATTTCTTTGCAGACAATGAAGCCAACGGAAACTACTACCAACTGATACAACCTGCTACTCAGGACGAGGCTGGTTACCGTATGGCCTACCGCCGTGCTTACCGCTATCGTAATAATGAAACACGCCATGAGAAGATTTTCGACGTTCATCCTACTCAGTACCTGAGTGACCAAGTGGTGAATGGCGAGCAGCAAAGATCATGGGGCTGGGGATGGGCTGGTTTCGCTCTGGACTGCTATCGTCAGGGTGGTGCCGTTCCCACAAACGAGTTAATGGAATGCTTTGGTATGCAGGATGGTCGTAACTTCCCATACGAGGGAATCTACGGTCCTGGTAAGAATCCTACTGGCATAGATATCTTTGCCGATCGCGACCCACGTTTGTACGAGACGATGTTGGTTCCCAGACAGTCGCTACCTGCTGGATTCGATTATGCCGGCAAGAACTATGCCGACACTTGGGAACAAGGAGGTATGTTCTACAACAAGGATATCTTCGGAGATGCCGGATCTGATGACTGTGCTTCTCACTATAGGAAGTTCAAATGGATGTTAGACTACCAGGACAACAGAATGAATGATGAGTATATCGGTGTAGCATACATTCGTCTGGCGGAAATGTATCTGATACGTGCCGAGGCTCTTGCTGAAACAGGCAATTACATGGGCGCCCTTGATGATTTGCATGCAGTACGCAGCCGAGTAGGATTGGGACGCCTTGAGGCAATGAACCCAGGTTTGCAGTTGACAACTAACAAGGAAAACTTGATTAATGAGATTCTCCGTGAACGCAACTGTGAGATTGGAGCTGAGTGTGGCGACCGTGTATATGATATGATTCGTCGTAAGCGTCAGGATCTCTTTACCAAACCTCTCCATGAAATCAGGGTTTATCGTCTGGATGCTGCTGGCAACCGTCTGACCGAAGGTGATCAATCGTGGGTAGCCGGCACACCTTGGCCTAAGTTCGAATATGAGAAGCCTCAGATCGTAAATGGTGCCCGCCGTTGGTGGGAGCCGAACTTCTGGACAAACAAATGGTATCTTGATCCAGTTTCTCGTATAGAGATTCAAAAGGGATATGGACTTACACAGAATCCTGGATGGTGATAAGTATAATTGATAATTGACAATTGATAATTGAAGATTATGAAAATAAGAAATATAACAAAATATGCCTTTGCGGTTTTCTGCGGTATCCCAATGGTGGTTAATGCCCAGGTAACTTTGAGCGACAAAGAGTCGCAGAAGGTAGATTTAGGCTATGGCGTTGAGCAGTCAGAATTTCTCACTACGGCGGCAGCAACTACTATCACCGCAGAAGAGCTTCGTCGCACGTCAGCCATTAGCCTGGCAGATGCTCTATATGGTAAGCTTCTTGGCCTAACTGCTATCCAAAATACAGGTTTTAAGGGCGAGGAAGGCCGTGGTGCATCATTTAACATCCGTGGCATCCAGACTACCGGCGAGACAGATATCCTGATTCTTGTCGACGGTTATGAACGTCCTATCGACCGTCTTACAGTCGAGGAGGTGGAAAGCGTTACAGTCCTGAAGGATGCTGCTGCTGTGGCACTCTACGGACACGAGGGTGTCAACGGTGTGCTGCTGGTGAAAACCAAACGTGGCAATAAAGACGGGAAATTCAATTTCAAGGCTGGTGTTTCACACAAGTTCCAGTTTGACCCTAAAACTGCCGACATGGTGAGTGCCTATGACTATGCCAATGCCCTGAACACGGCACGTCTGAACGATGGTCTTGCTAAAGCCTATTCCGATGTCGAGTTGCAGAAATTCTTGGATAATAGCGATCCTTTCGTCTATCCTAATGTAGATTGGAAGAAGGAAGTGTTTAAGAATACTGCCCATGAGACGAATGCTTTCCTTTCGTTCTTTGGAGGAACAGACAAGCTTCAGTATTATACACAGCTTGACTATACTGACGCCCGTGGTCTCTATAAGAACCCCAATCAGGGTGACTGGAATTCCCAGCTTAAATACTCTAAGGCCAATATTCGCGCTAATCTCGACTTCGAGGTGACCAAGTCCACCAGGATAAGCACAAATATTCTGGGTATTCTAATGGAGACCAACGGGGTGCCCAACCTAACCTCAAACGATGCTTGGTGGCATCTGTATAAGGTACCCGCTTTGGCATACCCCATTATGACATCTCCTGTTACCAGGAATGATGGGGCCGACGTGGTCCTACCTAGTGTATGGGGCGGTAGTCAGACCTATGGTAATTTCAACCTGCTGGCCAAGTCGCAGGGTACCGGTTTCATGAAGACCCACCAGCGTCAGATTTGGGCTAACATTACATTGGAGCAGGATCTCGATATCATTACCAAGGGACTGAAATTCTACATTGGCGCTTCGTACGACAATTGCTCTAACACTGTCGAGAACCGCTCAAAGGGATATCAGTATGGTTGGAACTACTATGACCCCTACAGTAATTATGATAATTATCTTGCTGCGGCCATCATTGGTACCAAAGAGGATAAGTTGAGATTCGAAAACAATGTTGAGTCACAATGGCGTATTGCTACCTTCAATGCAGGTTTCAAATATGGCATACAACTTAGGAATGGCGACAACCTCTCTGCCAATGCTAACTACAACATGAAGAAAGAGGTTCGCGATGGTCAGAACAATACATGGTATCGTGCCAACTGGCAGCTGGCTATGCACTACGACCACGCCAACAAATTGATGGCAGACGTCGTGTTGGCAGCCAACGGTTCCAATCGCAGTTATCCTGCTAAATGGGCATTCTCACCCACATTAGGTTTGGGTTATATCTATGCCAACAAACCTGAAAGCAATATTCTTAACTATGGTAAGGTTCGCTTCTCAGGTGGTATCCAGCACTCTGACTATGTGCCTGAGGCTGGACTTTGGCTCGCCAGATGGAGTAATTCTCACGGACAGTTCTGGTATGGCAACAACTTCCAGAATTCGTGGGGTGCCTTCCTGACTCAGTTCCCCACTTCTGATTTCGCACAGGAGAAAGCCTATAAGGTCAATCTTGGTACCGACTTGAGACTGTTCAAATCGCTCGATGTGACATTCGACTTGTTCTACCAGCAGCGTCGTAACATCCTGGTTAGTGCCGCTCAGTTGAACTCCGACGTAGTTGGTATCCAATCCTCGTATGACGACAAGGGTCGTGTGGAAAGCATGGGCTTGGAATTGGGACTGCGTTATGCTAAGACGTTCAGTAACGGACTTAACGTAAACGCCAATGCCATGTTCTCAACGGTGAAGAGCAAGATTCTGGAATGGATTGAGAATCCTGCCTATCCAAATCTTTCTGTAGTTGGTGGGCCTGCCGATGCAGAACGAGGCCTCATAGCTTTGGGCTTCTTCCAGAGTCAGGATGAAATCGACAACAGCCCACTCCAGCAGTTCGGACAGGTGAAGGTCGGTGATATAAAATACAAGGATGTAAACGGTGACAATGTCATCAACGAGAACGACTTTGTTGCGCAGGATTATGGTACCAGTTTCCCCTCACTGAACTATGCTTTCAGTTTTGGACTGGAGTACAAGGGTTTCGGATTTAACGCCACCTTCCAGGGTGCTGGTCATCAGGTGAAGAACCTGCGCTATGTTGACGGTGTATGGGGAGCCCTCTCTGACAACCGTAACCTCTCTCAGGAATACTATAAAAACTGCTACGACATGGCAGGAGCCGGTGCTCTTTATCCACGTCTCTCCACAGAGAATGTGGCTAACAATGCCCAGAACTCTACGATATGGTATCGTAACGCCAACTGGCTGAAGATGCGTGACATCGAGCTCTACTATAAGTTACCGGAAAAGGTCATTAAGCCTCTGAGGATGTCAGCTGCCAGGGTATTTGTACAGGGTCAGAACCTTCTTTCCTTCGACAATATCAGCGCGATGGATGGCGAGAACCTCAACACAGGTTATCCCGTGATGAAGGGTGTGAACATTGGTCTTTCTGTACAATTTTAAGAAGTGACAAATGATAAGTAATAATTTTGAAAAAAGAAAGGTTATGAATATCAATCAGAAAAACAGCAGGTCCGCTCTTATGCGCCTTGCTTCATACTTCTTGTTTTGCGCTTCCCTATGTGGGTTCCTGACCTCTTGTGCTGATCTTGAATACACAGAGGAGACAACCCGCGATGAGGAGTGGACCTATTCTTATTACGCCGATGGAATTAAGAACTTGGTGTTCGATGTCTATGCGCAAGTATATAATAATGAATTTGAGTCCAACAGTGCCACCTTCCTTGCCGGAGCTACTGATGAAGCTCAGTATGCACTCGAAACAGGTGCAATCAACGGCTATATCAATGGAAGCTGGAGTCCCGCAAACCCCTATTCCGGTACTTGGACAAGGGCCTATACAGCCATCGCTGATGTCAACATGTATCTGGAGAAGATAGAACAGACTGACATCTCAGAGTGGAAGTACAATGGACAATACGAGAATTGGATAGCTCAAATGGAGCTGTTCCCCTACGAGTTGCGCTTCCTTAGAGCCTACTTCTATTTTGAATTGTTCAAGACGTATGGTGATGTGCCTCTGGTGACAACCACGCTTACCAATGAGCAGGCTAACAGCATTCACCGTACCAAGGCAGATTCAATCGTGAAATTTATTGTTGACGAATGTGATGCTATCGCACCCTATCTGCCTGTTACATACGTTACCGAAGTCGGTGCTGAAATCGGACGTGCCACACGTCTTGCGGCATTTGCCCTCAAGGCCCGCACGTTGCTCTATGCTGCATCACCGCTTCACAATCCAACTAACGACAAGACCAAGTGGGCTAAGGCTGCCGAGGCATGTAAGTATATTCTCGATAATGCATCCACGTGGGAACTGAAGCTCAGCTCTTACGGCTCATTATGGGGACATGATGCATTCCTTAATCCCGAACTGATTTTCGGTATCGGACGTGGCGAGAGCAATACCTTCGAGATGGCAAACTATCCCATTGGTGTAGAGAACGGCTCTTCAGGCAACTGCCCTTCCCAGAGTTTGGTTGACCAGTATGAGTACCAGGACAATGGCGAGACTTTTGCCCAGCGCTATCCCGGCGACATCAACCTCAATACCAACGATCCGTATGACGGCCTTGATCCGCGTTTTGCACTTACTGTGATAAAGAATGGAGATGAATGGCCCACCAACGGTGCGCAGAAGAAGGTTATCGAAACATTCGCGGGCGGATTCAATGCAGCTCCTAAATATGGAGCCACCTCCACTGGCTACTATCTCCGCAAGTACGTTGATGGAGCTTGTGTCACTACAGCTGACAACCAGACCCGTCGTCGTCACACATGGATAATCTTCCGTTTGGGAGAGTTCTATCTTGACTATGCCGAGGCGGTGTTTAATGCTACAGGCAGTGCCAACGACCGCACCTATGGAATGTCGGCCAACGAGGCTATCAATGTCTTGCGTAACCGCTCGGATATCCAGATGCCGAAATTCACTGAGGAAGGTGATGCATGGGTAACGCGTTATGAGCGTGAGCGCCTTGTAGAATTGGCCTTCGAGAACCATCGTTTCTGGGATGTACGACGTTGGAAGAAGGGACCACAGTATTTCAAGAATGTCCAGGTGGCAAATATCAGCAACAGTTTGATGCTCACCCGTTCTACCAATACACGCCAGTGGGAGGATAAGTACTATTTCTATCCCATCCCACAGTCAGAACTGAGAAAGAATCCCAACCTTACACAAAACGAAGGATGGTGATAAATGGTAATTGACAATTGATAATTGATAATTGATAATTATGAGTACAAGTATATTATATAAGGCCAAAGGATTTGTAAAGGTTTTACCCTTTTACCTTTTTACCTTTTTACTTTTATCCGCTTGTTCTGATGACCAGCTTGGCCCGGATAGTTATAAGTTGGGCATCAAGACGTTCTTCCCTACAAAGGTGGTCACCAACCAGCCGATAACCATTAACGGTACAGGTCTTGGTGGAGTTCAGGAAATAGAGTTCCCCGGTGGCGTCAAGGTGACCGATTTCGAGATTGTCAGCAAAGACATGATTCGCGTCAATACACCGGCAGGCATTCCCGAGGAGGGTGGTAAGATTATAGTACGTTCAACTAATGATAAAGCCGAGTCTTCTGTTTCATTAACGCTCGGACATACTGTAGTGTCGGGATTCTCCAAACAAGAAGGCGAGAAAGCTTCGGGCGGAGAACTGATTGTTGTCTATGGTACCGACCTGGAGTTTATCAATAGTGTCGAGCTGCTCGATGCAGATGGCGTTCCACAGTTGATTGACCATAAGGATTTCTATCGCAAAGGAACCAACGAGCTCAAATTCCGTGTTCCTAAGAAGAATATCTTCAAGGGTACTTTTGTGGGAATCCTTCACACCTACGACGGGCAGAAAATCCTGATGCCCGAACTGGCTTATGAACCGGCAGCTGATGGCGGTCACTGGGAAACTGTGAAGACCACCTTCTGGAAGAACGACGATCCCGAAGGTAACGGTTCTATCAGCTGGAGTGGCACTTATCGCTTCGGTCTCGACGGAGCAGACCCCAACAGTGAGTGTATAGCAACCTTCCCAGCTGATATCTGGAACGTCATTAAGTCTGGAACCTTCTACATGCGTTATCGTCCTGACGGCGACTCATATCAGATCCGCGTAACCACCGGATGGTGGAGCGTTCAGTGGATGGGTTCCGACAACGATATTGCTCCCTGGAACATGGCAGAGCGTATTATCGACAATGGCGACGGTACTTATTACATTGAGGTCAACTTCGGAGATGATCCGATAGTCGCTTCTCTCGACGAGCAGCATCTGCTCTTCACGGGTGCTGGTTACACACCTCTGGAAATCTACTCCGAGGAGGAGGTATGGGTTGATGAGCCTGACGAAGAGGACGTGAAAGTTCCCGTTTGGACGAATGATGATCCCGAAGGTCACGGTTCTATCAGTTGGAGTGGCACTTATCGCTTCGGTCTCGAAGGAAATGATCCCAACAGCGAGTGTATAGCTACCTTCCCTGAAGATGTCTGGAACAAGATTAAGACCGGAACCTTCTATATGCGCTATCGTCCTGATGGCGATTCATATCAGATCCGCGTAACTACCGGATGGTGGAGCGTTCAGTGGCTTGGTTCAGACAATGATATTGCTCCTTGGAACATGGCCGAGCGTATTATCGATAATGAGGACGGTACGTACTTCATTGAGATTAACTTCGGCGATGATCCGATAGTCGGTTCTCTCGACGAACAGCATCTGCTCTTCACGGGTGCCGGTTACACACCACTGGAAATCTATTTCATTGAAAAAGGTTCCGGCGGTGGAGGTAAAAAGGAAGTTGTCTTCTGGAAGAGCGACGGCACTGGCGGTGCAGTTAGCTGGAGTGGTGTCTATCGTTTTGCTCTTGAGGGTCACGACAGCAACAGTGAGTGTCTCGCCGAGTTCCCGCAGGATACATGGGACAAGATTAAGAGCACCACATTCTATCTGGATGTTGAGGCAACGGATCCACAGGTTCGTGTGACTACAGGCTGGTGGGATCCTAGTTGGAATGTCGGTGACATTCAGCCAGGCAATGAACGGATCACGGACAATGGTAATGGAACATTCACAGTTACCATCAACATCTCTGATGATACGAACTTCCTGGATGCGCTTGATGAGAGACATTTACTCATCACGGGTGACAGATTTACGCCACTGAGAATGTATTTCAAATAGATGAATAGAAAAGTCCTCTCCCCTAACCCCTCCCTTACGGGGGCGGGTTAAGGGAGAGTCTTTTTTTTCTTTTCAGTATTGCGTTAGGTTTCGCCTAACGCCCTTTAACTAAAAACAAAACTACACAATGAAAAAAATTATTATCATGTCTATATTGGCCACAGCATGTACAACCAGCCAAGTACGTCAACCCGCTATTCCCCAAAATGCCGAGGTGGAAAAACAGGTTGAGCAGACCCTTTCGAACCTCTCGCTGGACGAGAAGATAGGACAGATGTGCGAACTGACCATCGATGTCATCACCGACATGCAAAGTCAGGAATTCCGTCTGAACGAAGAGGCTTTGAAGAACGTATTCGAAAAGTACCATGTGGGTAGCATTCTGAACGTCCCAAAGGGAGTCGCACAGAAACCGGAGGCGTGGAGCGCTCTTATTCGCCGCCTCAATCAACTCTCCATGGAAACTTGTGCCGGAGTACCGCAAATCTATGGTGTCGATCAGATTCACGGCGCTTCCTATACTTGGGGAGCTACGCTGTTCCCGCAGGAGGTGGGACAGGCGGCTTCCTTCAACCGTAATATTCCGCGCCGCGTCAGCGAGATAGCTGCCTACGAGAGTCGCGCCTGCCTCATTCCCTGGGTTTATTCACCTGTGATGGACCTGGGCCGACAGCCCCTATGGAGCCGTATGTGGGAAAGCTATGGCGAGGATGTCTATCTGAACTGCGAGATGGCTCGCCAGGCTGTGTTGGGTTATCAGGGTGACGACCCTAACCACATTCCTGCCAACCGTGTGGCTGCCTGTCTCAAACACTATATGGCCTATGGCGTGCCTGTCAGCGGAAAGGACCGTACACCCAGCAGTGTCACCGACCGTGAGATGCGCGAGAAGTTCTTCCAGCCCTTCCGTGCTGCTATCCAGGCAGGTGCCTTGTCGCTGATGGTCAATTCGGGCGTTAACAATGGCGTACCCTTCCATGCCAATGCCAAGTATCTGAATACTTGGCTGAAGGAGGAACTGCAATGGGACGGTATGATTGTTACGGACTGGGCGGACATTAATAATATATGTCTCCGCGACCATGTGGCTGCTACAAAGAAGGATGCCATCTGCATGGCTATCAATGCAGGTATCGATATGTCTATGGTACCCTACGAGGTGGAGTTCTGTGACTTGTTGCGTGAGCTGGTTGATGAAGGCCGTGTATCTAAGGCCCGCATCGACGATGCTGTCCGTCGCATCCTCCGCCTGAAAATCCGTCTGGGACTCCTGGATAAGGAAACCTGGGATAAGGATGTTCAGGAATTGGCAAAGGAATTCCCCGACTTCGCCAGCGATGGCTTTGCACAGGAGGCTGAGCAGATAGCTGAAGAGTGTATGGTGCTGCTGAAGAACGAGCAGTCAGTTCTGCCGCTGAACGAGGGCTCTCGCATCCTTGTCTGTGGTCCCAATGCCGACAACTTGCGAGGTATGAACGGAGGCTGGAGCTACACCTGGCAGGGCGACCGTACCAACGAGCTCGCTCCGCTGATGGGCCAGTATCCTACTTTCCAGCAGGCATTGAAGACTCGCTTTGGCGAAACAAACGTGCAGTACCTGCAGGGCGTTCAGTGGGATGCCCGTGACTTTAACCTCGACCATCAAGCCGACGACTGGAACCAGCTGACTGCTGCTGCACGGCGGGCTGATGTTGTCATTGCTTGTATGGGCGAAAACAGCTACTGCGAGACACCGGGTAATATCAACGATCTGAACCTGAGCGACAACCAGAAGGAGATGGTTCGCTTACTGGCACAGACTGGTAAACCTGTCGTACTTGTGCTGGCAGAGGGCCGTCCGCGTATCATTCGCGACATTGAGCCGCTTTGCCAGGCTGTCGTACATACCTTCTTGCCCAGTAACTATGGCGGAATTGCCTTGGCACGCCTCTTGGCTGGCGATGCCGACTTCACAGGCCGTATGCCTTATACCTATCCTAAATATACCGGTTCTCTTGTGACCTACGACTACAAGCCTTGCGAGAACATGGGACAGATGGAGGGTAACTATAACTACGATGCCGTGATGGACGTTCAGTGGCCTTTCGGATTCGGGTTGCACTATACCACTGTAACATATAGCAATATGAAGGTAGATAAGGAAACCTTCCGCGAGGGAGATGTCCTGATGGTCAGTGTCGATGTAACGAATACAGGCCAGCGCCCCACTAAGGAAAGCGTTTTGCTCTTCAGCAGCGACCTCGTAGCATCACTCACCCCTGACAACTGCCGTTTGCGTGGCTTCGAAAAGGTGGAGCTACAGCCAGGTCAGACAAGTACCGTAACCCTGCAACTTCCGGCCAGCGACCTGTCCTTCGTCAATCTTGACGGCCAGTGGGTGCTGGAGCCAGGTGAGTTCCGCCTGTTCATCGCTGACCAGCGGGTTGTTGTACAATGTGAATAGTCTGATTCAATTATAAATAATTCAATGCTAACGTTAACGCTAACGATAACTATTTTTCCCACACGGAAATAACTAAAACCTCAAAAACCCTTTTTGTGTGGTTGTGACTGTCGTCTTTTGTGCTAATGACATATCCTTTTTCATGTGAGCAAACTCCCAGACAAAAACCTATGTCATCATCACAGCCCCGATGGGTCCTCAACCACACAAAAAGAAAAACCGAGAAAACATTCTGTTTTACAATATTAATGATTATTTTTTTCTGACAAGTCTGGTTTTTGATGTTTTTCTTTTCTGTGGTTTAAGCCGCAAGGCTGTTTTCAATATGGGCGTCAGAGAAGGCAAGTTCACTTGCGTTCGCTGATGGACAGATTGAAAACATGTGAGTATTACTCATAAACAACAGAAAAGGGTTTTCCCGGTTTTCTTCATTCACATAATAAAATTCCGGAACTTAAATAAATAACAACGCGTAATGAAATCATATTTTAATCGGATATTATTTATTGTATTTGTATTGTTTTCTTTCAGTTGTAATAGTGAAAACAACGAAAAGCCGTCAATTACCATTGAGTTGCGTTCACAGTCCATAGCAGAGGGAACTGTGGTAGATGCCAGCACAACAACCGTACTCACGCTAAGTTACAACAATCCCGTGAAGGTGACTGGCACAGGCATCACACTTAACGGTGTGGCAGTTACTGCCAAGACGAATACCTCATCGTCTGTTTCCGTCGACATCCCTCTGGCCTTGGCGGAAGGAACGAGATATACTTTGCGGGTTGCGAAGGGAGCCATTGTCTCAACAACGGATGCCACCGCTTCGGCACCCGAGTTTACGCTGAATTTTGCTACCAAGGCAGCAGATGATCAGCCGGATAGCGGTCAGGAGGCTGCCTACATCACCAAGAAACTGGGGTGGGGGTGGAACCTCGGCAACCATTTCGATACCAGCTCGGGAAAGGACAATAATCCTAATCAGTGGGGATATTGGGACGGTGCAACGCCTACTACAGCTCTCTACACGAACCTGAAAGGGGTGGGAGCTAGTACCGTGCGTATCTGCACCACTTGGGGCAACTATCAGACACCTGACACTTGGACCATCGACGACAGTTACATGGCTGAAGTCAAAAAGAATGTGGAATGGGCAGAAGCAGCCGGTCTCAATGTCATCCTGAACCTGCACCACGATGAATACTGGCTCGATATCAAGGGGGCTGCTAACGACGAGACAACGAACACCAATATCAAGAAGCGTATCGAGGCCACCTGGAAACAGATTGCCGAGGTTTTCAAGGACAAGGGTAGCTTCCTCTTCTTCGAGTCGTTCAACGAGATTCAGGACGGCGGCTGGGGCTGGGGAGCCAACCGCACAGACGGGGGCAAACAGTACCGGACACTCAACGAGTGGAACCAGTTGGTGGTGAACACCATCCGAGCTACAGGAGGCAACAACGCGACACGTTGGATAGGCATTCCGTGCTATGCCTCAAATCCGGCATTCGCCGTTGAGGAAAGTTTCGTATTGCCTACCGATCCTGCTAACCGCCTCATGGTCAGCGTGCACTTCTACGACCCGAATACTTTCACGCTGACACCCGAGAACAGCGACGGCAAATCGGAATGGGGTCATACAGCCGCTGCGGGCAAGTACCAACCGGGCAGCAACGAGGAACATGTGGTGGAGACTTTCCGTAAACTGCAGCAGAAATATATCTCCAATAACATCCCTGTTTATATAGGTGAATACGGTTGTGTGAAGCATAAGACAAACCGCTCTAACTTCTTCCGCAATTACTATCTCGAGTATGTATGTCGTGCAGCCCATACCTATGGTATGCCGGTCATTCTTTGGGACAAC
The DNA here is from genome assembly GCA_017541025.1 of Bacteroidaceae bacterium. Taxonomy (GTDB): domain Bacteria; phylum Bacteroidota; class Bacteroidia; order Bacteroidales; family Bacteroidaceae; genus Physcousia. The sequence goes on along the minus strand of JAFXZY010000008.1, from coordinate 15,520 downwards.
AACTCTCAGGGAGCGGGCAACGAGCATCACGGCTATTTCAACCACAACGACGGCACCTACATCAATGCTTCAGAGCCTATTGTTCAAACCATGATTAAGGCTGCCACCAGCGATGATGCCACCTACACCCTCGAGACTGTTTACAACAATGCTCCTAAATAACTTACAACCAGGAGATTAGTGTTGCGTTAGGTTCTGCCTAACGCAACATTACTCTAATCTCTCAACTCTACCCCCCCTTCCCTCCCTCTAAACTCTAAACTCTAAACTCTCCTCGGAGAGAGACCAGGGGAGAGGCTGGGATGGTTAAATAGATAAGGCTTATGCTGAGAAATGTTTTGATTTGGCTGTTTGCAGCTTGTATGGCGACTTCTGCTATGGCGCAGGAGAGATTTGAGTTGGGTAAACCCGATAATGATAACTACCGGTATCTGGACGAGTATATGGCCCTCAAGGACTATATTAACAGCTACAAGTACCCGAACTTTAAACTGGGTGCCGGAACAACCGTCATTGACTATCTGAATAAGCCGTTGGTCAGAAACATGATTAACAAGAACTTCACGGAAACTGTTGCCGGTAATGCCATGAAGATGGGGAGCTGCGTGGATGGCAACGGCAACATGAACTTCACTACCGTGAAAAACTATGTAGAGGTTGCCACCCATGCCGGACTGAACGTATATGGGCACACCCTTGCCTGGCACTCGCAACAACCGAAAAGCTGGCTGCTGAAACTCCTTGCCGACAAGCCAGACCCCAGCGGCGGCGGTGAAGCTCTGACGGTAATTGCCCAAAAGGACTTCAGAACGGATAAAAAAGTAGGATGGAAATCGGATGAGTCGAAATTCGGATACTCGCTGTCATTCGATGCCACAAACGGCCTTACCATACATACGACAAAGATATGCCCGAACTCGTGGGATGTACAGTTCCTGGCAATGGAAAATATTATCGCCGAAGTAGGCAAGACCTACAAAATGACGATGACAGTACGCGGGTCAAAGGCAGGTGTCCTACATAGTAAGCTGGGCGACTGGGACAACGGGGATTACCCCAATATTCCCTTCACCACGGAATGGAAGGAAGTGACGGTAGATTATAAGGCAGTAGTGTCGGGAAACTTCTTCATGCTTCAGTGCGGCGACTTCGTAGGCGACATCTACATTAAGAACATCAAGTTCGAGGGCTATACGGGTAAGACCATCCCGCTGACACCGCAAGAACGCCATGACACGCTGGTCTATGCAATGGATAAGTGGATTAAGGGAATGATGGAGGCCTGTGGCGGTAAAGTGAAGGCATGGGATCTGGTCAACGAAGCCATCTCGGGAGGCGGTGATGACGGATCGGGCAACTACGTACTGCAAGGGTACAACCCGAACGGCAATCCCGATGCCACATGGGATGTGGGCGGCGAGAACTTCTTCTGGCAAGACTACATGGGTTCTCTGGAATACGTCCGACAGGCCTGCCGTCTGGCACGTAAGTACGGTCCTGAGGACATGGTACTCTTCATCAACGACTATAACCTGGAATCAGACTGGGATCAGAACAAGAAGTTAAAGTCGCTCATCAACTGGATAAAGAAATGGGAGGCTGACGGCGTTACGAGAATCGACGGTATCGGTACCCAGATGCACATCTCGTATTACGAGAACAGCTATACCCAGAACAGCAAGAAAAACGCCATCAGCAATATGTTCCGACTGATGGCTGCCACAGGCAAATGGGTACGTGTAAGCGAGATGGATATGGGCTATAATGATGCTAGCGGAAAGGCTGTCCCGACAAATAAGATGACAGAAACGCAGCACAAGAACATGGCCGACTTCTACGAGTGGATCATCAAGGAGTATTTCCGCCTGGTTCCACCAGCCCAGCAATGGGGCATCTGCCAGTGGTGCACGAACGATTCCCCCTCTGGCAGCAGTTGGCGTGCGGACACGCCTGTCGGTATCTGGGATATCAATAACTACCGGAAGCATGTCTATGCGGGCTTTGTTCGCGGACTTTTTGGCGAAGAGCCCACAGAAACGGGCATTGATGGCGTTTCCGATTCAAACACCACCGATGTCTCAAAGGGTATCTACGACCTTTCAGGTCGAAAGCTCAATGTCCGATGTTTAAAGAAGGGCCTCTACATCGTAAACGGTACCCTCTTTTACAATTGAGAATTGAAAGTTAACGAGTAAATAAACAAAAACCAGAAAAACCCTTCCCTTGATTTCAATCTTTAACAAGATTCGCGTATGCTATTGCTGATGTATGAACGTAAGCAAGCTTCCATCATTCATCATCAACACCACCCGCAGCATTACATGCTTTGAAATCAATGGAAGAAAAACAGAGAAAATGTTTACTGTTCATTGTAAATTGTAAACGGTTTTCTCTGTTTTTCGGTTCTGTTGCTCAAGCCGTAAGGCTGTATTCGGTTTGTGAAGCAGCGAAGGCAAATTAATTTGAATTCGATGATTCACGGACTGAATACGAATGGGTGAAAACCATGAGCAACAAAAGCGGGTTTTGGCGGTTTTCTTTAATTCCTACATTTCAACAAAATTGAAGAAGAACCTTTACTGTTTACCGTTTTTCGTCTATAACCGATAACCAATAACCGATAACCTTTACAAACTGCCTCTCAACTCTAAATCGCCTCCAGACTCTTGACTCTTGACAATAAATGGTAAATCGTAAATGGCTAAATGGTAAATGAGAGGCTCTCAACTCTCAATCGCCTCCAGACCCTTGTCTCCAGACTCCAGACAATAAATGGTAAATCGTAAATGGCTAAATGGTAAATGAGAGGCTTTCCCCCTCATACTCCACGCTTACAGCACCATCCTCGCTACCGAAGGGCTTCGGGCTGTCGGGGCTGACAAACACAATTCGGAAGGTACGCTTTGCAGCCATACCGGGGAACTCACCCTGACGGGCCCCGATGGTCAGGGTTTCTGTCCCCTCGTCCCAGGAGAACGGAATCGTAGTAAACTTCCCGTTCTCGTAGGCGTAGGTGGTACCGTCGTCCTCATAAAGCGTGAAGCGGGCATCCTTTCCCGTATATACGTAGATTGTCAGCGGAGCGTTGGGCTGTTCGGCAGCATATTGTACGTCAGGACCAACAGGTATTATGCTGCCTGCAGGCACGAAGAGCGGAATGCGCTCGTATGGGGCAGCTGCTTCTTGTCTGCCACAGCCTACTGCACTTCCTGTATAGAAATCATACCAGCCACAGCCTTCGGGAAGATAGACGCTACGGCTGCGGGCACCGTATGTATAGACGGGTGCTGCCATCAGAGCCGGACCCAGAAGGAACTGGTCGCTGATATTACGTGCCTCGCGGTCCGAGGTGAAGTCCATCACCAACGGACGCATCAGCGTGTAGTCCTCGTGGCACGCCATTCCTGCCAACGAGTACAGGTAAGGCATGAGACGGTAGCGAAGGCGCAGGTAATAGACAATGGATTCGTAGGCAGGATGCTTTTCGGGAGCTATGTTCCACGGCTCACGGCAGGGATATTGTCCGTGTGCACGGAAAAGCGGGCAGAAGGCTCCGAACTGGTACCAGCGTGTGTTCAGCTCGCGCCATTCGCGCAGGTCGCTGTTCTCGTGCCCTGTGCGGTTGAATTCTTCCTGTGCTGCATAGTAGCGTCCCTCTACCGAGAACCCGCCGATGTCCATCGTCCAGAAGGGGATACCGCTGACCGAGAAGTTCAGTCCGGCGGAAATCTGTGCCTTCATGTCCTCCCATCGGGTACCGATATCACCGCTCCATGTGGCTGTGGAGTAACGCTGCAGACCGGCAAAGCCCGAACGTGTCAGCAGGAACACGCGTCGGTCAGGTTCAGCCTCGCGCTGACCTTCGTAAATCGCCTTCGCATTCATAAGTGCGTAGGTATTGAAGTATTGCTTCGATGGACCGAGTGCCGTGGGACCGCACAACTCCTGTCGGTATTCAAAGTCGGTACAGTCGGCAATATTCGGTTCGCTGGCATCCATCCACCAGGCATCAATGCCCAAGGGATACAGGTGATCGTACATCTGCTTCCAGAAGAGTTTGCGGGCATCTGCGCTGTAGGCATCGTAGAAGGAACCGATATAGCCCGGTCCTACCCAGTCGCGTATGCTGTCGCGGATGGCCTGACGGTACATCCAGCCGTTTTTGTCGAATTCCTTGAAGTGTTCGGTGTTGGCATAGAATTTCGGCCAGACCGAAATCATCATGTGGGCATTCAGGGCATGTATGCTGTCAACCATCGCCTTGGGGTCGGGGAACCGTTCGGGATCGAACTCGTGGCTGCCCCATTGGTTCTCTCTCCAGTAGAACCAGTCCAGCACGATGTTGTCGATGGGAATCTGTCTGCTGCGGAACTCGCCGAGGGTACTCAGCAGTTCCTCCTGTGTCTTGTATCGCTCGCGGCTCTGCCAGAAACCCATCGCCCATTTGGGCATCACGGGTGCCTTGCCTGTCAGGGTGCGGTAACCGCTGATTACCTCGTCCATTGTCTCGCCGGCCACAAAGTAGTAATCCATTTGTTCTTGCATTTCGCTCCACCAAGTCATCTTCCGGTTTTCTTCCTCCGATACGGGATTCATGGCACGTAAGCCCAGGAAGGATTTGTCTCCGTCCGGCTTCCATTCGATGCGCAGCAGCATCTTCTGTCCTGCCTCCATCCGGGTCTGGAACTTCCAGCTATTGGGGTTCCAGGCAGCACGCCATCGTTCGGGTACCACCAGCTCATTGTCTAAATATACCTTCACGTAGCCGGCGTAGTAGAGTAGGAAGCGGTACATGCCGTCGGTTTTGGCTGTCAGTTCTCCTTCGTAGGTTACGTTGCTGCCCCCGAAACGGAAGTTCTCGGGTAGGTTTACTGTACGTTGCAGATGTGCGGAACGGTCGTTGCATTCAAAGTAGAGCGAGTCTTCGCGCCGCACCAGCGTCTCGCCTTGGGCTGGCACGTAGGTACCCGTTAAGGCGCCTTCCTGACCGTCTTTGTCACACAGACCGAAGACATCGCCCAGCTGCAGATAGGGCAGGGGAGCACCGAAACGGCAGAACGAATAGCTGTCCCATAGCACGCCGTAACCTTCGGTAGAGACGATGAACGGCACGCTCACCTTTGTGTTGTATTGGAAAAGTTCCTCGTTCTTACCTTTATAGTTGAATTCGTCGGACTGATGTTGTCCCAGTCCGTATAGTCCTTCATCGTCGGCTGCGGAACGGAATACCTGCTGAACGGCATAGCCGCGAGTACCCTCTGCTTCTGTAGGTTGGAACGTGCGTCCCTGCTCCTCTTCTGCCAAGAGCAGATGGCCGTTGGCATCGGCAAAGTGTACCACTCCCGTCTTTTTGCTGACGGATGCCGTCAGTTTTCTTGTCCGAACGAATACCGAGTCAGCACTTTCCTCAACGGTAAAATCCGTTTTCGTCTGTTGTGGCAGTACTACCAGACTTTCTTTCTTGGAGAATTCACGTTCAGGTGTGGCAGATACGTGTATCAGCCGTTCTCCCAGTACCTCAAGGGCTACTTGTCGTGCCTGAGTGGGGTCTTGCGTGTCAATTTGCACAATCACACCATTCTTCGTCCGCTCTACGGCAGAGGGGCCGCAAGACGCCATCAGGCATCCGGCGATGATAAGGAGCATATAAGACTGTTTCATAAGTTGGATTACAAGAATTCGATACGGTTACTTCTTTATTATTATATTCTGCCGCAAAAGTAAAGATTCTCTATGAATTCAGCAAATTTGTGAAATGAAAACTGCTGAAATGACATGAATTTAAATCATTTCAGCAGTTTTTTTGTACAAGGTTCCGTTTAGGAGTTAAAGGAGTTATCGCGGCTAAAGCCGCTAAGACATCACTTTAGACTTCTTGTTAGCATGTTTCTATCTATTTTCAATGTTTGTGAGTATGTTCGAACCTCGTTCAAGATTCATGTGCATAGTTCTCATAGTTACCCAATATTTGTTCTATATGGATAACCTCTGGGCATGAATCCCAGGTAACGCCCCCACCTATCAGATACCATTTGCCACGTTCCTTTGTTGGCACTTTTTTTAACGAGGGGAAAGCAGAGACCGGCATTACAACTGAGCGACCATCCTGAAGGTCAACTTGAAACTTTCCTCTTCTTGGAAATGAAAGTCGCTTAATTCTGGGCTTAACATCCCAATATCCTTCTTTCTTATACATAGGCGCTTATTTATTTGGTTTTCTTTACTGTGATAATTTTTATTCTCTTTCCCTGTTTGAAGAGAGACCATTGGTTAAGCAATCTTTCGCGATATTCCTGAGCAATTTCTAACACCTCTTTAGCCTGAGCGTCAGTCAGATCTCCTTGCTTATCTATTTCTACTGTTGGCTCCAGCCAAATTTTACAAAGATTCTCCGTACTGCGTTTACCTACATGTACATGGGCACGATTCTCGTTATAGTCTGTATTCCAAAAGAGAAATTGCCAAATTATCTTCGCAGTGATGTACAGTAATATTTTAGGCATATCTAATACTCTGTTTTTTACATTATCCGATGCAAAGATAGTGCAAACCGAGAGAAATACCAAATATATTTGAGTATTTCCGAGGTGCCGCCTATCTTCGAGGCTGTGAAACAGACTCAATGTTACGATTAAGTGAGTGGAATACAAAATAAACTAGCATTTATTTTTATTCCCGAGCGCGAGTAAGTTCGAGACGTAGTCTCAATGTAACGATTAAGTGAGTGGAAAGCAAAAGGAAAACGATTTTTTCTTTTGCTTTTCCGAGCGAAAGTACCTTCGAACGCAGTTCAAAGTTATGAATAATAGAGCGGAATACAAAATAAAACGAAATAAAAGTCAGGTTTCAGGTAATGAGGTCGCTTCGCTTTCAGGTTTTAAGGTGATAATAGCAACCTCATAACCTCAAATCCTTGCTAACATAAACAAGAAGAACGAGGATGGGTCGCATCCTCGTTCCTTTTGTTTATGTTACCTCCCCCTTCCCTCACGGGTGACCAGGGACCCGTGGTTTAATTTTCAAGTCTGCGATTGAGCGAGATCAGGCGCAGCCTCAATTTTCAATTTTCAATTGTTAAGGGGGTGAGGCTGTTTTACTTCACAATCACCTTTTTCCCCTGATGAATGTACATACCTTGTGTTGTAGGTTTCTCAGAGAGGGGGGCGCCTGTGATGGTGTACCAGCCATCGTCCTGTGTAGCATCGGTGCTGAACTGACCTTCGCTTAAGGCCTCAGGGCTGACGATACTGGTGGTGCCGTCCGGCTCCTCGATGATAATCTGTGGTGCCATGTTTCTGGTATTACGGGTATAATCCACATAGGCACGCAGAGACTTCAGCTTAACCGGATTCTCTTCTGTATAGCGTGTGGCACGATACCACAGGTTCTTCGACAGGTACCAATACTTGCTTCCATAGAACGTGGTAGGAGCCACAGTCCCTACGAACTTGTTGCCTGCAGCATCACTTACCTCTATCTTCTCGGGAACTGCCTTCAGCTTTACACCAGAGAATGACACTTCATTAAAGTTTTTCTTGCCATACTTCGGGTCGCTGGTGGGTTTGAACAAGAAGGGTGTGTAGGCAGGAATCTTACCTGTATATGTCTTAAAATGTACGTTGCCGCTCGCAACTTCCTCGTTGAGGATATCAACTGCAACATAGTAGAAGGCATTTGATATGGTAGCTACGTCCGTGTCGAACGGTAGTACCAGAACATTCCACATATCGCCGTTTACAGCACGGTTTGAGAATCTTAAGATGTATTCACTGCCTGACTCTGCTGCTGCATTGATGTTTTCAGTAAGGTCACGCGTGTCTCTGAGTGTAAGCACCTGTGCATTAGCACCCATAACGCATGTTACTGCTATTAATAATGTAAGTAATGTTTTTCTCATACTGTAATAATTTGATTCTAGTTTCAAGATTGACCTGCGGTCGAGCCTGCTCACGCTCGGGATAGCTTAAGCGAGCTTAGCTCTCCTCTCGCTCAATCGCAGCCTTCAAGTTTCAGGTCTATAACCAATAACCGTTTTCCAACGATAACGTTAACGTTAACCTTAACTGGATTCAAGATTCAGGTTTCAAGATTCAAGTTATTAGCTTAATAGGTTAATTGAACGCTAACGTTAACGATAACGATAACTTTTTTGTTTTTGTCTTTGTTTTTGTTTCGCTAACCGATAACATTTATATAACGCTAACGTTAACGATAACGATAACTCTTTTTGTTAATTGTTATTTGTTAATTATCTTCGTTTTTGTTAAAAGCCAATAGCCAACGGCCAACAGCCAAAGTTCTTCGGTTATCGTTGACGTTAACGTTATCGTTTAAAGAGCCAACGGCCAACAGCCAAAGTCTCAATAACCCCTAACCTTTTAACTCTTTAACCTTTTAACCTTTTAACCTAATTAAAGCGAGCCGGAGATGCATTCTCCTAAGGAGGGGTGCATCTCCGGCATGCTTATCGGAATTTACTATTTTCTTTGTGACAATTAGTCTGGGATGTTTACATCTGGATCACCATCTCCGCCATCTCCTGGCTCATCATCACCACTTGCACAAAGCATCTTGGAGTACCTCAACTCAAGTTCCTCCATCTCTGGCACAATGTATTCAATCTTTTTCATTTCCTTAAATTTGTGTTTAATCTGTTATTATTAAAACGCTTTATTTAAGAAGGACCGCTCACGCTCAGGTGAGCGGTCTCTTCATGTAATGCAATGTGTAAGGGATTACTTAACAGCAATCTTCTTGCCATTCTGGATGTAGATACCCTTCTGAGCAGCCTTGCTAACCTTCTTACCGTCAACAGTGTAGATGCTCTCGCCGTTAATCTCGTTAGCGAACTCGATAGCGTCGATTGCGGTCTCAGTACCGTCGGGCTCCTCAATGAAGATGCGAGCACCAGCAGCACCTGTCATCTCGGTGAGGTCGAGGTAAGCGCGGAGAGGTCTGATTACATAAGGATTAGCATAGCCGTCCTTAGTGTTGTACCACTTACCGTTAGAGATGTAACGGTAGCCGCTCTTTGTGATGTTTACAGTCTCGAATGTACCAATGAACTTAACATTGTTGTCAGGATCAGTAACTACGTTAACACCTTCGTCTACGAGAGCAGCAGTGCTTGCTACGTCTACGTCGTTCAGTGTTACCTTAATGAAGTCAACCTTAGGATCTTCCTTTGTACCGCCGTTAGCCTTGAAGAGGAATGGAACACCGGCTTCGATGTTACCGGTAACCTTCAGGCTGAAGTGGATCTCGTCACCCTGGGTTCTTTCCTCATCCAATACGTCGATTGCAGCATAGCCGAATGCCTTAGAGAACTCCTGGATAGAGATTGTGCAAGGCAGAACACATGCTTGCCATTTATCGGCTTTAATAGCACGAGAGTTAGAGAATGTAACGGTTGTCTTTGTACTTGCGTATGTTACGACATCACTAGCATCGTTCAGAGCGATTTCACCGCCTTCATTACCGATGTGCAGGTCACCATATCTATCTTCTTCTTTCTTAAATATGAAGTTAGGCTCTGCTTCATCGCCTGTGTAAGCGATTACTAATGCATCATAAACGGTAGAAGTTGCCGTGATGTTACCATCCTTGTTGGTGATTGCTGCGAGGTCAGTCCACTGTGCCTCGAACTTGTCCATGTTGGCAGCGAGAGTAGCCTCGTCTTCCTCGTTAACAGCCTTAACTGTGAATGTAACCTGATCCATGATATCCTTTGCAGGAACATCTACGGCAGCTACAGGGATAGTGTTGAATGCAGCCTCTACTGCAACAGGCTCGATTGTGTAGTAAGAACCAACAAGAGAAACGACTGTGTAGTTCTTAGATACGCCACCGCTCAGCACGATGTTGTATTCACCAGCGTTAGCAGTTGCATCTGTGAGAACATTCTCTTCATCGTCTTGAATTGTGATGGTTGGCAATGTAGTGAAGATGCCATCCTTCTTCTTACCCTCGGGCAGACCTGTTACAACCATGTTAGAGAGATCCTCAGCCCATGCAAGCTGTGGAGCCTTGCCGTTGTAAGTACTGCTTGTAGCAGCGATAGAAACCTTCAGAGCAGCCTTGAGAGGATCAATTCTGAATGTACCTGTACCGAACTCAATCTTCTCGTAGTTCTTCTTGAATATTTCAACAGCCTTAGCAGTAGCCTCAGGACTCGTACGGTAGTCGATACTCAACGTGTAGTCACCTACGTCTTCACCTGCCTCGCGCTTGAGATACAACAGCTCAGCAACATCTTCCTTATCATCGAAGAGTACACCGTCGCCTTCATTTACTACAAGGTCAGTAGCTGTGAAGCTCAGGTCATCCTCCTGAGAATACTGCTTGCCGAACTTAGCATCCTTGTTGAAGCTAATCTTAACAGGAGCAGCAGGATTGATGGTCAGAGTACCGGGAAGAGTATTGGTCTTGCTGATTTCGTAGTTCTCCTGCTCGGGGAATTCAGTTACGTCGATAGTAAGAGTGTACTCACCTACATTGATAGCCTCCTCGGGAACAGCTACTACGTCTTCAACCTCCAGTTCGCCAAGTTCTACATGGTCACCCTTCAGCAGACCGCTGTAAGTCAACTCACCGAACTCCTTATGCTCAACATCAGTTGAACCGTCATAGGTCTTGGTAGCGTTAGGAGCAATTACAATCAGCTCAGCCTTAGCGATATTTACAGGAATTGTAACTTTACCGCTGTAGTTACCCTTACCCTCGAATGTGTAAGTATAGTCACCAGCGTTTCTAATTTCAGTAACTTCTTCAGGAACAATTTCATCACCCTGTTTTACGTCTCTTGTAAGTACAAGTGTGTAGTCGTTGTCCTTCTTGTCAGCAGCCTTAACAAGGGTCAGAGTAGACTCTTCAGAAACCTTGTATGTAACAACGGGCTCCTTATAGTAATCTGTCTTCTTGTCGTATACAAGATCGGTTGCCTGAGGAACATTTGCAATTTCAATATCCTCTACGGTCTGAAGAAGATCATTTCCAATCTTCTTAGGATCAACTACGACCTTGTACTCTGCCTTAGCGCCTTCATAGTTGCCGATACCCTTATAAGTAATCTTATACTCGGCGGCATTTGTGATTTCAGCCTCTTTAATGTTCCAAGCATTTAACTCAGTATTGATAATCTTACCGCTGATTGCTTTTTCATTAACTTCTATAGTGTAGTCACTAACAGTCAGAGGTGTTTCGTCGTCATACAGAACGAAGTCTACAGGGTTGAAACCATTTGCAAAGTTTGTGCCATTGTAAATCTTCTCGATGTCACCGTCAGCAAATGCAGGAACTGCAGCAGCCCATTCTGTCTTAGCACCGATAGTAGCCTTGATTGTACCTTCAGCAGCGTCCTTCTTGTCAGCGTCTACGAACTTGAAGTTCTTGCCGGGATCGGTAACCTTCCAAGAAATTTCGTATTCACCAGCTTCCTTAGCGACAATCTCAGTGAAATCGCTAGAAGAAATACCGTTGCCTGAGTAGATGAAGTCGAATGCCTCACCATTGAACTCTGCATAAGCAGCAGCCTTCATCAGTTGCTGGTTTGCATCATTGAATGCCAAGTCTGATTTGGGCTCTGGAGCAGTAACCTCAACCTCAGCCTTCTGGATGAACAGCTTACCGGTCAGGTTGAACTGGATAGCATAATTCTGTTCATTCTCTTTCGTCCATTTAGTCTTCAGTTTTGTGAAGGGAACGCCGTCCTCGTTAGCATCGGTAGCATTGATTTCAGTGAACTCGAATGTGAATGCATCACCGTCGCCTACCATCAGAGCACCATTGGTAATCTGGTATGCCTCGTTCTCCTTTGGAGTAGCAGCGCTACCATTATAGGTTACAGTCTGGTTACCCAAGCTGTAGGTAATGCTTGCGGGGTTCAACTTAACGTCTACAGAACCTGCCTCAAGAGCGTTACCGAATGTGTAGTTAGGATCAACAGTGAACTTATACCAAACCTTATAAGTTGCTGCATTCTTTTCTTCGGGAATTGCATCGCTGTAAGCAGTGATAGCGGGTTCTACTTCACCAGTAGCATACTGGATAGTTGCACCTTCTGCGAAACCTGCATCAACAAGAGCCTGATCAAGTCCGTTGTAGGTCAGAGCGTGAGCCTTAGGAGCTGTAGGAGTAACAGGCTTCTGCTTGATGTTGAATTGGAACTTCACAGGATCAGCAGCAGCCCAGTTTGCTGAAGCAGCAACGTTAGCTACTACAAAGTATGTACCTGCATCTACAGGAACTCCTGAGAGAGCCTCTTCGTTCTCGTCAGTATAAGAGAATGTAACTTCGCCGAATGTAGTATTAGCCTTTGGAGCATTCTTCACTGGGTCATAAGAACCGTATGTCCAACCCTCGATAGCGAGGTTAGAAATCTCAGCCTTATTAGCAGTAATCTCGAATGTAGCAGTAGCTATACCTTTGTAGTTACCCTTACCTGTGAAGGTGAAGGTGTACTTGTTAACATCAGTCATATCGTCAACTGCGTCAACGTCGTAGTCTTCATCAGTGAGAGTTGTAACAACCTCAGGCTTCAAGTTAGAACCGGTGAATACAGCTTCTGCAGGATTCAAAGTGAACTTGTCAGCCTCAGCAAGATCCTTAAGATCCATAGGAGCAATTTCAATACCAGTAATTGTAATTGCAGCTGTGCTCTCGTAGTTCTTGTCTGCCTCAACGTAGTACACAACATCGTAAGTACCAGCATTTACCTGAGCAGGAATCTGATCAGAGTACTCGCTGAAACTAGCGGAACTAGACTCCTTCCATGCAAACTTCATTGTACCGTTCAAGGTCTCACCAGTTACTTTAACCAAAGGTTGTGCAAGACCTTTCTCGAATACGAGGTCAGAAGCAGCAGCAATAGTTGCAGGAGTAACAGCAGCAGGAGTAATCTTAGCTTCGAAGTCAACAGCAGCAGCTGTGTAAGTATAGAACTTGTCGGGCTTAACTGAATAGTAAACTGTGTAGTCATCAGCATTAGTACGCTTGATGTCCTCAGTCCAAGTTTCAGGAGCAGCATCCTTATCGAGGCTGTAAACTACAGTACCACCATTAGCTACACCAGCTGTAGCAATCAGGCTCTGCTCTTCAGTATTGTAAACTGTGGTTACACCAGTAGGATCGGTAGTTACAGTAGCAGGCATTGCCTCAATCTTCAGATTAGCAGCGCCACCAACAACCTTAGCCTTATAGTTTTCATTGTTGTCGTCATTAGCTGTAAACTCTACGCCGTTAGTTCCAACAATAAGGTTCTCAAATGCAGGATATGTCATTGTGACAATCTTTGGAAGAATCACCTTGGGATCATCACCAGGAAGTATCTCAATATCCTCCAGGAAGTCAGATGCGGTATATAAAGGCTTAGTGCCATCTACCTTACCATCAGTCTTATCATAGAAGGTCTCAATAGTACCTGGGAGCGTCTTGCCACCAAGGATTACTTCCTTCTTGGCAACCGTTACTGTACCGAGAGGCTTAGCAGCAACATTCTTATAGTTACCGGTGTTATCTGCTATGAGCTCATAGCTAACGGTATATGTGTCAGCATTTACTCTTGCGCCTTCTGGATCGCTATAAGTACTAAACTCAGTTGCTTCTGTCTCATTTGCACCCTTGGCAATGTATTTAATAGTACCACCAGTAACAGTAGGTTCGGGCGCCGTTATGAGAGAATGTGCTTTGTTATCGTATGTCCAACCGATATTCAATGTAGGATCAGCGGAAATGGCAACAGGAGCCTGCTTGATTGTAACTTTTGTACCAAGAGTAACTTCATCAACTGCTACATAGTTACCGTTAGCTTCTGCTTTATAGGAGAGAGTGTAAGTACCAGCATTTGTGCCTTGAATCGGGGCGTCCACCCATGTACCTTCAACAGTTGTTTGACCATCAGTTGATGTCCAGTCAACCTTATACTTAGCAGTACCACTAGTGGCAGTACCTGCTGCAAACAAATCTTTTGGATTGTCGTCATAAGTCAGATCAGCATTAGTTGCGGTGGGAGCAGCTGTGAATGCGTTGTCAGCCTTATTGATTATAACAGTAGCTACCTTAGTGCTAGCAAAATCATTGTGGTTCTCGTCACCAGCAATCGCTACATATACATCATATCCAGTTTCATTTACGGCCGTTTCTGTAGGGGGAGTGATCGTCTCTGTACCGCGGTCTTTGTTATTATTCCATGCAAAAGTAACAAGTTCCTGGGCAGAGCCAGTCCATTTAAGATCGTTTGGTGTTACAGTGAAGTCAGCAGCTGTAATGTTTCTCTTAGAAATCTTCACACCTGTTGAACCAATCTGAGTCCATTCGCCATCAATATAAATGTCACCGTCAGCCAAAGGCTTGTACCATACATAGTATTTACCAGCAGCGGTCATCTGGGGGAATGCAGTAGTTGCGCCCTCATCTGTTGTGGGCTTAGTGTCAGAATCAGTTACTTTATACTTAACACCACCTTTGGTAGTTTCGTAGTCAACAGGGAATTTAGCTTCACCTTCAATCAGATCCTGAGGGCCGTCATTATAAACTAAGCCTCCCTTCAGGGTAGGAACGGTAGTCAAAGTAGCCTTCTTAGCAACCTTGAATGTCTGGCCTGCGAATACAGTTCCGGGAACTCCTTCGTAGTTACCACTGGGATCTGCAGGAATTGAAGCTTGAACATAATAAATGCCAGCTGCTGTGGGGTAAGAGGGCCATGTCCAAGTCCAAGGGCCATCTTTACTTGTTGCAAACTTGAATTCAGCAGTACTAGCGCCGAAGTCAGCGGTACAAGTTGGAGCAGTGGGTATTCCATCAGATGCATAATCTGCCATCGTAATAGCATCGATCTTGTTAGAAGCCTGAGTGATTGTTACGCTCACATGTGCCACATAGTCTTGGTATTGAGTACCATAATTCTGAGCATGATGTTTAACAAACAATCTCAGGTCATAGGAACCTGCATCCAGTACTCCAGTAAGTGGAGTAGTACTTGATGTAGATGCGTAGAAGTTGTAGCGGTACTGGTTAACGTTACCAGATGGGGAACTTGTACCTAAACCTAGGCTGGTACAGGGAGTGCCACCGGAACCACTTCTAACGTTAAGCTCGGATATGAAATCTGGGTTCGAGACTCCATTCCAAACTTTTGAATTAGACCCAGAACTTTTCCAAGTTATGGTCGGGTTTGCTGCCCAACCTACCAGCGGCAAGAGGGTCAGCAAAAGCATTAAAAGAAAATTTCTTTTCATAAGCTTAAAAGTTTTGTTAATAATAATGTTAATTAAAAATTTTGTTTTGTTTGTTGTTTATTCTTCCAATAGGTTCCGCCAAACATCTGTACTAAGTACAGGAGAGGCTTTTTCAAAGGGATCTCCCCGGCGGGAGTTACATTTTTAAGTTAACAAGTGGTTCTTCGTCACTTTTGTTGATAAAAGAAAACCAGGAAAACCCCTCTTCAGCTGTCTTAGCTCTTCGAGCTTCTGTGGTGGCTCATGGCTTTGTGCCTGTGAACAAGTTCCCGCACAAGTCATGACAT
>JAFXZY010000055.1 GCA_017541025.1 Bacteroidaceae bacterium | reverse complement strand
GGCTGTGGCTGGGCGACAGTATGATAGAATGATAAACGACGACATAGGCTACGACTATTCCACGCTGGGTTCCGTACTGGTTAACGGCTTGTCCGTCGAGCAACGTCAACTGGTATTGGAAGAGTTGCCCAAGCTGGCATCTGTAAAGGGAGTGACGATGTCGTATGCTAATCTGACTGAGCAACAAAGCGGTGATAATATCTATTTGCCAGACGATGACCATGAGTATATGAATATAGCCGACCTTTATTATGTAGGCAACGGTTATTTCGATGTGATGGGTATTCCCATAGTCTCAGGTCGCACCTTTACCGAGCAGACCGACACCATGCGCGAGGTGATGGTGAGTCGGAAGTTTGAAGAGCGCATGAAGGAACTGGTTGGCTGGGATCAGGCTTTGGGCAAACAGATTTTCTGCACCTCGTTCGACGAACCGCATACCATCGTCGGAGTCTATGAAGATATCCGCATCGGCAGCATTACGAATCCCGACACCCGACCAAGCGCCATTTTCTATAGCTACAAGCCAAAATATATGCGTTATATCCTCATCCGCTTCCAGACAATGGACGGCCTGGAGGCTGCCAACAAGCGACTGAAGGAACTGGTGCCCGACAATCCCGACATCAACATCACGCCATATAGCCAGATGGTGGTCAAACTATATACTGATGCCCGTAATTTCCGCACTACTGTGATGATTGGCGGACTGGTGGCTCTGCTCGTTGCCCTCATCGGACTCATCGGCTATCTTTCAGGCGAAATAGGCAGAAGACAGAAAGAGATTGCTATCCGTAAGGTGAATGGTGCTCGGGCGACTGATGTTATCCGATTATTCATTATCGACATCATGCGTGTAGCTCTGCCCGCAACATTTATTGGAACCATCGCTGCCTGGTATGTCTCTCGTCTCTGGCAGGAACAGTTCAGCGAGAAGGCAGTCCTTTCACCCCTGCTCTTCATAGGCTGTGCCTTGTTGGTTCTGGCAGTCATCCTGTGTGTTGTCTGCATAGGCTGCCGTCGCGTCACGACAAGCAATCCCGTCAACTATCTAAAGACGGAATAAGGAATAAAGATTAAAGTTTAAAGATTAAAGTATAAAGATTAAAGTTTAAGTTGAAAAATGATAAAATTAGAAAACATTCAGAAGGTATTCCGCACGGAAGAGGTGGAGACCGTAGCATTGGGCGGCGTATCGCTCGAAGTAAAAAAAAGTGAGTTCGTAGCCATCATGGGGCCTTCAGGCTGTGGTAAGTCAACACTATTGAATATCCTTGGCCTGCTCGACAATCCCACCAGTGGCACTTACATGCTCGATGGTGAGAACGTAGGACAACTGAAGGAGAGTCAGCGCACAAAGGTTCGCAAGGGAAAGATCGGCTTCGTGTTCCAGAGCTTCAACCTCATCGACGAAATGAACGTAGAGGAGAACGTAGAACTGCCGCTTACCTATCTCGGCGTACCCAAGAAAGAGCGTAAGACTCGAGTAGAAGAAGTGCTGCGCCGTATGGCTATCTCGCATCGCGCCCATCACTTCCCTCAGCAGCTCTCTGGCGGTCAGCAGCAGCGTGTAGCCATTGCCCGCGCCGTGGTGATGAATCCCAAACTTATCCTTGCCGACGAGCCAACAGGAAACCTTGACTCCAAGAATGGTCTGGAGGTGATGCAGCTGCTCACCCAATTAAATCAGGAAGGCACCACCGTCGTTATGGTAACTCACTCCGAACGCGATGCCGGCTATGCTCAGCGTGTTATCAACCTCTTCGACGGTCAGGTAGTGCCAGAAGTGAAACTATAAATACTCTCTTATATTATGTTTATGATGGGTAGCGTTGACTTTATGCCGGCGCTGCCCTTTTCTCTTGTTAAAAGCAAATTATGAAGCATTCACGCGCAGTAATGAGTACTGATTAGAGAAACTTCCTCAAGGAATATATTAAGGTGAAAAGCGTAAAATAAAGCCGCTGAAAAAACTATTTAAGGTCTCTATGGTATAGACATACGGAATTAATTATATCTGTATATTCATCATAATTCCAGATTTCCTACTTTTCCAACAGCCTTCTGCTCATATATCTCACAGGATACCATACCGCTAACCAACCTACTGCTATAACGGTTAGAAAGACTATTGCTACATCAATATAATGCACGCTAACAGGATAGGCATCAACAACAAACGAACCGCTTGAAGAGCCGAGGCGCACAAAGCCGTACTGTTGCTGTAACCAGCAGAGCAAGAGTCCAAGAAGAACTCCCGCAACAGCACCGATAAGGGTTATCATCCTTCCCTCAAGCATGAAGATACTTGAGATTTGTTTGTCTGAAGCGCCAAGGCAGCGTAGCGTTTCAACATCATTCTTCTTGTCGATGATGAGCATTGACAGCGAACCAATGATATTAAAGCATGCAACCACAAGAATGAAAGTGAGGAAAATATAAGCCATGAGTTTCTCTATCTCCATCACATTAAAAGTGTCTGCCTGTTGCTCATAGCGGTTCAGCACACGGAACTTGTCTCCTGCCACCTTCTGCATCTTTTTCTGCACGGCATCAACATCCACACCCGGTTTCAACTTTAACTCAAGGGCTGTAAGCTCACCGTCGCAGCCAAAGAGATTACGGGCAAATTCTATGGAAGTGAGAATATAATTCTTGTCATAGCGTGACTGCTGAACGCTGAATACCACTCCCGGAGAGAGCAAGGAATCAACAACAAATCCATCCATAGGGTCAGACAAATCCAACTGTCCTTCACGACGTGGCGCATAGATATTAAGATAACCATCCCAACGGGCACCGGTACCAAGCGACTGAGCCAGTCTGATACCCATTATACCATACTGTAAATCAGCCACATGTAGTTCATAGGCCCCATCGCCATACAGAATATTCTGAATATTTACAAGCTTGCTGAAGTTATCATCCACACCCTTTATCATCACCATTGACTGCTGGTCGCGATAGATAGTGAGGGCTTGATCTTCCACACTCTCCGTTACAACCTCTACCTCTGGGAATTGGCGTATCTTTGTCAGTTCAGGAGCATCTGCAGGGGCATATTTACCCATAGCAGGCACTATCTCAATCTGCGGGTCAAACTGAGTAAAGAAACCTGCCACCATATCGTGAAAACCATTGAAGACGCTAAGCACGACGACAAGTGCCATCGTGGCAACAGCAACGCCCACAACGGATATAAACGATATCAGGTTGATTACATTGGTACTCTTCTTGGAAAAGAGATACCTTCGGGAGATATAGAATGGAAAAGAAGACATAAGACCTACCCCATCCCTCCCCAAGGGAGGGTGTTTTATATAGTAAAGAACGCCCCAATAGACTTCCTATATAAGTTCTCCGGGTAATAAATTAGATTGTTATTATTGAGTTTATATTCATCCGCACCCATTTCCAAAAAATGTAACTACTCCCCCATGTGGGGGAAGGGGGGAGGAACCCTCCCTTGGGGAGGGTACTGGGTGGGCCTCTACTTCTTCAGCAACTCGTCTATCCTCTCCAGATAATCAAGGGAGTCATCGATGAAGAAGCGAAGTTCTGGGATGATGCGCAACTGATTACGGACACGGGTGCCGAGTTCGTAACGTATCTGCTTTTCATTTGCCTGAATGTTCTTGATAATCTCCTCGCCACGCTCAGAAGGGAACACGCTAAGGTTAGCTGTGCATATACTGAGGTCTGGAGAGATACGAACACGAGTAACACTTACCAGCACACCCGGCATCATGCGTGTCTGTGCCTGGAATATTGAAGCCAGCTCCTTCTGGAGCATACGGCATATACGAGCTTGTCTTGTTTCTTGCATAATAAAAAAACATAGCCCCTCACCTGCCCTTCGGGCATCCTCTCCCCGAGGGGCGAGGGGAAAATTACATTTTATCGCTTAAAATCTATCCTTTAAAGGATTTTTACTAACTTCTTCCTCGCCCTTTGGGGAGAGGAAGCCCAAAGGGCAGGTGAGGGGCCTTAGTTACCACAAAACCTTTCCCACTCAGTCTGGAAACCATTGAACACATTGATATCGACCTCTGTGTTTATACCCTTGACACGGCCGTCAGGACACAACTGCCAATATACAAGATTCACATTCGGACGGTACATGCCATAGCGGGCTATCCACACGTTGTAATTCTTCATCAGGTCGGGTGCTGCGGGCAGGTATTTGTCCACAAACTTCTGACTGACATAAAGGACAGGTTTCACGCCATGTGCCTGTTCTACCATATTCAGCCACTTGCGTATATGGGCAAACATCGCCTTTGTGCCACCCATCTGCCT
>JAFXZY010000054.1 GCA_017541025.1 Bacteroidaceae bacterium | reverse complement strand
TTGACATGTCACTGGTCAGATACTCGCGGAGTATCGCCAAACTTTCTTCATTCGATTTCTTTACATTCATACTCATAAGTTGAACTCAATTTTTGTCAACTTATTCAGTACAATACAAGCGTTTAATTTTTTTTTCAAAATTTGCCTTTCAGCCTACATGCCTACATGATTTTCCTCTGAGGCCCGATGGTTATCGCGTTTCATGCGCTTTCAAGCCTACATAAAGCCTACATAAAGCCTACATGATGCCTACATGATGCCTACATAAGCCTACACTTTGACAGTTGACAGTTGAGAGTTGAAAGTCCGATAACCGAATAACGATATCCAATAACTGTAAAACGAAAAATCAACTAAGCTATTAAGCCACTAAGCTAACAAAACCGATATCCGAGTCAGGGAGGTAGCAGAAATCGGTTCAGATGTTTGTAAAACATATGCCTATTGATGATTCTGAAATTCTCTAGAGAATTTTCTGCTAAGTAACGTGCAAACAATTGCTAATCAACGTGAATACGTCAAAATTCTCTAGAGAATTTATTGCTTTGCAGGAAGCAAAAAAATTGCAAAAGCGTTGATTCATTTTTGTTCTCACCCTGTAAACACCCAAAAACATGTAGGCATCATGTAGGCATCATGTAGGCTTTATGTAGGCTTGCGAAGGCAAGAAACGCGATAACCATCGGGTTTTAGCGGCAAAATCATGTAGGCATGTAGGCTGATTCATGATTTTCAGAAAAAATGCTGCGGTAGCAAATAGGCATTGTCCTCGCTTACTCGCAGGATTCTTCACTCTTTTCTGGAAAAAGATTCTTCACTCTTCATTCCTCTCTCCCCTCGGGGAGTCGGAGGTGGTCCCATAATACGCCTCCCATTCCTTTTGCGCCTCCTGCCAGTCAACGGCTTCGCCGCTGGCGATGGCTTCTGCCTGGCGGGCTGCTTCGTCCTTGGCTTTATCACGGGCGCGTTTTGCCTTCATCGCTTCGATGGTGGCATCATCCAGGATAAGAATGCGTTCCTTGCGGATGCATTCCTGCAGTTCGTCGTAGCCAAAGGCTTTTCCCTGCACGTTAAAGTCGGAGATGTTAAACTCATAATCTACACGTAGGGTGTGCCTGATCATCTTCTGCTGATAACGTGTTCCGGCATTCTTGAGCCTAAGCAGTTTGCCTATCTTCTCGATTTCCTTCTGAGAGAACTTATTACGCCCCATATTGTGATTTTCTATTTTTGTGCAACGGAAACCACGCTCTTGGCGGGTACCATAATCTGCGTGACGGGTGCTTTGCTACTGGTTCTGATACCTATTATATAATCGTTGCTGCTATTATTGCTAAGCAGCAAGGAGTAGCTGTTGTCGGGGTTCCTGAATGTAGAATACAGCAGCCCTTCCTGAGGTACTGAGATGCTGTTGGCAATTCTGTAAGCATCCCTCTGTATAACCTTGGCAGCATGACAGATAAGATAATAGTGGCTGTTGTAATATAATGTCTTGTAGTCGTTCTGGTCGATATCTACGGCACCCATACAGGTGGTGCAGGAACCGGCAGCCTGCGTGAAGGGACCGTAGTTCAGGTCGAGCATAAAGTTCCAGACAATCGTAGCCCTTCCGTATCGGTTAATAAAGTGAAGAAGGAGGTTGTTGAAGTCGTTCACAAGATGTCTTCTCAGGTTGCGTCCGTCGTTCCACTTGCCTATGGATGTCTCTGTAAAGATCTGTTCCATATCGGGCGCTTTCTGCTGTATGTCGTCCATCTCGGTGTAGCTGCCTCCGTAATCGTGCCAGGCGCATCCTTTCACCAGGTCGTAGCCGGCCATAGCAGAACTGAGTGCCTGGTAAACCTGAACGGGATAATCATCTTCTCCTGGTTTGTTGTCGTAGTTGTAGTTGTGGTCAAAGACGTAAATCTTGGTCTTGATACCTGCATTATGGAAGGCAGGAGCCAGATGCTTGATGAAGTCGGCTTCTTGTCTGGCACCAATATAGGTAGAAGCGCAGTTTCCTGCATTCAGCGGTTCGTTCTGGGGTGTTACGGCATAAATGTTGATGCCGTAGGTTTTCATTATCCGGACGAATTTCACGAAGTACTGAGCGTATGCTTCGTAATATTTCGGGTTCAGCACGCCGCCTGCGTAGAAGTCCCAAGGCGATGCATCCGTAACACTCTTCTGCTTCATCCAGCGGGGAGCCGTCCAGGGGGCAGCCATAATCTTGATTTTGGGGTTGATGGCCAATACCTCTTTTATTATAGGAATTACATAAGTGAGTTCATCATCGTGCAACTTAAAGTTAGTCAGCAGGTTGTCATCCGGTCCTTTCTGTTCGCAATAAGTGTAGCATTCGCTCGAGAAGTCGGAGCAGGCGATGCTCATACGGACATAATTTACACCGAATCCATCGGAAGGGGAGAATGTCTTTACCAGCAGGTTGTGTCTGTCCTGGGGTGTCATCTTCATCAGATTGTAACAGGCAGAGTAGGTGAGAGCAAAACCGAAGCCGTCCATCGTCTGGTACTTCTGTTTGGCATCCAGTGTAATGATGCTGTTGGCTGTACCCAGGGCAGAGCCGATTTTCAACTGTTGCGTTTCCAGCAAAACCTGACTGTCGGCACGTGTCGTCATCACCTCAACAGTCTTTTTGGAGAAGGCGCTAAGCGTAGCGGTTAATGTCAGTAAGAGAATTAGTCGTTTCATTTTCATTAGGTATTATATTGATTGTTATTTTATCCGGCATAGCTGTGCATACCGCCCAACAGGAAGTTCACGCCAAAGTATGTCATCAGCAGACAGGCGAAAGCCAGCAGCGAATAGATACGGTAGTTTCGCATGCTATTGAACCAAGGCAGGCTCTTGCTGTGCAAAGGAACGCTATAGACGAGTAATGTGATAAGCGCCCAACTCTCCTTGGGATCCCAGCTCCAATAGGTTCCCCAAGAGACATTTGCCCATACGGCTCCCAGAAAGATACCTGTTGCCAGCAGAAAGACGGCAGGTCTTAGCACTTCTCTTCTAAGGATGCTTACCACCAGCAGTATGTAGCTCAGCATGATGGTTCCCACATGAACCACCAGGAAAGGCGAGCGCAAAATAGGAACCAGAGGACTCCTGCAGATAGCAATTACCATGTAAGAAGCCATAGCTATTCCGCAGAAAGTCAGAAGAATTGTGCCCCATTGAACATTGAACATTCTTCTTGCGTTCAAATCGTAAACTCCCTCCCATTTGGGGGAGGGCTGGGGAGAGGGGCCTTTTGACTTTTGACTTCTCGAGATGGAAACCCAAATCATGCTAATGGCTAGAAGGAGGTAGCCGGCGTAGGTGATAGCTGTTCCCCAGGGGTCGTAACTGATGGTAAAGACACTACCGCCCAAATCATCGTCAAAGGAGGTCTGATAGATTCGGAAACCTTTAACCCGGCCTATGTTGTTCATTGAGATGGTCGTTTCTTCTTTGCCTTCCTTGGTAGCTATCAGCACATGGCTTACGTAGTCGGCAGGCGTTGTCCCGTCTGCATCGTACAGAATCTGGAATTTCTTGAGGGCCAGATAAAAAGGCATATCCTCTGTCAGTGTATATAGCCCTTGCTCGTTCTTTACCCAATAGGTACGGCAGGTTTCTCCTTCCCGCAAGTGGACCATTCCCTTGTGACTGGTAAGATATGTTGCAAGGGCACCTAAGAGAATAACCAGAAAACTCAGGTGCAACAGCATTACGGACGGTTGCTTCCACATTTTCCTCTTGTACATGAGCCAGCAGCCAGCTAAGGCTAACATAGCCCAAAGGCAGACGAACCACCACGCGCCATATACATGTTGCAAGGCGTAATGGGTGCCGTATCGGTTCTCCAATACAGTTGCAACTGCTATGGCGATAACCAGAAAGATTACCAGAATAAGGGGAAGTTTAGAACTTACGGAATTTTTCATGCTGATTCTCCTTGACAGCCATACATTCCATCTCTACAAGCCATGTGGGACGACATACGGGAGCCAGTGTTAAAACAGTGGGGATGTAGGGGAAACGGTCGGCAAAGAGAGCCTTTACCACCTCGTAGTCGGCTGTATCACGCAGATAGACAATAATCTGCATTACATCCTGGAAGTCGGCACCGCCTTCTTTCAGCAATGCCTCCACATTTTCCCACATACGTTTGGTCTGCTGTACGATGTCGCCAACATGCACCACTTCGCCCTTGTTGTTGATGCTGGCAGTTCCAGAGATAAAGATATGGTCTCTGTCGCCGTACTCCACAACGGTTCCACGTTCAAAGGTAACGCCGTATTCGTATGTGGGGTTCAGGTGTGTAGGAGCATACAGATAGTGCTGCTGCTCGGGCTCCAGACCTGTTATGGCGTATGTTCCCAATTGTACCAATGATTTTGTGTCGGCAGGATTGCCGCCTATTCCTGTACTGCTGACGTAATGCGTCTTTTCTGTCAAACCTTGCTGAACAAAGTTTTCCTTGCGTGCCTTCACCAGACCGTGGTACTGTGTATCCACATCGCGGACAAAGAACCAGGTGCGAATGCAGTTCTCAGCCAGCGTAGCATCAAACTTAGCCAGCAAAGTTTCGTATTCAGTCAGTAAAGCCTCTGTCTGCTGGGCGCTGTCACCTTGGTTGTTACACATTCCCATCTTCCACAGGTGCTGATAGCCGTTGTGCTTGGCTACCACCACGCCTTCTTCCTCTTTCACCTCTACATCGCTTTGCAGATACAGCCAGGCTGCAATTTTGCTGCCGTCTAATGGTTGTTGCTGAATCAAGCTGATAGAGATGTTCTTTTCCTGACGCATCAGCGGCTGCTGATTGGTACTGTCAGACAGGAAGTAACGTTTCAGAATATAATGTGCGCCGCAAAATTCGGGCATATTGGGCAGACGGTCTTCTGCCTCGTAGAGCCTGCGGAGTTGGTCGGCAAAGGGTTGCTGCTTGCTATCAACATGCAGCATCACATGCCATTCCGAAACGCCCTCTTTGGGCGTAAACGTGGCTACTTCTGCGGTTACTCCAAGCTCTTCAAATTGTATATTATTATAATTCATGGGTGCAAAGATACGATTAAGTGAGCGTAATACAAAATAAAATACTTTTTATTTTTATTCCCGAACGAGAGTACTTTAAGAATCTATAACGTAATGCTTTCTATGCGTAGCTTTATGGTTCCGACGGGAACCTTAACCTCAACCACATCACCCACCTTTTTCTTCAGCAAAGCCTG